>JAJYDE010000100.1 GCA_021777755.1 Deltaproteobacteria bacterium
TGTGGCTGGCACTGTTGGACAGGAGACAGGATGGTTGGTAAGTGGCGTGCGCTATCAATTCCTGTTAATTCAATGACTTGCTTAAGTTAATGGCATTGGGTCGGACCAAGCTATGACATCGAATTTTCATCGTAAAGTCGCCAAATAAGCCCGTTTTCCAGGCTTAGGGGCATGTTTTCGAGGTGAAAATGGTCCTTCTAAGCGGTCTGATAAGGAGCCTGGGGCTCCCTCAGTTCATGGCTGCCGGCGCTCGAAACGCTCCTGCGTCCTAATGCCCTGCCGCCAAGCTCATCCTTGATTTATTCCAGAAAAGCGGAATCTCCCACGGCTACGCTTTCAGACCATCTTCTTTCCCTCGCCCTCGTCCTCATCCCGAGAGCTTCTTCGACCCAGTTCAAATGGACCTGGCGCAACTTGGCATCGCTATCGATGCCAAGCAACCGCTTGAGCAGCTCTCTGTCAAGGAGCCTGTAGCGCCGCGGGGGTCCAAAAGAGCGGATTTTACTGCTGCAAAGCCTTTCGTATGGTTTTGGTAAACGGTTTGCGCAGAACGCCCACCTCGGTGATTATGCCGGAAATGTATTTGCCCGGGGTAACGTCGAAGGCGGGGTTGAGGGCTTTTACCCCCAGGGGGGCAATTCTTTTTCCATTTAGATTTGTGACCTCGTCCGGGTCTCTTTGCTCGATAGGGATTCCCGCCCCGTCCTCCAGGCTCTGGTCGATGGTGGAGCGGGGCGCCGCGATGTAGAAGGGAACATTGTGGGTCCAGGCGAGGACGGCCACCATGTAGGTGCCGATCTTGTTGGCGGTATCTCCGTTGGCCGCGATTCTGTCGGCTCCGACGATTACAAGGTCGATCATGCCGCGGCTCATGAGGCTTCCGACCGCGTTGTCGGTAATCAAGGTGACGGGGATCCCGGCGCGCATCAGTTCGAAGACGGTAAGGCGCGCACCCTGCAAAAAGGGTCTGGTTTCGCAGGAGTAGGCGCTAACGGAGGGATCGGCCGCAAAAGCCGCCCTGATCACTCCCACCGCCGTTCCGTAATCCGCTGTGGCAAGCGCGCCCGCGTTGCAGTAGGTGAGAATCTTCGCCCCCTTGGGAACAACTTCAAGGCCCCGCTGGCCCATCCGTACATTGACTGCGACATCTTCAGCCAAAATGGCCTTGGCCTCGGCCAGGATGAGCCCCCGCAGTTGCGGTATCGGCGCCCGGGGATTTTCAATCACGATCGAGTAGAGTCTTTCCACCGCCCAGCCAAGATTTGCTCCCGTCGGGCGGGCGTTTTTGACCTTGCCGCAAATCTTTGAGAATTTTTGCCTGAATTCCCCGGGATCGTCGGTGAGTATGGAGCGGGCGCCAAGAGCCAGGGCCAGGGCTCCGGCCACTCCGATAGCCGGGGCGCCGCGTATGGCCATCTTCTTTATGGCGCTTATCACCTGTTCGGGTGTGGAGCAGGAAAGAAATTTTTCCTTGTGCGGCAAAAGCCTCTGGTCGAGTATCTCCACCAAGCCGTCATCCCACTTGATCGGCGGCATCCATTGGTCCGGCATTAAAGTCTCCTGATAAAGATTTACCCGTTGAGTTTCGTTTTTAGTATATCGTTTACGATTTGCGGATTGGCTTTGCCCCTGGTTTTTTTCATCACCTGGCCGACAAAAAAACCGAGCAGTTTGTCTTCTCCGGCCCTGAACCGTGAGACTTCCCGCGGGTTTTCCGAAAGCACGAGATCGATGGCCGTCTCGATTTCCGATTGGTCGTTTACCTGCAGCAGGCCTTTTGCATCAACGATTGCCCGGGCCGATTCGCCGCTTGTAAACATTTCTTCGAAAACCGTCTTGGCGATTTTCCCGTTTATCACCCCGGAGTCGAGCAAATGCAAAAGCTCGGCCAAATTTTGCGGCGATACCTGGCAATCTTCGATCTCCCGGTCCGCGCGATTTAGCTGCCGCATAAGCTCGGACATGATCCAGTTGCTGAGCGGTTTGGGGCGGGGGAAATGGCGCACGGCCGCTTCGAAGTAGTCGGCAAGAGAGCGCGAGGAGGTAAGAACCCGCGCATCATAGGCCGGTAGCTCGTATTCGCTCGCGAATCGCTCCCTTTTTGCTTCGGCAAGTTCGGGCAGAGCCGCCCGGATTTGCTCGATCCACTCTTCTCCAACTTCGACCGGTGTAAGATCGGGGTCCGGGAAATAGCGGTAGTCATTGGATTCTTCCTTGCCGCGCATACTGACGGTGACATTGCGTCCCGTATCCCAGAGCCTGGTTTCCTGCACGATCGGCTCGCCGCGCTCCAGCATGACTTTTTGTCTTCGTATTTCGAACTCGAGCCCTTTTTGAACATTTTTGAAGGAGTTCATGTTCTTCAGTTCGACCTTGGTGCCAAGGCCGATCGTTCCCGCGGGCCGAAGCGATATGTTGGCATCGCAGCGCATGCTGCCTTCCTCCATGTTGCCGTCGCAGATATCGAGGTAGCGCAGCACTTCGCGGATGGCCCGAAGGTAGGAGGCGGCTTCCTCCGGGCTTGCAATATCGGGTTCGCTGACGATCTCGATCAGGGGCACACCCGTTCTGTTTAAATCCACGTAGCTCAGGGGCTGGTATTCGTCGTGGACCAATTTGCCCGCGTCTTCCTCCATATGGATGCGGTGAATCCTTATCCGCCTGGGTCCCTGCGCCCCTTCGATTTCCATCCAGCCGCCGGTGGCCAGGGGAAGTTCATATTGTGAAATCTGGTACCCCTTGGGCAGATCCGGGTAAAAATAGTTTTTTCGGGCAAAGCGGGCGACTCCGGCTATGGCGCAGTGCGTGGCGAGCGCCATCCTGATGGTGTATTCCACCACCTGCCGGTTGAGCACCGGCAGAACTCCGGGCATGCCAAGGCAAATCGGGCAGGTGTGGGTGTTGGGGCTTGCGCCGAATTTGGTCGAACACCCGCAGAATATCTTGCTTTGCGTCTTTAGCTGAGCGTGAATTTCAAGTCCGATTACGGGTTCGAATTCCATGAGCCGCGCGGTTCCTTTCGAGGATTTACCGATTTATTTTAATTTATTCCGGGCGCTTGCCCGACAGAGTGTGCACGGCTCTTTTTATATGCCGGGAGAAAGCTTATTGGCAAGAAACAATTCCGCATCGGGGTTGATAAACGGTTTGACATTGTGAGAAATTTCATTTAGGAAGAAGCCATTGGCTCTGCGGACAAGGCCGATTGGTGTTCATGAAGTGGTTACGCTTTTGCGAGGAGAGAAATGAAAATTCACGAATTTCAGGCTAAAGAACTGTTCCGGAAAGCCGGGGTCCCCGTCCCGCGGGGAGGAGCGGCCTTCAGTGTCGAGGAAGCGCAACGGCTTGCGGCCGAACTCGGGACTTTCCCGGTGGTCGTAAAGGCTCAAATCCACGCCGGCGGAAGAGGCAAGGGCGGGGGGGTAAAACTTGCCGGAAACGCCGATGAAGTTAAAGCGCTCGCCTCCTCCATTCTCGGTATGAATCTCGTGACTCACCAGACGGGGCCGGAGGGCCGGTTGGTGAAAAAACTGCTGGTCGAAGAAGGGTTGCCGATCGAAAAGGAGCTCTATCTCAGCGTGCTGCCCGACAGGGGCGCGGCCAAGATTGTCTTTATGGCGAGCGAGGCGGGCGGCATGGACATTGAGCAGGTCGCGGCCAGTACACCGGAAAAGATCATCAAGGTCTTCATCGATCCGCTGATTGGAATGAAGGGCTATCATGCAAACGAGCTGGCTTTCGGGCTCAAGCTTGAGGGCGACCTGGCAAAGCAGTTTTCGGCCATGGCCGTGAAGCTCTACCGGCTCTGCGTGGATTACGACTGTTCTTTGGTGGAAATCAATCCCTTGGTATTGACCAAGGACGGCAGGGTGATCGCTCTTGATGCCAAGATCAATTTCGACGACAACGCGCTTTATCGTCACAAGGACATCGTGGAATACAGGGATCTGGACGAAGAAGACCCCTTCGAGGTCGAGGCCTCCAAGTACGAACTCAACTATATACGGATGCCCGGCGGCAATATAGGCAACATGGTAAACGGCGCGGGTCTTGCCATGGCGACCATGGACATCATCGAGCAGGCGGGGGCC
>JAJYDE010000062.1 GCA_021777755.1 Deltaproteobacteria bacterium
ATCTGAGCGAAGTAACGCGGCCGGCGGAACTGTTTTCACGAGCGAAGGCCTCTTGGGGCATCAAATCTATCTCCAGGCCGGTTTCAATAAATTTGAACCGCTCGGTAACCCGCTGCATGTGCAGATGGTTGCACACCGCTTCCCCCCACGCTCCATCGATTCCCAGCGCGGGCGCCAACTTCTCATAGGTGTGGTGCAATAATGCCAGGTTTATCCCCTCTTTTCGAAACTCCGGCAAAACCAGGCCGGCCCCGGCTTCATAGAGACCCGCAAAAGGGGCGGAGCGAAAAAAGCCCATGTGGCCGATGATCTGCCCGTCTTCCTTTCTGGCAACCACCGAGTAATTGTCCCCCGCTTCGAGGGCCTTCGCAAGCTCTTGAGGATCATAGAAGCGTTTTACCGGATACTTGTCGCCGTAGACGGCTTGAAAGAGTTCCCCGATGCCGGATGCGTCCTGCGGACGAAAAGGGTGGATAAAGACCGTTTCCCCCGAACTCAGTTTGCACTCTTCGGGCTCGATGCACAGGCTGTTTTGGGCATCACTCATTGATTTTCATCCCTTCCCTTGGTTCTGAAGTAAATGCGTGCGGGGCTTTCAATCGGCAAGTCCCGGTATGCCGGCGATTCCCCGCGCCTTGCGTACCGCTCTAAGGATTGCCTGTTCCACGGCGATTACGGCCAGCGCCCCGACCAGACTCACCTCCATGCCCTCGAGTTTTCCGCATCCAAGGGCGAAAAGAGTGTCTCCATCGTATTGGGTGTGAGCCGGAAAGACCGTCCTTGCAAGCCCGTCGTGGGCCATCCGGGCAACCTTGGTCAACTGGACCTTGTTTAAGAGCGCATTTGTGGCGACCGCGCCAACGACGGTGTTCCGGTTTGGAAAGCCCGCCTCGAAGCCCGTCATCTTCTGAAGCGCGGCCACCGTGTCGATCGGCTCGCTTTGCGCCGGGCCGCTCCGTGCGCCTGCGATCTTGATGCCCGTAGCCGGGTCGTAGACCTCGCCGAAGGCGTTCACCACGATCAAAGCCCCCACCTTGAGGCCCGCCGCCCCGCGCACCAGGCTGCTTCCAACTCCCGCCTTCACGCATCGCGAAAAACCGAAGAGCTTTGCCGCCGTCGCCCCCCTTCCGGCCCCGACACTGCCTTCCTCGACTATGTTGGAACTGGCCCCCAGGCAGGCTTCAAGACCCAGTCGGGCGTCGGGATGGCGGCCCGTCCTGTTGACGCTCAGATCGAAAATAATGGCCCCCGCAACGATGGGCACCACTCCGTAGCCGGTGGCAAACCCCTCGTTTCGCTCTTTAAGATACTGCCGCACCCCGTCGGCGCAGCTCAACCCGAAGGCGCTTCCCCCGGCAAAAAACAGACCGTCTATCCGGTCGATCAGGTTGACGGGCTCAAGCGTATCGGTGCCGTAGCTCCCCGGCGCCCCGCCCCTTATATCGACTCCGGCCGTTGCGCCGCCTTCGGGCAAAATCACGGTGCATCCGCTAAAGACGCCGTCCATGTGTCCATGGCCTACCCTCAGCCCCTCTATGGCCGAAATCGTATCGTTTTCCATCTCAGTTCTCCCTGAAATGTTCCAGCAGATAATGATAGATTTCCCTGCCTATTTCCAGGCCGTTTTCAACGATCTCGGGGCCAAATTGCCTGCCGGTCGCGGTCCGGAATGTTTCGAGGATCTTCGCCGCCCCCGACATCCCCCAGGGAAATTTCCCGATCAGTTCCCGCGGGGTGATGTTCTGGTAATCCATCATGTGCCAGAGCATGTGGGTGAAGGTGTCGGCCCCCCAGCGGAATTTATCCGCGTCGTAGAGACAATCGCTTACGAGTCGCGCCCACTCGCGTGTCGAAGAGTTCGTGGAGGTGAACGCCTCATGATTTCTAATGGCCTCGCTTACACAGATGATTTCCTCATGGCTTAGCGAAAAGTCGCGCAGAAACTCCCTGGCCTTCCGTGCCCCGCACTGGGCGTGGTTTTGTTCGTCGCGGCTGATGTCGTGCAGCACCCCCGAGTAGATGCCGATCACCATGAGCCGCTCGACGGCCGAGGCTTCCATGTGGTTTCCATCCGTTTCGATATGAATGAGGGCCGCGCAGTCGATGCTCACCCGAGAGCTGTGGTGGACGCCGTGGCCGAGCGTTTCGTTGTATTCGGGCTCCACGATCCCCCGCAGGCGCACAACACCGGGGTGATTGTAGAAAAGCCTTCGGGCAACGGCGAGCGGGGCTTTGAACCGGGTGTAGAAAGCGGGCAGAGGATGTTTGGAAGCCATTCTCTCGGCTTCGAGCTGCAGCTTGCGGGTAATTTCGTTCATATCGGGTCCTGTTGCCGAAATTTTTCGCGCTCCTGCTCTCTTGTATCGAGCAACGCCTGACCATGCCATGTTACAGCAGTCGGAATTTTTCGGCAATAAGACGTCTGAACCGGGGGGCGTAGACCAGTTCGAATGTTTCTTCCTTTCCGGGGAAAAGCGCCATTGCCTGGTGCCGCACACCCTGAACGACTCGCCGGGCCTCCTCGGGAGTTAGCCGCGACTGGGCGATGAAGGCCATGGAAAAATCGACCAGTCTTCTCAACTGCCTTATGCGTTTATCCTCTTCCCTGATTTCCGCTTCCGTACATTTTTGCCCAAGTTCGTTGCCTTCCATGACTGTTGCCTCTTTTCCGATTCTTTCCGTTTTGATAAGGTAATCTTGTGGGCCTGAAAATGAAAATCACTGTCGATGTTGTGAACTTTAGAGTTCGAGCGGCGCAAATACTCGAAAAAGGGGTTTCCATGGGACCTGTTCGTATTAAGGACAATGTTTACTGGGTCGGGGTGCTGGACTGGGACATTCGTGATTTCCACGGGTATTCCACGCCCAAGGGGACTACCTATAACTCCTACCTGGTCATAGACGAAAAAATAACACTTTTCGACGGGGTCAAAAAGCCCTTCAAAAACGACCTGCTGGAGTCGATCGCACAGATAGTCGATCCCCGAAAAATTGATTACCTGGTGGTAAACCATGTGGAAATGGACCATTCCGGCAGTATCCCCGAAATCGTGGAACTGATCCAACCCCAGAAGGTCCTCTGCTCGCCCATGGGCAAAAAGGCCTTGATAGACCATTTCAACCGCGAGGACTGGCCTTTTGAGGTGGTCGAAACGGGGCAGACCTTGAAACTCGGGAAAAAATCGGTCTCCTTTTTCGAAACCCGCATGCTGCACTGGCCTGACAGCATGATGTCCTACTTGAACGAGGACAAGATCCTGATTTCAAGCGACGCCTTCGGAGAACATTGGGCCACCAGCGAAAGATTCGACGACCAGGTCGATTCCGGGGAACTCTTTGGCCACGCGGCCAAATACTACGCCAATATCCTGCTTCTCTATTCCCCCCTGGTGCAAAAACTGATCGCCAAGCTCGCCCAGGCCGGCATTGAGCCCTCCATGATCGCCCCCGATCACGGAGTGATCTGGAGACGTGACATCGCCGGGATCATTTCCGCTTATGCACGGTGGAGCAAGCAGGAAAGTCTGCGCAAGGCGCTCGTGATATACGACACCATGTGGCAGGCGACAGCCTCCATGGCCGAGGCCGTTGGCGAGGGGCTGAAACGGGAGGGGTTCGATTTCAAGCTTTTCAATCTGAAATTCAATCACCGCAGCGACATCATGACCGAGGTCCTGGACGCAAGCGCCCTCATTATCGGCTCGGCTACGATCAACAACGGCATGATGCCCGCCATGGCCGATCTTTTGACCTACATGAAGGGGCTCAAACCGCACGGCAAAGTCGGTGCGGCCTTTGGTTCCTACGGCTGGAGCGGCGAAGCGGTAAAGCAGATCGCCGACTGGATGCGCGAGATTAACATTCACATGGTTGGTGACGGGCTTCGGGTCAAATTCACGCCCAAAAAACAGGACCTCGAAAACTGTATCGAACTCGGCCGCCAGGTGGCTCGGGAAGCCCTTGCTCGTGAAGCGGGGATATCCACCCCAAAGACGGACTGAGCACCCATTGCGGTGCCTTCAATCTTGCAGCCCGATGGGGGCCTCAAGCCCCCTTCGGGTTGTAAGGACCCTGGCGATTCAGTATCTCCCCCCTCGTGCTGATGGTGATTTCCTCAAGGGGAATATCTTTCCGCGCATCACGCATGGCCTTTCGAACTATCGCCGGAAGAGCCGAGCAGCACGGGACCTCCATATCGACCACCGTTACGCTTTTGATGGACGCGATTCGAAAAATCTCGGTAAACCTTTTTACGTAGTCGTCCTTGTCGTCGAACTTGGGACAGCCGAGAAGGACCGTTTTACCGCCAACGAATCTGTGGTGGAAATTGGGATAGGCCACGGGCGCGCAATCGGAGACGACCAAAAGGTGCGAGTCCTTTAGAAAGGGGGCGTGCGGGGGAACGAGCCTTATCTGCACGGGCCAGTGGGAAAGCTCTGAGGGTTCGGCCCCGGTTTGCTCTCCACCGGAAACCTTTTCGCCGCCCGCGGGAGCGAACACCCGGAGCTGGCTAGACGGGCAACCTGAGGCCATATGGAATCCTTCGGTTCTTGCCGGCTCGGAGGATTTCTGCTTTTCCAGGTGCTCTTCGACCTCCTCGGGATCGAATTCGTCGGCTTGGCGCTCGATCACACGAACCGCCCCCCTGGGGCAGCCCGAAAGGCATGCGCCAAGGCCGTCGCAGTAGGATTCCTTTATCAGCCGCGCTTTGCCGTCCCGTATCTCCAGGGCGCCTTCCGCGCATGCAATGGCGCACATTCCGCAGCCATCGCAGAGTTCTTCGTCTATTTCAACGATTTTTCGCATTTTGCCCATGATCTTGCTCCTTTGATCCTTGCCGCCCCCACTTCCCAACTCCCCGCCACCCGCTACTCGCCACCCGCTACTCGCCACCCGCTACTCGCCACTCGCTACTCGCCACCCGCTACTCGCTCCCCGCTCCCCGCTCCCCGCTCCCCGCTCCCCGCTACCGCCTCCCAAAGTCTTCTTCCCGTTTCCGTAAAAAGCCCCCCCGCCTCGGTTGCGCCCAGCCCGCTTTTGACGGCCTCGGCCGCCCGTGCGATTTCCATGGCGTCCCGCAGGCACTTGAAATTGACCGAGTCATCCCCGAGGTTCGCTCCCTCGTTGTTTCCCAGTATTAACAGCACCCGGCGGGCCACTTCGTCGGGGGCCCCGGCCCGGGACAAAATCGCCTGGCCCGTGGCCGCCTCTTCCACCGACAATCCCGCCCCGTTGCCTTTGGCGATGGCCGAAAGGCAGGCCGCCAGGGTGACGATGGCCGGATCCGCGCCTTCACCTTTTTGGATCTTTTCCGAATATTCGATAACCTTTAGCATGCGCCCGATCTGTTTGAAGTTGCGGCCGAGCAATTTTTTCACCTCGGTTGCCGCGCGGTCCTTGAGCAGATCGCTCCTTTTGGCCAGAAGCTCCGGGGGAAGATCCACGCCAAGACACTGGGAGGCGAACTTGCAATAGAGCGCGCAACCGAAATCCATCTTCGGGTTGAGGACCTTTTCGCCGCATTTTCGGCACTTTCGCGAACTTTCGTCCTTGAAGAATTCAATCGGTGCGCCGCATTTGGAGCAACTCGTCTCGTAGACCGATTCGGGCCCCCAGTACCTCGTATCCTGCCCCGGACACTTCATGGCTTGCCTCCCTGGCGGGGCGTTCATGCGCCCCGCCTGCCTGTAAGCTAACCCAGAATCGCCTTGAGATCCTCATCGGGAGTGGTGATGGGCTTGATCTGGAAGTTCTGGACCAGCACATCGAGCACGCCCGGGCTGATAAATGCCGGAAGCGATGGACCCAGACGGATGTTTTTTATCCCCAGGTGGAACAGCGTCAGAAGAATCGCCACCGCCTTTTGTTCATACCAGGAAAGGACCATCGAAAGAGGCAGATCGTTTACCCCGACATTGAACGCCTTGGCGAGGGCCACCGCGATCTGAATGGCCGAGTAGGCGTCGTTGCACTGCCCGACGTCCAGAAGCCGAGGTATCCCGCCGATTGTTCCCAGGTCTTTGTCGAAGAATCGGAACTTGCCGCAGGCAAGAGTGAGCACGATGCAGTCCTCGGGCACTTTCTCGACAAATTCGGTGTAGTAGTTGCGCCCCGGCTTTGCACCGTCGCATCCGGCAACCAGGAAAAAGTGGCGGATCTTCTTTCCCTTGACCGCCTCGATCACCTTGTCGGCAACCCCCAGCACGGCGTTTCGGGCAAATCCGGTCGTTACGGTCTTGCCGTTTGAGTCCTCGCTAAATCCGGGCAACGCCAGAGCTTTTTCTATAACCGGGGCAAAGTCGCGATTTTCTATGTGCGCAACCCCCGGCCACCCCACGCAGCCGCTGGTGAAAATATTGTCCCCATAGACCGGCCCCGGCCTCTGGATGCAGTTGGTGGTCATAAGAATCGATCCGGGGAAAGCCGGAAATTCCTTCTGCTGATTCTGCCAGGCCGTTCCGTAATGACCGTGGAAGTGCGCGTATTTCTTCAACCCCGGATAGCCGTGGGTGGGAAGCATCTCGCCATGGGTGTAGACGTAAATGCCCTTGCCCTCGCTTTGCTTCAATACGGCTTCCAGATCCGCAAGGTCGTGGCCCGAAACCAGTATCGCCTTGCCCTTTTTGTGCCCGAGCGGGACGGGCGTGGGGACGGGATGTCCGTAGGCGCCGGTGTTTGCCGCATCGAGAAGCTCCATGGCCCGCAGGTTGGTTTCTCCGCACTTCAAAACCAGCCCGACCAGATTGTTGGCGCCCAGGTCGTTTCTGTGAATCGATGCCAGCCCCTCATGGATGAAGGCGTAGACAGCGTCGTCTTCCTGCCCCAGAATCCGGGCGTGGTCGGCGTAGGCCGCAACTCCTTTGAGTCCAAAAAGAAGGGTGTGCTTTAGAGAACGAATATCGACATTTTCCTCGCCAACGGCCCCGAGACTTGCGTTCGCGGCTTGAGAAAGAAGCCCGTTGATGTCACCGGCGGGCTGGAACCCGGCTACGGGCGAATCCACCGCCTCACCGCCGGCCTTGCTCTTCAGTCTTTCCCTGATTTTTACCGCCCGGCCGATCGCATCGAGAAAATATTTCTGGTCGAAGTTGACGTTTGTAAGCGTGGAAAAAAGAGCCGAGCAGGTAAAAGAGTTTGCTTCCGCATCGGTTATCCCGGCTTTTCGGGCCTTTGCGGCATAAATCGAAAGACCCTGGAGAGCATAAACCAGGAGGTCCTGGAGGTCCGCGACCTCGGGTTGTTTACCGCAAACACCTATTTTATCGCATCCCTTACCTTTGGCCGTCTGTTCGCATTGATAACAAAACATCGAATAACCTCCTTATAGGGTTCTCTGTGTGTGTTGTGGATTATTTTAACTCCCCAGTGACTTACAAAATAACCCTTCGAAGAGAAAGAATCCTTGACTTGTATCAAAAATTCCGGATTCTTCACACAAATTAGTCCCGCCAAGGTAAAGTTTGCTATCTTACGCTCTACTCGGCGCCCTTTTTATTCGCGATGGATTTGTTATCTATTTTTTGAAGGAGAAAAATGAGGATGAAGTCCCTGGTTGAAGAAATTTCCAAGTTTCCCTTCTTTAAAGGGCTGCCCGACGAACAGCTCGGCGAATTGGCCAGGATATGCATCGAACAAGACTATGAAAAGGGCAGGGAGATTTTTTCGGAAGGGGAGGCGGCGAAAGGGTTTTATCTGGTGGTATCAGGCAAAATCAAAGTCTATAAACTCTCCCTTGAAGGTAAAGAGCAAATCCTGCACATTTTCGACTCCGGTGAAATGGCGGGCGAGGTTCCCGTTTTTGCCGGGGGAAATTATCCGGCAAACGCCCGGGCCATCGAAGCCGTTAGAGTTCTGTTCTTTCCCAGGGTCTCTTTCATGGAGCTTCTAAACCGGACCCCCTCCATAGCGGTGAGCCTTCTGGCCGTTTTGTCCCAGCGGTTGCGCTTCTTTACTCATATGATCGAAGACCTGTCGCTAAAAGAGGTGCCAGGAAGACTCGCCGCCCATTTGATCTATCTGGGCGCTCGCAGCCGGCACGGCAACACCCTCGAACTCGATATAACCAAGACCCAGTTGGCAAGCCTTCTAGGAACCATCCCCGAGACCCTCTCACGCATTCTGGCCAGGATGGCCCAGCAGGGGATCATAACGGTCCAGGGCAAAAAGATCAGGGTGCTCGACCGGGAGGCTCTGGAAGCCCTGGCGGCCGGCGGCAAGGGTCTTATCTAGAGCAAGGGAGGCGGAGGGCATGTCGAAGTCTTTTTGTTACGCCGGCCACCTGATCGATGGAACCGGCTCTCCGGCCCGCAAGAGTGCGCTCCTGTGCATGGAAAACGGACTCATTTCCTCGCTGGAATTTCACGCCCCCGAGGATCTGCCCCGCGTTTTGCCGCCACTTTCCGGCGCCCCGGTCCAATCATATCCCGACTGCACCATCTTGCCCGGCCTCATCGACTCTCATGTCCACCTGGCCATGTCCGGAAAAACCGACCCGGAGCTGCGTGCGGAACAACTGCGAAACGGCTTCGAGCAAAACCGCCCTCTCATTGCCGAAAGGATCCGGCAAAGCCTTGGCTGCGGGATCATGGCTCTAAGAGACGGAGGCGACGCAGGGGGCCATGCCCTCGAATATGTGAGGGCTAATCCCCGATCGAGCGTTCAGGTAAAATGCGCCGGCAGAGGCTGGCGCGCTCGGGGCAGGTATGGCAAAATTATCGGTCGCGAACCTCTGGAGGGCTTGACCCTTGCCGAAAGTATAGCGGCCGATCGCCCGGGGGGAGATCACGTAAAAATTTTAAATTCAGGCATCAACAGTCTTACCGAATTCGGGCGGGAAACCGCCCCCCAGTTCGACCGGGAGCAACTCCGGGCCGCCTTCGCGCAGGCGAAAAAGCAGGGAAAAAAAATCATGGTCCATGCCAACGGCACGCTGCCGGTCGAATTTGCGATCGAGGCTGGATGCGATTCTATAGAACACGGCTTTTTCATGGGCGAGGAAAACCTCCGAAAAATGGCCGATAAGCAGATCTTCTGGGTGCCGACCGCGGTCACGATGAAGGCGCTCCTGGCCCAGTCAAAGGTGGCCGCGAGGATTCTTGAAACCCAACTCGACCAGATGCGGCGAGCCCGCGCCCTCGGGGTCCCGATCGCCTCCGGTACCGACGCGGGCTCTTTCGGCGTGCGCCACGGGCAGGCTTTGGTCGAGGAATTCAAACTCATGGTCCAAGCCGGTTTCTCAATCGAAGAGACTATTTGCGGCGCAACCCGTACCGGAGCCCGCCTTCTTGGTCTGGACCATGAACTGGGGCTGCTCCGCCCCGGTATGCCCGCTTCTTTCCTCGTGGTCCCCGGACCGCCCTCGGAGCTGCCCGGTTCACTTATCAGCCTAAAATCCGTTTTTATAAGAGGTATGAAATCGGGCATGTCATGATTGAGCGCCGGCCCGGACCGGAGGCCCTGGAGATTATCAGTCGGATAAGCGCCAGGATGAGAAACAGCCAAAGAACATGCTTGCTTTTGAAAATGGCGAAGGGGGCGTAGTGCCGCCCCCCTCGCCATTTATCTTTGTAGAACTCTTTCCGCAAGGCGATGCCTGCTAAAACATTCCCGATCGCCCGCCGCGGAAGAAAATCGTGCCTTTAGAACGGCCCGTTATATACCTTGAACTGCCTCGTCACATCCCCGATGACTCCGGGAGCTGTGGCATTGAGGTAAAGCGGCTTTTTGCCCCTGAAATTGAGCCTGTTCATATTGATCTGGAAGTCGTTTGCCGGATCGATATGTTGAAAATAAATCATGCCGTGGGAAAGATCGTATACAACGGTCCAGAGCGTGGGTGAAGCGGCGGTCCATGCATTGGTGGAAGGGGGGGTGTAATACCATCCCGATCCGGGGGCTGTCGTGCAGGAACGAATGGCGCTTAACAGATAGGAAACCGCCTCCGCTGGACTGGCGGGCTCGGGCAACGTTTTAAGAAAGGCGGAAGCCCTGGCGAAACGGCCCCAGGGGCTGACGTCGCCGAGCAGCGGATTGGCGCCGCCGGTGCCGAAGTATTCGTACTCATTGAGAATATACAGTTGCTCCGGTAGTTCCGGATCGTTTGTCAGTACGGTGGTATTCCATGCGGAGCCGTGATAGATGTTCATCTGACCGCCAACCCATTCGATCACGGCCGAGTCGCCCGTGGCGTCCTCGATCGCCAGGTGAATGGGAAGCGACTGACCATCCAATTGCTCGGGCACCACCTGGTAATTTTGTATGAGGGTCAGGGCCTCGGAAACGGTGGCCGCGTTGTCCATCAGAAACTCGCCGTATCTGCCTTCCAGAACCCCCGGTTTTGTCAAATCACGCGCGGGGTACTGGGTTGCAAGCAACCACTGGCCGTGAAAAGAAAGCCCGGCGGTGTTGACTCCATCGGCGGACATGTAAATATCCCCGAAAGACGAAACCACCACGCTTCCATACTGTGAAGTCCAAGTGGCGGAATTACTGTCGCCAGACATGCCCTTTTTTTTCATTCCCTTGGGGAAAACGTAAATCATGGGGGTGTCGCTAAACGGGAAATCCATGGTGCGGGCAATCAGCTTTGCCTGGGAATTGTTATTCCAGAAAATAGAAGTGCATGCCCGTGCCACTGTAAAAGACAGGACCGCGGTTAAAACTGCCATGATTCCTATTGCTGAAATTCTTAGGCCGGCTCTTTTCATTCTCCCTCCTCCTTGTGGAAACAAATCGACTCGAAAAGGAAACGGCGCGGACCACGCCGCTTCGGTCAGGCTTGTCGTTTTTCTCTTAGCACAAAGTCTAGGGATGAACAAAAGTATTTTTTGCTTACCTTGTTTTTTTGCTTCCCGCCGGCACTCAAAAGAGGCCTCAAACTTTCCTCATCCGTGCGGCAAGCGCCTCTGCGGTGTGCATGACCCTGATCGGCGAACCGCGTTTTCGCAGCCCGCCTCTGAGCTGCAGGATGCAGCCCGGGCAGTCGGTAAGTAAAATGGATGCACCGGTCTCCTCGACTTTTTCCAGCTTCTTGTTGAGAATCCGCGCTGAGAGTTCAGGGAATTTGATGGAAAAAGTCCCGCCGAATCCGCAGCAAACCTCGGATTCGTCGGCTTCGCGAAAATCGAATCCGGCCGCTCGGATAAGACTTCTCGGCGCCTCGTGGACCCCGAGCCCTCGGCACAGGTGGCAGGGGGCATGAAAGGTCGCCCGCACCGCCTCGCCTGAAAACTCCCCGGCCTCAAGGCCGAGCACATCGTTGGCAAAAGATGAAAAATCAATCACCTTTGCGGCAAAAGCGCGGGCCTTTTCGCCCATTTTAGACTCACCATCCAGGATCACCGGATAATTGATCTTCAGGTGCGAAGCGCAGGAAGCACAGAGTGTAACGATGTGGTCGAGGTTGTCTTTTTCAAAGGCCCTGATATTTTGCACGGCCACATTGCGCGCCGCCTGGGTTTCTCCCATCATCTGCACCGGCAGTCCGCAGCAGGACTGGGACATGGGAAACGACATGGCCACCCCGCGCGCGGCGAAAATCCTTGCCGCCGCCTCCATCTGTTCGGGATAGACGAAGTCCTGAACGCAACCCGTGAAAAGTCCGACTTTTAGCCCCGAGGTGCCCGGCCCCTTCGAGATTCCCGGCCAGCGGTCGCGAAACGGGCTCCGCGCCACCGCGGGCACGGCTTTATAGTCGTGTTCCTTGAAAAAAATCATCGGCAAGTGCCTGATAAAGCCCTCATGATCGGCCACAGGCCTTTCCGCCCGGTTCGCGGTGCGAAGCAGCGTGTGGAAAAGCTTTCGGTTTGCGAGCACCTTGCCCAGAAGCAAATTTGGCAGCGGATGCTTTGTCTCATCGAGGATTCGGGCTCGTACGCCTTGTATCAGCCGGGGCAGATCGATGCCGCCCGCGCACACCTCTTTGCATGCCTCGCAGTTGATGCAGTTCTGCACCAGGTTCTTGCTCTTTTGCGCCCCGTGAAAGAAATGGGTCAGGATCAATCCGATGGCCCCGATGTAGATATGGCCCATCTTGTGGCCGCCAACCAGCCGGTAGACCGGGCACACGTTGGCGCAGGCCCCGCAGCGAACACAACGAAAGACCTGGGAAAAAAGAGGGTCCGCGGCCATTTCCAGCCTGCCGTTGTCGAGGAAGACAAAATGGGTGATTTTCTTCCCCCCTTGAGCCGGGCCGCATTCGTTGGCGCCCGTAATCCAGCTCACGTAGGAGGTGATATTTTGGCCCGTGGCGTTGCGCGGCAGGACCTTGAGGATCTTTAGCGCATCCGTTGTCCTCGCAACCAGCTTGTCAATTCCCATGAGCGCCACGTGCACACGCGGCAGAGTGGTCACAAGGCGCGCATTGCCTTCGTTTGTCACAAGCCCTATGGCCCCGGTTTCAGCCACCGCGAAGTTGGCTCCCGTGATGCCCATGTCGGCCCGGACGAATTTTTCCCGAAGCTCCCGGCGGGCCACCTTGACAAGTTTTTCTATGTCGGATTGCTGCTCCTTGCCGGTGACCCGGGTGAAAAGCTCTCCCACCTGGTAACGCGACAGGTGAATGGCCGGCATGACCATGTGCGAGGGCCCCTCATGGCGAAGCTGTATGATCCATTCCCCCAGATCGGTTTCGACCACCTCCAGGTCGCCATCCTCCAGGGCATGGTTGAGCAGGGTTTCCTCGGCGGTCATCGATTTTGACTTGATGACCATCTTGACGCCGTTTTCCCGGGCTATCGCGACGATCACCTCGTTGGCCTCCGCGGCGTCCGCGGCAAAGTGGACCTTTACGCCCGCCTCTTCGGCCTTCCGCTTGAATTCCAGGTAGAGTTCGCCTATCCTGGAGCGGGCCTCGTCCTTGGACCGGGCGACATCGGCCACCAGTTCCGCCACGTCGAAGGGGGCGAAAGCTTTGGCCCGCCCCGCCCGGTAGGCCACCGCGAAAGTATCCAGGGTCTTTCGCAAAAACTCGTTGTCCAAAGACTCGTGCATCTGCCGGCGATATTCTTTCAGGTCCTTGGCATCCTGCATGGTCAATCCTCCAAAATCAGAAGATGAACTTCCAGCGGCCCGTGAACTCCCAGGGCAAGCACCCGTTCGATGTCGGCCGTGCGGCTGGCGCCGGTGATAAAGGCGGTGTAGCCAGGGGCTCGGGACATGAACTCTTTAAGCCGGGCTTCGGCCGCGAAGGCATCCTTTACGATTCGGGATTGATTGACCACGCAGACATGATATTCACAGATCATCGTCGACAGCCGCAAATCCTCACCAGGACAATCGAGTACTACCGTCCCGGTTTCGGCAATGGCCAGATCGGCCACCGTAAAGCCTATGTCAATGCCTTCAAGATGGGAGCGCAGCCCGCTGCGAAGGCAGGTAAATCCCTGGTTCGCGCAACTCCTTTCGAGTTCCCGATATCGCTTTTCACTCAGGCCCGCGGCGGCTATGATTTTTTCATCTTTAATCCGGCACAGCCCGTCGGCGGCCCTGGACAGCTTCTCCTCACAGCCCGAAATCGCCAACCTGCAACCACCCCGCCCGCCGCACAGATCGACCGCGTAGGCGACTGCCTCCCCGAAATCGTGTATCTGCCGGACGGTGGCCGAAACCGCTTCGGCCATCTCGCGGAATTGCTCGCGGAGCGGTTGCCGCTCTTTTTGCTCTTCGGCTCCGTTGTCCATTGCGCTCTCCTGTTTATTGCCCGTTATACACTGCCTACAACCGCATGGCCCCCGGAGCGACGAAATAGAAGAAAAGACCGATGATGATAAGGTAGGCCAAGATAACCAGTGCCCATCCCATGTTGTGCCTTATGACCTCGCCCTCTTTTCTCGTGTAGCCCGTCGTTGAGGCCCCGACGCTCGCCGTCTGGGGGGCGATCGGTTTGCCGACTTCGGCTCCCACCGAGTTGAGCGAGGGCAGCAACAGCACGGGAAACCCGAGGAGCTTGCCCACGGTGGCCTGTACAAAACCGAACAGGGCGTTTGTCGTCGTGTTGCTCCCCGATAGCGCCACGCCTATGATACCGAGAATCGGGGCAAAGACGATGAAGGCCGGCCCCATCTTTGAAAAGCCGTTGCCAAGGGAGGCCGCCATCCCCGAGTAGTTGAATTCGAATGCCAGACCAAAGATGAAAAATCCCACCAGCAGCGCCCCCCACATCTGCCGGAAAACCTTGGCGAAGACCTGCCCCAAAACCGGCAACGTCTTCTTGCCGAACAAAACCACCACAACCAGCCAGGAGAGGAAAATCCACGTGCCGCCCGCAAACAGATTCCAACTGAATATGGCTGCCATGGGCTTTTGGGTGATTGAAGAAACAGCCCCTATTTTTTCCTGCGTCAGTACCACCTTGTTGAGATGGCCCACCCAGGGAAAAGCTGTCCAGGTGCCAAGAATCACAACAATAACCATTACAAAAAAGGGCGTCCAGGCCTGGAAAACCTCCAGACCGGAGAGAGGGTGATTTTTTTCATCCTCGTATTCGACCTCCTTGCCCCCGTAAGCCAGGCAGGTCTTGGGCCGCCAGACCTTGAGAAGCAGCAGCAGGCAGATGAAAGACACGATCGCCCCCGTGATGTCGGGAAGCCAGGGACCCATGAAATGAGCAACCGGCCATTGACCGAGAATATATGAAAATGAACCCACCACGGCCAGCGGCCAGCCATCTTTCAACCCTTTTTTACCGGTCACCATGTAAATGAGAATCCAGGGAGGCGCCAGAGCCAAAAGCGCTACGATGTTGGCAACAGATCCCGAGAGCTCCAGCAGCGGCAACCCCGTCACTCCGGCCAAAACGATGATCGGAACCCCCAGGGCGCCGTAGGAGACCGGAGCATTGTTGGCGATGGCCGTCACCCGTATGGCGTCAAGGTCCTTTATGCCCAGGCCGATCAGGATGGGCGCGATTACCGCCCACGGATACCCGAAGCCCACCAGACCCTCCAGCAACGCCCCGAAAGACCAGGCCAGTATGATTGCCTGCACCCGCACATCGGAGGTTACCTGGTTGATCATCCATTTCTCGAAGATCCCCAAAAGGCCCGTATAGACCAGGGTGAAGTACATCGTCACGCCCCAGAAGGTGATCCAGTCCACGGCCCACAGGCCGGTAAGGCCACCATACCAGTAGGCCGTCATGGCCGCCCCGAACGGGGTGCGCCACACCGCCGTGGACAGCACGATCGTGGCAAGGGAGCCGATGATCACCGCCAGCCAGGCCGTCATGCGAAAAACGCCTAGCAAAACCAATAGCAGCACAACCGGAACAAGAGCCACCAGGGTCGTCAGTCCGATGCTTTGCAGGGGGTCGAGAACTTGATGGAACATTTGAGGGCCTCCTTCGTTGAATCCGCCGGTAAGAAATTGGTAATACCATTGAACGCCGCTTCTCTTCTACCAGGGGCAATCCACGGATGTCAATGGGAAAAACAGGCAATTGAATATTTTCATCCTTGACTCTGCTCGACGAAAATCCTACCCTTAGCCAGAATAAATTAATGGAAAGACCAATTTCGGGGCGCCTTCGGCTGGATGACTCAAGCCGGGGAGGGCGAAATCGGCCGGAAAGGCCACCCTGCGGAAATAAACCTTGACATGAGCGGGTCCCTGGTGGACAAATCCAGCTTCGTCAGGCCATTCCACTCGGCAGGGAGTTGCCGCGCAGCCTCCGATGTTTCTTCGCGCCGGTATTTAGCCGAGTCTCACCAGAGTAACGATCGAGGCCGCGGTCTTTTGTGGCGATGTGCCCTCTGGCCGGCCCGGAGAGCCTTTCGGTGCCCTGCAAGTCCCTGGAAATGATGCCGATTGCCTGGAGCGATGCCTTAGATGCTGACACCCATTAAGCCCAAAAGAATCTCCGACCTGGTTTTCGAGCAGTTGCGCGACGTCATTTTTAAAGGACAAATCCGGCCGGGACATCAGTTCATGACCGAACGGGAACTTGCGGAAAACCTGGGGGTGAGCCGGCCTACGGTAAGAGAGGCGATAAACAGGCTGGTCGCTCTCGGACTGCTCGAACACAGGCAAGGCCAGGGGACCTTTGTCGTCTCCCCCACCGTCGAGCACAATCCTTTGGGAATGCCCCACAATGAAAAGATAAGCCTTGAGGATCTTCTCGAGGTGAGGCTCGGGCTTGAATGCAACGCGGTCGCCATGGCCGCCCGCAGGGCGACTGACGAAGACGTGCGCGACATGGAAAAGTGTCTTCGGGAAATGAGCGCCCGGATGGCGGCGGGGGAATTGGGCGGAAACGCCGATGTCGCCTTTCACATGGCGATCGCCTATGCCACGAAGAACATGGTTCAGATACACATTATGAAAAACTTCTACGATCTGCTCTTTTACGGGATCAAATCGAATCTGCAATATCTGTATACCGAACCCGCCACACTGGAAACAGTCATGAGGCAGCATAACGATATTCTCGAGGCGATCCGGGGAAGGGATTCCGAGCAAGCCTCCCTTTCCATGCGCGATCACATCGCCTTTGTGCTCGAGTTCATGCGCACCCATTCCGAGCGGCCCGCCCGGTAAGCTTCCCCACTGCCGCCTCCCCGGAGGCGGGAGATCATTTCCGAAAAAACGAATTCCTTTCCTCTGCGTGTGTAACGATCCTCGAATCGGCTCGCGGGGCGTTGCGGCCCATGACGGGGTCCTGCCATAGCAACGCAAGCCGGCCGACCTTGCCCCAACGGGTCCTAAGTTGGCGAATCCCAAGGATGTTCGCTTCTTTTCCCGGAAAAAGTCCACTAGCCAAAAACCCGCATAGCCCCTGATGTATAACTGCGGGCGGAATCTCAACCAACCGCTTCATACACTAGGGAGGCCCGGATGCATATGCGCAATCGATTTGACGATGTCTCGTCCCGGGGCTTGGCGTTCCGCGTGTGGTTTGCCGTCATCTTCACCGTGGCGCTCTGCCTGGGGGGCCGTGTGGCGAAATCCGTCGACGCACGAAAAATTCATCACTGCCGCACCCATCCCCCGGCGGCGGAAAAAAGGGCTCGTGTGGCAAGGGCGTACGGACGACTGCCCCTTCATTTCATCGCCAATCAGGGCCAGGTGCATGGGGGGGTGGCGTTTTATGAAACCGGTCCGGGACATGCCATTTTTTTTACGCCTCAAGAAATCGTGCTGGCGCTGACTGAGGTGTCAAACCATGGGAAAGCCAATGGAAAGCCTGTTTACGGGGACTCTTTGCCAGGGAAAATCGCCGATCTTCGCACCTCGTATCTCCGGATCGCCATGATCGGCATGAATAAGGATGTTCGGGTCGTACCCGAAGAGCCGCGCCAGGGCAGGGTCAACTATTTTCTGGGAAGCGACCCGGCCAAATGGCGCACCAATATCGCCACATGCGGAGCGGTCCTGTACAAGAACGCCTACCCGGGAATCGATATAAGATTTTACGGCAACAACCGCCTGCTCGAATATGACATCATTGTGCGGCCGGGTGCCGATCCTTCGGTCGTAAAATTTCGGTATTGCGGGGCAAATGATGTGCGGGTGACAAAAGGAGGCGACCTCGACATCGAACTTGGCGGGGGCGCGGTTATACAGAAAAAGCCCGTGGTCTATCAGCGGACGGCCGGCCGGCGGGTAATGCGCAGTGGTTCATTCACGGTCCGCAAGACCCCTGAAAAATCGACGGTTTCAAAAACATCGACCGGCTCGGGGCAATTCCATCGAACCTTCACTTGCGGCTTCGATCTGGGACACTACGACAAGAACTCTCCGCTCGTTATCGACCCCACGATCGCCTATTCGACTTATCTGGGCGGGAGCGGACAATACGGGGATAGCGCCGAGGCCATTGCCGTCGATGCGGGCGGGAATGCCTATGTGACGGGCTACACCTCTTCAGCGGATTTTCCTGTCACTTCGGGCGCTCTCCAGACCACGATCAAGTCCTCCGAATGGAACGTCTTTGTAACCAAGATGGCCGCGAGCGGCGCAAAGCTGGTCTATTCAACCTATCTGGGCGGATCGGGTTGCGAAAGCGCCTCGGCTATCGCCCTTGACTCGTCGGGAAACGCCTATGTGACCGGTTTTACAACCTCGGCGGACTTCCCCGTCACTTCGGGGGCCTTCCAGGCGACTCTCAAATCCACCTACGGAAATGCCTTCGTAACCAAGATTGCCGCAAACGGTGCCAAGCTTGTCTACTCGACATACCTCGGTGGCGGGTTGGGCGATAGCGCCTCGGCCATCGACGTGGACACCGGTGGAAACGCCTACGTGACGGGCTTTTCATCCTCAAGCGACTTCCCCGTCACTTCGGGCGCCTTCCAAACCAGTTTGAAAGCCACCCGATTGGGGAGCGGCAATGCCTTTGTGACCGAGTTCGCCTCCGGCGGGGCGAGTCTGATCTACTCGACCTATCTGGGCGGAGGCGTCAACGACACCGGCTGCGCCATCGCGGTCGACGCCTCCGGAAACGCCTATGTCACCGGGCAATCATCCTCGAAGGATTTTCCGGTCACCCCCGGAGCCTTCCAGGCCACGCTCAACGCAACCGGCTCCGCGGGAAACGCCTTTATTACCGAACTGGCCCCCGGCGGGGCGTGTCTTGTCTACTCGACCTACCTGGGCGGCAGCGGGGGCGACAGCGCTTCCGGGATCGCCATCGACGGTTCGGGCAATGCCTATCTGACCGGTTATACGCTCTCATCGGATTTCCCCGTTACCGCCGGCGTATTCCAGGCGGGCATCAAGGGCACTCAGAATGCTTTTCTGAGTGAGATGGCCTCCGGAGGATCGTCCCTGGTCTACTCCACCTACCTGGGCGGCAGCGGGAACGACAGCGCCACGTCCATCGCGATCGACGCCTCTGGAGCGGCCTACGTCACGGGATGGACGGCTTCAAGCGATTTCCCCCTCACCTCGGGAGCGCTCCAGACGACCCTCAATACGACTCAGACGAACGGGTTTGTAAGCGAGATCGCCCCTGGCGGAAAGAGCCTGGTCTACTCGACCTACCTGGGCGGCAGCGTGAGCGACAGCCCCTCGGGCATCGTGCTCGACACCCTCGGAAATGCCTATGTTACGGGCTTTACAAGCTCGGCCGACTTCCCGGTAACGAGCGGGGCTTTCCAGACCGTGCTCAATTCCTCCGGTGACAATGGTTTTGTAACCCGTATTTCCATGAAGTTGGACGGCTCGTGCGGAACCAGCAACGGCGGCGCCTTCCTCGCGGCCCCCGAGACCAACCTTTGCGGAGCCGGCGCGCCTTCCTCCGTTAGAAGCTCGGCGGGAACGTGGAGCTGGAGCTGCGCGGGGCAATACGGAGGCGGGAACGCAAGCTGTTCGGCAAACATCATGATCAACGGCTCATGCGGAAGCAGTAACGGAGGCGATTTCAACACGGCCCCCGCAACCAACCTTTGCAGCAGCGGCACGGCTTCGGCGCCAAGCGGTTCGGGGCCCTGGAGCTGGAGTTGCGCGGGACAAAACGGGGGAACCGCGGCCGCCTGCTCGGCCAACCTGATTGTGGACGGCGCCTGCGGAAGCAGTAACGGAGGCGATTTCAACACGGCCCCCGCAACCAACCTTTGCAGCAGCGGCACGGCTTCGGCGCTAAGCGGTTCGGAG
>JAJYDE010000019.1 GCA_021777755.1 Deltaproteobacteria bacterium
CTGGCTTCGTCCGGTGGCTTTTGCCGGGCCTAACTGTTGAAACCACCGGCCGCGTCAACCATTGCTCAACATAAGCGACGGCCCTTTCAACAGAGATCGGTCGCTCGAACACCCTTGCGCTGGTGGTAATGCGCAAAAAAGGATCACCACTCACGGCAACCTACATTTTCGCTTCCGCACAGTACATCTTCGAGCCATGCACGCGAGCGGGCATGCCGGGGCAGGTCCCGGTTCACCGCATACACAAGCGGATTCGCATCCACCGGCATCAGTTGCGCAGCTCCAGCTTCACGGCTATTGCCGCATCTTCCAACTCATCGGCCAGTCTCAACGCTTTATCCAGGTTGATATCGGGAAGCACCGCCCCCAGTGAGGCAGGCGACATCTATAAGACTTTGCCTCCGGATTTTCAAGTGCATATACCCCCTTTCGCAGGGCGTCGTTCACCACCTGTCTGAACGGCCTGCCGCTCCTTTGAGCCAAATCCCCGAGCGAAGCCAGGATTTCGTCGTCGATTGTCACTGTGGTCGCATCTCGATGTGCTCCTCCCGATCGTCATGATGCCAACATGGCCCGGCAGAGGATTCGGATCAAGCCGGGGCCGATGCTGACTGGATTACCCCATCATCTGGACCATCACAACTGTTTTGAGATGATTTGTTCCGGCAGAATATCTTACAATATCTCATGGGTTCATTTCAAACCCCTCGAAAATCTACATCAATGTCGAAAGAGAACCCGACAGAATGTGAACGAAGACCTTGGAGCGGTTAGAGAACTCCTCGGGCAGCGTGAGGCCGGGTATGGGGAGCAGGAGAAAAAGCCGGTCCGGTAAGGGGGCGGGTCTGCGCAGGTTTTGGGCTTTTTAGAGATTGCCGCGAAGACTTTCTCGATTTCGACTGGAATATGTTCAGACACAGCAAGGGCAGCTTTGTTTGTTTGGCTCATATGATAAGCACGGCATCGACATCAAGGGTGATCCGGCTGGAACGGCAACGGGGGACAATCCTCTACTGGAATTGTCATTTGGACCACCTCGAGGCGGAGAGCTCGAAAACTGGCCACATCGAAGCAGGAGGTACCACGTAAAGCAGCGCGGGCCGCCAGAGGCGGCCCGCCAACCAATAGTCCCAACGGGGTTCGAACCCGTGTCTCCGGCGTGAGAGGCCGATATCCTAGACCACTAGACGATGGGACCATAAAAAAATGGCTGGGGGACTAGGATTTGAACCTAGGTAGGCAGATCCAGAGTCTGCAGTCCTGCCGCTGGACGATCCCCCAACGAGGCCTCCACAATAAACAACACCGGCATCAAAGTCAAGCCTAAAGCGCCGCTTGCGGCCACTACATGAAACGGGGTGCAAAGGTCGTCCCTCGAGCTTTTTCGTAAAACCCGGGCAGTTCAATTACATGCGGCCATGGCGGGGCCCCCCTGTCTGATTTTTAGACTTCCCCCGTCCGCTACATGAAATCCCCGATTCCCTAAATCCCCCGTTGCCTGCTATAATCCAGTGTTGGCAAGTGAAGCCTTGAATCTTTCCCCGGAGGTTAAAATATGACTACCGTAATGCCGGAAGGCGAAGCGTTGCGCAAGGCTGTGAAATGGATCTCCGCAGAACTCTCGGAGCGACCGAACAAATCCATACAAAGCCTGGTCAATGAAGCCGTGACCAGATTCGATCTATCCCCCAGGGACACCGATTTTCTGATGTCGTTT
This sequence comes from Deltaproteobacteria bacterium, assembly GCA_021777755.1. Taxonomy (GTDB): domain Bacteria; phylum Desulfobacterota; class Syntrophobacteria; order Syntrophobacterales; family Syntrophobacteraceae; genus SbD1. The sequence goes on from JAJYDE010000019.1 coordinate 1,718, forward strand.
TACAAAAAAGGGGGAAGCTCGCAGCAGGCCAGTTGATTTCCGCCCGGCTCGCCTCGTAGTCTAAAAGCCCGCCCGCACCAGGTCGTGCACTCGGATGATTCCGGCAACCTTGTTTTGATCATCGATCACCGGGAGCACCGATATCTGGGAAGGGCGGTTTTCCATGAGGCTCAGAGCCTCGGCAGCCATCCGGTTCTCATTAATGACCACCGGATTTGGAGTCATCAGTTTATCGATGTCCATGTCCAGCAGGTTCTGGTGGCCAAGGACCGCTCTACGTAAATCCCCGTCGGTAAAAATCCCCAGCAGTTCCCCGTCCGAGGATGCCACCACAACAGCCCCCATCGTCTTGCCGGTCAAAATCAGCAGGGCCTCGCGCATGGGTGTTCCGCTGATGGCCAGAGGCAACTCCTGTCCCGAGTGCATGAGGTCCTTTACCCGAAAAAGGAGCCTTCGGCCCAGGGCGCCCGAAGGATGGAGCCGGCCGAAGTCTTCCGGGGAAAAACCCTTTAGAGTCAGGATGCACCCCCCCAGAGCGTCCCCCATGACCATGGCCGAAGTCGTGCTGCTGGTGGGAGCAAGATTTAGCGGGCAGGCTTCGGATTCAACGGATGCGTCGAGGCAAATGTCGCAGTCCCTGGCCAGTGTCGATTGCACTTTCCCGACTATGGCGATTGATTTCAGCCCCAGCCGTTTGAACACTTGAAGCAATTGCAACACCTCGGCGGTCTCGCCGGAATTGCTCAGAAACAGGCCGATATCACCGGGTTGGATTATCCCGAGATCCCCGTGCATCGCCTCGACCGGGTGGATGAAGATCGAAGGGGTGCCCGTGCTTGAAAAGGTGGCCGAAATCTTTCCGGCCACAATCCCCGACTTGCCCAAACCGGTGGCAATCACCTTGCCTTTCATTAGGGCGAGGCAGGAGGCCGCGGCTTCAAATTCGGAGCCGATCCGGTCACGAAGAGCTTCAAGAGAGCATATTTGCCTGTGGATCAAATCTTTTCCAAGAGCTACACATGAATTCATCTTTAACCGCCAAAAGTCAGCTCTTCACGCTGAGGTAACTCCTCAAGCTGAATTGCGCGTTGGTAATCTTGAGTTTTCTGCGGATATTTTTCCTGTGCGTGCGCACGGTGCTTTCCGCAATATGGAGTTGCCGGGCTATTTCCTCGGTCGTTATCCCATTTTTAATAAGAGAGGCGATCTGCAATTCGGTAAATGATAGAGCCATGGCAACCCGGGAATCGATTGAAAATCCCGAAGTCAACTCCTCGATCTGTTTGGTGAGCATATCGAGTTGCTGAGCATAGCTCTTGAGACTCGGATCGCGTTTTAGCCTTTCAACCATTGGGATGATCAGATTTCTCAATTTCAAAGCTATCCGCTTCTCTATTTCCTCCCTTTCGCGTTCGACATTTTGAACGAAAATGGAAAGCGCCCTGTTGGTCTCAAGAAGCTGGGTGTTAAGATTTTCAAGCCGCTGCTGTTGAAGGAGCAGATCCGAACGGCTCCTCTCCAGATCCGCTATCAACCTCTTGGATTCGCGCTCGCCTTCAAGGGACTTGAACCCTCTTGCAAGGGCGTGATGAAGCAACTCATTTTTAAACGGCTTTTCAAGCAGATCGAAAGCCCCCAGTTTGAGTGCCTTGATCGCGGTCTCCTTGTCGGCATATCCTGTTATAACAATTACTTTGGAGTCGTCGCCAATCAGGGAGATAAGATCCAAACCGCAGCCGTCCAGGATGAATATGTCCATCAGGACGATATCGCACTTATTGCGGCCAAGTCCTTCAAGCGCCTCACCGAAAGATGTGAAGGCGATAGCGTCAAGACCCCAATCCAGCAGAATCTCGATGAGGTTTTCGCAAATCATCCGGTCGTCGTCCACCACAATGACCCTGGAATTTCTGAAAGCTTCCAAATCGAAGACGTTCAATGATTTCCTCCAGGAACAACAAAGCGGCAGATGGAAGGTCGAAACCGCCATGATTGCGAAAAGGTCCGCGTTTCCATTATCCGGAGTTTTAGTTAGCAAAAATTTGAACTAAACGCAATAAATTAGCCATTTGACTAGAAATGCAATATACTCTCGGCCGGTTTGCATACAAGCATTTTTTACGGCGACTGTTCAAGTATCGATTCCATCGAACCGATACTTGATAAAAGCGATCGGGCATGATCAATGCCTTTCAACGGCTACCCGGGCATACGGTTTTGAACTGAAATGGCAAAAGTACTCCTAGTCGAATACGATCAGACCTGGCAAGATATCGCCGCCCAAGGTCTGGGTGCTCACCGGATCGAATGCTGCCCGGCGTTGAGCGAGGCTCTCAAACGGCTGGAGGCCGATGCCTTCGACGTAATCGCCGTGAGCCTGGAAAGCAACTACGGCGATAATGTTCGAAACCTCAAAACCAAGCTTCCCGCCCATACCCCCGTCCTCGTGGTCAGTGAACAGGCAAGGACGGAAAACGTGGTCGAGGCCATCAAGAACGGAGCCTTCGACTTTATTGCCAAACCCTACACCCCGACAAGAATGAAACTTGCCGTCGAACAGGCCGTCGAGAACCGCGCGCTCAGAAACGAGATCGACTATCTGCGGCGCACACAGGACACGACCTATGATTTCGAGCGCATAATCGCTGTCAGCCCGGCCATGGAAAAAGTCATCTCCACCCTCAAAAGGATCGCCGATTCGGAGGCCACCATACTCATCACCGGAGAAACCGGCACGGGCAAGAGCATGCTCTCCGGAACGGTCCATTTCAACAGCCGCAGGCGGGCAAAACCCTTCGTCAAAATCAACTGTGCAAATATCCCCGAAACATTGCTGGAAAGCGAACTGTTCGGCCATGAAAGAGGAGCTTTCACCGGAGCTGCCAAGACGCGGACCGGTCGTCTGGAACAGGCTAACGGCGGCTCGGTTTTCCTTGATGAAATCGGCGAATTGAGTCCCACTCTGCAGGCAAAACTTCTGCGAGTGCTCGAGGAAAAATGCTTCGAGCGGCTCGGCGGCAATCAGACCATCCGCACCGATATCCGGATAATTGCGGCCACCCATAAAAACCTGGAAGCAAATGTCGAGTCCGGCTCCTTCAGAGAAGACCTCTATTACAGGATAAACGTACTGAGGGTGCACCTTCCTCCCTTACGGGAAAGATCGGGCTGTATCGAGCCCATCTCCAGATATCTGCTGGGGAAAACCAGTCGCGAACTCAAGAAGAACTTCGAAGATTTTGCCCCGGAGGTCATGGAGCTTTTCCGGCGCCATCCCTGGCCCGGAAACGTACGGGAACTCTCAAACACCATCGAAAGGGCGGTACTGCTTGAAGAAAACAACCGCATCACCTTGCAGAGCATATCTCTTTCAGGCTTCACCCATAAGACGGAGATTTCCACCAAACCGATCAAAGATCTCGAGACCAGCGAGAAGGATTTGCTGCTAAAAGCCCTCGAACTGAGCGATTGGGTCCAAAAAGATGCCGCCAACCGGCTTGGAGTAACAGCTCGCAAACTCAACTACATGATTAAAAAACACGGCATAACCCACAACAGGTGGCGAAAAAACAAATAAAAGCCCCGGTGCGGCACTCAAAAGACGCCAGACAAATTCGCCTTCCCCGATTTTCCCTCGATCACCGCTTTCTCATTGTTCGTTTAGAAGTTCGGCTTCCAACTTTTCGATGTTGGCCCTGGCGAAATCGATATCCGGATCGAGTTCCAAAGCGATATTGTAGAGCCGGATAGCTTCCCGCTTATGGCCCAGTTCCCTGAGGTTTGACCCGATGTTGGCGTAATCTATGGCTGAACCGGGGTCCAAATCGAGGGCCCGCTCGAAAGCGGCGATCGATTCCTCGTGCTTTTTGAGCTTGAAATAACAAAAACCCCGCAGATTGAAGATTTCCTTCAGTTCGGGATTTGCCTCCTCTGCCCGGGCCAAAGATTCGAGCGCCTCGTCAAATCTTTCCAAATCCTTTAGACAGGAAGCGATATGGACGTGAATGCTGCCGATTTCCCCCGGGTCCGGAGCTTGGCAAAGGGCGCGTTCAAACAGCCCCAGGGCAGCCTCGACATCACCTCTTAACTCGAGGCTGTGGGCGAAAAAGAAAGTCAGATCGTAACGGGGACCGAAGGTGGAAAGCAGCCGCTCCATATGCACTACCAACTGGTCGCCTTCAAGCCCCCTTAACATGGTTCGCGCCGCGTGCTGGGCGAAATCGGTGTTGCGGGTATGGTCCAGAAAGTGAGCTCCGGGGATGATCGTATAAACCGCGGGGATCTGCAATTCAGGGTGAGTGACGTTTATGGCCAGCACCTGGAGCCCTATTTTGGAAAGAGCGGCCGCACACTTTTCGATTTCCACCCGGAAATTATCGTCGTCCAGATCGGGCAGCTCCGAGATCGCTCTTTTACCGTCGCTTTTCATCAGGTATTGGGCTTCCTGGAGGCTCGCATACTTGGGCAGGGTAGGGCGGTAGGAGGTGCGGCTCTGGAAATCGCCGGCCAGTTGCGCGACCTCGGTAAGAGCGCGGCAAAGGGATTTTTCCGGGTTGGAAGTGGTCCCGGCCGTAAAAACGATTTCGCTCTTTTCCGGAAATGTCGACGGATCGTAGGCCAGTGCGGCCACCGTCGGCACACCCGTATCAAGCGAGATGTCCCGCAGAAACAGCTCGATTCCGTTGGCGCGAAACTTCTCCACCAACTCGATTGCCGCCGGCTCGCGCAGGGACTCGACATCGATTTCGGCGGTAACGGTCAAGTCGTGGCATACAATCGAGCCCACATGCCTTTCGACCACCTCGCACAACCCCTGCAAAATCGCTTCCTCAAGGGTGTTTCCACTGGCCGGCCCGTTGTATTCATTTATCGTGTAGAACCAATCGAGGGGGACCCACTGCTCGCACCCGAGCGTTACGTTCCAGGCCTTTGCCCACCTAAGCGGCAGATCCTCCAAAAACTGGCGGCACAGCTCGGAGGGCGTGGTCGTGTCATATACCGACTTCTTCAGATCTTCCACCGATACGGCGAAGTCGTCGAGTTCCTTGTACTTCATGACCGGGAAAGGAAACTGTTCGAGGAAGGAAAAAAAACTGAACCGCTCGATGAGTTCCATGAGCGCGCTGGCTTCCGATTGCGCGGGAGTGGCGCCCTTTCCCATCTGCTTTTTGGTGCCGGTAAAGCGGGTTGCGTCTTCGCCGCAAAGGCTTATGAAAACGGGAATGCCGAGCCTGCCGGTATCTATTCGCATTGTCTTGGCGAGCACGTCCATGTCCAGGCGCGACAGACGTTCGCGCACCCGTGCGATCGTCTGCTCGGGCGTAACGGCCTTGTCCAGGTCGTGGCTGTACTTTTTGAAACTGTCTTTGATATCGATGTTTGAAATCATGAGAACCCTACTTGACAGCCGCCTCGTCTTCCTGCTCTTCGCTTTTGCGAATCAGGTCCAGAAGCTGGAAGGCGGCGTGGGAAGAAAGATAGATACGTGGCAAGCCCTTGATTTTATAAAAATCCTGAACGCTTTTGGGACGCTGCAGAGCAATCTTTAATAGCGTCTCGTTGGTAAGGACCCTGAAGGGAGCGCGGTCGCGCCGGCGCGCCTCTTTTTCCCTGAAGAGGTAGAGAGCCTTCAAAACTCGCTTGCCGGCGACATCGAGGGACTTGGCTCCGTAAATGTGCAAAAAATCGCCGGGGCGAAAATTTTTCTTCGTTATCTGCTGCGTGCACAGCTTTTCGAAGGCCAACAGGGCCGTATCCAACAGTTGCTTTGTTTGTAGTTCGCATACAAGCTTGTGTCTTAGCGCAATGAGAAAATGAGTATCGAAGCGGGCATATTGGATCTGCTCCTCCTTTAGCGGACGCTTTCCCCAGTCGTAGCGCTGCCATTTCTTATTGAGGCTTATCCCGAAATGCTCCTGGAGAATGGCGGCCAATCCCAGTTGACTGTATCCCAGGATCTTGGCGGCTACCGAAGTGTCGAAAACGTTGCGGACCACGAAGTTGAAATCCCGCTTAAGTCCGGCGATGTCATTTGGAGCGGCGTGGAAGATTTTTTCCACTTCCGGATTGGAAAGCACATCACCAAAGGCCTGGATATCACCAACCGATAGAGGGTCTATTATATAATCCTCTTCGCTTGTGGATACCTGTATGAGGCAGACACGGTTGAAATAGGCGTGAAAACTGTTGGATTCCGTATCGATGGCAATGTGGGTGAATTTTTCGAGTTCCTGCAAAAAGGTCGAAAAATCATGCCGGTTTTCGATCAGAACGACACTGTTCAATTCCATGACGTCAGCTTTTCCGCCTTCTATCTCCTATTGTTGTCTCTATACGGCGAAACGAGGCCGAAATGAACAAACGCAAGGCTGAAAGAATTCAACCGATCCGCCGGTCCACACGGCGTGAACAGCCCTTTGATTTCTATACTCCGTTTCAGGAGTTAGATCAACTGTTTGCACGAAATTTTTCAGCCCGCTGCAATCCTTCGAATCCGGACGGGAGCGAAAAAGACCTTCATCAATACGATAATAAAGGAAAAATCGATGATCACGCATTATTTTAGCGCCTCGATGATCTTTTTCTCCAGCAGCCAATCGATGACTTCGCACAGAGGTAGACCGACGACGTTGGTATAGGAGCCTTCAACAGAGCGCACCATAAAGGCCCCCCTGTCCTGAATGCCGTAGGCGCCAGCCTTGTCCATGGGTTCGCCGGTCCTGACGTATGCCTCTATTTCCGCGCTCGTAAGGTGTCTAAAACCAACACGGGTGACTACCGATCCGACCTTTGGGCCTTTACCCCCCGGCCCGAGAAGACACATGCCGGTAATAACCTCGTGTTGCCTGCCGCCAAGGATTTCCAGGATGCGGACCGCGTCGGCCCTGTCAGTTGGTTTTCCGAAGATGCGGCCATCGAAGACCACCATGGTATCAGCGCCAAGGACCCAGGCGCCGGGGTGAGCGGCCGATACGGCTTCGGCCTTGAGTCGGGCGCAACTCTCGGCCGTCCTGGCGGCTGCCCCCGGCCCGAGTCGCCCATCGGGAGCCACCGGCTCGTCCACACCGCTCGGGCACACATCGAAAGAGACCCCCGCCGAGAGCAGCAAGCTGTTTCTGCGCGGGGACCGCGAAGCCAGAATGAGGGTCTGAATCATTTTGAACATCGGCTAGGCCAAAGCCAGCATACGGTCCAGAGCGACTTTCGCCTCCGCCTTGATATCCTCGGCCACCCGCACAACGTTTTTTTCCCCGAGGTTTTCAAGCGTGTCCAAAAGATTGGCCAAGTTTATTTTGAACATGTTGGGGCAAAGCGAACGGTGCAGTTCCACCACTTGCTTGTCCGGGTACTCGGAGGCAAGCCGCTCGATAAAGTTTATTTCCGTCCCGATTATTATGGTCGACCCGGCCGGGGCATCTTTTACATATTTTTCTATTCGACTGGTCGATCCGGAAGCGTCTGCCATGGCCACCAGTTCACGCGGGCACTCGGGATGGACTATTACCTTTGCCCCGGGATGGCGTGCCCGGCTATTTTCAATCTGCTCGCAGGTGAACCTGGTGTGAACAAGGCAGTAGCCATCCCACAGGATCAGCCTGGCCCGTCTCAGAGCCTCGGGCTCATTACCCCCGAAAGGCTTGTGGGGCGACCAGACAGCCATCTGCTCCGCGGTCAACCCGAGAGCGTAACCTGTATTGTGGCCAAGATGCCTGTCGGGGAAAAACAAAACCTTTTCTGCCTTCTCAAAGGCCCATTTGAGCGCTTTATCAGCGTTCGAGGAGGTGCAGACAATGCCTCCGTGAGTGCCGCAAAATGCCTTGAGTTCGGCATCCGAATTCATGTAGACGATGGGAACTATGGCGCCCTTCCCGGCAAGAGATTCGAGCTGTTCAAAGGCGGGCTCGACCAGTGGGGTATCAGCCATCTCGGCCATCCAGCATCCGGCTTCCTCCTCGGGAATCTGGACGATCTGGTGCGGCTGGGAAAGAATGGCGGCGCTTTCGGCCATGAAGTGGACGCCGCAAAACACTATGTGGCGACATTGGCGATCCGCCGCGGCCTTCCTGGAAAGCTCGAAAGAGTCACCCACGAAATCGCCGAGGGCGACGATTTCCTTTCGCTGGTAATGGTGGGTCAAAATTATAAGTTGATTGCCAAGCTCTTGTTTTTTAAGCAGGATCTTGTCTACCAGTTCATCGTTGTTCCATTGAACTTTTTCCATCCGGATTACCTTTGCCCTCGGTCCCATGGCGGGACCAAATTCCTCGAAATTATGATGCCGTTCTCCTCAGCGTCAGTGCGAAAACCGGTTCAAGTCGGAGACCGGGTTTATGGTTTGGCCCCCTTTGGAAAAAGGAGCAGGGGGGGATTTGCAAAGGGATGTACCCGATTGTATTGCACAAATCCCCTTAATCCCACCTCGGTTAAGGAGGGCTCGAGTTCGAACCCCTTCCAAATCCTCCGGTTCCCTGACGGTATGAAAATTTACAATTCAGCCCTCATAGACTGCCGGTCCCTCCCGCCGGTTGACTGCCTTTCAAATGATCCGGGTTTGTCTTTTCCGGCTCGGCATCGCCAAGACAGTCAGTGGAAGAGCACCTGTCCATAAGGTCCTTCAAACTGATCGCCTCAAGCTTTTCAAAAACAGCCCTGGTGGCCTCGGCCCAAATCGTTCTGGTAACACAGTTTTCGGCGCGCTCGCATGCTCCGGCGTGCGTGGCGCAATCGGTCAGCTCAAGACCGCCTTCCAGAACCGACACAATCTCCGCCAGATTGATTTCCCGGGGAAGCTTGGCTAAAAGGTGTCCACCTTTGGGCCCTCGGACACTTTTTATGTAATCGGCTTTTTTCAGCCGCATGACGATTTGCTCCAGATACTTTACGGCTATGCCCTGTCTGCGGGCTATGACTCCAAGTTGGACGGGCCCCTCACCCGAGTGCAAAGCCAGATCGAGCATCAGTCGAACTCCGTATCTGCTTCTCGTTGACAGCTTCATGTGAACCTTTCGCGTATGGCGGTGAACAAGGCCAAACTGATGGTTTATACTATCGTTTGGCGCTCTTGGCGGTCAAGTCATAAAGACCGGGTTATAAAATCCGGCTGAGCGCGGGGTGAACCGGGAAATGGCGAAACAGCCCGGGCGTGCGGATGTCTCGAAAAAAATACTTGGAGTTTGGCCCGGTAATGTTATTCTTAGATCCCATATAATGGAAGGACTCAAGATGCATTCAAGAACGCTGGTACTCAGATTTCCCAGGGAAATTGTCGATAAACCCATAATCATCAGCCTTGTGCGCGACTTCAATCTGGATTTCAACATCCTCAAGGCCCAAATATTTCCACGCAAAGAGGGAATGCTCGTAATGGAATTGCGCGGAACGGCCGAAGACTTCGACCGGGGGTTGCTGTATCTGGAACAAAAGGGAGTGCAGGTCGAACCCGTCGGCCAGGGGATCCGTCGAGACGATGAAAGGTGTTTCCAGTGCGGCGCTTGCACGGCCGTCTGCCCCACCGGAGCCCTTCACGTCATAAGGCCGCAGATGGAGGTCCAGTTCGAGTCGGAGCGCTGCAGCGCTTGCGAGCTGTGCGTCAAGACCTGCCCTGTAAGGGCGATGATCGTCACATTCGACAGGGCGATCGCCTGAGGACCGAGCATCCGCGGTCCAGGAATGCCCGGTCATCGACGAAGCCCGGGAGTGGCCTTTGACGCTCTCCCGTCTTAAATTGCTTGGGCATAAGTGCAGTTTAATGCGGGGATTGACTCCTAAGAGGACAGGATTTCGTCAATGGCCGAAAAAAAGCATTCCATTAATGTCACAAATGTTCTAAAGGATGTAAAGAATCCGGTTTTGGATTCGCGCCGCGGCGAGCAGCGGCCGACTATCGACCTGGTGCTAAAATGTGATACGGTGGGAAGCGTTGAGGCCGTTTCCTTGCTAATATCCAAACTCGCGGTCCCGGAAGCCAAAATGGAGATCATCCGCTCCGGTGTGGGCGACATTACCAAGCAGGACCTTCTAATGGCCCTGAGCGGCAGCGGACTTGTGCTGGGCTTTAACGTTGCTGTCGCCCCGAGGCTTGAACAATGGGTAAGGGAGCATCGGGTCGAGATTCGCCTCTACAAAGTGATCTACAAGCTTGCCGAGGATCTCGAGGCTATCGCCAGGACCATGGCCCCGAGCCGGACCGAAGATAGAGTTATCGGAAAATGCGAGGTGATCGCCACCTTCAAATCGAAAAGAGGCGGGGTTATTCTCGGCTGCGAGGTCGTCGAAGGGGCGCTCCAGGTCGGCAAGCGTTTCAGGGTGGTCACCGCCATGGGGCCGGTGCACAGCGCCAGGATCGAATCGCTTCAAATTGAAAGAAGCTCTGTCAAGGAAGCCAGGGCCGGCCAGCAGGTGGGAGTCCAGGTTTTGGGTTCGACTTTTGGTAAAGTCGGCGATTTCATCGAATGCTACGATGAAATCGTGCGCCGCAAAGAAAATTGGTCTCCAAAGGGCGATATTATTCATAAGGAATCTTGACTGAAATGGAGCGAGGAAAGATGAAGAAACGGGAATGCGCGGTAATTTTTCAAATACTTGTCTGTTCGTTATTTCTTTTGCTGCCCGCAACGGGCACGGCCTTCGGCTACGATGCGGGAAAATATTTTGACAAAGCCAATATGACCTTCCCCGCTCCCGATTCCGTTCAATCCCAAAATTACCTCGGCCTTACCGCCATGAAGCCCTTCAAGGTGGGCGAAATCAAGGCCAAGGTGGTGGTCGTCGAGTTCATGAGCGCCCTTTGCGAGTATTGTTCCCTCAACGCCAAGGTGATGAATCGTATTTATAAAATGGTGCGGGAAAACCCTCAATTGGCCCCCAATGCCAAGGTTATGGCCATAGGGGTGGCCAGTCCGGCCGCCGAGCTCAACGCCTTCAAAACTCAGCACCAGGTCGCTTTCCCCATGCTCAGCGATGCCACCGGAACCATCGGAGCAGCCATGGGGGACATGCCGACTCCGACAACTCTGATCGTTTCGACTGCCACGGGCAAGGTGCTCTACAGCCACGTCGGGCTGATTTGGAGTTCCGACGGGTTCGTCAAAAAGATTGCCGAAATGCTCAAGCAGAACTGACAGCTCTCGTTTATGGATTCTCAATCTGAAAACACCCAAATACTGAAGCTTTCAGTTCTTCGGGATTTGCCCGACAAAGAACTGACCGAACTTGCGCAAACTCTGCGGACCAGGGTCGTTAAAGCCGATGAAGTCATCTTTAAATCGGGCGACCCGCCGGATGCTTTCTACATTATATGCTCCGGGCAGGTCAGGGTCTTCGTAAGACATAAGAACCGGACCGAGAGGCAGTTCTCCGTCCTCGGTCCGGGGCAACACTTCGGCGAAATATCTCTTCTTACCGGTGAGTCGCGCACCGCCATTGCTCAGGGCTTGGGGGAAGCCACCCTGCTTGTGGTACCCAGCGAGCGATTCGAGCGGCTCATCCGCGACTACCCGGAATTATCCCGCAAGTTCGTGCGGGAAATGCGCGACTGGCTTTTAAGAGACGAAAAGATCATCGAGGAGGAAGCCGACGTCCTGATCAGGTCTACCAGAGGTTCCTGGCGCGATTTCATCATGGTGATCGGTGTAAGCATCTTCCTGGCCGTATCATTTAATTTTTTAAATCCCCACGGAATTCGCCTCATCCCGGAGCGACCCGACCCGGTCCCGCTCATCAGCGCCTGCAACGCCCTCAATGCCTACCAGCAAAAGAAGGCTTTTATCGTAGACGCCATGCCAAACAACTTCTATCGACTGGAGCATATAAAGGGCGCCTACAACCTTCCGCCCACTCAATTTGACATCATGTACATGGCTACTTTTTCCAAAGTCGACAAGGGCATGGAAATTATTGTTTACGGCAGCACCATCAGCGCTCCCTATGACCTCGAAACGGCCAACAAACTTTTGCTCCGCGGCTTCAGCAACGTGAAAATTTTGAATGGCGGCCTGCCTATTTGGAAAGGCGACGGCTATCCGGTCGAAAAGAAGGCTTCGAAATGATTCCAGCTCTGCTCAAACGGGCGATAACCAGTGAGTATCTATCTTTTGTCCTCAGGATTTTGCTGGGCTGTTTCTTCATCTATGCAAGTCTTGGCAAGATAGCCCACCCGGCCCAGTTTGCGCAGGCCATAGCCAACTACCGGCTGGTGCCCTTCATAGTCCTCAACCTCGGGGCCGTCATACTGCCATGGATCGAGTTCATTGCAGGCCTTTTTTTGATCATCGGGTTCAAGTCCAGGGCTTCGGTGGTCGTCATTGGCCTGCTCCTGGTCATGTTCGAGGCGATGATCCTCATCAGTATGTACCGCGGTGTGGCCATCTCCTGCGGTTGTTTCGATACCATGGGTGAGGTGATAGGCTGGAAAAAGGTCTTCGAAGACGCGTTCATGCTAGCATTCGCCATACAAATCTTTTTCTTTGATAAATTCGAGCTTATGAAAAAGTTCATGTCCACTGTCGGGCCGGGGGGAAGGATAACCTCGCCTTGAATTCTGCCGGCTAAGTTGGCCACTTGAAGAGCGCTTACCACAGGCTTTCACTTTCGATGATTTCAACCATTTTATCCTTTTTCGGAATCACTTTGTTATACACCGGGCTTCTGGCTTCCAACCGGCACATGACCACGGCAATCCTGGTCATATGCGCGGGGCTGCTGCTTTTGACCAAGCCTGCCATGGCGGCCCTGAAACTTTTCAGGGCCAACTATCCCGGAGTTTTTGGCGCACACTCTCCCGGCCGTCGAAAAAACCCGAGTAAAACTGTCTATCTCAAAATCGTAAAATCCGAGGACGAAAAACCCACCATCCACTGAACGCGAAACAGCCGCCTTTCAGCTCATGTGCCGGATGCAAAGAATGCCCGCGTTATAGATGGCATGAACCAAAACAGGTGCCAGAAGCGTTTGGCTGCGTTCAAAAGACAGGGCCGCGCATACGCCCAGGAAAAAAACCGGGATCGCCGCTGGCGCGGGATACACCAGAGCAAAGATCGCCGCACTTGCCGCAACCGAGGCCCCAACGCCCAGGGTGCGTCTAAGACCGGAGTATATAAGCCCGCGAAAGATGAACTCCTCGAAAACGGGCGTGAAGACTACTGCCAGGGCCAAGAGCCATGGTTCGCCCGTCGATATCGGCAAACCTCGCAACTGCGGGGAAAAAATTCGCAGATGCGCCACCATTTCAAGATATACAAATCCAAAACCCAGTGCGGCTGTTCCCATGGCCAACCCGAAGCCGATTCCCTGGCTTTTGCCCGAATCGAAAAACCGCGCAATATTGCCCGGCTTGGTTCGCCAGTATCCGAGGCGGAAGACCCCGAAGGTGAGAGCACCCGCAATAAGAAACGCAAGCCACTGTGTAAATCCGATGTTTTTGGCGCCGTACCTTACGCCAATCAACACCACCACACCCTGGATAACAAAAAAAAGCATGGCGGCAATGAGGCCGTCGGCAAGCGAGACTTCCGCCGGCGCAACCGCCGTCGGGTCAAGAAGATAGGGTATCCTGTCCTTTACTTTCTGCCAGAGCGCAAGCGAGAGCAGCGCGGTTAGAACGATTTGTTCCATACGGCTCCAAAAACCGCGCACAAAAATCGCGTAGGCGAAAAGAGAAATCAGGAACATGTAGAGATAGAGAAAAGAGGTGCGCATACGACGCGTATTGAGGCTTTCAAGGGGTTGAAAGCTAAAGACGCCCAAGCACGATCCTATGAGCGCATAAATCGGAATGGCCATCAGCACCAGTGTCATTCGATACATCGTTTCACGCGACCAAAGGCCATGGAGTCCGATCCCCACGGCGAAAACGGCAATCGAATAAATCAGCGCGATGCCGGCCCAAAGGCGGGACTTGCGAAGGATCAGCCGTTCGAGCGGTTGTGGAAAACAGTAGAGCAGCCACAGCGCCCCGCCCTCGACGCCAAGGCTCTGAAATGCGGAAAACATGAGGGTGTAAGCCGCAATACCGAAGGCGAGAATGGCCATATAACTCGAATGCCTCGAAGCCGCCTCCACAAGACCCCGATTGAACAGGAGTTGCGCTCCGATCATTACGAAGGGAAGCACCATCGTCTGCGCCATGAAATTTCTGTCCCTCAAGAGCAGCTTCACCTCCTTCGCCTGGATGGCGTCAAACCATGCGAAGAACCGCGGGGCACGATCAGGGTTTCGGGCCGGGACAGATTTGCGCCTTCGCCCGCTCTCCCTGCTACCGCCCATGACAAAGCCCTTTTGTAGAATCGCCCGAACAACGCCCGTAACGATCAAGCTCTCAAGCGCAAGAAGCACCAGCGCCCAAACGAAAGAATACATAACACCGCCGCGGCGTTTATGAACAAGAAGCCCTACTGGCGCTCCCGAGGGGCTGTAGAGCAGCGCCCCCGGCGTATGGAGTATCCAGGAATAGAGGAAAGAGGCATAGCCGTGTCCGGCGGGCATGCACATGGATAGTGCCAGATATAGGAAAATCACTCCGAAAATCGAACCTAAAGCCTTTATATTTCTCAATTGTGGCGCCGGGAGCGTACGACGTAAAAAAAATTCCAAAAGCAACTCGAGCAAGGATAGAGTGAAGAGCAAAAACAGTGTGGCCGAAATTCCGAGAAGAAACGACAAGACACCCCATCCGGCAAACCAGGAGGTCACAACGCTCAATGGCAAAAAAACCAGCCACCCGGTGCTGTTAGTCAGGGCTTTCTCGATGATCCTTGCGCCAATGAGGGCAGGGGGGGGAATCGGAAGAGCGGCCAACCATTCAAGGTCCCACTCGGGGCGGGTCATTTCGCTGCCGGCAAGGTTTGCGGCCAGGTTCGCCACAAAAAGAAAAAGAAAAATAAGCAAAAGCCCTCTTACCACCTCCGGCCGGAAAGCAAATCCGGGCAGGGGAGATGAAAAGCTGAAGGCAAACTCGCGGTTGAGATTTCTGAGGCACAAAACAGACCAATAGCAACACTGGGCAAGAAAAAACAGGGCCAGTAGTGAAGGTGCCAACCAGCCCCCGGCTCTTTTACCCGCTTCACCCGTGCGCCCGGCACCCCTGTTTTTGGAAACCGAACGCGGATACATGGCCCCCGCCCTGTTTTTGATTCGCCGCAAACGCAGTCGAATCAAGGGGACGCTCGCCCCGAACAAACCCGGACGCCTCTTCGCCGCAAAAACAGGGTCTCCGCGGGAAGGGCAGGGGGGACACCTTCGCTTTTGGGCCATCACTTCCCGGCATCCATGGGTTCCTCTCCTCGGGTCACTTCCAAAAAGACCTTTTCGAGAGAGCCCCCACTTACGATGTTGCTTTTCACCTCGTCAAGACTGCCGGAAACCACCAGTTTGCCGCGGTAAATGATTCCAACTCGCGAGCATATGCGCTCGGCCATATCGAGGAGGTGAGTCGAAAGAAAGATCGTCTTGCCGCCTCTTGCCTGATTTATCAACCGCTCCTGGACCTCCTTCGAGGCGCGAGGATCGAGCCCGTTGGTGGGCTCATCGAGGATCAGAACCTCAGGGTCGTGGACCAGGGCGCACGCCAGCCCCAGCCTTCGTTTCATCCCCATGGAATAGTTGACGGCGAATTCCTCGGAAACTTCTTCGAGACCCAGTTCCCCGAGAAGAGTCCCTGCGCGCCTTTGCGCCTCCCTGAACGGAAATCCGTGCATCTGCGCCACAAACTCCAACAATTCTCGGCCACGCAGGAAATCATAAAAAACCGGATTGTCGGGAAGAAATCCTACCATTCTTTTGACTTCGACTCGATCCTTGAAACAGTCAAGCCCCCCGATAGCCCCACGCCCCGAACTCGGCGCCAAAATACCCATCAGCATCAAAATCGTCGTCGTCTTCCCGGCTCCATTGGGGCCAAGGAATCCGAAGACTTCCCCTTTTGCAACCGATAAGGATAGATCTTCAACGGCCTTGAAATCGCCGTATTGCTTTGAAAGCGAAAAGGTTTCAATCATCCGGGGCAAAACAGTTCAGCTCAATGCCTGATCCATCGCGATCTTGAGCGCTTCAAGGTCGTAAGGCTTCTTTAAAACACCGCAAAACCCGCAGTCGCCGTATTCGGCCATGATCGTCTCACTCGAGTACCCGCTCGAAACTATTGCTCTCACTTTTGGATTCAGATACCTGATCTTGTTCATGGCGTGCTTGCCGTCCATTCCCATTTTCACCGCCAGGTCGAGAATTACCGCGTCATAGCCGCGGCCGCAATCGAGTGACTCCGCATAGAGTTCGACGGCCTGCCAGCCTTCAAGGGCGGTAACGACTTCATAGCCAAGGTGTTCGAGCATGGTCTGTATCAGCTCGCGCGGCATCTCTTCGTCCTCCATCGCGAGTATGCGCTTCCGAGGGGAGGTGGAGCATCGGCGGGCGGGAGGAAATGATTCGGCTCTTTGCACTACCGCGGGGATAAGGACCGATACGGTCGTCCCCTTCCCGGCAATGGATTCAACAGTTATCCTTCCCGCGTGTTTCTTTATTACCGAATGGGCAATGGCCAGCCCGAACCCCATCCCCTTCTGAGAGCCGCGATATTTGGTGGAAAAATAGGGATCGAAAATACTTGCCATGTTTTCTTCCGGAATCCCGACACCTTCATCGGCAATCGACACTTTCACATAGCGGCCCTCATTGAGCTCGCCACCCTGAGCCCCGGGACGATCGATCACGACATTTTCCGCGCTGATCGAAATGTGGCCTCCCCTGGTCATGGATTCCCCGGCATTTTCCAGTAGTCCCGCAAAAACCTGACGCATCTGGTTTTCGTCGGCTTCCACCTCCCACAGCCCCTCGGCCGCCTTCATCTCCCAGGGGGGCATGGAAACACTTAGCACAAGGTCTGCAACGCTTGAAACCAGGGTCTGCAAGGCAAGGCGGCATTTGACCGGGCCCCCGCCCGATGAAAAGGTCACGAACTTCTGGGTAAGGTCTTTGGCGCGAAGACATGCCTTTTCAGCCTCCACCAGATGTCGCTGGGCATCGTGATCGCGTCCGACCTTGAGTTGCGCCATATTGATATTGCCCATGATGACGAACAACAAATTGTTGAAATCGTGAGCGATACCGCCAGCTAGAACACCTATGGCTTCAAGTTTCCTGGAGTTGAAAAACTCATCTTGGAGATTATTGAAATCGTCGTCTTTCATGCCGGTCCGTCCCGAAACCGCCCGCAAGCAATCAGCGGGGAAAAAACCGAGGTTGCGGCCCATGCCGCCATTTCTGCTACATGCCGCCTGCTCCGCTGACCGCTTCCTGTCTCCGGTTGAACTCGCCCTTTATTCGCTCGATTGTCGATTCAATAAGATCACCGATTTGCTGAAGTCGCCCGGCCGACTCGGCCTCGAAGCGCAAAACCAGAGCGGGCTGCGTGTTGGAGGCCCGCACAAGACCCCAACCGTCAGAAAAATTTATTCTTGCCCCATCGATGTCGATTACTTCGAGCTTTTTTTCCTTAAACTCCCTCTTTGCGCTCTCGACGACAGCAAATTTGATTTCATCCGGGCACTCCACCCTTATCTCCGGTGTCGAATGCATGACGGGAATGCCTCTAAGAAGCTCGGGTATGCGCATTCCGCTCTTCGAGAGCACGTCAAGCAACCTGCACGAAGCGAATATGCCGTCATCGAATCCAAAATAGCCGTCCTTGAAAAACATATGACCGCTCATCTCACCGGCCAGTTGGGCATCGACTTCCTTCATTTTGCCCTTTATGAGCGAATGGCCGGTCTTCCACATGATAGCTTTTCCACCCCGTTGTTCAATATCGTCGTAGAGGGTCTTCGAACACTTGACCTCCGAGATGAAAACCGACCCGGGGCGCCGAGACAAAATCTCCCTTGCGAAAATGATCATGAGTTTATCGCCGAAGACAACTTCACCCCGATGGTCCACCACACCCAGCCTGTCGCTGTCCCCGTCGTATGCGATGCCTACATCGAGTCTTTCACGCACGACCAGTTCCCGAAGGTCTCTCAGGTTGTCCAGCACCGTTGGATCAGGCTCATGGTTGGGGAAAGTTCCGTCCATATCGCAGTAAATCGGATGGACCTCACAGCCGAGCTTTTCAAGGATGGAAACCGCCACGGGCCCGCCGGTGCCGTTGCCGGCGTCCACACCGACTCGAAGTTTTCGCTCCAGTCTGATATTGCCGGTGACAAAATCCACATAGGGAGTAACCACATCGAAGCTTTCCATGGTTCCGCGCGCCTCGACAAATTCTTCCGACTCCATGATCCGGGCAAGTTTTTGAATTTCAGCCCCGGCAATGGTGTCATAGCCGTTGCAAACCTTGAAACCATTATATTCCGGAGGATTATGGCTGGCGGTGATCATCATCCCGCCCTCACGGTCTAGATGCCGTATGGCAAAATACAAAAGGGGCGTCGGACACACTCCCGCATCCATGATATCCATCCCGGAGGCAAGCAATCCTTCGACCAGCAGATCGCGGTAGCGGTCCGAAGTGAGCCGGCAGTCCCTTCCAACCACAATGCGCCTCTTGCCCTGCCGCGCCATATATGTTCCAAACGCCCTGCCCAGGGCTCTAACATCCGGATCGGTAATCTCGGAGCCGGCAATTCCACGAATATCGTATTCTCTGAAAACCTTGGAAAGCATAAATCACCACCCATGAAGACATCCAGATCGGCATAAGGCCACGATCGATGCGGGGGAACAGAATGAAGAAATTCAAGGCTGTTGCATTTGAAATGATGTTGCTTGCGAAAAGGCCCGTTTGGATATGTCAGGCCGAGAGCAGCTTAGCACCAACCGAGGGTACGGTCAATGGAAAAGAGGTCCGAATGCGCACGGAAAAGAACGTATCGTACGGCGCGCAGAGCCATTCCGCACGGTTGGAGACAAGCTTTGACGAAGGCTTTGCGCGGGGCCGGTCAAAGGCTGCTCGAAAATGGAGCGGGAAGCGAGCGGCCGTAAAGTTTGCCGCCAGGCTTCCCGATCCTTGGACGATTTCAGCCCTTCATGCTTGAAGGCGCGCGCGCCCCCCGAAACAGGCTATTTTTCTTTTTCAAAGTCTTCCTTGGGCGCACCGCAAACAGGGCAAACCCAGTCGGCGGGAAGGTCCTCGAATTTGGTGCCGGCAGGTACTCCATTGTCGGTATCCCCCGCGGCAGGGTCATAAACGTAGCCGCAGACCGAACATACGTATCGATCCATATTCTCCTCCTTCGTGGCAATTGTATAATGGTGGGAAAACTGAGCAGGGGCATAATATAAAAGCCCGCTTACAAAATGCAACAACATGCCGCAAGAACCCTTCCGCCCCCCGCCGTTCAAACCTTGGGCCAGAGGCTGCGGCGCCAAATTCGTCTGAGCCGCAATGCGTTCGATACGACCGAAACCGAACTCAAGGCCATTGCGGCGGCGGCAAACATGGGGTTCAGCAAAATCCCGAAAAAGGGGTAGAGCACTCCGGCCGCAATCGGGATGCCAACGGAGTTGTAAAAAAAAGCCCAGAAAAGATTTTCCTTGATGACCCGCATGGTAAGCGAGGAAAGCTTGACGGCCGAGGCGACCAGCAAGAGTTCGTCGCGCATCAAAGTGATGTCGCTTGCCTCCATTGCCACATCCGTGCCGGCCCCCATGGCGATTCCGATGTCCGCGGCGGCAAGTGCGGGAGCGTCATTGATCCCGTCTCCCACCATGGCGGTGATTCTGCCTTCCGACTGGAGTCTTCGAATTTCGCCGGCCTTGTCCCCCGGAAGCACCTCCGAGAGCACCTGTTCGATTCCAGCCTGGCGGGCAATGGCTTTGGCCGCCTTATGCCTGTCGCCGGTAACCATTATGACCTCGAGGCCCATCTTTTTTAGAAGCGACACCGCTTCGGCCGCCGTGGGCCGGATGGTGTCGGAAAGGGCGATAAGCCCGGCAGCCTTGCCCTCAAAGGCGACAAAGACGCAAGTTTTCCCGGATTGTTCGAAAAGCCCCGCGCTTTGCTCCAGCCCGACAGTGTCTATACCCTCGGAGTGAACGAATTTTTCGCTCCCGATGACGATCCGGCTCTCGCCGAGCCTGGCGCGAGAACCAAGGCCCGAAACCGACTCGAAATCAACCGCGGCCTGTTGAACAAAGTCTCCGCAAGTTTTGCCGTTTTCCCCCGCCTTGACGATCGCCTTTGCCAGCGGATGTTCCGAGAAGGCCTCAACCCGGGCGGCAATCTCCAGGACAAGCTCTTTTGAAAACTCCCCGGCCCCGACCACGTCCGTAACTTCAGGCTCCCCCCTGGTGATAGTACCCGTTTTGTCGAACACCACGGTGTCGAGTCGGTGGGCCCGCTCGAGACTTTCGCCCCCCTTTATGAGAATTCCGTTTTCGGCCCCGAGACCTGTTCCGACCATGACCGCGGTCGGCGTGGCCAACCCCATGGCACAGGGACAGGAAATGACCAGAACGGAGACGAAATTTAGCACGGCCCGGCTCAAAACATGGCCGGGTACGGCGAAATACCATATGATGAAAGTGAGCGCCGCGATTGAGACCACAACGGGGACAAAAACCGAAGCCACTTTGTCGGCCAGTCGCTGAATGGGAGCCTTCGAGCCCTGGGCTTCCTCCACAAGACTGATGATTCGTGAAAGAGCCGTTTGCGCACCCACCTTCGTGGCCTTGAACACAAAACTACCGCTTTGGTTGATCGTCCCGGCGAAAACCTCATCTTGACCCTTTTTGGAAACAGGCATGCTCTCACCGGTAAGCATAGATTCGTTTACCGAGGATTCTCCGGAAACCACCACCCCGTCGGTGGCTATCCGGTCACCGGGCCTTATGACAACCGAATCGCCGAGAAGAACTTCCTCGACGGGGACCTCCATCGCATTGCCCTCGCGAATTACCAGGGCCGTCTTGGGAGTTAGTTTGACCAGTTTTTTGATCGCATCCGAGGTCCTGCCCCTGGCCTTGAGTTCGAGAAGCCTCCCCACAAGAACAAGGGTAACGATCATGGCCGCCCCGTCGAAGTAGACGAATGGATGATGGCCGGGTGCGGTAAAAAGACGCGGGAAAAATGTCGCAAATGTTGAATAAAAATAGGAGGAAAGAGCGCCCATGGCAACCAGGGTGTTCATGTCGGCCGATTTTTGACGCGCGGCCTTTAGCGCCCCTACCATAAAGCGGCTTCCCACCCAAAAGACAACAGGCGTTGTGAGAATGAAAAGAATCGAAAGCATCAGCCGGCGGGGAACCTGCTGGAGAAACGGAAAAAGATGCTGCATGGCCCCGGCCATGACAAGGAGGCTCAACACGGCGCCCACGGCCACCTTGCGCTTCATTTCAGCGATTTCTTTTACCCGTGCCGCCTCGGTGAGGTCTTGAGCGGCCTCCTGATAAACGCCCAGATATTCATACCCGGCGTCTTCGATCGCCGACCTGACCCGTGCCCAGTCGGCAAGGCGCGCCGAGTACTCGACCGTGGCTCTCGAGGTGGCAAGATTTACCGCCGCGGCCTCCACACCGGGGACCGCCTTGAGCGCATTTTCCACTCTTCCAACACAGGCCGCGCAACTCATGCCCCCGATGAGAAGTGTGGTTTTCCTGGGCCCCCCGTCCGCGGTCTTTTCCAGTTTTGCGCCGTATCCGAGTTCCTCGATCTTTTCCCGAATCTTCCGCTCGTCCAACACCGCCTCGTCGAATTCAACCGATGCCTTGGAGGTGGCGAAATTGACCATGGCCGAAGAAACGCCCGGAAGCGCTTCGAGCCCTTCTTCAACTCTTCTCACACAGGCGGCGCAACTGAGCCCCTCAACAACAACAGTGCGCTTAGCCAAGCTCATACCCGGCTTTCTGGATCCTTTCCCTGATGAGTTCTCCATCCACCGGGCTGGTCTCCCGGAAAGTGGCCTCGCCTTTGGCCAGATCCACGGCCACTTCGGTTATTCCATCAATTTCCTCCAGGGTCTTTTTCACACTCTTCACACAATGCTGACAGGACATTCCCTTGATCTTAAGCGTTTTCATCTCCAGCCCTTTCGGGAAGCCGGGCTTCCAAGTCATGGTTTGGTTTTGAAAAATTGATACGCCGACTCAAGCCACTTTCAACAGTATGTACAGGTTGGTCCCCTCGGGGTGTTGGTCGGGAAACATGGTCCCTATGTCCTTGAGCCTCAGCCGGGTTCCGGTTTTCACGCCGGGCGGAATGCGAACGGAAATCGTTCCGCCCCCGTATTGAGGCAAACTGATTTGCACCGTGTCGCCAAAATTCGCCTGCGCCGAGGTAATGCTAAGGCTGTAAGTCATATCCCGGCCGAAAGATTTTACTTCCCGCCCCGGAACTTGCCGGTTTCCGTTTGGGACGCCAAGCACTTTCTTCAGTAGATATCCGCCCGCTTTTGCAAGAACAGAAAGGCCGGAGGCAAGCAGTTTTCCCGGTCTTAAGGCGTCCACCGCCGGATCGGCTCCGGGCCGATAAACATTGTCCCGCTGCTCCGGCGGTTTGCCGTAGCGCACCACCCGCACTTTGCCCGGTCCGAAGATAAAGCCCTGAAAGGAAATATTTTTCCCGCCAAAAAACATGCTGTTGATAAAGGCGGAATCAAACCGAATCCCGGCGCGCGAGAACTCTCTTTCCATTTCCCGGAAAATATCCTGGGCCTGGCCGCTGGTGAAAAAATCCCGGAATATGTCTTCCTGCGTGTAGCCAAATCCCCTCCCGTGGCCGGCTCCATGATATCCCACGCGGCGGTATTGATCGTAGCGGGCTCTTTTTTCACCATCCGAGAGCACCCCGTAGGCTTCATTGATTTTTTTGAAACGCTCCTCGGCTCCAACATCGCCGGGGTTTCTATCGGGATGGGTCTCCAAGGCAAGTCTTCGATAGGCCTTTTTGATTTCTTCAGCCGTTGCCCCGGGTGAAACGCTTAAAATATTATAGTAGTCGATGTTTGACATTTAGCTCTCGATCCGTCTCATGTTCACTTCTGCGGGCACCATAACAAACAAAATATAGAACTAAAAACCCGGAATATCAATAACCACAACCTCGGCCGCCGGGCAGTCGCATGAAAAAGCGTTGGAAATTCGAACGTGGATGTGGACTATGTGCTGTAACTGTACACCTCTGTTTCAATCAGCCTTGAATGGGCTCCATTGCAGAGCTCGCGGCCAGGCTTCATCGCCAATGTTGATCTTGATCCCTGCGGGTTCAACACCATTTTCGATCGGCCGCAAAAAAGGAAACGCCCCCCTGAGGGGTCGCAGATCGTAAACCATCACTAAAGATATCTCCAGATCATATTCAATCCCCGCCTTTTTCACCAATTGGACAATTTCCTCGCTCAGGGCTGTCGCTTTAAATTCGGCTCGACAAAGCCTGTTTCCCGTTCACCAGCTTTTTCTCTTTCTGATTTCCTTTTCTGATTGCCCTTTCTATTGCCGCCCCTATTTGCCGCTTCAGAATGCCGCTTCGCGCTTCAAAACCCCTTCGTGATACAAAACCCCATAGGATTGCCCACCGTCGTCGGCCACCGGCCCTTTCGACCTTCGGCCCCGATGACAGGGTTCTTTGAAAACCGAATGATCCATTCCACACGCTGCGGCTCCATGCGGGCTGCGTGGACCCCGGGTGCACCGGGCTGAGCCCGGTGCGCTCAAAGCGCTGATTCTCATCGGCCCTCACGCCATATCGCCCATTTTCGCGCGCAGCTCTTCACTCTTACTTTTTCGCCTTTTCCCCATGCTGTTACCATGCTGTTACCCATGCTGTTATTCGTGCTGTTCCCCATGCTGTTATCCTTGCTGTTCCGATGCTGTTACCATGCTGTTATCTATGCTGTTATCTATGCTGTTATTTTTTACCCAATAAATCTAAAATGGATGTTAAATCGGCATGATAGACAAATTGGCCAAAAATAAATTTCCCCAATATCAGCCTGAGTCTCCCGGCGAGTTGGCCATAATTGCAAAACCGGGGATGCAACCCTTCGAAAAATTCGCTTGGCCTGCCTCGGCCGGAAAACCGCAACACCAATACAGGCCTTGATGGACCACAGGGCTCCTTGCGACCGCTTCCCCGCCGGACCTAAAATGAGGCTGACTCCAAAAGAGGGTTGCAAAACGCGGCATCGTTCTCTATAATGCCCAAATCTTGCCGAAGTGGTGGAACTTGGTAGACACGCCATCTTGAGGGGGTGGTGGGGAGACCCGTGCCGGTTCGAGTCCGGCCTTCGGCATCATGGAAAACGGCCGCGAAATTGTGGAACCTGCCAAAAGTCGCGTCGACATTATTTCTCGACACTGCAACTAAACGGTTTATGAACTGTTCGCCGGGGAAGGACTCCGTTTCTTTTTATTGCGCCCCGAGCATTGCGAAAATAGAATCCGTTGCAATCACGGCTTGGCCAAACACCCCGGATTTCCATGAAGAAGCAAGGTAAGGCCATTTTGGCCGGATTCCGGCCTACACCTCAAAGACACGATCTGTAAACGAGATGAATCCCGATCAGTGTGAGCAGGAATATAAAAACGTCTTTTAGCTGGCGCTCATCGATTCTAGTGGCAAGCAGCGGACCGATTTGGCCGCCGATAAGAACCCCCGGCACGCCCCAGACTATTGTCGATAAGCTGGGCCTTGCTTTCATAAAAAAATAGGAGCCCGCTCCCAGTACCGACATGCCGCAGGTGACAAGCACACACGTGGCCACGGCATTGCTCATCTTCAGACCCATTTTTTTCCGCATTACCGGCACGAGCCACTCGCCGATATTTATTGTGAGCATCCCGCACATCACGGCCGTAAGACATCCAATCCAGCCATGCCGCAGGGCCGCCTTCAATTTGACACGTTCATCGCCTTCCTCTCCATACCGATGGTTGGAAGACACGAACACAAGAGCGGTCCCCAAAGAGATGAGACCGATGATCAGCCCGATGTGCGTCAAGCTCAGATGGTGGCCTATGTAGGCCCCAAGAACCAGACCGGGCACTCCGATGGCAAGAAGAAACAAAGCCAGCCGGACATCCGCCTTCTTGTTATGGATGTAAGCAAAGCTGCCGGAGGCGGTCCCCGCGATCTGAATAAGCAACGAGGTCAAAAGAGCCGATGTCGGGGCAATCTTTAGCCCCATCAGCAGCAGGGGCATCCAAAGGATGCCCCCCCCGAATCCAACAATGGTTACAACTGAGGCTATGCAAATGCCTGCCGGAAAAGCAACCCAGAAAGGAACCAATTCGTTACTCCTCAATCCCGTAGAATTTGCAATTCTTGACGATGTCGTTGATCAGCTTGGCCTCCGAACTCAGATGACTGATTTTTTTTCGAAGCCCCTCCAGCTTTTCCCGATCCATCACGGGAGTGTTAAGCGCATCTGAAATTTCACCCGAAAATTCGGATACCGTCGCGCTGATGCCCCTTGCGAGCAAAATCATTTCCTGCAGGTTGCTGGTCAGATCATTGACGGTGCCGCCCAGCTCGGCCAGTTCGTTGTCGGCGCGTATCTCCACCGTCCGGCTCAGATCTCCAGCCGAAACCAGTCTGCAAGTCTCTATCATATGCTGCAGTGGTTCACTTATGTTCTTTATGAACATGGTGAGAAGAATCAAGACCACCACAAGGAACAAAATGACCATGACGATGGCCTTGTCGCGAAGCGTGCGGATGGGCTCAAGTGCCGCCGCGGCCTGAATCCGGCCCCCGTGGAGTTTGTCGAAATTGTGAGTCAGTTCGATGCGAAGCGCTCTGCTTTGGGTGTCGTAGACGAACTCGGCCACGATCATGAGCGAGGCCAAACTGATCATTAGAAAGTAAATGATCATAGTGCGCTGCAAACTGCCCTTGCGGAAAATCTTCACGGAAAACCCTCGTCGCGGAGTTGCAAAACATGAGGAACTCATTGATTATACAGATAACATTAACTAGCGTGGCGCTCCAGAAAACAAAATTCCAAGCTGCCGCACTTTTGCGGCGATGCTAGACTATCTCTTGACGCGGTGTCAAACTTTTTATTCGCTCTTTTCAAGCCTCGCTTGGTTCATCAAACATCGCCGTTGCTATACCAAAAATTCGTCCGGCTTTCAGTACCAAAGCCAACCTGCTGAGATAGCTTGAGAAAAACGCATCTATCTTCCCCGACTTTTTTGGCCCGATCGGTATTGCCAAGTCGTAAATGAATCGGCGACCATCTATGTTTGTCTTGATGTCTCCATTTTTTCACAGTTTTGCAATTGGAATGTAAATTGCTTGAAAATCGAGAACGTTTGGTTGTAAAGTAACCTTTAACTTCCGGAGGACACGGTATTTTGGCGATGGGGTTTGGAGCGCTCCCCGCCTACTTCTGCTTTTTAATTCTTGAGGGCATTAGACGGGGTTGGAACAAAAAACCATCTCCATCCATTCTATTGATATGAATCGACTGTGGAATTGCCATGAGCGTTTCTGCTTGCAACGTCGAAATGTTTCCCGATATCGCCCGGATCCTGCGTGCGCTCTACCGCCTGATCCTCGATGGGAGCCTGCTCAAGCATTGCGTGGCAAGCCTGTTCCGAGTTACGGTCGGCTTCTATCTGGCCATTGTTACGGCCGTTCCCTTGGGGGTGCTTCTGGGGCTCTACCGGACCCTTTATCGAATAGTCAATCCGGTGATCCAATTCTTGCGGCCCATATCGCCGCTCGCCTGGGCGCCCTTTGCCATTCTTTGGTTCGGCATAGGCGATTTGCCCGCCATCTTCATTATTTTTCTCGCCTGCTTTTTCCCCCTTCTCATCGCCGCGGTCGATGCAAGTGCCAACATCAATCCCATCTACTTTCAGGTGGGCGCGAACCTGCAGCTTTCCCGGTGGAGCGCATTTGCAAACATCATTTTGCCGGCCATCATTCCCAATGTCATGTTGGCCCTGAGGATGACCCTGGGGATGGCCTGGGTGGTGGTCGTGGCCGCCGAGATGATCGGGATGAAAAGTGGTCTGGGTTTTCTCATCGTAGACGGTCGGGACGCTTTGCGCCTTGACCGTGTGGCCGCGGCCATGTTGGTCATCGGGCTTATCGGGCTTGTGCTCGATCGCATCATGCAGCAACTCGGGGAATTGGAATCGCTGAGGTGGAAAAATGCCCGAAAGTAAAATCCATTTCGACCGCGTCTGCCTGGAGTACCCCAAAAACGGCAATAAGAGTGGGCTGCGCTTTGCGCGAACTCCCCGTCCCAACGGCCAGTCCACCCTGGTACTTGAAAACATCGACCTGGAGATCGAGACCGGTGAATTCGTCTCAATCATTGGCCACTCGGGATGTGGGAAATCTTCCCTGCTAAAGATCGTGGCCGGTTTCGTAAGACCCACCGGCGGATCGATTTGGATCGACGGCCGTCCAGTCGAGGGGCCCCGTGCCGATCATATGTTCGTCTTTCAGGAGGGAGCGCTTTTCCCGTGGCTGACGATCCTCAAAAATGTCTCGCTTGCCCTCAATTCGGCTCGCGATCAAGCCGATCGGATCAAGATGGCCAGGCAATACCTGGAGCTGGTTTCTCTGGAAGCCTACGAGGATTACTACCCGCACATGCTCTCGGGAGGCATGAGGCAGAGGGCTGAACTGGCGCGCGCCCTGGCGGCTAGACCAGACGTTCTCCTGGTGGATGAACCCTTTTCCGGCCTGGATTATCTTACCCGGCTTCAAATGCGCGAAGAAATACTCTATCTGCATATGATGCTTGAAAAAACGACCATTCTTTTTGTGACCCACGATATTGACGAAGCGCTCCAGTTGAGCGACCGGGTGGTTATTATGAGCGGTCCCCCCGGCAGATTGCAATCCTGCCGCCCGATTTGCGTGGCGCATCCGCGCCAGCTTTCCAGCTCGGTTTTGGACGAGATGCGCTCCGATATCTACCATCAACTGGGGGTGCATGCGGCGCTATGAGGTGGCTTAAAATCCCAAAATCGAGCGGGGTTCGAATCTGCCTTGCGGCTGCCGGTTGGCTGGCGGTCATTGCCGCCTTGCATTTTTATCTCAATGCGCCGAGCAGGACCGGCAAACTCGTTCGCATGGGCTATATGCCCGTTGTTACCAACCTTGCCGCCCCTTTGGTCGATTATGTCACCAGGAGCGACAAGGTTCATTTCGAGGCCGTAAAATTCAGCTCATTTTCCGACATGGGGCAAGCATTCCGTTCGGGCGCCATCCAGGCCGCCTTCATCATCGCTCCGCTCGCCATAAGGCTCTTTGAACAGGGAGTCCCGCTCAAGGTGGTCTATATCGGCAATCGCAACGAGAGCACGCTGGTGGTGAGGGCGGGGCTAAAGATCGACTCGGCCTCCGATCTTGCGGGCAAAACCATAGCCGTTCCCATCTTTTATTCCGGTCACTTCCTGGCGCTAAGACGGTATATGCGGGAACATCACCTGGGCAAAAACGCCATCAACATCGTTCAGGTGCCTCCGCCGGATATGCCTGCTGCTTTGGCATCCGCCCAGATCGACGGCTACTTTGTCGGTGAACCCTTCGCCAGTGAGGCGATCGCAAGCGGAATCGGCAAACGATTTCTAAACGTCGAATCGATCTGGCCCAAATTCATCTGCAACGTCCTCATAGTCCGAGAGGAGTTGATTTGCGCACATCCCCGATGGGTCCGGCGCCTGGTGGCCATGGCCGTCGGATCGGGCCTGTGGGCTCAAACGCATGAGGATGAGGCCATAAAGATCGTCTCCTCCTATTGGGGGATGGAGCCTCGGGTTATCGAATACACTTTTTCGCATCCGCCCGGCAGGTTTCGCTTCGATCTTTTCGTTCCCGTTGCGGCCGAGTTCAATCAAATAGCCAGTGAGATGCGCACTGATAACCTGCTGCGGGCTAATATCAATGTGGGCGCAATGGTTGAAGACCGTTTCGCCAGCGCGGCCCGGCGATATTTCGCGGGGCCGGTGGATAAACTCTCATCTATCCGATGGAGTCCTGGAAAGGGTCCCCGGATGCAGGCTGCTCAAAAATGAAGGTGTTGGTATTAGCTAAAGAATACGAAACTGAGAAATTGCTCGATGATCTGTCCGGCATCGACGGCGAAGTTGTATTTATTCATGGTGAAAACGCTCTGGATGTCCAGGTCGGTCCGGCGGAAGCCGACGTTATTTTATGCGGCGCCTCCGGGGTTGGCTCCAGTGGCTCGATTCTCGCCTGGCGATGCCATCACCATGCCTATCTGATTCCCTGCTGGTTTGCCTGCGACAGGGAAACTCTTAGCCGAGCATGTCTTTGGCCTCATCTGGCAATCGACAGGTTCGATTCGCAATGCGGGGAAAAGTCTTTTTCCCAATGGCTGCTCGATGTGGCCCAATGGCAGCATAACCGGTTGCTTTTGGGCGATGGAGGCGACGTGGGGCAGCGGAGCGCTCTCGAGTTGGCTACCGCCTTATCCCTTAGAAAGGCCACCGGCCTGCTTTCGGTCTTCGACGACAGCGGGGCCGAAGGCGAGTTCCTTGTTAAGGACGGCGATCTTTTGTCCGCTTCCTTTAAAGCCTTGAGTGACGAACAGGCCTTCTACGAGCTTTTGTGCGCCACCGGCGGACGCTACGTTTGGAGCGAAAAGCCGTTGTCGAAGGGGGGGGAGCCGCGTCCGCTTTCCGTCCTCATTGCCCAAGGATTGAAAGTTATAAGCGAGGCCAATTTCCTTTATCATTTCGCCTCCAATCCCGAGCAACATCTTATGACCACCGACTCGCAGTCGGCTCTCGATGATTCCGCGATCGAGAACTACAGCGAACAGAAAAAATTATACGGTCTGATAGAAAAAGGGGTTTCCCTCTCCCGGGTGCTCGGCGCCTCTTCGCTCTCAAAACCCTCTACCATGGCGATCCTTGCCAAATGGTTTTCCCTTGAGGACATATCGGTGGTTGCGGGTCAGCTTCCCGTGATCGAAGAGATGAGCCTGATGCCGTCCGTGATTGATGAGAGCTCGCTGGTTTGCGAAAAGCTTTGCGAGCCCGAGTGCAGAGTGCTCATTGTTGACGACTCCTCCCTTATCTGTAACGTCCTGCGCAAAATCTTCGAAGAAGACCCCCGGATGAGCGTGGCCGGGATTGCTCACGACGGCCTTGAGGCCATCAGGATGGTGGGCGAGCAAAAACCCGATGTGGTCACGATGGACCTGCAAATGCCCCGCATGGACGGCCTGACAGCCCTCAAACACATTCTGATTCGCGACCCGCGCCCCGTCGTTGTCCTTAGTGCCCTTACCGAAGCCACCTCCAGGCTGACTTATGAATCCTTCAAATACGGCGCGGTCGATGTGATGCAAAAGCCGCCTAATGCGGCCAACCAATCCGGCGGCTCCAACAATGATTTTTGTGACCGGGTTGTCCTTGCCTCGCGAATTCAGTTGGATGCGGTCCGCTACATTCGCCGAAATAATAAATCGGAGGCGGGCCGTCGAAATGTTTTCCCCGAAGCCACCGGGGATGGAACTGAAAAAGTCGTCGTGCTGATCTGCGGCGCCGGAGGCGCCCCCTCTTTGATAAAGCTCCTCTTCGCAATTCCCTCGCTGAACTCCTTGCCCCTTTGCGTTCTCGGGGTGGATATGCCCTGGCAGGTGAGCGAGGCGCTGATAACCAACCTGAAGCAGGATACCGCCTTACCGCTGGAAAGGGTCGCCGGGGCCGGACCTCTCAGCCCGGGCCGTTTTCATGTGGTCTCCAATGAGATTCGTTATCGTCTCTTGGAGGAAAACAAGGGGCTCAAACTGGAAAAATTCCGAGGCGATTCCGCCTCGGAAGGCATTTTCGATCTGTTGCTCTCCAGTGCGGCCAAGACCCTGAACTCCCGGCTGGTCGCCGTTGCGCTTTCCGGCCCCGGGGAGGATGGCCTCGAAGGAATGCGCCTGGTGAAACAGGCCGGCGGGCAGGTGTTTGCTCTCAGTCCCGGGGCGTGTCTCAAGCCCGAACTGCCCCGAAAACTGATCGACCTCGGGTATGCCACGGAAATTATGAATATTGGTAAATTGTCCGACCTTTTCGATACCCGGACCAACGGGCTTTAGCCCGGGCCGATCGAAGAGGCGGTGGTGGAATTGTCGGACCCCGACCCAAGTTAGGAGGAGTAGAGCGCATGCAACTCAATACTTTGTCCACGCACGCGACACGCATGCGGGAAGAATCACGGCAGATGATGCAACTGGTCAGTTTTCGTATTGGCCATGAGGAATTCGGGGTCGATATCTTGATGGTGCAGGAAATCATCAGGTTTACGACCATAACGCCCATTCCCAACGCTACGCAGGCTATCCTCGGCATGATCAATTTGCGTGGCAGAATTATCCCCGTAGTCGATCTCAGATGGGTCCTTCGAATTGGTGGCGGTGAGGACAAGACCATCAATCGGAATGCGCGAATCCTTATCATCGAGCTCGACACCCATGTCACCGGATTCGTCGTCGATTCGGTCTCCGAGGTCATGAAGGTCCCGGTGGCCGAAATCGAGCCTACTCCCAGCCTGGTGACTTCCAGCATCAGTTCGGCCTATATCAGCGGTGTTGTGAAGCTGACCCAGCGGTTGATAATTCTTCTCGATTTCAAACGAATCTTAAAGCCCAGGGAAGCCAGAGAGGTCCAAAACCTCGGCATACAGGCCGCTTTGCTCGATCACGAAAATATGCAGGACGATTAGGGATTTTTTTCTATTCATCAAATCACCGGTCATAAAAATGGAGGAGTTGATTATGTTTGGATTCATTACCCGATCCATAAAAACCAAATGGTTGGTCCTGTTCCTTTTTGCCGCTTTGCTTCCATCTTCGATTCTGGCTTTCTACGGTTATCACGCCGCCAAGGATTTGAACCTCGATCAGTTGAAAGATAAGTACGTCGGTTTTTCCCACCGCGTTGCGCTCTCGTTGGAACTCTACATGAACCAACGCGTCGATAACGTGATCTCTTGGTCCGAACTCTCGATTTACAAATCAGCCATTTCAAACGATTCCGGCATTCAAGCGGCCAACAGCCGTCTTGCCGATTCAGCCAAGGTTTATCATTTCAGCCTCATCACGTTGACGGATGCCTCGGGCCAATGTGTGGCCTCAAACTTCCCGCAGTTGATCGGCAACCGTGCCAAGGGCGAACCCTGGTTCGATACTGCCATCAAAGGGAAGCTGTATGTGGGCGATTTCGGGGTTTTCCCGATCATTAAGAAGGTGTCCCCCGATTCGAGGGGATTTTCGCTTGTCATGGCCTCGCCCGTCAAGGTCGACGGTCAGGTTAAAGGTGTGGTGGCAGGCTATCTCGATTGGAATTCGGTAAACAGTTTGAACGATAGCTTCGGTAAGGTCGGCAAAACCGGGTACACCTACATTACCAATCTCGACACCGGCGCACTTATCATTTACCCCTTTTCAAAACTGCTCGGTCTCACCTTGCAAGGCCCGGTCATCAAGGTTCCCCAGGCCTATGAGAATTTGAAAAGCGCTCCCGAAGGCCTCATGCACTATAATTACACCAACAAGCAGACCCATAAGACCGCGGTCAGGATGGTCGGCTTCGTTCACATGGATGCCTTCGGCAATTTTCCCAAGAAGAACTGGGCGGTGGCAAGCGGTGAAGATTACTCCGCAGCCATGGCCCCTCTTGACCAGGAACTTTATTTTAACGCCATCTTCTTTACAATCCTGGTCATTATGATCATTGCCGTCGATCTTATCGTCGGCGGTCCAATTTCCAAGCCTCTCATTAAAACCACCGACGAGATGACCGAAATAGCCAAGTCGCTCGATTTTACCCGCACCATGGAAGTCAAGGGCCATGACGAGATCGCCGCTCTGCAGCACGCCTTCAACGGCCTTATAGCAAAACTCAGGGACACCTTCGGCACCATTATGCAAAGTAATAAGGAGGTTTCGATCTCCGTTTCCAAGGTTAAGGACATTTCGGCCAATATTGCCAATAACGCCACAGAGCAGTCCAACAGAGCCGGCGACGTTCTGGCCCGGGTTGTCACCATGGGGCAGACGGCCGAAGAAGTCCAGAAAAACGCTGTTGAAACCCGGTCTTCTTTTACTGACGCCGCCAAACTTATCCAGCAGTTCGCGGCAAGCAGCCAGAAGATCGCCCAGGCAGCTCAAAGTCAGAGCGAAATGGTCGGTAAGGCCGAATCGGTTATCGGCCTCATGGGTGAGACCGCCCAGCAGGTTGCGGCGCGCGCCGCCCTTCAGGCCGAAGCCGCGGTAAAGACGGCCTCCTCGGCCGCCGAAATGACAAACGCCATCGGCTCGGTTGTCGATAAGACCTCGGAAGCCGACAAGGAATCGGCCCTTTCGCACAAGGCCGCCGTCGATGGGCGCGCCGCAGTCGAAAAGGTGGCTGTCAGTATGCAGAACATCGCCGAAAGTTCCGAGCAGATTACCGAAATCATCGAGGTTATCTCCGACATTGCCGACCAGACCAACCTGCTGGCTTTGAACGCGGCAATCGAAGCCGCCCGCGCCGGAGAACACGGTAGAGGTTTTGCCGTCGTTGCCGAAGAGGTCCGCAAGCTCGCCGAACGAACCGCTGAATCCACCAAGGAAATCTCCGTGCTCATCAAGGGCAGTGCGGATCGTGTTAAGGAAGGTTCCGAACTTGTTGCCTCCAGTCGGCAAGCCATCGGCGCCATCGTTGAGGCGGTTGGAAAAACCAATGCTCTGATCCACGATATCAGCCAGACGACCTCCGAGCAAAGAGAGGTCACCGAAGCGGTGGCAAAGGCCATGGAAAACCTGCGCGCACTGTCGAGCGAAATTATGGAAATGACTTCCGAACAGGGTAAACGGCGCCAACTGGCCGGCTCCATCATGAATGAAGTGACCGAACTCTCCAAAACCGTGTCCGGATCGACTG
Organism: Deltaproteobacteria bacterium; assembly: GCA_021777755.1. GTDB lineage: Bacteria > Desulfobacterota > Syntrophobacteria > Syntrophobacterales > Syntrophobacteraceae > SbD1. The sequence continues at coordinate 35,546 of JAJYDE010000019.1, forward strand.
CGGCCCAGGCGAGCGACTCCGACAAGGTTATCGATGAAATGCAGAAAATGAACGAGCGCGCCCAAAACATTACCAACCTGACCAGCGCCCAGAGGGAACGCGCCCAGGAACTGCTGCGCATCATTCAGGAAATGGAAAGGGTCGCCACCGCCAACGCCTCTGGCGCCCAAAACTCCCATCAGTTCTCTATCAATCTGATCGGAACCGTGGAACACTTCAGCGCCCTGGTCCAACAGTTTAAAATCGAGGCCACCGAATCGTCAAACGGCGATTCAACCCCGAAATCAAATGAACCCAAAGTCGCCGAATCGCCTTCGGCTCCAAAGGAGAATCAGGCCGCGGCCTGAGATTGACCGAAGACACTACCGCATATATGAGATTGGAGTTCCATGCCAAAGCGGGTGCTTGTTGTAGATGATTCAAATTTGCTCCGCAACGCCATTTCCAGGTGTCTTATCAACGCCGGGCACGAAGTTGTCGGAAAAGGCCAGAACGGCGACGAAGCCGTTTCGCTCTACCAAAAGCTTCGGCCCGACGCGGTCACCCTGGATGTCACCATGCGGGGCAAGGACGGAATAGCCGCAGCCGAAGAAATTTTGCGGCTCGACTCGAATGCGTTCATAATCTTGTATACCCTGCTCAATATTCCTGAGCTGGCAGCAAAGACCAGCCGGATCGGAGTCAGGAATATCATCAGAAAAGGAGACGAAAAAGAATTGCTAAGGGCCATCGACGCGGCCTGATTTCCGCTTGACTTTGGCTGCCTCAACTCTTCTTTCGTTAAAAAAGGGAATTCTATGGTATCGCAGGATTTCTTGCAGGACTATGTTGAAGAGGTTCGGGAACATCTGATCGATATGGAAAAATCCCTCCTGCTTTTGGAGCAGGAGGGAGTGGACCAGGAGCAGATAGCCCAGGTTTTCAGGGCCGCCCACAGTATCAAGGGGGCCTCGGCCTGCATGGGCTTCGAGGGACTTACCGGCCTGACTCACGAATTGGAAAGCCTGATAGCGGCCGTGCAACACAGCGCGCAGGCCGTTCCGCCGGCCGGCATCAGTTTGCTCCTGGATTGTGTTGACTTGATCTCCAAAGCGATGGAGCACGTAAAACAAAATGGCCGGGAACCGGCTATCGATTCGTCGCTTTTGGAAAATCTGCATTCCGCATTCCACAAAGAGGGACTGGTGCCGCAAAGAGCTCGCCCGGAGCCCTCCGCCGGCACCTCGGAGATGATCGAGACCGCCCCGCCGGTTTCCTCCGAGGCCGATGACGATTCCGCGGCCTCCCATGTTGATCATGCCCCCTTCGAAGAGGAAGATGAAGAGCTTTTGGGCATTTTCGTCTCCTCGTTTCAGGAAAACATGATCCGGCTTTTTGATATTCTCACCGCTTCCGCCGAGTCCGGTCTAAGCGATGATGATCGCAAGGCTTTGCTGGAATTGTCCGGCAAATTGACATCCTCTGCGCGATACATGGACTATCAGCCTATCGTGGCAGAGTTGGAGCAGTGGGCCAAAAGCCTTGAGTCGGACGAGGCGCGGGACATTTCCCGTCGAAAGGCCATGGAGGCCCTGGAGACTCATGCGCTCAGCTTTAGAAGCATGGTCCCCCAGCTTGCCATACCACGCTTTGTCGAGCCCGCGTCCCCGGCCGCCCCCCCGCCCATCCAGGAAGAGGATCAGGAATTGTTTGCCATCTTCCTGGATTCTTTCCAGCAAAACCTTTCGCGGCTTGCCGAGGCCATTTCGGCCCCCGGTCCCGACAAGGTCAGCCTGGAAAACGCCTCGGAGTTGACCGAGAGCCTTATTCAATCCTCAAAGTACATGGACTATACCGTTCTGGTCGAATTACTCGAAGAATGGCAGGGATACCTGGTCGCCTTCAAGGACATGGATGCCAAGGACCTTGGCCCGCTGAGGGGGAAATTGTCCTCCATTGCCGGCAAAATCAAAGAGCAGCTTACTGAACTGAATTTACCCGGTTTTGAAGATCAGCGGCAATCCTTCTCGGAGCTTCTCGACGAGGAGATGGATTTAGTCTTCTCGGTGGGTAACGATCTCGCTGAGGCGGATTTTCCGGTGCCTGCTCAGGCGCAAGAGGATCATCGGAGCCCCGCACTCGCCAGGCCTGCCACTGATTTGGGCACCTATATGGCCAAAGAACGCCTGGCACCCGCCTCGGAGGAAACTCCCCAAAGCAGCGCGGCAACCCTCAGGGTTGACGCCCAGAAGGTCGATCAACTCCTTAATCAGGTGGGAGAACTGGTCGTCAATCGATCCGAATTCATTCAGACAGTCACTTTTTTCCGTGATATGGTCCGGGAACTCACTACCCGGGGGCTTTTGCCCAAACATGAATTGAGAAGACTGAAGCTGCTCAATTTCAGAATGAATGAATCCACCCAGTCAATGGGGCGCATCGCCAACGATCTTCAGGCTTCGGTCATGCGGATTCGCATGTTGCCCATCAATCAGCTTTTTCAGCGCTTCCCCAGGATTGTGCGTGATCTTGCCTTGAAACTCGGCAAACATGTGGAACTGATGGTCGACGGTGGAGAAACCGAAATTGACAAGCGCGTTCTCGAGCAGATGTACGACCCGCTGGTGCAATTCATTCGTAACGCCATCGCCCACGGCATAGAATCTCCTGAGGAACGCAGGCGAGCGGGCAAGCCCGAAACCGGCGTGATCAGTCTTTCGGCCAATCACGCCGGCGACTACGTGGTGGTCGAAATTGCCGACGACGGACACGGCATCGATACCCGGAAGCTGCGCGACCTGCTGCTTAGTCGCAACGCCGTCAGCCGGCCCGAGTTGGAAAGACTCAGTGACGAAGAGATCGTCTATTCGATCTTCATGCCAGGGATGTCCACCTACGACAAGGTGGACGGAGCAGCCGGGCGCGGAGTCGGCCTTGACGTCGTAAAGCAAAATGTCGAACATATGAACGGCACGGTCGAGGTGGAGTCCGAGGCGGGGAGGGGAGTCAAATTCGTTATCCGGATCCCTTTGACCGTTGCAATCATCCGGGCGCTGCTCGTAAGGGAAGGCGACCAGATCTTCACTCTGCCCCTTACCTCGGTGACCGAAATTTTGCGCCACAGGCCAGAGGAGACCCACTCCATCGAAGGCTTCAAGGTCATAACGCTTCGCGGAAAGACCATCCCTCTGGTGGACCTCGGGAATTTGCTCGGCATGGCCGCTCAGCAGGCCGACGACGGAGGGCGCTTTGTGGTCATTGTCTCCACTAGCTTCAGAGAAGTCGGCCTTGTCGTTGACGGATTGATGGGAGAAAGAGAAGTCGTTCTCAAATCGATCGAAAACAATTTCCAGCCGGTCGAGGGCTTCTCCGGCGCCACCATTCTCGGGGACGGACGAGTGTCTCTGATCGTTGATGTCTCGGCCCTCCTGCGGATGCGCAATATCGCAACCGGGGGCCATATGCACACATCCGAGGGCGGGCAGTATGTCAACTGAGCTATTGCCTTGTCCTGTGATTCGCCCTTTTGCTCAGCAAGCCGATTGGTAGAGGTTGCGCATGCAGTCGACCCATTCCATTACCAGGGGATTTACCGGCACCATCAGCCTTGGACTGACTGAATTGATACAGATGGTTTGCCTTTCCCGCTCGGACATCGTCATCGGGGTGACATCCGGGAGAGGCAAGGCGACCATCCATATCAGCCAAGGCCAGATACAGCACGCGCAAACCGAACTTCTGACCGGCACGGAAGCTTTCTTCGAGGTCGCTCGGTGGAATGACGGCCAGTTTGAGATCCTTCCCTTTGAAAACGGCGCCCCCTGCTCGATCGATAAACCCTGGGAGCACCTGCTTTTGGAAGCCATCCGTCAGCAGGACGAAAATGGCGGCCAGGGAGTCGCCGCCAAGCCGGGTGCGGATGATTTTTTGAATAGCGGTCCAAATCTTGATGCCGACATTCTTGACGGAATCGACGATGTGCTGGGCAATTTGTTGGCTTTCGACCCTTCCTGCGCCCTGTCGGAGGAAGTGCCGTCAAGTGTTTCTCAAACCCGCGATACCGTTAAGGTCCTGATTGTTGACGACTCCTCTTTTTTTTCAAAAAAACTCAAGGAAATGCTCGAACTCGACCACGATATCGAAGTGGTCGGCGTTGCCCGCAATGGAAAGGAGTCTTTGGAATTTCTCGATTCCGAGGCCCCGGTTGATGTGATCACCCTTGATGTCAACATGCCTGTCATGCCTGGCGATACCGCTCTGAAATACATCATGATTCGACATCGCACCCCCGTGATCATCATGAGCGCCCAGGAACCCGATTCCATGCGCAAGATTTTTAATTTCCTCCAACTTGGCGCGGTGGACTTTGTCTCCAAGCCCGGTCTCCATGACGACCTGCCCACCTACGGGGCAAACGTTCGAAAACATGTCAAAGGTGTGGCAAAAGCACGGATTTCCAACTTCAAGCGTTTGCGAACCCCCGGTCGGGCGGGCAACCTTGTTGTCCCGAACCAAACGGGAGTTGCTCAGGGCAAGACTCTGGTTATCGTGGGGGCGGAGGGCGCACACATGGACTGGCTGCGCCTGCCGCTTGCGCGGTTGTGCGCCGACGGCACCATTATCGGGCTCCAGAAACTCGATAGCGGTATTGCACCCCATTTTGCCCGATTCATAATGGATAAGACCGGAATTCAAACCGAATACTTATCGGCGGCTCACCTGTTGACGCCGGGCAAATTGTATCTGTCCGACGCCAGCCTGGCAGCCGAGTTCATGTTCAGGCCAAACAAGCCGATCCATGTCGATGTTGGCGGTTCGGTGGTTTTGGAATGGGAGGATGGTCTAGCACTTTGGCTCCAACGCCTCGCCCAGCAAATTGGCGAGTCCCTGTGCGTCTATTACATGTCCGCCGCTCAACCGGTGTCAGGGGCCTTATTGGATAAATTACTCGAACTGGAGGTCAGGCAAATTTTGCCCCCCCTCCAATCCGTGGTTTGCTCCACATTGATAGACAGTATACAGCCTTATGCCGTGCAGTTTCCCGGCCTTGTGCTCACTTCGAGTGCGGACTCTTTGACGGAGGTCTTGAAAAAGCAATGATTCTCACCGATACAACCTCGGCTTCGGCCCCGATAAAGGCGCTTATCGTCGACGATACCCCCTTTATGCGCAAAACCGTGCAAAGGGTCCTTGGCGACAGCGATATGATTCAAGTTGTGGGAACGGCGTCAAACGGACTTGAATGCCTCGATAAAATTGATGAACAAAGGCCGGATGTAATCACTCTGGATATCGATATGCCTGTGATGAACGGCATCTCAGCGGTAAAGAATATAATGATCCGCCATCAGATTCCCATTGTGATTATCAGCTCTCTTATCCAGGACGGATACTTCGCCTTCGAAGCCTTGAGGCTGGGCGTGATGGACTTTGTGCCCAAGCCCTCGAAGGTGGGGAAGGCCAATTTCATAAATGAAGAAGATCTTATCAGGCAGCGGGTCCTGATGGCCGCCAATATGCAAGTAAATCGCGTGCGCCGCGTGCGCTACAAACGCCGTTCGGTTCCCGGACTGTTATCCTCGCTTGACCGGCCGAGCGGTATTGCCGTAATTGGCGCCAACCTTGCCGGACCCAATACCATCATGCATCTGGTCTCCGCGCTTCCCGCCAATTTCAGCGGGGCCATCATAGCCATTCAGGAAATTCACCCTAAAATCCTGGCCCCCTTTTGCGCATGCTTTAATCAGATCAGCCCCGTCGAAGTCGTTCCCGTGGTCTCTCCGACCCCGCTCTTGCCGGGCAAGGTCTACATGGGCTCGACCGTGAGCGGCCTGAGCGTTGAGACTGCCGAAAATGGCCCGAGCGGCCTGGAAGTACGCCCAGCGGGCTCTTTCAAGTTTCCCATAGACCGGCTCTTTGACAGCGCCGCCCGTCACTTCCGCGAGCGCGCTTGCGGAGTACTGCTAACCGGAGTGGGCTCCGATGGCGCCGATGGAATGGCGCTCATAAAAGCGGCCGGTGGGCTTACCATTGCCCAGGATACAAACTGCTGCGCCTTTACCAACCTGGTGGAAAATGCGATTCAAAGAAACATTGTAGACGCCGTCCTGTCCACCGTCCAGATCGCCGAGCGACTGAGCGCCTGGCCCTTCAGTGTTGTTTCCGACGAGCATTGGGATGTCGCATCAGTTGCAACCAGCCGGTGATACCGCAAGACTGCCCGACCGCGGACGGGGTTGATCCCCGCCCGCGGCTATCGCTTGTCCGGGGGCAGGCAATTGTTTTCGATAAACCGAATGACCTCTTCCCTGCGCAGTGGCTTCCACCGCGCCCAGGCAAGCCTTCCAAAACCGCTGTCTTCGCACATGAGTGCCGAGAATCTGCTGGTTCCGATCCGCACACCGCACTGCGCCCCTATGCCGAAGAGCTTCCCGCCCTGCGGGCCCACCCGTGTCACCTCTTTGCACCCCAGAATGGATGCCTCCGGCGCCTTCAGCTTGAGCTGATTTCTGAAAAGGTTTACGACCTGGTCAATCTGCTTCGGATCGTTTACGTAGCTGATAGTGAAGTTGTGGCATACAATATATTGCGGGGCGCCCCAACAGATGCCTCCGCACAAAACCACAATGGCCAAAGCGGTGATAAAACGCAAGTGGGACCCTCCCTTGCCCATGCCGCAAATAGCGATGTCCACGGGACTGCTCCGGCGAAACAACCCCGTGTGGTTCGCGCCCGCCCGCTTATTCGTTATATTCGTCCGCCAAAAGGGCAGGGGGCGGCCGCCCCCCGGATCATACCCTTTCCAGTGTAATGGCGAATCCCATCCCGCCGCCGATGCACAGTGTGGCAAGTCCTTTTTGCAGATTCCGGCGATTTAGCTCCATGGCCAGCCCGTAGGTGATCCGTGCGCCGCTGCAGCCGACGGGATGTCCAATCGAGATCGCGCCTCCGTTGACGTTCACCCTTTTCCAATCCAAATTGAGTTCCCGCATGCAGGCCAGGGCTTGCGAGGCGAAAGCCTCATTGAGTTCGATCAGTTCGACCTCATCCATGGTCCATCCGGCCTTCTTGAGCGCCAGTCGCGTTGCGGGGATGACTCCGAGCCCCATGTATGCCGGATCGATAGCGCCAGCGGCGTAGGATTTGATACGGGCAAGGGGCTTTAAGTCCATTTTTTTCGCCTTTTCCCCGGACATCACCAGCAGGGCGGCCCCGGCGTCGTTTATACCCGAAGCGTTGCCCGCCGTAACCGTTCCCCCCGCTTTAAAAAAGGCCTTGAGCTTCGCCATTTTCTCCATGCTCGTGTCCATGGGGCGCTCATCGATCTCAAAGAGCGTCTGGCCGCTTTTGGACTTGGGCAGGGGGACCGCAACTATTTCGTCCTTTAGTTTTCCTGAGGCGATCGCCGCCCTTGCGCGTTCATGGCTTTCCAGGCCGAGCTTATCCTGGTCTTCACGACTGATCGAGTACTTCTCGGCGATATTTTCCGCCGTCACCCCCATGTGGTAGCCGTAGAAAAGCTCCCACAAGCCATCGTGAACCATAAGGTCAACGGCTTCGACGTTGAACATGCGCGCGCCTTCGCGCATGGCGGGCATGGCATAAGGGATCCTGCTCATGTTTTCCATCCCCCCCGCAACGATCGCCTCCGCGTCTCCCGCGGCTATCGCCTGGGCAGCCAGAGCGATCGCCTTCATTCCGGAAGCGCAAACCTTGTTCACCGTGAAAGCGGGAACTTCCTTGGGCATTCCGGCGTAAATGGTGGCCTGCCTGGCCGGGTTCTGTCCCTGGCCAGCCTGGACCACGTTGCCCATGATGACCTCATCGATTTCGATCTCACGATGGGATTCATCCCATTGGCGGTATTTTTGCTCCAGTTCGATCAGCCCATCACCCTTCAGCCGGTCGGGACCAAAAGAGATCATATCTTCAGTGGCCCTTGGTTTAAGGCCTGCGCGCTTCAGACTCTCGCGAATGCATATTGCTCCAAGCTGAGCCGCCGGGACATCCTTGAGCGATCCCATGAAATTTCCAACCGCGGTCCTGGCGCCGCTAACGATAACAACTTCTTTCATTTCGTCTCCTTCACAGGTACTGGGTATGCCAGATATCGAAAATGTGCTCCAAATCGGAAACAGTTCCCAGTTTACCAGAAGGGGCACGCTTGTTCAATTGCCACCGTGCGAACGCGGTTTTTCATGGTTTTCAAATCGTCTTGAATAATGTATGGTCCGCCTATCACACATTCTCGGGAGTATAAATAATGGATATATTCGTTTCAGGCTCGCTGGCCTATGACCGCATCATGGATTTTCCGGGTCGTTTTGCCGACCACATCCTGCCCGATACAGTTTACGTGCTAAACGTCTGTTTCAATATAAACGGGCTGGTGGAAAAGTTCGGGGGAACCGCCGGCAATATCGCATACAGCCTCAGCGTGCTCGGAGAGTCGCCCTGTATCGTGGCCAGTTGCGGCGAGGACTTCGCCAGGTATGAAAGATGGCTCGGTCAAAACGGCTTGCCTCTCTCCCATATAAGACAGGTCTCGGGTGTTCTTACCGCCGGGGCATATATCACCACCGATCTTGACGACAACCAGATAACCGCCTTCAATCCCGGCGCCATGGCTTTCGAGGCCGAACTGCCCGCGCTGGACTCTTCGAGCCTGCTCCTCATCGGGCCGGGAAACAAAAATGACATGATGAATTTGGCTGAAAAAGCCCGCCTTGCCGGCACGCCCTTTTTCTTCGACCCGGGCCAGAGCCTGAACATATGGAACGGAGAGGAACTGCGGCAAGCCGTTTCCGGAGCGCTCTGCTTTATTTCAAACGATTATGAACTGTCGCTGTTTTTGCGAATGACCGGATGGAAGACGGGCGACCTGCATGGAGCGGTGCGGATGGTGATTACCACCATGGGATCGGAAGGGGCGATTCTGGACGACGGGAATGAAAAATGGCTCATTCCGGCTGTTGCCACCGATAATGTCCTCGATCCCACGGGGGCCGGCGACACCTTTCGCGCAGGAGTGTTGAAGGCTCTGGCAATGAAGCTGCCCTGGGACGTCGCGTGCAAAATGGGCGCCACAGCCGCCTCCTTTTCCGTGCAGCACTACGGCACCCAGGAACACAAGTTCAGTTGGGCCGAATTTTGTCTGCGCTACGAGAAGGCCTATGGACCCCTGGAGTGCTGAAGGACAAATATCGTAAAATGTGCATGTGCGGGTGGCACTCCTGGCCGCCCGCCATTTTCTCCATTTTCATCGACTCACGCCCTTTGGACCCGCGGAGAGGATGAAAACGGGATTCAGCGCCTCAAGTCGTAGTTCTTTGCCTGCTGGAACCGAACGGTTTGCCTGGATCTGAACTATGCAAACCTCGAACCCCTTGTTTTTCCAAAATGTTGCGGCCTTCTCCAGGGTGTGGAGCAGCACGGCTGTTTGCACCACCATGCCGCCGGGAAGAAGCCTGTTTGATACCACTTCCAGTATCGCCTCGAGGTTCTCCCCGCTTCCTCCGATGAAGACACGGTCCGGGGCGGCAAGCTCTGCAAGGGCGTCCAAGGCCTCCGCGCATATCGCCCGGACACGCAACGCCCCGAACTTGTGCAGGTTCAGAAGAAGTTTGGCGTATCTCGAAGGGTTCTTTTCGACGGCGTAGACCTGCTCAAGTCTCGCTATCCTGGCCGCTTCGATGGAAACAGAGCCCGTTGCGGCCCCAAGGTCCCAGAGCACCTGGCCATGTTCGAGCTGAAGGCTGGCCAGTACCACGGCTCTTACTTCCTTCTTGGTGATCATTGCGGCTTCGCGCTCGAAGGCTTCCTCCTCGAACCCGAAAACCCTTTGCCCCGGCGAGGCGTTATCTGCCGGTCCCATGCCTTCAGGGACGATCACCACGACGTTCAAAGGCGAAAATTCCATGCCCGAGGCTTCCGAGGGTGAAAACGAGCCAATGCTCTGCCGCTCGGTTCCCAGTTGCTCGCCTATGAGCATCCGGCATTCGGGAAAGCCCGAGCGGATAAGTTCGCGGGCAATCCACCGGGGTTTGTGCCGGGGATCGGTGAGAACTCCCGCCTTGCGGCCATTTTGAAGGGTTTCCAGGAGTCGTTCCATGCCTGCCTCGCCCCTGGCTCCATGAAAGCTCACCGCATCCAATGAATCCCAACTCTCGCCAGCGGCAGCGCAGAGCATCTGAATGCTGGTGACATTCGGAATCACGACCAGCCGGTCCCTGCCGAATTTTTCGGACAGCGTATTCCCGAGGCCGAAAAAAAGAGGATCTCCCGAGCAAATGAACGCAAGCCGTCTACTATTTGAAACCGCGCCGATTTCTTCGATGCTTTCCGAAAGGGGCGATTTCAAGTAAAGCTTCTCGCCCCCATGGTCTTGGAACGATTCAAGAAGTCTCGGGGCTCCGGCAAGGATTTGCGCCGCCGCGATCCACTCCAGAGCAAGGGCGCTCAGCCATTGCGGGCCGGCGCCCATCCCGATGACCGCAATACTCGGGGGCTTCCAGTCAACCGCATTCACCAAAACTCCTCCTGCATTGCGAAAGGTTCGCCGTTGCTCACTTCTCGCCCACCTCGGCCAGAAGTTTTCCGTCATAATCGAATAGAAGCAGCCTTATTCGAGCCGCTCGGCCGCAGAGACGCTCCGATTGTTGCGCAGCCTTTCGAGCAATCGACTCCACGATGTCACAGGCGCCTTTTGCGGCAATGATTTCCAGGGCGTGTCTGGCGGTGTTGGCCGAGGCCAATTCCCGGCAGAAATTGTCAGTATGGCCCAAGCCGCGAGCCACCTGGGCCAGGAATTCGAGATCCATGGACGCGGCATGGGCATGTGTGTAAGGATGCCCGATGGCCATTTTAACGGCCTTGCCGAAAAATACGCTGTGAACAATAGTCGAAAAGCCGAACCTTACCGCCTCGCCGACCGAGAAGGAAAAAAAATCGGCAATCTGTATGAAAGCCTCGGGAGCAAGGTCGGGAAATCTCTGTTTTGCGTATCGCTCGCTTTTGCCCCCGGTGCTTAGCACTGCGGTACCGGGACAATTGGAGGCGGCTACGGAAAAAGCGGCTTGGATGGTCTGCTCGTATGCTTCATGCGAAAATGGCTTGACGATGCCCGTGGTGCCAAGAATTGAAATCCCACCGGTTATCCCCAGTCTTGGATTAAGAGTGTGCCGGGCGAGTTCTTCGCCTTTTGGCGCCTCGATTTCAACTTGGATCAGAAATTCATGGGGCAGGGTGAAAAGCCGATCGGGATTTGAGGCTTCATAAAGAGGCAGCCGAACGGATGCCTTCCCACCGGAAGTCTGGGCTCTTTCCCATTCGAGGCCGGTGTGCCCACTTTGGGAACTTTTTTGAAGGACCGCCTCCAGTACGAACGGATCGCAACGCAGCAGTTCAAGAGTGATATTTTCAGAAAGCATTCGCCTTGGAACGGGATTTATGGCCGGTTCGCCGGGCAGCACCGGGAGGCCTGGTTTGGTGACCGTGCCGATGCCCCTGCCGGCCAAAACGACGATGCGACTATCGGGTCTTTGCCCGCCCCCCTCTTGGTGGGAACGGCAAAAAAGCGCTACCCTGGCCCTGATCTCCGCTCCGTTGGTGACATCAGGATCGTCTCCGCCCTCTTTTACAACAGAAGCCCGCGCGGTGCTTCCATTAGTCTGGCAAGAGGCCACGGGCGTGGCCAGATATATGCCCGAGGGCAGCCGCACCGCTGTCACATCGGTTGAAATTCCGGTTATCAAGCACCTAAGAGCCGCAAGGGTAGCCGCCGTTGCAGCCGTTCCCGTACTGAAGCCGCAACGCAAGGCGGGGCCGCTGCCCGGGCTTTCTTGGCGGCATTTGGACCTGTCAGTGCCCATCGATGTTTTCAGCAAGCTCCAAAAGCGCGTGTATGATGGCCACTGCCACCGTACTGCCACCCTTTCTGCCCAAAACCGTGATGGAAGGTTGTTCGGGGACTTCCTGCAAAGCGTTTTTGGATTCTTCTGCCTGAACAAATCCAACCGGCACTCCGATCAGCAAACCCGGACGAACGCCGTCTTCCCTGATCAGCCGAATCATTTCCAAAAGGGCCGTCGGTGCGTTTCCAACGGCCACCACGGCGCCGTCCAGATCCTTGGCGCAACTGCGAAAGGCCGCAAGCGTTCGTGTAACCCCGCTTTTTTGAGCCATCTCCATGCTCTGAGGGTTGGAAGCCGGGCATATTACCTCGTTGCCGTACCATTGGAGCCGCCAGGGAGAAAGACCTGCCTGAATCATTCTCGTGTCGGCAAATATGGGGGCGCCATTCTTTAGAGCCTCAATCCCCCTGGAAACACCATCCGGGGTGAAACGAAGCCTGTTGGCATAGTCGAAATCGCCGGTCGTGTGAATAACCCTTCGTATTATTTGCCATTCATCGTCAGGGAAAGAATGCGGGCCCATCTCTTCGTCGATGATCCGAAAACTTTCCACTTCGATACGGCGTCCGGCCTTGACCAGGCCGGAGCGTCCGAGCCGTCCGTTGGGAGGAAATTGCAGTATCACCCGTTTCACCTCGAATTGAATTTCCGGAAAAACTACACTATCCGGCCGGGAAGATCAATCCTGATAAGCAGGGGCGCGTTCTGTGGTTTTCTGGAATCAGCGTTTGCTCTCACGCAGCGGGAAGGGTGAAAAAAAAGATCGATCCCGAAGACATCTCTTTGCGGGGGCTTTCCACCCAGATCGCGCCCCCGTGATTTTTCAGAATATGGCGGCATATTGCAAGCCCCAGTCCGGTGCTGCCGGCCTCTTTGCCCCGATGTCTTTCAACACGGAAAAATCTTTCGAATATTCTCTGCTGGTCCTGCCGGGGGATCCCCGGCCCGTAGTCGCCGATTGCTATTTTCACTTCGCCCTCGCGAAGCTCGGAAAAAACCTCGACCTTTGCTCCCGGCGGACTGTATCGCACCGCATTTTCCAGAAGATTTCGAAACAGCTGGACCAGTTGGTCATAATCGGCCCGCACCAGAGGTCCTTCCGCGGCAAAATCGCTTTCAATGACAACGTTTCTTTGTTCAGCCATGGGGGCGCAGGCCCTCCAGGCCTCCATAAAAGCCTCGGCGCTATTTACCGGCTTCATGTCCGTGGTGTTGTCGTAGTCTTCAACCCTGGCAAGTTGCAGCAGGTCATTGACAATTTTGATCATATTGTCTGCGTTTTTCAAAATGACTTCCAAACAGGAATTGCGCAACTCCGCGTCGCTTTCATCGGTCATGAGCATCTCCGTATAGCCCTTTATGGATGTGAGCGGAGTTCGTAATTCATGCGAAGCGTTGGCCACGAAGTCGCGCCTTATTTTTTCGAGCCTCTTGAGTTCCGAGATGTCATGGAGGGCAATAATCGCCCCGTATTCCTGTTCCGACTGTTCTACCCGGACGATGTGAAAATGACAGAAGCGCTCCGACTCGATGGCCACCTCGCTGTGAAAGGAATGGATCTCCTTTGCCAGGACACGGTTGCAGGCCGCCTGCAACTCCGGATTCCTGATGATCTCAAGAGGTCTTCGCCCCTTGAGTTCGACAACAGAGGAAAACATGTTTCTCGCCGCCCGGTTGGACGAATGGATCCTGCCCGCGGCGTTGATCAGCAGTATGCCTTCCTCGATGCCGTCCAGGATGCTTTCGAGCTGAGACTTTTGCTCGGTCATCGTTTGGATGTAGGATTCGACTCGCGCACCGTTTTCCCGAATCGATTTGGCGAGAGGGTAGAGGTATTGGCCGGGATAAAACTGGGTGAGAGGCTTGACTTTGCCCTGCCCGATCGAATCGGCCGCCGTCGAAAGGATATGGACCGAACGGTTTGTTCTGAGTAAAAAAACAAGGTTCGTCAGGGCCAGGACAAACCCGGCGGCTATGACTATGAATTGAATGTAGGTCAGGCTGTCGGCCGCGCAGTTGTTTCGATAAACGGCCGAGACGAAAAGGGCCGCAAAAAACAGTGCCCATACCAAAAGCAGAAAACCGATTTTGAGTCTTAATTCAGGGCGCATATCAATTCCGAAATCTATACCCCACACCGCGCACTGTCTCTATCAGGTCGGCGCGGGTGAGCAGTTTTTGCCTCAATCGGCGTATATGAGTGTCCACTGTGCGGGCATAGCCTTCGAAGTGATATCCCCACACCCGGTCGAGCAACTGTTCGCGGTTGAGCACCTTGCCCTGGTTGTTGATCAACTCCGAGAGCAGTTTGAACTCTGTTGCGGTAAGAACGATTTCCTCTCCTTCGATAGTGAGGCGATGGGCTTCGAAATCGATTTCCATTCCCGAGTGAGTGAAAACCGCCTTCGGATGATATTCCTGGCCCGATCGACGCAAAATTGCCCGTACCCGCAAAAGAAGTTCCCTCGGGCTGAAGGGTTTTACGACATAATCGTCGGCTCCCAGTTCCAGGCCGATTATCCGGTCTATTTCCTCCCCCCTGGCCGTAAGGATCAATACCGGAACGTTGGCTGTACGCGGCTCTCGTTTGATTTCCCGGCACACCTCGAAGCCGTCTATGCCCGGTATCATCAAATCCAGGATTAGCAGGTCGGGCGGCTGCCTGCGAATAAGGTCGATGGCCTCATAGCCGTTTTCAGATACCGCGACCTCGAAGGCGGCTTTTTTCATCGTGATGGTCAAAAGCTGCGATATATCAGGATCGTCTTCCACAATCAGGATTTTGGACCGGTTCATATGTCCCTCGCTCGAGTGTGCCCGTATTATAACTTGCTTCAGGGCCATGTCGGCTATTCAAGGTTTCCAATATACTTCAGCCAATAGAGAAAATGCTCCTGTTTTTTCGCCCGGTTCGAAAATGCACGAAGGGCAAACCTGATGATTCTACAACCCGCTTTGTTACGCCAATGTGACGGCCAGGTTACGTAAAAGACAAATTTTAGCCAAAATCCATCCCGGGACAGCCGCGGTCCAAATTTGCGCCGCTTGTTGCATCCTTCGAAAAATAATTGTCATCACTTCTGTTGTTGGATCGATTTTCGCTAAAGTATATTTCTCCGTTTCCCGATATTAATTTCGATATGTTATCTACGATTACCGTTGACTTGAGATTGCGGATTGCCTATTAGTGACTTCATTGATTGAACTGTAATATTAATTGATTTCTGCGGGGTTGGCTATTTTCGGGAGAAAAAAATGAAAAAGCTTCTGGACATCGCGGCGGAGATTGTTCAGGCCCAGGCATCGGTCGGGCAGATGTCGGCCGATCAGATCGAACAGTCTTTGGTGAAGACTTTCTCGACGCTTCAAAGAATGCAGAAGGCTGAAGACGAAGGGGTCCTCCTCGACGGTGTTGCTGTCCGGGAGATTAATGGCGTCGAGAGCGAGCCTGCCCGAAAGGAACCGCTGGAATCCATTCAGGATGACAAGGTGGTCTGCCTTGAGTGCGGAACGCAGATGAGGCAGCTTACCACCAAACACCTCGGTACGCACAACCTTACCCCTCGCGAGTACAAGCAAAAATGGGGATTTTCCTTGAAACAGCCTCTTTCGGCAAGGTCTTTGACCCGGGCAAGGAGCAAAGCCGCCAAGAAAAGAGGCCTTCCCGCAAACTTGGTCAAGTTCCAGGAAGAGAGGAAACAGAAAAAAGCAGAGGCCACGGCCGCGCTCGATTTCAACTCCGGTCAGTCTGAGGTCAGACCCCCGGTTAAAAGAAGGCCGAAAGCGCACAATTCCGTATAACCGCATGCTATAAAGTGGCTTCGAGCAGGCCGATCATGCTTGCCGGGGCCGTCCGCGGGAAGGTGCAAGGCGCCGGCGGAGCGGCCAATGGCTCCGACAATCCACCGGACGAAAAAAATTATATTTCGAGCTTGAAAATCATATACCGATGCTCAGTTTCCTTGGTATAATGGGCTTCTCTCCTGGGAGGATTTCTCTTTTACGTCAAAACCGTTTTCAAATCGTGATGGGTTGACTCCTTGACAACGAGAATGCGGCTATTTAGGGTGTAATCCAGGTTCCCCTGAGAAATATTGTTGCCCTGAATTGGAATTGGGCTCCTAACGCTTGATTCTGCAGGTTTAAAGAAACCCGTCGTAAACAATGTCCTGTGGTCGAAAGAAGTGAAGTTTGGCCTCCATTGGGGAGGATTCCGCAAATTTTTGTCGTGCGCAATTTTGCGCGAAAGGGAAAGGTATGCAGATCGAGTATAAGAACATCGATCCCAAGCTCGTGGTAAACGAGATAAGAAATGGAAGATCGCTGGAATCGGTTCAGAAAGTGTTCGGCTTGAGGTTCAAAAGCGAGGTTCAGGATCTTTACCTGAAAGGACTCATGGAACTCGGGGAGATTCCGCAGGTGGAATTCAACAAGCCGTCCACACCAGGTCCGTCCGTCATGCCGGGGCCGCAAACTCTGGATAGGACTCCGTTTCGAAAACGCGAAAGACAAAGGCCTGTGGTTTCCAATCCCACGGTGGTGATCAAAACCGGCAATTTCCGAACGATAGGCCAAAGCGGAAGCGTGACGCTAAACAGGGCTCTTTTGATCGAGATGCTGGGCTTCAGGGTCGGAGATTCCTTTGAAATCTACAGAGAGGATGACATGGTGGTGTTGAAGAAGGCGCCCACCCCTGTTTGACTTCGCCCCGTTTGAGCTCTTTATCCCCCGCCTTGGCCAAGGATGAAGGTCAGACTTTTTTCCTGAGCTTGTTGAGGACGTGCATGAAGCGCCACATGGCTGTCAGGTTGGTCCCCAGGGCGAGAACGATGAGCACGCATTTGAGCCCCGGATCCGTTGGGGGTGCAATGGAGTTGAGGGTGAAGATACGGTTGAGAAGCGGGTTGAGGATACCGGCGACGCCGAGCAGCAGTATCCGTTCTCCTCTCTGGAATGTTCCGCCCGTGCAGATCTCTCCGAGTCCCTCGGCCCTGGCTCTTGTGTAGCTGACCATGAGAGAGCCGAAAAGGATGAACAGGATAACCAGCCGATAGTGTGTTCGAGGGGCTCCGCCACTGAAATAAAACCAAATCCCGAGATAGATGATGAATTCGGTGTACCGGTCCGTTACCGAATCGAAGTAGGCGCCGAATTGCCCGCTCTTCCCGGTGGCTCTTGCCAGTGAACCGTCAAGCGTATCGAGCAGGCCTGTCAAAAGCGTCAACAGGCCTCCGGCAAAGGGCGAAAAGGTGAAACAAACGGCTGCGAGCAGGCTTGTCAAGAGGCCGCAACAGGTAATGTGGTCGGGGGTCAGGTTCCAGCTTATAAGTCCTGGAACTATGCGTACCCGGAGCATTTTATAATAAGCCGTTTCAATTGCCGTTCCCTTTAGCATAAAGACCCTTGGCTGTCCTCGGTTTCGATGGCAATTGGATGGAAGTGTCGCGGGCTGTTCTTCGAGTCCCGCACCGGATAGCGGATTACAGATTTCAGAGCAAACTTAAACAGGGTTGCGGGCAGAGCAAGAGGGCACACGTGAACACTGTATCAACAGCGGAAAAGGGGATCGTGAAAAACCGACATTTTTCTGATCTGGCGGAAGCGCATGGGAATCGAACCCACCTGGGAACGCCTTCACGCCCCCACACCGGATTTGAAGTCCGGGAGCCCCACCAGTGAGCTTGGCGCTTCCAAAGATTGCGAGTATATAACGGCCCTCTCCATTTGACAATCACTTTGAAAAGAAGGAGGAGCGGACGGGCCGCTCCCGCCGCCGGCCATTTCCACTGGCTTAACGCTTGTTGCCCGCGATTTCCACCAGTTCGTACTCGCGGCTGCCGAGCCCGACCTCCTGGGCGTGTATCAACTGGCGCTCCCAGTCGAGTTTGGGATAGAGCGCCCGGATCTTATCCGGGTAATGCTTTTCGCCCTCAAGGCGGGAAGAGGGCAAATGGGCACTTTTGTTCAAAAGATCGACGCAGGCCTGGTCGAGGGCCACCGGGTCCCGGGAGGCCGCTATGCCGATATCGGCCACGATCGGAGCATCTGAAAAGGGATAGCAGTCGCAGGCCGGAGAGATTTGGGTGAGAAAATTTATGAAAAGCGAACGCTTTTCTTTTCCCTTGAGAGCCCCGGCGGCGTACTCGGCGATTTTTTCCATCAACTTGGCGCAGTCGGTGTCCCAGTTTATGGTGAGCGCTCCCTGCGCGCAGGCGTGAATACACTGCGCGCATCCGACGCAAAGAGTGCGGTCGATCCGCACGAGTTGTGCGACCGATGAATCGGGGGCCGCGACTCCCGCGGGCCTTTCGACCATGAGAATCGCTCCGTGGGCGCACTGCTGCGCGCACAGGCCGCAGCCGATACATTTTTTGGCGATGATTTTCGGGGCGACCTCGGAGTGCTGCGCCATCTTTCCCTTCCTCGATGCCGCCCCCATCCCGATGTTCTTTATGGCCCCGCCAAAGCCCGCGGCGTCGTGAAGCTTGAAATGGGCAAGCGAGACAAGGGCGTCGGCCCGAACGATGGTCGAGGCGATCAACACCTCGCTGAAGTGTTTGAGGTTAACCGCGACGCTGATCTCGTCGGCTCCATCGAGGCCGTCGGCGATAATTAGCGGGGCGCCGGCCACGGAGTAATCAAAACCGTTAAGAACGGCAGTGTTCAAATGGTCCACGGCACTACCCCGAGAGCCGACATAAAGGGTGCCCGTATCGGTTAGAAAGGGCCTTGCGCCGGCCTTGAGCAGGGCATCGACGACGGGACGCACCAGCAGGGGGCGAATGAAGGCCGTGCCGCCTCTTTCGCCGAAGTGGAGTTTTACGGCCGTAAGGCCGCCTTTTCTCACGATATCTTCGAGCCCGGCGGCCAGGACCAGGTGCTGAATCTTGGTGAGCAGGCTGTTGTTATATGCGGTACGCAAATTTGTAAAATAGACCTGGCTGGCCATGGCAACCTCGTTAATCAAGTAATGAGCAATTGTGTCTAATGCATTACCGGCGAGAGCAAAACGGCGATGATCCCGGCCAGAAAAATGCCGTCGAAAGTTCCAGCGCCCCCGATGGAGGCCACCGGAGCGCGCAGGTGCTTGAGTTTATCCAGATGGAGAATATCGGCCCCGATCAATGTGCCGAGCGTCCCGGCGAAATAGGCGGTGGGCGCCGCGAAACTGTAATCGAAAATCATGGCCGCAAGGGCCGCCACAACGGGTGGAATCAGCCACGGGACCGCGATGCCTATCCCTGGAACGGGCCGGGCATTTTTATAGACCACATAGACCACCGCGGCAAGAGCGAACAACATGCGCACGGGGTGGGGCGAATGCAACCAGAGATAGAGTGATAGCGCGCTCGGAATAAGGGCTCCTCCGAGATTTACCGCCAGCACCATTTCGTTTGGCCTGCCCAGTCGCGGGGGCCGGAAGCGCATACCGAAAAAAGAGACCGTTTCCCACTGGGCGGGCTCTTCGGGGTCGAGTGGAATTTTTCGGATGGGAATATTTATCAGGCTTCCGACGATGCAAAGAAAGAGGATGGTGAAAAGATAGTGGGGCGGAATGCCGATCTTGGCAAATGCCCAGGAAAAAAGGCCGAATTGGATCAACCCGAAGGCGGTGAAAAGAAGGAATATGAATATAAAGGCGAAAAAAATCAGGAAGGGCGGGAAAAACATGTCCTCTCCTCAAGGTGATTGCTCGCTATGTTTCACTGTAGACGCCGGGCTCGATATACCTGCCGTAGCGCTCTTTCAAGGCCACGAGCTTGTGTACGCTCGACTTCCAGACGTCGAAATATTCCTTTGGACAATCGGGGGCGGTGTGGGTGTAGAACCGCACGGCGCGCGAAAACTTGGCGATCCACGGATCGATTCGAAATTTGAAGAGTTCCCTGTAGAGTTCTTCGGGAAAGTCCTCGTCGAAGATCTGGCTGAAAAGGGCTTTAAGGTCTTGGTATTTGGGAATGAAACCAAGAGGCGTGCGGTAAGCGCCGACTTCATCGTGAACGCGTAGCTCGGCCCAGTGCAGCCAGACCTTCTTGGCCAGCTTGTGAGTGAGAAAATTGCCTTTGGAATCCCGCAGAAAATAATTGACCGCGTAAATTCGGGGCACATTCCGGATGCTTTCGACAAACCGGATGTTGTTGGTAATGTAGGCGCCAATCGGATAGCTGATGAAATCGAGATTTGCCATCGGCTGAGGGACCAAAACGCCTTCTTGCCCGATTACCGCCGAGGTGGTCTCCGATTCCAGGGTACACGCCTTGAGAAGAATCCCGCTTTTCCAATCCGTGGATTCTTCTACGGGCACGGAGGTGTCGGAGTCCCTTCCACCATAGATTATCCCCTGCACAAGTACGCCGTTTTTGTCGTTATGGGCCGGATCAATATTTTCCAGATACCCGAGCCTCAGGGTATAACGGGCGTTGCTGTGCGCCAAGGGGACGGGTTTTCCCTGGTCGTCGGTTTTTCCGGGAAACCATTGGCCCGAATAATTTCGGCCCGACTCCGGAGTGTCCACGCCCATTCCCTGCCAGTAAGGTTCGTTGTCCGGGCCGCTTAAGACATTGGAGAAAATGATTTCGTGTCCCGGGGTGGCGAGTGTTTTGAAAATGAGCGGGTCGTCGCTCGCGTTGACGTCCTTTATGATTCCGAAGATGCCGTTTTCGACGTTAACGGCTCTGAACTCGCCGTTGAGGTTGCGAAAATAGGCGATGTCATCGCCGATGATCTTTTCGCCCGGAAGCATCGCGGTGGCGGTCTTGCCGCACGCAGAGGGGAAAGCGCCGCAAAAGCGGGTCGTGCGCTCCATTTTCTCGTTTTGAACGGACATGACGAACATGTGTTCGCACAGCCACCCCTCGGTTCCGGAAAGCTTTATGGCAAGGCGCATGGCGTGTTTTTTGAGCCCCACGCTGTTTCCGGCATACTGGTTGTTGGTGGAAAAGACGATATAGTCATCCATGTCCTGGTATATACGCCTCTTGTCCAGATCGACGCAGTTGCCGTTTTCATCGAGGCGCCCGGCGCTGTGCACGAAGCGAAAGAAACGCTCCCGCGGGCCCATGAGGCGGAAGTGCTCATATCCCCGCCGGTAGAGAAGGTCTTCGGAATGAGCGACGTAGAAGGAATCGGTCATCTGTGCGCAAGGGATGGAAAACGGGCTTCGGGTGGGGCCTTCGCAGCTGAGCTTCACGATAGCCTGCTTGCCCTTCATGATCCCTTTGAGGATTTGCATCACCTCGGCCAGCCCTTCTTGCCTCTCTTTGGCCAAAAGCGCTCCCATAAGGGGAACCAGTTCGGCGGCCACAAGATTTTTTGTCGCTCCGGGGGCTCGCCCCTGGTCGTCATAGCCGTCAAAGTGGATGGTATGTCCTTCTTTTGCCAGAGGTTTTTCTTCTCCGGCACGAAGAGATTCTTGCCTTATGTATTCGGCGTCCTCGCTACTGTCATCGCACATGTAGACCGAGTCGGGATCGCAAAGTTCGGTGTATTCCCCAACGAAGTTGAACAACCGTTGGTTTTCAAGTTCAATGAGCTTGCGGTAGCTCTTCGGTGACATTTTGTCCCGGAGAAGAGGTGCGAAACGATTATTTTCAAAATTCGCCATGTTCGGTATCCCTTCCGTACCTGGTTCAAGTTGCCATAATAGTAAGCACGGACCGTCTCAAATCTATTTGCCGTAAATGGATAGTACGGCCTGCAGCAGAGTCGGAAAAAGTGGTTCTGAAATGGGCAAGGACAGGGTTTCCTTGCTTGCGACGCGCAGCAGGCGCACGCCGGGGCAGCCCGCGTTTGCGGCCGCCTCCATGTCCGATGGGCTGTCGCCGACAAAAAAAGTCCGGCCTGGACCCGTTCCGGCAAACCGGCATGCGGCAAAAAGCATGTCGGGCGAAGGTTTTCGGCATCGGCACTTTTCATCGGGACGGTGGGGGCAGTAGAAAGCTCCCTGAATGCGGCCGCCGCATTGTTCAACCCGGGCAATCACCTCTTCGTGCATTTGCAGGAAATCATCCCGAGCGATCAGTCCCCGATTGATCCCGGACTGGTTGCTGACTATCATCACCCCGACCCGGTTTTTTTCAAGAAAGCGAAAAGCCTCCAAAGCGTCTTCGTAGAAATGAAGCTCGGCAAGGCTTTTCACATAATCGGGCCGGTTTACGTTGATCACGCCGTCACGGTCCAAAAGGATGAACCTGTCGTATTGCGGTTTGGCCGAGCCGAGCCATGCGAGCATTTTCCCCCCGTCTTCACTGCAAACCAACAATAAACTCCGATCATGGCGCCAAAAAGTGTATATTATAATCATATGGACAAAGCAGGAAGCAAGTTCAATTTGCGGGGGTGGAAGCGTTTAGCGTCGTTATGTTGCCAACAATAGATCTGGAAAAACTTCAGGATAGACTCGGGTACATGTTTGAAAACCGGGAGCTACTGTTACGGGCCCTGGTCCACCGCTCTTTTGCCTATGAAAATCCGGAACCAGGGGCCGATAACGAAACGCTCGAGTTCCTCGGGGATTCGGTCCTGGGGCTGGCCATCAGCCATTTGCTGCTCGACCTTTTTCCCGGCTGCGACGAGGGGGAGTTGTCCAGGTTGCGCTCATCGATAGTAAACGAGCGGGAACTGGCGCAAATTGCATCGACTCTCGAGTTGGGCGATTATCTGCTGCTGGGAAAAGGCGAGCAGATTTCAGGGGGGCGGCAAAAACCCTCTCTTCTTGCCAACGCGCTGGAAGCCGTGCTTGCCGCGGTCTACCTCGACGGAGGTCTCGATTCGGCGCTGCAGCTCGTTCGAACAATGTTTGGCGACTACCTGGGAAACAGAGGGGAGGCGCAGCTGCTTAAAACCCTCGACAAGGACTACAAGACCCAGCTCCAGGAGATAACTCAGGCAAGACTGAAGCTCACCCCCCTCTATCGCCTCGAATCCGAACAAGGCCCCGATCATGACAAGACTTTCTTCATGCGGGTCGAGGTCGGCGATCGGGTGCTTGCCAGCGGCTCGGGCAAAAGCAAGAAGGAAGCTCAGCAGGAAGCGGCCCGCAAGGCCATGGCGGAGATGGAAAAAGACTCCGAAATGCTCCAGACCGACATTGCCTGAATAATGATCTACCCGGTCTTTCTTCCTCACGCGGGGTGTCCATTTCAATGCGTTTACTGCAACCAGCGGGTGACAGTCTCGGGGGAAAGCGGTGAGGGCGGCATTGCCGCATTTGTGCGTGCGCGCCTGGCCGAATATGGAAGTCGGGTCGAGCGGTCGGGCCGAAGCGGCGAGATCGCCTTCTACGGAGGCACATTCACCGCGCTGCCCCTCGCACTGGTCGAAGAGATCCTTTCGGCGTGCGAGCCGTTTGTCAGTCGGGGGATTTTTACCGGAGTGCGCTTTTCGACCCGGCCCGATTGTCTGCAAGCCGATGTTGTCGGTTTGCTGTCCAGATATCCGGTGCGCACGGTGGAACTGGGTGTTCAGAGCCTTTCGGACACGGTTCTCGAAAAGAGCCGCCGGGGCTATGATACCCGAACTGTTTTCCAAGCGGCCAAGGCGGTCAAGCAAAACGGCTGGAGTCTCGGGGTCCAGCTCATGGCGGGCCTGCCCGGCGATAGTGCGCAAATCTTCCTGCTCTCGATAAAAAAGGCGCTGGGAACCGGTGCGGACTTCTTTCGCATCTACCCGACCCTCGTACTGGAGGGAACCGCTCTGGCGCGGGCTTACAGGGAGGGCGCCTACACCCCTTGGAGCCTCGAGGAGGCGGTTGCGAACCTCGCACCGGCCTACGGCCTGGCGCTCGAGGCCCGCGTGCCGGTTATCAGGATGGGGTTGCAGGCCGACGCGGCGCTCGAAAAACCGGGGGTCGTAGTGGCCGGTCCTTATCACCCGGCCTTCGGCGCCCTGGTAAAGGCGCGTTGGTGGCGGGCAAGGATCGATGCCCGTCTTGGCCTCGAAGGTGTTGCTCCGGGCGCGGAAGTGATGATACATGTGGCGCCGGACCAAGTAAGCGACGTTATTGGAAACCGCAAGTCGAATCTGCTGCACTGGCAAAAGAAATGGTACATCAGGGCCAGGGTTGTTGGAGACTCGGATCTTGGAGGGATTGAAACATCATGGAAAATAACGAGTTCAAATCGGGATATATCGCCATCGTCGGAGCGCCCAACGCCGGGAAATCGACCCTGCTGAATCAGCTTTTGGGACAAAAGATTTCCATCACAACGCCCAAAGCGCAAACCACCAGGAACCGCATTACGGGGATACTCACAAGGCCCGACTGCCAGATAGTTTTTGTCGATACGCCCGGAATTCTCATGGCCAGGGATGAATTCAACAAGGGGCTGGTTGAAACCGCGCTTTCAACGCTAAGCGAAAGCGACACGGTCCTTTTCATGGTCGATCCGGATTGCGACCGGGCGGTTAACGAGTTCATCCTGGACAATCTGCGGCGGATTTCCACCCCGGTCATACTTCTGATAAACAAGGTGGATACTCTCAGGAACAAGGGGCTGCTTTTGCCCCTGATCGAAAGATGGCGCGACAGATTCGATTTCCGGGCGATAATCCCCATATCGGCCCTTAAAAACGACGGTGTCGGGCAGGTGCTGGCCGAAGTGGTCGAGCTTTTGCCCCAAGGCCCGCGTTATTATCCCGAAGAGTATGTAACCGACCAGCCCGAGCGCTTTTTTGTCGCCGAACTGATACGCGAACAAGTCTTTCTTTTGGTGAGCCGCGAGATCCCTTATGCCGTAGCGGTGCTTGTGGAAAAATTTACCGAAGTGCCGGACAAAAATCTCATCGAAATAGAGGCGGCCATAAACGTTGAGCGCGACTCGCAGAAGGGGATCCTGATAGGGAAGGGCGGGGGGATGCTAAAGGAGATAGGAAAGCGGGCCCGCCGGGAAATAGAGACTTTTCTTGGCTGTCACATCTATCTTGGACTTTTTGTGCGCGTTCAGAAAAACTGGCGAAAGGACCCGCGGGCGCTTCGGGAATTCGGATACCCCGAAAATGGCTGAACACGCACGAAGGGAGCATGAGAGGACTGACAATCTCAATGCGCGAAGGGGGTGGGCATGTGGGGGCTCGAAGAGCTGAGGACGCACAGGCAAATAATTGACCGGCTGGACTGGGAAATGACGCCCGAGGGGGCCGTTGAAACCTATCTCGAATGGGGAACGGGATGGGCGCGAAAAGATCGGTTCGTAAGGTATTCCGACCAGGAATCATTCTATTTCGTTATCTACGACTGGGAAAAACCCGCCAGTGTCACTTTGATCCGCAGGACCATGAAAGAGGCCGAGGAGATGGCAAAGATCGAGGCGCCGGCCGAAATGGTTGCAAGGGCGATTGCCGAGGGCGGCCGCAAACCCGGCGTTGGGGTATACGCCATTACCGCCGAACTGGAGCAATGGCTGAAACAGGCCCTGGGGGCCTGAGAGCGCCGCGCGGGTTCGCGGGTTTTTGCTCCATCGCGAGGCGGGCAAATCGAACGAAATTCATCGAAAGCTCTATCACCGCTTTTGCTATTATGGCCGATCTGGCAAGAATCTCATGCTGATCAATTGAAAAATTCATTTTTGTTCATTTGGCTATCATGCGGATTTAACGTGTGTTTCAGCTTTTTTGGGTAAAAAATAACAGCATGAATAACAGCACGGGAACAGCATGGGAACAGCGAGGATAACAGCATGGGTATCAGCACGGTTAACAGCATGGTAACAGCGTGGTAACAGCACGGGGGAAAAGGGCGAAAAACGTAGGGCTAGGACCGAAGCGCGAAAATAGGCGATAGAACGGGCCGGTGAATGAAAATCGGTGTTTGGAACTCTCCGGGTGGACGGGGGGCGCTCTACGAGTGTTGCGAGGCGCGCCTCCGGGGGGTCTCACGGCAAAGGTTTGCGGATGGACGCGGGATTGGTGATACGATCATTCGGTTTTCAAAGAACTCTGTCATCTGGGCCGCGGCTCTAAAGGTCCGCCTGCCGACAACGGTGGAATCCACGGGATTTCATATCACAAAGGGTTTGGAGCCTCAAAGCGGCGCCCTGAAGCGGCAAATAGAGGCGGCAATAGAAACGGCAACCAGAAGGGGAAAAAAGTGGGCGGGAGGGATGGAGGCTTTAAAACTGGCCTTTTCGAGCTGAATTTCACGCGATTGGTCCGCCCTCGCCAGTCAATGCCGGTTGATTTGTGATGCCTAAGTCTTCATAATTGGCCCGATCAACAGATGAAAAGGGTGCCAAATTGTTCAAGGCAAACCATATCAAAAATGCGGGGCGAGGCAGGCTCTCGTTTGCTGTAAAAGTGGCCCTCCACGGAGTCGGGGTTCTGCTTTGCATGGCCTTGCCGGTCATCATCGCAATTCGGACTCCATCCATTCAAAAAAGAATCCTCAAAGGAGGGGTGGCGCGGTTGGAGAAAGCGACGGGCCTTCGGGTCGAGATTTCTTCGTGGCGCTGGAAGCCCTTGTGCGCCGTCGCCCTTGCGGGTGTAAAGATCGAGGCCAACGGCAAACGGGTCCTGGACTGTGAAAATGTTCGTCTGGACTGCGGGCTTTCGCTGGAGCGCCCCTATGTCACAATAAGGCAAATTGTACTCAAGCAGCCGTTTGTGCGTCTCGAAAAAGATGCCGGCGGCAAATGGATTGTTCCGGTCTTCGGGTCTTCGAAAAGCCGGGAAGCTTCCGGTTCGCCCCGCTCGGGTTCGTGGAAACAATTGAAGTTTCCGCGCATAAAGATTCTGGCGGGAAGGATCAAGGCCGTGCAGCAGGGTATTACAGTGCTGAGCATAAGGGACTTTTGCGGCGCGGTGAGTCTGCGGACGATAGAGGGGGCCGAAGGTCCCAAAATCCGGATGGATCTCCTCAAGCTTCACGCCAGGGCGCATGTGAGCGGATTTGACCGCGCGGATACCCTCCGGCGATCCCTGGTGAACAACCCCCTGTCGATGAGTTCCCGGCGGGGTTTTTTTTGAAACCTCATGATTTTGGTCTTAACCGATGGAAGGGGAGGGCGGCCATGAAAATGAACGAGTTGCGCACCATTGCCAAACGGCTGGATATAAAGTCTTTCGGCAAGAACAAGGTAGACCTCATCAGGGAGATCCAGCGCAAGGAGGGCAATTTCGATTGCTACGCGACAGCCGCGGGCTATTGCGACCGCAACGACTGCCTGTTTCGTTCCTCCTGCCTTTCTGAAAAGCGTTGAGGCGGTGGGCCGAGGGGGGCTCGGATTTTTTGCCCGGCCTCCTTCTCCTGGCCTGGCTAAAGACAGTACGCGGCGCAGGGGGACGGGTCAGCCGCGGGTTCCTTGAAACTGGTTCCTTGAAGCAGGCTGCCTTAAAAGCCGTAATATTGTTTGTACCAGTCTACGAAATGCGCGATTCCCTCAGATAGAGGCGTCTTCGGATGAAAATCGAAATCCCTTGCAATGTCTTCAATATCGGCACAAGTTGCCCGAACATCGCCGGGTTGCATCGGGAGGAATTCCTTTACAGCCTTGATCTGAAGACAATCTTCCAGCGTTGAGACAAATTCGAGCAGCTCCACGGGTTTATTATTGCCTATATTGTAGAGCTTGAACGGGGCGAAACTTGAACCGGGATCGGGATGGAGTCCGTCCCAGCGCGGGTTTGGAAGCGGGGGATTGTGGATTAGGCGCAGCACCGCCGCGACGGCGTCGTCTATATATGTAAAATCGCGTACCATAAGGCCTTGGTTGAAAATCCGGATAGGTTTGCCCTCAAGAATGGCGCGCGTGAAAATAAACGGCGCCATGTCCGGGCGTCCCCAAGGGCCGTAGACGGTAAAAAAGCGCAGCCCGGTGCACGGGATTTCGTAAAGATGAGCATAAGAGTGTGCCATCAGTTCGTTCGCTTTTTTAGTGGCGGCATAGAGGGAGACGGGATGGTCGACATTGTCGTGTACGGAGAAAGGTATTTTTTCATTTCCACCATAGACAGAACTTGATGAGGCGAATACGAGGTGTTTGACTTTGTTTTGCCTGCACGCTTCAAGTACATTCAAAAATGCATCTATATTGCTTTTAATGTATGCCGCTGGATTTAGTAGTGAATAGCGGACTCCGGCTTGGGCTGCCAAATGCACTACCAGGTCGAATGAATACTTTTGGAATATATCTTCTATTGAATGTTGGTCTGACAAGTCAACTCTAAAAAAATTGAATCCGGGATATTCGGCGAGCAGAGAAAGACGATCTTGTTTCAGCCGCACGTCATAATAGTCATTTATATTGTCAACCCCGGTCACTTTCCACCCGGCCCGCAGCAACCTTAAAGATATGTGGAAACCGATAAAGCCCGCCGCGCCAGTGACCAAAACCGGTTTATGAAGATCCATGTGTAATTTCCCTTCCTTTGGGCTAACGACTTCGATGTGGTTCAAACCGGCCATCCTGCTCATTTCGAAATAGTACCACCGGTTCGGCTGAGCGGCAAACGTAAAAAGGAGCGAGTAGCGGGGAGCGTTGTGTGCGTCAAGTTCTGCCAATTCGATCAGAGATGGGGTATCCGTTCACCGGGGATTTTCATTTGAGAAGTGAGGGCAACGGTTCCCGCCGGAAGAACGCACTCATCAGATGCGAGAGAAACTGAAAAGCATTGCTTTTTTGCATTTGGCAAGTGCGGGTGACAGTGAGAATTCTTTCCGTGAAACGCTCTCTGTTGCAAGACTGATTACCGAAGCGGATTTTACGCCATTGGACGGCGGGTCTGATAGCCCGCTCAGCCGCATTGTTGGTTGGCTCCATCCCTTCAACACGCAAGAAGGTAGGGTGCGTTTAAACAAACGGCTCTAAAGTTCCATGGGCTTTCGCGTATATCGGCCATCGGCAAAGCTTTCATTCGGTTCTTGACCTCCCAATTTTAGCCGGGTTTCAGGCCAGGATTTTTGGGTGGCGTCAAACCCATCGAATCGACCATCCGCTCGTCCGAGAAATCGAACTCCCCGTGCAGGTTGAAATGCGCCCAAGTGGCGACCGAGCCGTTACGAATGGCTTCGATCGGCACCGCCCGTCGCTCCTCATTCTTCTCCTCGGCAAGTCTCCGCGAGAGATAGAGATAGTTCCAGCACGTGATGGCATTTTTGATCAGCCTACGACACGCTTCGGCGATCTCCTGGTCCTCCTTTTCGCCCTGGAGGAACTCGTGGCTGTGGCCGAAGGAAACGGCCTTGGAGAACTTGTTCGAGTTTTCTCCTTTGTTGAGCTGCTTTTCGATGGCCTGTCCGAGCTGGAGATCGTCACAGTACTTCAAAATGAAGAGAGTCTTCGTAATTTTCCCGAATTCCTTCAGTGCCCGGTACAGTGGGTGTTGTCTGGAGTAGGTTTCGTAGGTCGGAAAGGGGCCTCATGTCGGTACTTTTAACTCAGCAATCTCACACATAAAATGTGGAAGTAGCCCCTTGTCGATCCTCAAAACGGGTTTTTCAAACTTACAACAGAAAACACTGAAAAGAAAATGTGTTCCATTGAGTGATTTGCGCTCTTGACGCCCGTCCAAACTCTCAAGGGAAAACATTCAATTGAATTGTCTTTCCGTTTAATGTTACACTCCTTTTCAACGCACTGCGAATCGGAAGGAAGAGGCCTGAATGGACCAGGATGATTCCAAAACTCCAAATGAGAAAAAATTTTCGTTGAATGCCGGTTCACCCGATTCCTGGGACGAGGTCCTGGCCGCATTCGAAAACGACCTCTACAGCCGAGGCCGCTCCGACCAAACGGTTTCAACCTATGCATACGCGATGAGGGCATTCGGCGTCTTCTATCGCGGCGAGCTGAAAAAGCCAGGTCCCTATGCCGCAAGGGTTCAGGAAACAGACGTCCAGGCATTCATCCATCACCTCCGAGACAACCGTCACCTCTCGGCCACCTCGGTCAACCGCCATATAGCAGCGCTCAAGGCCTTTTCCACCTTCATTCTGGCCAAGGGTTGGCATCGGCGCGTGGTCGCCCGCGATCTCAAGACCTACCGCGTCAATGTCTCAAAGACCGAGCCCCCTTTGAGCCAGGCGGAGGTCCAGCGCCTGGTCACCTCGGTCAATCTGAACGGAAGAAACGGCTTGCGGGACCTTGCCATTTTAGAGCTTTTCCTCCAGTGCGGCTTGAGGGTAAGCGAACTCGTGCGGCTCTTGCGCGATGACGTGACCATTCACAAATCGGTCGGAAGACTTCGCGTTCGAAACGAAAAGGGACGCGGAGAGCGAACCATCCCGCTAAATAAAACCGTGCGCCAGGCGATTTTAAACTACCTCGACTCCCTGGGGCCGGTGGCGGGTGGGACCCCCCTGTTTCTTTCGGAGCGCCGGCAGCGGTTGAGTATTGCCGGTGTCCAGTACCTGGTCAAAAAGTATCTTGCCTTTGCGGGTCGAGAAGACCTCTCTGCCCACGATTTGCGGCATCACTTCGCCTTGAAGTTCTATGCGAAGTCGGGGAAGCTCACCGCCACCCGGGAAGTTTTGGGCCATCGGGACATCAACACAACCGCGCGTTACGCCAGGGCCACGGAAAAAGAGATAGAGGAGGCCTGCGATGCCATCGATGACCGATCCCAATAAAGCAGATCTGGCTACTCGAAGGCTCCCGCAACGCCGACGGGTTTTATACCCCATCCCGCCTTCCATTTTGGATGAGGAGAGCCTGGGTGAAATCTCGACTCTCGAAAGCGAGGAGATTACCTTTGCGAAGGGGCAGGGTCGGGGCCGCAATCAGTATTTGCATGCGCTCTACCTTAAAGCGATGGCCACCCTGGGCCATTCTCATTTTCAACCAAAGGACCTGCCGCGTCAATTTCGCCGGCGCATCGCCGAACAGCTGGACTTTGATGAAGGGCTCCCCCGGATTTCAACCCTGGATCGCAGGGAGAAAAGTCACATAGTAACGGTTGTGCGGGCGTTTCTCGGCCTTTCTCCAATCACGCGGGAAGAGATGGAGAGCGTCTTCGGGTGGCTCAAAGAGGGACTCGCCAAAAAGGAAAACGATATTGCGGTCCTCATCAATGCGGCCATCGAACGGTTCAGGGAACGGCGCGTCGAGATCCCCCCGTGGGATACGATTCAATCGGTTGCCCAACGCGCGTTGAATCATGCCAGGGCAGCCGCAATGGATGCTGTCGATAAGCTCCTTGGCCCCGATGAGGGGGATCTTCTGGATTCACTCCTTTCAGGCAAAGAAGGAAAAACTCTTTTCGATTTCTTGAAAAACCCGGTCCCTCAAGCAACCGCCAACAATCTGGCCAAGGAGCTTATTCGAATCGAGCGTCTCGGGTCCTTTTTCCCCAAGGAGATGTCTCCAAAGTGGATAAGCCGTAATCAGCAGGAGCACTTTGCAGGACTTGCACGCCGCTATACCGCGCCCGAACTCTCCCAGCTCAGTCGCGCACGGCGCCGGACGCTTCTACTCTGCTTTATCGCCGATCGCCACTCGTTCCTTCTCGACGCAGCGGCCGATATGAACATCCGGATCTGGGAGGGCACCAAACACGGCGCCTGCGAATACGCCAATACCCGTCAGCAGGCGATCGCCTCTACTTTCGAGTCCCATCAAAGCGTGCTCTCCGAACTGCTTGCCATTAGCAAGGCAAGCCGCGGCCCGGATGAGCTGTGGCTTTCGGTCCATGGATACAAAAGTCTTCGGGAATATGAGGGCATATTGGAGAGCCTCGGAAACACTCCGAGCTGGAATGTATCCTATTTTGGTAAAATCGAGGATTACTATCCGGCCTTTCGGCGCTTCCTTCCCGATTGGTACAGGCTCATACCGCTTGGCGCAACGACTGCTGACGGCAGCCTTGCCAGGGCCCAGGCGTTTGCGAAAGAGCATGCCATATCCAGCCAGACTGAACTTCCGGTCGAGGGTTGCCCGACGGAATTTCTCTTTCCGCCATGGGAATATAAGGCGCTCAAGCGCTACGGCCGTACAGGGCGAGTCGTGCGGGTCTTAAAGACGCCCTATGAACTCGGCCTTCTCGATGCCACCGTACAGGGTCTTAAAAATCGAACGGTGGCCATCGTCGGCGCCAGGCGCCACGCCCCCATGATAGACCACCTCCTTCCCCGCGAGGAGTTCCTCGAAGGTTACGACGAGCATGTTCGCCGACTCGGTCACCCGGCTACAGCACGTGAACACTATGAACCGTTATGTGCGAGATTGGGTAAGGACCTTGAAGACTTCGATCAAAACTATCAAGCCACGGCGGACAAATTTTGGGTAAATCAAAATGGTACGCTCGGCTACTCAAGGATCGCCGGGCAATCGCCTTCACCGCGCATCAAGCGGCTGAGGCGTGAGCTATCACAGTTAATGCCGGAGACCCCGATCCTGGACATCCTTCTTGATTGCCGGCGGTGGACGGGTTTTATGGATGTCTTTAAACCCGTTTCCGGACGTCAAAACATGTCGGAGGAAGAAAGGCTTCGCAATTTACTGGCGGCGCTTTATTCCTACGGCTGCAACTGCGGTCCCGTTCAGGCCTCCCGGGCCCTTCAGATTGACAAGAATCAAATTGTCTATATGCGCCGGCGCTATATGGCCACCCAAAATCTCATGGAGGCCGCCTCCATCCTTGCGCATGCCTACCAACAGACAGCCATGGCCGAACGGCTTGGAGACATGAATGTTTTGCTGACCGATTCCATGCAGGTGCGCACCTTCAAGGGGAGCTTGGTTGCACGTCAGCACCACCGGTACTTGAGTGGCAAGAGCACGCTGCTTTATCAGCATGTCACCTCGAACTGCGTGTGTCTCTTCACGCAGGCGTTACTGTGCAACGTCTCCGAGGGCATCCACATGCTGGTGGGAGCAATGGAATGCCGCGATGGCGATGACCCTTTGATCAATATATGCGATAGCGCTGGCAAATCGAATCTGGTTTTCGGCCTCTCGGGTCTTCTGAATATCCTTCTCTATCCCAGGGTTCGAAGCCGCCACCTGAAGATCTGGGCAACAAGCGATAAGGCGAAATACAAAAATATAGCGGCCTCCATTGCCGGCCAGGTTCGCTATGATCGCATTGACAAAGGATGGCGGGACATCATGTGGATCCCGGCTTCGATTGAGGCCGGAACGGCCAAGCCGCTCGTTATCTTGAACCATCTTGCCACGCAACCGCAGCATCCCGCGGCTCAGGGACTGGAGGAACTTGGCAAGATCGACCGGTCTTCCTATCTTCTCCGCTACGGTAGAGACATGGAGATGCGGCGCTTCGTCGTGCCGCAGACTTCCAGGCGGGAGCACTGGAATAAATTTACCGGGGAGGTACAAGCCTTTGGAGATCTCATCCAGGAAAAAACGCTGGAGGACCAGGAGGAGGTATTCTGGTTTCTGACCGTCGTTCAAAACGCCATCATACTCTGGAACGCCCTGTGTCTTGAAAATCTTTTGAGCAAAGGCCTAAAACTCGTTTCAGACGATGATCTCAAGCGGGTCCTTCCGACCATGACCGAGCACATCAACTTTATTGGAGAGTTCATTGTCGATTTACTGCGAAGACCCCCGTTTGAACTGACCCGGGTGATACGAGGGCGTTAATCGATACTCATTTTAAAACAGCGAAGGAGACCCGTATGAGTCTCAAAGAACTCGAGGCCGAGATCAAGAAACTGGATTTGAAGGACCGCGCTACGCTCGCCAAGTGGATAGTCGAGAGTCTGGACGACCTATCCGGGGCGGAGATCGAAGCGCTCTGGGTTGAAGAGGCTGAGCGGCGCCTGGACGAAATGGAGCAGGGAGCCGTTGCCGGGATCCCTGCGGAAGAAGCGCTTCGCAAAGCGCGGAATGCCATTTCATGAAGCTTATATTTCATCCCGACGCCGATACGGAACTCACCGAGGCGGCACAGTACTATGAGTCACGTCGTCCGGGTCTGGGTTCAGATTTTCTTGCAGAAGTGGAGCGAGCGCTGGATCAGATTTTGACGAATCCGGAGGCTTCCCGGAAAATCGGCGGAAGAGTGCGGCGCAAATCCTTATGGCGGTTCCCCTATAATCTGATATATGCAGTTTCTCCGGAACGAATACGAATCGTAGCGTTCGCTCACCAGAAACGCCGACCTTTTTACTGGCGGAAGCGTTTCAAAGACATACCGGAAAGGCAGGGTTCCAAAGCCTGAACACTCAACAGAGTCTTTTTCCTTTTCAATGTTTTCTGTTGCAAGTTTCAAAGTCCGTATTTTTGCCCCGTAGATGACGGATGGCTCTGTTTCAAATGGAATAAAAGATACTTGGAAGTCCCGACAAGACCGTCCTTTCCGACGTATGAAACCGAATAGAGGATAATGGGAAAAAGCTCGGCATCCGCACCCAGTGTCTCGGCAACTGCGGCAAGATTTTTCAGGCCGTCGGTGTTGCCCTGCCGCCTACAATCCGTGAACTGTAAGTTTTTCCGAGGAGAGGGAGGAAAGGTAGTGCCACGATCGATTCCTATACCCATAACTATTCGTAATCGCAGGATTAGTTTTGTTACACTGTCAAACTTCAGCTTGAAAGCGTCCCGTCGCTTACGATCAACCGCACGACGTAGTCTCCGGGAACGTCCGCGGTGAAGGTCG
This sequence comes from Deltaproteobacteria bacterium, assembly GCA_021777755.1. Lineage (GTDB taxonomy): Bacteria > Desulfobacterota > Syntrophobacteria > Syntrophobacterales > Syntrophobacteraceae > SbD1. The sequence goes on from JAJYDE010000019.1 coordinate 69,988, forward strand.
GATTTACCGCGGTCGGGTTTTGAAGGGCTGCGGCGCTGCCGTTTTGAATCTACACAAACGACCACTGGAAGCTCAGAGGTTGTCCGTCGGGGCCGAACGATCCGGCCCCGTTAAGGGCCACGTTTTGGCCGAGCCAGACCGTCTCGCCCGGGCCGGCGTTGGCCACCGGCTTGGAGTTCTGCGTGGATATGGTCACCGTGGCGGGATCGCTTGCTTAGGTTCCATCGCTTACGACCAGACTGATCGTGTGTGTAATTGCCGTTCACATCGGGAATAAAGGTCGGATTGGGCGTATCGGCGCCGCCAAGGGAGGTCGAGCTTCCCGTTGGAACGGAGACAAAAGCCCACTGATAGGAAAGGCTGTTGCCGTTATAGTCGCTCGATCTCGTTCCATCCAGGGTCACGGTGGAACCGACCATGACCCTTTGAAGGAATGCGCCCTGCTGATGTCGCTATAGCTCGGTAAATGCAAAATATAAAGGACATCCCCTATTCCCCTCGTGTTCATAATTTAGTACGCCAGTTCCTGAAAAGCCCAAACCAGTCTTCGTCTGGAAAATGTGGCGCAGGCGGGGATAACTCTTGAACCTTCAAAGTAACCCGATGCCCTTCCGGCAATACCTTCCAGTATGTTGCATGCCACGGCTTCAGCCTTTTCCACCGGGTTCTTCCTGTCACATTATAACGCTTGAGCCATACAGCTTTTACGTGTTGCAGGTAGGATTTCGTTTGTGCCTCTAACTGCAAAGTCTCGATATTCGAGTTATCGGTGCTTATAGTCATCCTGTTCGAATGGTATCTGGACCAATCTGGCCTAAAATAGTTTTCCCATGCTTCCCCCCCTGGCAACGTCAACTCTAATACATAGCGATTTCTTTGGTCCATGATATCGACAAGAAGACTATTTATAAGACATTGGTAAAAATATTCGGCTGTCCCTGAAAATCGTCCTTTTGTATTGTGTGTTATCTCAATCATCCCCAACTCTTGAAGTGCAAACAGACGATTCGCCAACTCGCAAGGTGACATCTCGTGATGTTTCGAGTTGAATATTTCTCCTGCCCTGGGAGAAGCAAAAAAAGCTAGGTTACCTGGTGCTTCCCAAATGTAGTCAAGAAGTAAATAGTCACTAACTTCCATGCCACCCTCCTTAATTTGTACGCCACCTTTCTTGCGGGACGGGTCCTGATGGGGTATCTTGACAACATGGACACATCTGAACTGTTAACAGTGGTTCCTTATACTTCTTTGTATATATATCGTAATGCTTTCCAGTGTCAGGACACGGTCCGTCGTCGTTTGTGACATTATTAGATTTCCACGATAATGCTCCATAGGAGTGGTATTGCTGCTTAATATATCTTTTTACGTCGTCTTCACTGGAATATCTATAAGCTGGCCCAAGCTCTGCGCACTCATTCAGAGCTTGGAACTCCGGTGTGTTTGCGCAAGTGCTATTCGGCTTGCACGTATAATCAGAGCCTGTGGCCGCCACCACAGCATCATCGATCATGGCCTGGTGAATGATCGCAACCATCATAAGGACTATGACCAGGATGAAAGCAATCCCGATAACAGCGCCAGCTACCGGAATAAGCCCTCCCAGCTCGAGTCCGAGCCCGGCTTCTTCAATG
>JAJYDE010000101.1 GCA_021777755.1 Deltaproteobacteria bacterium
GCAAGATATAGAGAAATCGCCAGCACCGCCAATAAAAAAATCCTGTAGCCCTTGGCTTTCATATTTGCCTGTTTGGCTGAATCGCAATTGGCCATCGGGGTTGGCTCCTTGTTCAAATGGCGGCGGTCACCGCTGGTTTATGACCACGGGCTGGTTGGTTGACAAAAAGTACTCGGGCCTTGGATCCTGGCAGTCGGGAGCGGCCCGGGTGCCGGTTTCCGGGCAAATTGTTTGCTTTACGACTCCGGCGGGAGCCTCGAAGCCGCTGGAGCCGATCCATGGTTTGGCGAGTTTCATGAAATGAGCCCAGATTTTTTCCGCGCCGCGGAGTCCGTTGGGGCCGATCGGGTGGTTATCGTCGTAGCCTACCCGGACCACGGCCAGCAGGTCGGGCGTATAGCCCACAAACCAGGCTCCGCCCTTTCCGGAGGACCCGCCCGCCTGCCCCGCGCAGTCGAAGTCGATTCCGAGTTGCCTGAGTCCATCGGCTGCGCCCTTTTCGGTCGATTCCTCCAAAATGCTGGTGATGAGGAAGGCTTTTGCCGCAGAAACAACGGAAATAAAATCGGTGTGCCTTCGATCCATGATTTGCCCGTTTTCCGCCACAACCTCTTCGAGGCTGCGCGGAAACGGCATTTTGCCCCCGTTGGCCAGAGCGGCGAACGCCCTTGCAAGTTGCATGGGGGTGATGTCGAACGAGCCGGTTGCAAGTAAGGGAAGAGATTCGGGCTGTGCTTCCAGGCTCAGGCTTTTGAGCGTCCCCATAACCGGGTCGAGCCCGGTTTGCGTCGCAAGATAAACCGTGGCGGCATTAAGGGAGAGTTCCAGCGCACGTCTTAAGGAGACCTGCCCCCGGTATGCGCCGTCCTCGTTTCCGGGCGTCCAGGAAGCACCCGAAACCTGATAGGGTATGGGAATGTCCATGATCCGGTCCGAGAGCTTATAGCGCTCGAGTGCGGCAAGATAGATGAAGGGCTGGATGACGGCACCGGCCGTGTAGCGCCCGTCGAGTGCCCTGTCGAAGCTGTCGGGGCCATAGTCTTTGCCGCCCACCAGGGCATAGATTTCCCCTGTTGCGGGCTGGAGCGCCACAAGAGCCGCCTGGGGCGGGGAGGACGCATTGGATTCGCCGGGCTCGCGGGAGATCTCGGCGAGCCCCTCGCGTATGGCCGCGCTCGCGGCCTCGGCCATTTCGGGCTGAAGCGTGGTGTAGATGTTGAGGCCGGCCGAGGAAAGCCTTCGTGGATCATAGAGGACCTGTGCCTGCATGCGCACATAGTCCACGAAGTAGGGGGCGGTGGAATCCGAATTCGAAGGGGGTGCCAGCCGCAAAATCTCCACCAGTGCCGCATTGTATTCGGTCGGAGAAATCATGCCCAGGGCAAGCATTCCGCCCAGGACCTCGTTTCTGCGCTTGAGAGCGGCCGAGCGGTCCAGTAAGGGGGAATAATGGTTTGGTGCTCGCAGCATCCCGGCAAGCAGGGCCGATTGGGCAAGTGTGAGATCTTCGACGTTGCGCCCGAAGTAATACAGGGCGGCTTCCCCGATCCCGTGTATCGCGACGTTTCCCTTGTTCCCCATATAGACTTCATTCAGGTACATCTCCAGTATGTCGTCTTTTTTGTACAGTCCGTCGAGGATGAGGGACATGGAAAATTCGATGAATTTCCTGCGGAAAGTGCGCTGGGGCTGCAAAAAATAGTTCTTGACCAGTTGCTGGGTTATCGTTGAGCCGCCCTGGACGATGCGCCCCGCTTTCAAATCGACGAAAACGGCCCGCAGGATTCCCCGGAGATCGACCGCGCCGTGTTCGTAGAACCTTCGATCCTCGATGGCCAGAACGGCGTCAATCAGGTTTCGGGGTATCCGCCGTATATCGACCAAAATCCTGCTCTGGCGTTTGGGGCCGTAGAGACGGGCCAGTTCCACCGGTTCGAGTTCAAAAGAGGACAACTCCTTATCATCACTTATGATCCGGGAAATCGTGTTCCCGTCGAAGTGGAACTGAACCACCCCCGAGGGCATAGCCAGGCCCGGAAACTGAAAAGCCCGGAGGTGAACGGTCAAAAGGTTTCCCGAGGACATGAATTGCCCGGCCAGAACCGGGGCTGTCGGGGCTTCGGTGTACCGGCGCTCCTCAAACATATCCCTGAGGCGGTCCAGAGAAATCGGCTGGCCCGGATGGACGGGAACGGTCGAAGAAAAGACGATTGTTGGAATACTCCAGCGTCGCGACGAAAAGCGCGCTTCGATCCTGTTGTAGAGGTAATATGCGAAAACGGCCGCGGAAATCAGGCAAAGCAAGAGGAACAGGGCTGCCCCCCGGAGCCAATACCTCACCCGTCTACGCTTCTTGATGAAAAGCTCCATAGTGCTTCTCTAATAGGAGATGAGAACCCTTGGACCCCGATCCCCGATCATCCAAGGTTTTTTCTGTCGAATCTGACGACGCACTCCAAATGAGGCGTATGCGGAAAAAGGTCGATAGGCTGCACCTGTCCCATATCGTAGGCCTCAAGAAGCATGGCGGCGTCTCTGGCCAAACTGGCGGGGTTGCATGAAACGGCGATGATTCGCCCCGGGAGCGTTTCGAGCAGGCTCTTGACCACCTTCGGGTGCATCCCGGCCCTTGGCGGATCCACTATGACAACGTCCGGGCGCCCGCTCTGCGAAGCCTTCCCGATCACATCCTTCAGATCGCCGCCAAAAAAGGTACAGTTGTGGATGTCGTTTAAATGGCAGTTTTCACGCGCATCGCGAACGGCTTCCTCCACAAGTTCGATGCCGATAACGCTTTTGACGCGAGAGGCGATATATAGTCCTATGCTGCCCGTTCCGCAATAGAGATCCCAGACCCTTTCGGAGCCGTCGAAACCGGCAAGGCGCAGAATCGTGTTGTAGAGTTCAATGGCCGCCAGGGTATTGGTTTGAAAAAAGGAATGGGCCGATATCCGGAAGCGAAGCTCTCCCAGTCTTTCTTCAATATAGCCGGGGCCGAAGGCCACACGGCTCGAATCCCCCACGGCGACCTGGGAACTCTTGTCGCTAATGGAGTGGATGAGGGTCGTGATTTGGGGGAAGGTGGACCGAAGATGCTCGATTAGCAGGTCGACCGTGCCCTCCTTGCCCCTGGTCCCGGAGGTGATAAGGTGCGCGAGGAGCTGCCCCGTGCTCTTGGCCTCTCTTAAAACCAGAAAACGCCAGAAGCCCTCGTGCGAGCGCACGCTGTAGGCCGGAAGACCGCTTGAGGCCGCCCACCGCCTTACCTCTCCCAGAATGGAGCAGGCAAGGGGGGACTGCAGAAAGCAGGTATCGATATTAAGGACTTTGTCGAAAAGACCTCTTACGTGAAGACCCAGACCGAAAAGCGAGGGGCGATCGAAATCGCGCTCCAGTTCTTCGGTAAGAAGCCAGCGCTTCTCGGAGAAGGTGAATTCCATTTTGTTTCTGTAGTGGAATAGCTCCGGGGAGGCAATAACCGGCTCGATCTCCACGGGACCGGTTCCGCCGATGTGTTCCAGGCATTCCGCGATATGGGCCTTTTTCCAAAAAAGCTGTTCTTCGTAGGCGATATCCTGCCAGAAGCATCCCCCGCAGAGGCCGAAATGGGGGCAGACCGCGGGCGTATATGCCGGTGACTGGGAAATTGTTTCGACTACCCTGGCCTCGGCGTAATTTCGCTTCTTTCTGGTTATCAGTGCCCTGACCCTCTGGCCGGGAACGGCTCTGTTCAGGAAAACCACAAACCCGTCCATCTTGGCCAGAGCTTTTCCGCCAAAGGCGAGCTTATCGACTTCGAATTCAATCTCGGCGCCCTTTGCTATCTTTTCCACCATCGGTTCCAATCATCGCAGCAGGTAAACTTGAATCTTATCCGATACGGGTGGAAAAATCCACCGTGTCACAGGAGAGGCCACGGTGGATCTGTTCTCGTATAATATACTTTTAAAATCCCGATGTTAGTGAATTTTCTGGTCAAAAGCCTCTCTCTCGTGTATAACGACATCCGAAGT
>JAJYDE010000063.1 GCA_021777755.1 Deltaproteobacteria bacterium
AAACTTTAGAGACCATACCCCGTGGCGGCCCAGATGGGTAAGCAGCACCAAAAGTCCCACGGCGAAAAAGAAATCGCCCACCCTGTTTGTAACAAAGGCCTTCTTGCCCGCGACCGCGTTGGCCAGATCGGAAAACCAGAAGGATATGAGCAGGTAGGAACACAGCCCCACGCCCTCCCAGCCGAGAAACATCAGCAGGAAATTGTCGGCCAGGACCAGGTTGATCATGGCAAACATGAAAAGGTTCAAATAGGTGAAGAAGCGAAAATAGCTTTCATCGTGTCCCATGTAGCCGATCGAATAAACGTGGATCAGAAATCCGACCCCGGTTACGAACATGCACATGAACATGGAAAGAGGATCGATCAGATAACCCACGCTTACGTGAAAAACCCCGGATGAAATCCAGGCAAACCAGGTAAAATCGTACAAACGCTTATCGGCGGGCAGCCCGAGAAGCTTGACAAACAAGCTCAGGGTGACCAGGAAAGATAGCCCCACGGCGCCGCAGGCGATCCAGTGCACAAGGCTTTTGTTCTTTTCAACAATCCTTCGGCCCAGCAGGCCGTTGATCAACACGCCCACGAGCGGGAATGCGGGGATAAGCCATACCAGATCAAACTTCATCGCAAGCCTCGATCTACCATTTCAGCAGGTTGAATTTGTCAATGTTGATTGTGCCCGTCTTCCTGTACAAAAGGACGAAAATGGCAAGCCCGATTGCAGCCTCGGCCCCCGCCACCGCCATGATGCACATGACCATGAACAACCCTTCCGCCGATTGGTTGGCGCGGGAAAAGACCACGAACGCAAGATTTACGGCCCCGAGCATGATCTCTATGCACAAAAATACGACGATGGCGTCCTTGCGGACGATCACCCCCAGTGCGCCGACGGCAAAGAGAATCACGGAGAGTGCAAGATAGACGCTTTGGTAATCGTTCATTGAACCATTCCCTTGTTGACTCGGATTTTAAGCAAGGCGGGCGAAAAACCGCCCCGCCCCCCGCGCTTGCATCAATCTTTTCTGGCTAAAAAGACGGCCCCTACAACTGCCGCGGTCAAAAGAACGCTCACCAGCTCGAAGGCGGCGATACCTTGTACAAAGATGTAATTTGCGATCAAATCGACCTCGCCGAATTTGGCCATGGCATGAGGGCCCATTTCACCCTTGAGGGCCATGGGGCTTATCCCGGCGCCAAGGCCGAGCAGGCAGATCATAAAGAGGCAAAGAAGGACGAAGCGGCCCGAACGAAGGCCTTTCAGAATATCGGTTTCGAAGCCCTGGCGTTGATTTAACATCATGATGGCGTAGATAATGAACATCATGATCGCGCCGGCGTAGACGATAACCTGGAGGATGGCGATAAACTGGCTGTTCAAGAACAAAAACAGGACGGCCAACGCCAGGCAGTTGCCAACCATCCAAAGAGCACTGTGAACCGTATTCTTCGATAGAATGACCAGAAGCGCGCACGCAAGTGCCGCACCGCCGCAGATGATTATCCCTAGCAGTTCCATTTCTCTCCAGTCGTCCTCAGTTTCGAGATGTCGAACACAAAATCCTCACGGCTGTAATCCACGTACTCATAAACCTTGGTCAGGCTGATGGCCCCCTTGGGACAGGCTTCCTGGCAAAATCCGCAGAAAATGCAGCGCAGTTCGTTGATTTCGAAGGTCTCCGGGTGCCTGGTTCCACCAATCTCTTCACGGGCAACGATAGTGATCGCCTGCGAGGGGCACACGGCGGCGCAAAGGCCGCAGGCAACACACTTGAGCTCGCCCTTTTCGTCCACATTGAGCTTGTGAAGTCCCCGCCACCGCTCGCTTCTGCAAGTCTTCTGGTCGGGGTATTGAACGGTGATCGGCTTTTTGAAAAAATTGCCCAGGGTATATTGCAGCCCCTTTATGAAGGGCTTCACGTAATTGCCCTTCTCACCCCTGTCTCTGCTGACAACAATAATATCGGACTTTTCCATCGGGACTCCTGACAAATCAACCAAACAGGGCCATCACCACGCCTGTTGCGATCACATTGGCCAAGGCAACCGGGAGCAGGAATTTCCACTCCAGCTTCATCACCTTGTCGTAGCGCAGGCGGGGAATAGTCGCCCTGATCCAAATGCACAGGAAAATTATGGTGAAGGTCTTGAGAAAAAACCAGACCACACCGGGCAGAATCGGCCCGTGCCAGCCGCCAAGAAAAAGAGTGGTGACCAGCGCGGCGAACACGAACAAGTGGGTATATTCGGCGAGGAAAAAAAGCGAAAACTTCATGCTGCTGTATTCGATGTTGTAGCCGCAGCAAAGCTCGGATTCGGCTTCGGGCATATCGAAGGGGGTGCGGTTGAGTTCGGCTATGCCGCTGATCAGAAACACCAGGAAGGCCACCGGCTCGCGCAGTATGTTCCAGACGTGTTGCTGGGCACCGACCATGTCCACAAGGCTGAAAGAGCCGGTCACCATGATGATGCTAAGGACCGCGAAGGCCATCGAGAGTTCGTAGCTTATAATCATGGCCGAGGCCCTCAAGCCGCCCATGTAGCCGTACTTGTTCCCCGAGGACCATCCGCCAAGAATCGTTCCGTAGGAACCAATCGTTGCAAAGCCCAGGATGAACAGAATGCCTATGGAGGGGTTTGCAAGGTAGAGATCGACTTTTTTGCCCAAAATGGTGATCGGAGCGCCGAAAGGTATGACGGCAAGCAGCATGACCGCAAGTGAAATGCTTATGATCGGGGCCAGAAGAAATACCGCCCTGTCGGCGTTGTCGGGGACCACTTCCTCTTTGAAAAAGTTTTTGATCCCGTCGGCGATGGGCTGAAGCAGGCCGTGATAGCCCACTCGCATCGGACCGTATCTCAGCTGGAAATGGCCCAGGGCCTTCCTTTCAAGCCAGGTGGTGTAGGTGATGAAAAACAGGCATACTCCGAAAATAACAAACATTTTGATAATGGGAATGAAGAAAAGATCATTCATCGGTTGCACTCCGTTAAGCATTCACCAACCCGAGGGGCTCTCGGATCTCTACCGGTCGATTTCGCCAAGCACAACATCGAGGCTCCCGATTATCGCTATCGCGTCGGCAACCATGTGGCCCACGAGCAGGCGAGGCAGCGCGCTCGCAAGATAAAAGCAGGACGAGCGGATTTTGAGCCTGTAAGGATGCTCTCCGCCATCGCCTACCAGGTAGAAACCAAGTTCGCCCTTGGCCCCTTCGACCGCCGAATAGAGTTCGCCGCCGGGGACCGGAGTCCCTTTATAATTGATCATGAACCGGCGGATGAGGGCGCTTATGTCCGTTTGCACTTCCGACTGCATCGGGCTCGCCACCCAGGGATTGTCCGTCAGGATCGGCCCGGATGGAAGATTTTCGATCGCCTGGTCGATAATATTTATCGACTGCTTGAACTCCTCCATTCTCACCAGGTACCGGTCGTAGACGTCCCCCTTTTCACCCACGGGGACCTTGAAGTCGAAATCCCCGTAGCTCGAATAAGGGAAGGCCTTGCGCACATCGTAGGCAACCCCCGAGCCTCTGAGGCTCGGCCCGGTAAGTCCGTGATTTACCGCTTCACCGGCCGAGATGGTCCCGATGTTCATGGTGCGCGTCGTCCAAATCTTGTTTTCGGTCAGAAGCTGGTGATAGCCTTCCAGGGCAGGCGGGAACCACTTGACGAATTTTCGCACCTTCCCGATAAAATCCTCGGTCGCGTCCTGTGCCACCCCTCCGATGCGGATAAAAGAGGGCGTGAGCCTGTAGCCCGAGATCTCTTCGTTCATGGCCATGATCATCTCTCTATCCCTGAAGGCGTAGAAGATGACCGTCATGGCCCCGATATCCAGGGCGTGGGTCCCCAGCCAGAGGTGGTGACCCATGATGCGGGCAAGCTCGGCCATGATGACCCGCAGATACTGCGCTCTTTTGGGCACCTCGAGCCCCATGAGCTTTTCCACAGCCAGGCAATAGCCGAGGTTGTTGGCCGATGCGGCGGAATAGTCGAGCCTGTCGGTAAGCGGCAGTATCTGCTGGTAAGTCCTGCTTTCGCAGATTTTTTCTATCCCCCGGTGAAGATAACCGATGACGGGGGTGGCATTAACGATCTTTTCCCCGTCAAGTTCCAGGACTACCCGCAGAACGCCGTGGGTAGCCGGATGATGGGGCCCCATGTTCAGGGTTACGGTTTTACTCTCGCTCATGATTTTCCATGCCTGACTGTTTGGCTGCAAGGTCCCGGTTAGAAGTAGTCCTTTATCGTTTCAGTGTCGAAGGGCTTGTCGAAGTCCTGGCCCTCGAGCGGGAAATCCTTCCTGAGCGGGTGTCCCTCAAAGTTTTCCCACATGAGAATTCGCCTCAGATCGGGATGGCCTGAAAAACTGATCCCCAACAGGTCGAAAACCTCCCTCTCGCCCCAGTTGGCCGAATGCCAGATGCCGCTTACACTGGGAACATCCTCTCCTTCGGCGGCCTCAACCCTTACCGCAAGGCGGGAAAAATCCCGCGTGGAAAGCAGCAGGTAGATCACGTCGAAACGCACCGCTCTTGGCATACGGTCTATGCCGACGACATCGGTCAACATGTCGAAACCAAGCTCGTGCAGGGTTTCCATCACTTTATGGAAAGACTGCGCGGCGACGGTGATTTCACAGGTTCCGTTGTGATCGGCAAGATTTTGGACACAATCCGGACATTGCCTGGAGAGCGCATCGACTGCTTTTTTAATATCCATCGCTTATTTCCCTGTAGCCAGTTCGACCATGCCGGGTTTGAAATCGCGGCGCTGATCCAATTTTTCGGTCCTGATCTTTTCCTGAATCTTCATAAGACCGGCCAGCACCGCTTCAGGCCGTGGCGGGCATCCCGGAATGTAGACATCCACAGGAATTATCTGGTCTACGCCCTGCACCACCGAATAGCTCTGAAACACCCCGCCGCACGAGGCGCAGGCCCCCATGGCGATCACCCATTTCGGGTCGGCCATTTGATCATATATGCGCTTCACCATTACCGACATCTTCTTGGTAAGGGTACCGGCAATGATTATCAGATCGGATTGACGCGGAGAAGGACGGAAGACCTCGGAGCCGAATCGGGAGATGTCGAAATCGGCCAAAGTGCTGGCGATCATCTCCAGGGCGCAGCACGCAAGACCGAAGGTACACGGCCACACGGAATTGCTCCTGCCCCAGTTGACCACCTTCGTCAGGCTGGTAACCAGCACATTTTCGCCAACAAGTTGATTTTCTAATCCCATTCCAAAGCTCCCTTTTTCCAGACATACACGTAACTGACCAAAAGAATCAGCAGAAAAATCAGCATCTCGATAAGGCCGAAGGCGCCCAGCTTGCGGTAGAATACCGCCCACGGGTACAAAAAGACGCACTCGAGATCGAAGACGAGAAAAAGAAGGGCAATAACGTAGAATTTGACAGGCGTCTGCCCGTATTGAGCCCCTTCACTGGGCAGACCGCACTCGTAGGACTCGGTTTTCACTTTGAACGGCCGCGTGGGCCCGAGTAAATGCGACAACAGGACGGTCCCCGCGCCGAAAAGCAGGGCCAGGATGATCATATAGAGAATGGGTAAATACACAGCCAGCATAGAGGGGCCTCCACAATGATCCGCTGTTAACGCCGGCAGCGCCCGTCGATTTGGCCTTGTCGGTCGGCGCCCGTTCCCCGGGGCCTGTCAGGCGACTGCCTCCACAAAGGAGCATCAACCCGAACTACCGCCTTGGGCGGGGCGCGCCCCGGCGAGCCATCCGGACGGCTTTCGCCGCCGAACCCGCTTGGATACGAAATCTCTTGTTTGTTATATTCGTGGGATAAGCTGTAAAATATCAGCCACCAAGAGCACCAGGATTAATAAGCCATCACGCGGGATATGACAACCTTTTTTTCCGTTCTTGATTCGATTTCCGGACAGGGTGCGCCCGCGGCCCGCCCACTGCCGGGATCAGCCACGGGCGCATTTCAACATCTTGCTCTTCTACCGCCTCGCCATGCCCTACATGAGGTGATGGTATGCCGAGTGTTGCGCGATCGAACCCAGTCCGGCGTACCCCCGCTCGGGAATTCCGATCCTTTCCATCTCCAAGCCCTTCTCATCTTCCTGGTTGGGCAGGCCGACGATTGCGAAATGGTATTCGTGCAGACCGTTGATCTCCCGGATCATCTCCTCAAGACTTCGGGGTTTTATAATCAAGGATTCCACACCCGAGCGCAGCCAGGAATCTTTATGTGCCCCAATTTTGGGCGACACCAGCAAGATCAGCGGAATTTTCCGCAACCGCGCGTCCCCCTTGATCTCCTTCAATGTTTCCAGACCACCTTGAACCGGCATCGCAAGATCGAGCAAAATCAGGCCGGGGCCGGGTGCGGACTCGGGAGCGGCGTATGCGCCCCTTCCCCGCAGGTAGTTCATGGCTTCGCGGCCGTCATGGACCCACCGCAGGTCGACCCTTGTCGGCGCGGCATCGAATGCCCGCATCACAAGTAAATAGTTGTCTTCATCATCTTCGGCCATTAAGACAACCAGCGGTTCTTCTCCGCCAACCGCCCGACACTTCTCATACTCCGGCATGGATGGACAAAATTCTCCAAGATTCATGATCCGAACCCCCTTTCGAAAAACATGGCCAAACTCCGAGCGCCTTCATTATAGGGGAGTGAAATCGTCCATGAAGTAGGGAAACAGACTAATTTTCGAGGATTTTCGTGGTAAACGAGTACCAAGTGGCGCCTACTCGGCTTATGGGGCATGGTACTGTCTTGCCGGCATATTTTCGACCCGCGGCCAACCGGCCCGAAAAGCCGGCTCCGTTGACAACCCCTTTTCCCGTGTTTATCCGATTTGCAGTTGCAACCTTTTCACCCTGTTTCAGCCGGTCGCAAGGCAATTGTTCTTCCCTGGTTGCTTACCCGCGAAATCCGAATCGACTTTCCATTGAAGCGGAGATGGCCATGCGGCGTGTGTCGTTATGTTTCATGCTCCTTTGCTTATTTTCGCTCAAAGCCTTCGGAGGACATGTCGTCAAGTTTGAATTGAGCCGGCCTGTTTCGATCACCGGCCAGGACAAAAAGGTCGATCTGGGTGGTTACCTCGCCCGCCGCTTCGGGGACGCACTTCATGTGAAAAAGGGTTGCGCCACCATTTCGCTATCCTCCGATTGGCTTTTCCACCCCCACTCCGTAACGGCCCAACCCGCCAACTGGACCTCTTCGATAGGCTCCGTGCTCCAAATCTGCACCAGGTACCCTAAAACTTACGTCCTCGTCTCGGCCTACACCGACTGCCTGTTTTCGGAGGAACAAGACCTCGCGCTATCGGAACTGCAGGCCTGGATGATAAAGCAGGCGCTTGTCAATAACGGTCTGGACGCCGGCAAGATCAAAGCCCGGGGCTGGGGAGAATCCAAACCGGTCGCCTCCAATGCCACCCGGGAGGGCAGGAGGCAAAATCGGCGCATCACCATCAGTTTCGGTCCTTCCTGCGCCGGGGATTGAGCCCGCCGCTTCGATAACGATTATCTATTGACATCAATCATGCCGCACATATAATACCTAAAGTCATTTATAACATACCCATCAGCCCCATTACGCCGCTTATGAGCTGCCAAAGCGGTCACTGCGGACGAGCCGGCCAAGTTCGCTTCCGCTTGCGGGATGGTGGTGTTTTTTTCGTCGGAGGCCACCTCGGCGGGAGGAGTCGCCGACCTTCACACAGAGAGTATTTCGGGAGGAGAAAAGGGTATGAGCAAGTACGTCGTCATTTTTGCTGTTTTTGTGTTCTCGTTGGTTCCTGCGGGGCGCTCGCACGCGGGCACTCCGTTTCCAACCGACGGTCCAAGTCTGGTGCAAGGCGGCGGGCCGACCTCGGAGGGGCTGATCGCGCCGGCCCCGCAAGGGCCTTTGCAATCCGACGAGTCGCTGTCGACAAGCGGAGCGGTCTACTCCCCTTTTGTCAATTTCAAGGCCAAGTATGACGCCTGGCTTGAAATGGTTCACCGCACCCACGAAAAGGAACAACCCGACTGGATGACCCCGGTGGTCACCATTACGCCAACGCTGCAGCAGGAAATCCGCACAGATTACGCTCTTACGACTTCCAAAGGGTTTGAGACCGATACTTATGCGTCCAAAGGCACGGAGATAATCCCCACCGAGAACACCGAACTCATATTCGGAAATCCGACCTGGGTGACAAAGGACCTGCCAAAGGGCGCGCAAGCCTCCGGCTGGGCGGACTGGTCCACTCTTTTCAAATATCGTCTGCTCTCATCTCCAAGCACGGCGGGAAACTATGTGGTCACCTTCCTGCTTTCCACCTCTTTTGCCACCGGAGCCTACGACATCACCGCGGGTCACGACGTGGTTTCGCCGATGCTCGGTTTTGGTAAGGGCATCAAGACACCGATAGGAGAATTCGTCTACCAGGCCACGGTGGGACCGGCCATACCAAGTGATGGCTTCACGAAGTTCGGCACCCCGGTTACCTGGAACAGCGCCTTCCAGTACGGAAATCGTTTTTGCATAGCCGGCTACGAGGTCCCCTTATGGCCCGAATTCGAAGTCACCTGGGTTTCTTTTCCAAACGGCGCCGATTCCGGCCAGCAGCAGGTCTACCTTACTCCGGGGATCAACATCGGTCGCTTCCGGATAACCGAGCACACCTACTTCGTGGTCGGCGCCGGATATCAGTTCGCGGCCACATCGGATCACTCCTTCGGCAATCAGTGGCTTGTGACAATGAGGATTCCCTACTTCTGATCGGCCACCAAAAGGCTTCCACGACTTTTACGCCCGGGACTCCCGCCCAACAATAAGGCTCGATCGGCTTTGCCTGCCAATCGAAAACATGGAGTTTCCGGGCTGTAAAAACTCTTACCAACCGACTGGACAGATCCGAAATTGGAAAGTATCTTATTTCTGTTCCCCGGACAAAATAATCCAAGGGATTAAATTGTGAATGGGCCTGATGGTGTAACGGGCGACTGCCGCAAAGCCGGGCGCATCATCCGAACCGATGCGCCCGGCCATGAAAGTGAAAAGGCAACTCTTTGCCCCCCCCCGCGAACGAGCTCGCCGCTCGGTGGTGCGACTGCCGTGCGCACTGGGACTAAATAAGGATTTCGCGATGTGGTTGATAACCAATTTTGGCTTTTTCAGCGTAGTTCAAAAATCGGGCGAAACGATGCTGACCATCCGGGCCAGAGCCCTTAAGGATTTGGAAAATCTGAAAGCCCGATATTTGCCGGAGCTTGGCAAAATATCAAAGGCCGAAGGTACCGATTATCAGTACCGGGCAAAGGTTTCCCGCGAAGAGTTCGCCGAAGCGGCCAAAAAAATCTCAATGGATATCGACTATCCGAACTTCAAAAATTCGGTGGTCGAAAAACAGGGCATAAAGAGGGCCGATATCTACCACGAGGTGTGGGCATCGCTTTGGCGGATAAGCAAGGAGACGGAGGATAGCGGCCTGTAAAAAAGCGGTTTCCATTAAAGGGACGGATAGCCGGCAAAAATTGACCGCTTCCGCAAATCCATCACACTGTCAGCCTCACGAGTCCTATCAGCCTCAAAACCTCGCCCGGAAATTGCCTTGCCACAGTAACCGCCTGGGGAGCCCTCTCGTAAACCGGGCCGTCGAGATCGCAAATCTTGCATCGGTCTCGCTCATGATCGGGCCACAACCGGTTTGACTTTACACGTTGGGAGAGATATTTGAATGGGAATCGAGGCGGGAACTGCAATGGTACTGCGGCAAATCAATCAGGAGTTTCGATGAAACAGGTGCGCGTCGAAGAAGCTGTGGGAATGGTGCTCTGTCACGATATCACCCGAATCGTTCCCGGCGAATTCAAAGGGCCGGCGTTTCGAAAAGGTTATCGGATCGAGGCCAAGGACATCCCTTTGCTCAAGGATATCGGCAAGGAGCATCTGTATGTCTTTGAACTCAAGGAAGGCTGGATTCACGAAGATGACGCGGCAAGGCGCATTGCCCTGGCCGCCGCGGGACCCGGATTAACGCTTGGCGAGCCTGCCGAGGGCCGGGTCGACCTCCGCGCCGCATACCCCGGTCTTTTGAAGATAAACGTTGAAACCCTTTTGAGCATCAATTCCATTGAGCAGGTGGTCTTCTCCACCCTTCACACCAATCAGGCGGTGAGCGCGGGCCGGCTGGTTGCCGGCACGCGGATCATTCCCCTGGTGGCTCGGGAATCCAAAATTATCGAAGTGGAAAATATTTGTCGCCAATCGCCCCCGGTGGTGAGCGTGCTCCCCTTTCAACCCCTGCGGGCAGGCATCGTGACCACGGGCTCCGAGGTGTATTCGGGCAGGATCGAGGATCGCTTCGGGCCGGTTCTTCGGACCAAGTTCGCCGAGCTTGGCACCACGGTGCTGGGACAGGTCCTGGTGGCCGACGACATTGAAAAGACGGTCACCGCAATTGGCGGCTTTCTGGAAAAGGGGGCCGGTCTGATAGCGGTAACGGGGGGCATGTCGGTCGACCCCGACGACCAGACCCCCGCGGCAATTCGCGCGGCGGGCGGGGAAGTGGTTGTCTACGGGGCTCCGACCTTCCCCGGGGCGATGTTCATGCTGGCCTATGTCAAGGGCGTCCCGGTGGTGGGGCTCCCCGGTTGCGTGATGTACTTTCGGGCCAGCATCTTCGACCTGGTGGTTCCCAGGATTGTCGCCGGCGAGACCATCACCCGGGCCGATATAGTGGCCATGGGGCATGGGGGCCTTTGTGCCGGTTGCCCCGATTGCCGCTATCCGATCTGCCCTTTTGGTAAAACCGTCTAACCACACAGGGGGCGAGAACAAAAATGAAACGAATCGAACGGGATATTTTCGAATTGCTTGGCCGAGGTGAGGAGTTGGTCCTGGCGACCATCCTCGAAAGTCACGGTTCCACCCCGCGTTCCATGGGGGCTCAAATGGTTGTTCGACCCGACGGAGAGATCCTGGGAACAATCGGCGGCGGGAGGGTGGAAGCCGAGGCCATCAAAGCTGCCGGCGAACTCCGGGAAAAAGCGGGAGCGATTCTACTAGATTATAGTCTGGCGGGCAGCGCCGGAGCCGACATGGATCTAATCTGTGGAGGCAGGCTTTCGGTGCTGATCGAGTCCCTGGCGGCCACCGGGCCGGCCCTCGCGAGCTACCAGGCCATGGCGGAAGCCCTTGATACGGGCAGGCGCGTCTTTTCCGTAGCCCTTCTGCCTGAAACGAACCCTTCCGGCCCCTTGAAGCGTTTCGTGCTTGGCGAAGACGGTTCGATAGCCGGCGACCTTGCGGCCGCGACTCCGGTCGCTGTGCGAATCGCGAGCGCCTGGACGAAAAACCGGCCCGCCGACATTATCAGCCTGGACGGCGGCCGCTATTTCGTCGAGCCTGTTTGCGGCAGAGGAACGGTCTATATCTTCGGCGCGGGACACGTTGGGCTGGAACTGGCTCGGCTTGCCTCGCAGGTGGAGTTTCGCACGGTTGTGCTCGACGACCGGGACGAATTTGCCACCAGGGACCGTTTCCCGATGGCAGAGGAAGTCATCGTGAGCGCCGGCTTTGCCGAGGCCTTGCAGGCCCTGCCCATCCGGGCCGACAGCTATCTGGTCATCGTAACCCGCGGCCACAGCCATGACAGGACCGTGCTGGAGCAGGCCCTTCGAACATCGGCCGGCTATATCGGAATGATCGGCAGCCGCCGCAAACGCGCCGAGATCTACAAAGCACTCATGCAAGAGGGTTTTTCCCGGGAAAGCCTGGATCGGGTGCATTGTCCGATAGGCGTGGAGATCGGCGCTCAAACCCCTGCGGAGATCTCCGTTAGTATCGTGGCCGAACTGATCAAGGCGAGATCGGAAGTCGAAGACAGCAGGCCGCAGACCTGAAGTCGGCTTTGCGGCCTCCAACCTCCATTTTCCAACTGCGAACCGCGCTCAGTTCAAAAACACATCCCGATAGCGGTCGAAATGCTCGGTCACCGATCCGGCCCCGCGTATCACCGCTCGAAGGGGGTCTTCGGCCTGTATCACATCGAGTCCCACGGCCTGGTGGATGAGCGCCCGCAACCCCTTCAGCAAAGCACCGCCTCCGGCCAGCCAGATGCCGTTTTCCGCCACATCCGAGGCCAAATCGGGTGAAGCCTTCTCAAGAACCCGGCGAATCGCTTCAATTATGGCCAGGGTAGGCTCCCGCATGGCCAGCCTGATATCGGCATCGGTAATCGTGATCACTTTGGGCATCCCGGAGGCCAGGTCTTTTCCGCGCAGCTTTATCTCCAAATTCTTTTTCAGGGGCACAGCCGAACCGATCTTCATCTTGATCACTTCAGCCATCATTTCGCTTATGGCCATGCTGTGTTTCTGACGGATAAAGTTGCATATGGCCTCGTTTGCTTCATCGCCCGCAACCCTTAGCGACTCCGAACATGAGACGGCGAACTTGGATATTATGGCCACCTCAGTGGTCCCCCCCCCGATATCGACCACCATCTGCCCGGAGGGCTGATCGATGGGAAGACCCGCACCTATTGCGGCAGCCATCGGCTCTTCAACAAGGAAAATCTTCCCCGCCCCCGCCATATCGGCGGCCTCTATCACCGCGCGCTTTTCCACCGAAGTGATACCGACCGGAACGGCTATGACCAGTTTGGGCCTGGACAGAGGAAAACGCCTGAATACTTTTCCGAGAAATGAGCGGACCATGAAGGAGGCCATTTCAAAATCATAAATGACCCCGTCTCGCATCGGCCTTGTTATGCTGGTACCCCGATTATGCCGACCCGCCAGGTTTTTTGCTTCCCGCCCGATGGCCAGCACCTCACCGGAATCCTTTGCGGTGGCTACCATGGATGGTTCGTCCAGGACGACGCCCTTGCCCTTGACATAAATGAGGGTATTGGCAGTGCCCAAATCCATTGCCATATCTTTGGCTAGAAAATCCATCATCCGGCCGAACATCTCGCTCCCCTTTCGCTTTTCGAAATGGGCGCAGTATATATCAAATGAAGGATCCTTTATCCAAAAAATAGTTTTCTCGATGCGAAATTAATCCTTACAACCGGTTTCGAGCGGGAAAACGGGTGATTTCGGTTGACAAAAAGACGCCATATCTACATAGATACACAATCTTCGCTATCTGCGAAAGATTTAAAGGGTGCGGATTCGCAAAGTCCGGCCTCGAGATAATCGCCTTGGGCTCGTTCTCGATATCGCGAAACACAAAAAAGGAGAACAACTGATGCGGGGCAAGGGGCAGTTCCTAGGTTTTTTCATCGCGTTTTTTCTTTGCTCGTCCATTCCTCAAATTTCACATGCCCTGGAATATCAGCACGTTAATGCCCGCTCGGCCATTCTATACGATATGGCCTCGGGCAAAGTGCTCTACGAGCAGGATGCCGACAGCCTGATCCCTCCCGCCTCTCTTACCAAGATTCTCACGCTTTATCTCACCTTCGAAGCCATCGAGTCCGGACGGATCAGCCTTAACGACAGGGTCCGGGTCAGCAGACGCGCCGCTTCCATGCCCAAGGTCCGCATGGGACTTCGAGCGGGCGACATCGTTACCGTTTCCCAACTCATAAGGGGTATGGCCGTGGAGTCCGGCAACGACGCCGCCTGCGCCATGGCCGAATATCTGGGCGGCACAGTTGAAAACTTCGTTGCCAGAATGAATCTCAAAGCCCGCGAACTCGGATTGACCCATTCCCGTTTCATGACACCCAACGGACTGCCCGCGGCCGGCCAACTCACCACCGCCCGAGACATACTGAGGCTTTCCAACGCCTACATAAGGCGCTTTCCCGAGGCGCTGTCCATCAGTTCGCTGCGCTCCTACACCTATCGCGGCAAAACCGATCACAATCCCAACAATCTTCTGGGCTGCTGCCCGGGAGTGGACGGTCTAAAAACCGGCTTTGTCTGCGCCTCGGGCTTCAACATATCCGCGACCGTCATAAGAGGGCATACCAGGATGATTGCGGTCGTGCTCGGCGCCCAAAACCCCTGGATCCGGCGCACCGACGCCGAGACCATGATCGAGGAAGGCTACCGCGAAGTGGGCGGCCAATACTACGCCGTTGGCGCCTACCCGCATATGGCCTCGGAAACCGATCTGGTTGCCCCGGCGGAGAAAGTATGCCCGCCCCGCGCCATCCGGAGGTCTGGAGTCCATGCCGCACGGCTGGCCGCCAACACGCGGGCCAAGCATGCGGCCGCGCACCGCGCTCGCATGGCAAAGGCCGCCCATACGACCAGGCGCACCAAAGCAAGGGCCAAGACAGCCCCCAAAGGTCAATTCTCGCGCGCCAAGAAAACAGCAGCCAAAATGGCGGCTTGCCGCAAGAAAAGCACAGCCGGCCGCAACTTCGCCAAGGCCGCGAAGCCCGGCAAGACCGTCTCCAAAAGTGTTTCCAGCCGTCACAAGCCGACCAGGACCGCCCGCATCGAAAAGAAGCGGGCGCAAAAGCATCACGGCAAGAAAACCGTGCGGGCAAATTCCTCAAAAACACCGGCCAAACGCCGCAGCGCGTGCGGCGGCAAATCGAAGGCGCTCAGCCATAAGCGAACCAGGCTCAAAACGGCCACGAAGAAAAGGCGCCACTGCGCGCGAAATGTCCCCAAGGAAAATAGGCATGCGGGCTAAGACCTGATCAGGCTCAATCACTTTATGGCTCACCATTGAGGAAATCGGCGGGGGTGATATAATCCCTGCGTTGGGGGAGTTGACGCCGATTCTTCGGGGCTGTTGCCGGAAATGTTTTCGACTCCCTCTTCCTTCGTTTTTTCCACGGGCCGATGCTTTCAGGAGAACCAAATGAGCAGTTTCGAATATCGCGTCACCCTCCATCCGGCTGAATCTTTCAGGGAGGTGGTCTTGTTTTGTTCCAGTGATGGCGGCTGCAGTGCGGAGGTGGTCCCCTCCGATCAGGTGAAGAAAATGGAAAGTCTGCTGAATGAAAGCGGATTGGAAGGTTGGGAGTTGGTGCAGGCCAGCTTCGGCAAGGAAGGGATGCTCGCTTTTTGGAAAAGGCGGCTTCTTTAGAGCCACAAGATCACTTTACCACGAACTGCGCACCCCGACGCCGTTTTGAGAAAGAAAGTCTTTAATCTCGCGGATCGTATAGGTTCCGAAGTGAACCATGGAGGCGATGAGCGCCGCGTCGGCACATCCCTGATTGAGCACCTCCAGCAGATGCCGGGGCTCTCCCGCGCCCCCGGAGGCGATAACGGGGATTCGAACGCTGGTCGAAATGAGCCTGGTGAGTTCGAGTTCGTAGCCTGTTTTGGCGCCGTCGGTATCGATCGAGTTGAGGCATATCTCGCCGGCCCCGAGCCGTTGGGCCTCCATGGCCCACCACAGCGCATCCATTCCCATGTGGGTCCTGCCGCCGTTTATGACGATTTCATACCCGGAGGGGATCTTCTCTGAAACCCCGACCTTCTTTACGTCCATGCCCAAAACGATGCACTGGTTGCCGAAGGCCTCGGCCCCCTGCCGAATAATATCGGGGTTTAGCACCGCCGCGGAGTTCACGCTGACTTTTTCGGCCCCCGCGAGCAGCACGTCGCGCATGTCCTCCAAGGTTCGAATGCCGCCTCCGACCGAAAACGGAATGAAAATGGTTTCCGCCACCCTGCGTACGACATCGAGCATAATGGGGCGCTTGTCGCTCGAGGCGGTAATGTCATAGAAGACGATCTCATCGGCACCCTGCTCGTAGTAGAACCGTCCCATTTCCACAGGATCGCCTATGTCGATATTATCCCTGAATTTGATCCCCTTGGTCGTTCTGCCGTCGCGAACGTCCAGGCAGGGTATGATGCGTTTGCTGAGCATAAAAGGTCCGGTTTCCTTCTAAAGGCCGCTCCAGCGGCAGAAGTTGTCAAGCAGTTTCAACCCCGGTGCGCCACTTTTTTCCGGGTGGAATTGCACGGCGACAAGGTTTTGGAAAGCAACAGCCGCTGCGAAGTCAATCCCGTATCGGGTCGATCCGATGCAAATGTTTTCATCCCGAGGGTGAGGATAATAGCTGTGGACGAAATAAAATTCACTTCCGGTTGGAATATCGCCCATGACGGGGTGATTGTTTCGAAATACCACCTCGTTCCAGCCCATATGGGGAATTTTTAGAAAATCCCCTCGATCGGAAGGCATATTATCCGGAAATCTTCTCACCTCGCCGGGCAAAATCCCGAGGCAACGGGTCTCGTTTTCCTCGCTGGACTCGAAGAGCACCTGGAGCCCGACGCAGATACCGAGGATGGGGACCCTGGCGGAAAAAATCTCGTGGAGCAGCTTGTCCAATCCGAGTTCCTTGAGGCTTTCCATGGATTTCCCGGCTGCTCCAACCCCCGGGAACACAACCCTGTCAGCCTTGCGGATTTCATCAGGGGAGTTGGTGATGCGGCACGGAAAACCCAAAAAGTCCAAAGCCCGCATCACGCTCGTAAGATTGCCGGCTTTATAATCGAGTATTGCAATCACGCCAGGGCGCTCCTTTACAAATTGTCCATCCGGAAAATCCCCGGCCACACGCTGAGACGATCCGGCCACCCGGCCGGGAAGGACTGATAGAATAAAGAGAATATCCCAGATGAAGGGGAAGGGTCAAGAATTCCTTCAAAGATGGGTGCGCTAGAACCCATTGGACATCCGGCATCCTTTTTCATCTGTGATGCCAGGTAACCATCCCGTTGTCCATTGGGCCCGCGAACTCTTACGGAGAGCATGGATCGAGCGTTTTGCCTCTTCTCCGCCAAGCCCCCGGCAGCACGAGCCGGCCTTGAATAATGTTGGTGATATGACATTTACAGCCGAGATATAGGGCCGATGATCGCGTCGCGCCGGGGCGACTTCCCCGACCGGCGTAGCGAAGGGATATCCCGTAGCCGCCGGAATACAGGTTCGCAGGTTGCCCTAAACAGCTCTTTTCAGCCTTCAAAACATCGTTTTAAGGCTGCAAAATGGCCATTTTCTTGAACTAAACCCGCGCCAATTGGAGCTTTAGCGTGGTACGACCCCGTTTGAAAGTTATTGGAGCTTTAGCGTGGTCCGACCCCGTTTGAAAGTTAATGGCATTGAGTCGGATCCCGTTTCGATGTCAGGCCCCATTTTTTCACATGATATGCTCGAAACGCTACGACAGGGTCTCGTTTTCCCGCTTATTTGAACTTATGATACAATATTAAGTATGCAATAATAAAGGCAATACAAAAGAATCCGAGAAAAGACGGTAATCTATTGTATATTTCCTGCCAGGAGTGAGGAGAAGAATAGATGCCTCCAGCAAGCATGCCTCCGAATCTTTCATGCAAAACATTGAATACAGAGATACCAGAGGCGAAAAGAAGCGAAAATACCAGCCTTTTTTTAGCATTCTTTTCCATACTATTTACAAGAACTTCCTTTGCCTTCCCATATCAATTTCAACAGGTAGAAATATCCTGGCTGTCCTGTACCATATATATCCCATAACGCCCAATTCGTAGCATTTATTACGATCTGTCCAGCCGGTGTTCCAGCGGCCGACATAACATATGGGTATGCAGCCGCAGCTGCAGCCGCAGCATCGACAGCCGCAGCCGCTATCAAGGGAGCATCCGCAATTGCAGTCGCAGCCTCGGTGCCTTCCCCTACCTGGCTGTAAAATGCATTTACCTCCGCCTGGTTCTCCGGCTGTGAATATTCTTCCTCTTCATTCATTTCCTCGCCAAGGGCAGCGTCGCCGGCGGCATCCAATCCACGGGGATCGATCATATTAACCGGATCATTTTGAACATACCGATAAAGATCGGTATCCCCGCCCTTGAAAAAAATCGGGTCCTTGGCCAGCCACATCCCCGTATTCGGATCATAATCCCTGGCCCCGAAATGTACAAGACCCGTGTCGGCATCGTAGAGGCCGCCGGCGAAGCCGAAGGGCACGGCAAGGGACGGGTTGGAATCGGAGAGAATATTTCCGAACGAGTCGTAATTTATCTGTTTTACAACGCCCCCGGAGGTGTTGGTCACCACCCGGAGCGTTCCAACCTGGTCGTAGCAAAGATAATAGTTTACGCCTCCGGCGGCCATGGCCAGGGGCAGTCGTCCGTCTGCGTAGGAGAAGACCATGAGGGGGTTGTCGTTTCCATCGTAGACCGCGAGGAGCTTGCCTGTAAGTCCCTGCCAGAGAAATTTTTCGACAACCTTGCCGTTTACCTCTTTCGCTATCCTGCGGCCGAGCGGGTCGTAGAGGTATTGAATGAGGGTCCCGTTTGGAAACGTCACGCTCATTAGCTGGCCGAGCGTCGAGTAGGCATATTGTGTAACCTGTGAGCCCGAGGTCTTGCTCACGAGATGGCCGTCGGCGTCGTACGCGTAGGTGATGCCTCCCGCCGTCACCAGGTTGTCTTCCTGCGAATACGAAAGGGAAACGTTCGAGATGCCCCTCAAGGAATTGCTCTCGCTTGTTCTTGTTCCGTTCGCCCCGTATTGGTATTGCTCGACCGTGAGGTTGTTCAGGGCAACCGATGTAAGCCTTCCGAGCGAATCGTAGGTATAGCCGTAGGTGTTGGGTGAGTTTCCGGCAAGCCAGCATGAAAGGAGATAAGAAAGAGTCTATGATCGGCTGAAAATTCCAGGAGAAAGGAAAATGGCCGATGAAAGCCGAGAAAAATTCCCAACCACAGACCAAGATGCAGG
>JAJYDE010000064.1 GCA_021777755.1 Deltaproteobacteria bacterium
AGCCCCAGCTTTTCGTTAAAGGAGCCGGCAATCTGCACCGCGTCCTGGCCGGTCATGGCATCGGCCACCAGAAGGATTTCCGCGGGAGAAAGAATGTGTTTCAGCCGCGAAAGCTCTTCCATCAGTTCATCATCGACATGCAGACGCCCGGCGGTATCGACCAGGAGGGTATCGCAGTTTTCCCGTCCGGCGAAAACAAGGGCCTGCTCGACGATCTTTTCCGGGGCCTGGCCGGTGTTGGAAGCATAGACTGGAAGCTTCAACTGGCCGGCAAGGGTAATCAACTGCTCGATGGCCGCCGGCCGGTAGACGTCGGCGGGAACCAGACAGGGGCGTCGCCCCTCGCTTGAGAGCTTGCGGGCAAGCTTTGCGGTCGTCGTGGTCTTGCCCGAGCCCTGAAGACCCACCATCATCACGACCACCGGCACTCGCCCGGTAAGCTTGAGCGGCTCGGCGCTCCCCCCCATAAGGGCGGTCAATTCCTCGTTTACTATCTTTACGACCTGCTGGCCCGGCGTGAGGCTCTGCAGCACCTCCTGCCCGATAGCCCTGGCGCTTATACCGGCAACGAAATCCTTGGCCACCTTGTAGTGGACATCGGCCTCAAGAAGCGCCATCCGCACTTCCCGCAGAGCCTCTTTTATATTGGCTTCGGTAAGCTTGCCCAAACCACGCAGGTTTTTGAAGATTTTTTCAAACTTATCGGACAGATTATCAAACATTTGCTTCCTCCGGAAGGCCGAGGAGCGCGATGAAAGGCATCTCCCACCCGCTCTTTTCGCTACTTCAAAACGATCTCCCTGAAATCACCTGGCGCGGCTATCGCCCTTTCTGCGGGGCTTCCCGCCCAGGCCATCGTAAACTCGCGAAAATAGCTTATCATACCGATATTTGCTCCAAAGCGCATCCCCGATTTCAATTCGCTCACCCCGAACCAGCCGGCGGGGAAAAAGGCTTCCATGGCGATATGCGGAAGGGATTCGTTTATTCTTTGCAAATGTCCCCTGGCGGGCATCTTCAAACAAACACCGTTATCCAGCCGGAAAAGCTCGGGGACGATATCGAAACCGTCGGGGCTGGAAGGGTTGTTTCGTGGGACGAGATAGATGCCGAAGTGATTTTTTTTGCCGTTCACCTCAAGTGTAAAATGGAGTTGAAAGGCTTCGGATTTGGGGAAATTGCCTCCGCAGGCCAGAAAATCCGGATTGAGGTAAACATCGGAGAGGCTGAAAAGATAGAACCCTTCGGGCCTCCAGGCAAGGTGAACCTCGGCGAAGGGCACATGGGGCGAAGGGGCCCGAAAGCCGGAGAGCAGCGTGATTTTCTTGTGCCATTCGACCAGAGTCTGATCACCAACATCGATGCGGTAATCGGCCCTTGGAACGACCACCGGCCCTGGCGCGCCCGACCTTCGGGCCGAAAAACGGGCGCTTTTGCCGTGCACCTGGTCCAGAAGGGGGTTAAGACTTGCGAACTCTTTGGTCAGCATCTCATAGGGCCTGTTGGATGTATCGATAAGGCCCATGTCGTAGTTTTCCCCGTCGGCGCGGCCTCCGAGCGGTTCATCGCAGTACTGGAACCACTGGGCGCCGGCCAGGTTCGGAAAACGGGCGAAATTTAGCAGCGCCCTGCCCGCTCCCCACGCCCTTTCGGCCTGGGTGGGAACGGTCATGAGGTGTCCGGGGTTGGGATGAGCGCTGCCGGTATCTTCGTTTAGATTGCCGCTGCGGTTTTGAGCGGCCGAAAAAAAGAATTCGCTGACCAAAACGGGCTTGTCGTTCAGCTTTCGCAGCCCGTCGAAGTAGTAGGGCGCAACCCAGCCATCGGGCGTATCGACGTTATAGTTGCTCGAAATCACGTCGATATTGTTTCCCATCGCCCGTATGACGTCCTGGTGGTAATAGAGTGGCAGCCTGTCTCCCAGATAGAGCGCCCGGGGGTCGGCGGCGTGAATCGCGCGGTACATCAGTTTGTAATACCGGGCGGCAACCGCGCTCATGAACCGGTCCACCAGCCGGATGCCGTGCCCGCCGGGCCTGAGCTTCAGAGCGGCGCCCCCCTGCTTGAGATCCTCGAAGCTTTTCTCCCCGCTCCGCGGCACCCAGTCGGCCAGCAGTGCGTCCCAACTGCCGCCATAGGTCTTGTAAATCATTTGCCACAGAAACTGTTTGGTGTGGTTTTCCCACGGGTCTTTAAGGTACCAGATGAAGAGGGCCGAATTCCACCACCCTATTTCGTTGTCGCTGAAGTATCCTATCAACTGGGGCAAATTGCGGTAAGGGGCGCTGAGTTCCCGCGCCCTTTCCAAGGTGATTTTCCCCATTTCGGGGTCGAAGGGATCAAACCAGTGGAACTGGGAGTTGCGGCCAAGCTCCAGATCGACGACGAGAGGCAGACCTATCTTTGGCGAGCAGTCCGACCAGCCGCCCAGGGTATTGAAGCCCCACTTCTTGAGGCGCGCGCCCACACCGGTTCGCCATCGATCGAGCGAGGGGCAAAAATTGGCCCAGAAAAAGGCATGACGGGCCGCGCTCTTTTCGCATTCCACCCCCGGGGCCACGATGTCCACCCCCTTGGAATAGAAGGGTTTGCCCCGCGGATCGACCAGCCACCAGACTCCGTTTCTCTTGACTGTGCTCCACCCTGCGTTCACCGCTACCACCTTCTTCGAATGGCGCGGCGAATCCGCGGGACCGGCGAGAACCAGGCTCGAAAAGAAAACAGCTAAAAGCGGAAAAACCGCATGGCGAAACCGCAAAACATCCCCCGTCATTTATCACTGAACTGATATTGATAGAGGGCGGCAAAGGGCCCCTTGGCCGCGATCAGTTCGTTAAATGTTCCCTGCTCGATTATCTCGCCTTTGCCAAGCACGACGATCCTGTCGGCCTTGCGGACCGTGGAGAGTCTGTGGGCGATGATGAAGGTGGTTCGGCCCTTGGTCAGTTGTTCGAGCCCTTCCATGATGAGGCTTTCGGTTTCGGCGTCCACCGAAGAGGTGGGCTCGTCGAGAATGAGGATGGGCGAGTCGCGAAGAATGGCCCGGGCGATTGTAATGCGCTGCCGCTCCCCCTCCGAAAGGGTCGCGCCCTGCTCTCCGACAACGGTTTCATATTTTTCGGGAAGTCTTTCGATCGAATCGTGTATTCGGGCCAGTTGGGCCGCGGCGATCACCTCTTCCAACGACGCTTCGGGCCTTCCGTAGGCAATGTTATCCCGAACGGTAAGCGGAAAGACCAGGGGGGGCTGCAACACCATGGAGATTTGCCCTCGAAGGGACTTCAATTTATAGTCGCGTACGTCCACATCGTCGAGCAGAACTCTTCCTTCCCGCGGGTCGTAAAAGCGGGGAATCAAGCTCACCAGGGTCGATTTTCCAACGCCGGTCGGGCCCACGAAAGCGACTTTTTCGCCCGGCTTGACGCCAAGGTTTATGTTTTTGAGCACCGGTTGCTGGGAGGCGTACTGAAAGGAGACGTTTTCCCAGGTTACCTTCCCTCTGGTTCCCGATTTGCCGAAGCCATGGGTGCCCTCTTTCAAATCCCTTTCGATATCCAGGATTTCAAAGACCCGATCCACACCGACCTTGGCCCCCTGCACCATCCCCCAGGTCTGGGATATGGTGTTTATGGGACCGTAGAGCGAGGCCAGGTAAGTCGTAAAAATAATGATTCCTCCCACCGTGAGTTGCCCGGACATGACGTGGTTGGCCCCCACCCACACGACAAGGGCGGTGCCCACGGCCATGACGACATTGACGACGCCCGAATAAAAGGTCTGCAGGGTGTAGAGCCTGAGGCTCGCCCCGAGGCTCCTGTCGCTTGCGCTCATGAACCGGCGCTGCTCTTCCTCCTCCTTGGTGAAGGCCTGGATAATGCGTATGGCCGACATGGCCCGCTGAACGACCGAAAAGACCTCGCTTTCCTCCTGGCGTGCCAAAACCGAGGCCGTAGTGATCCGGTGGCTCATGAGCGAAATGGATAAAAAAAGCGCGGGGCAAACGGTGAGCGACAGTATCGTAAGCTCCCAGTCGATCTTGATCATCACCGCGAACATGCCGCAAAGCAACACAAGCGCGGTCACGATGGGAAAGACCCCGTTCATGGTAAGACTTTGGATGGCATAGGTATCGGAGGTAACCCGGTAGAGCAGGTCCCCCACCTGGCGCCGGTTGTGAAAGGCAAGCGAGAGGCGCTGCAGGTGGTCGAAAAGATCCCGGCGCATGTCGTTTACCATCTTCTGGCCAATCTTGATGGTGGTGTAGTTATTAAGGAGCGTAATGGAGCCAAGAACGATGTAAATGACCACCAGACCACCGGTCGCCATCAAAAGAAGGCCGGTGTTAGACAAACCTCTGGCGAAATCCCATGGCGCGGGCTTGCCGCCAAGGACGTTGTCGATGATGATTTTAAGCGGCCAGGGCTTCAAGAGTTCACAACCGCTCATGACGAAAACCTCGGCCAGAGCCAGGACGAAAGCCAATCGATAGGGCCACAAATATTTGAGGATCTTTTTAAACATATGGGATTTCTTCCTTGCGATACTCCTTTTGATTTAGTAACTTGAAGCGCGCAAAAATCCGACGCCCGGTATCTACCAATTTCTTGATGATAAAGACTTTCCAATTTCAACGCGTATTTAATCCGGCTCTCCCAAAAGGGAAAGCAAAAACTCCCGGGCGGCGAACAAAAATTTCGGGAAACCGAAAAACAACGGATTGGAATTCCAGGAAGGATTTCACCGTCTCAATCATTTCAAGTTTTTGTTGTATCGTACTGGCGCGTTCAAATGACTCACTTTTTTTTATGGCCTGCAGGAGGTACTCATGAGCCAAGGAAAAGATCTTTTGGATAAATTGGAACGAAAGGGGCTCTCTCGAAGAGACTTTATGAAGTATTGCGGCGCCCTTACCGCAACGATGGGACTGTCCTCGGCCTATGTGCCCAAAGTGGCGGCGGCGCTCAAAAGCTCCGCCCGGCCCCCCGTGGTGTGGCTGGCGATGGCCGAATGTACGGGCTGCGCCGAAGCTACCCTCAGAACCACTTATCCGTGGATCGACACACTCTTGCTCGACGTTATCTCCCTGGACTATAACGATACGATCATGGCCCCCTCGGGGGAAGCCGCGGAAAAGTCCCTTCACGACGCGGTCACCAAAAACACCGGCAAATTCATCCTGGTGGTCGACGGCTCGATTCCGACGGCGGCAAACGGAAATTTCGGCACGATGGGCGGTAAGACCATGGTCGAGGTAATAAAGGAGATCGCCCCCAAGGCCCTGGCAGTCATCTGCATCGGGACATGCTCGGCCTACGGCGGACTGCCGGCGGCCTCTCCAAATCCCGGCATGGCCAAAAGTGTCAGCGAGATTACGGGGCTTAAAACCGTCAATATCACGGGATGTCCTCCCAACCCGATCAATTTCGTGGGCACGATTGTCAATTTCCTTCTCTTCGGAAAGCTCCCCACGCTCGACGACAAGGGACGCCCCCTTTTCGCCTACGGACAACTGGTCCACGATCAGTGCCCGAGAAGGTCTCATTTCGACGCCGGCGAATTTGTCACCAGCTTCAACTCCGAGGAAGCAAGGAAGGGCTACTGCCTCTACCAGATGGGCTGCAAGGGCCCCAACACCCACAACAACTGTCCCGCGGTGAAGTACAACGAGGGCACCAGTTGGCCGGTGCAGGCCGGTCATCCCTGCATTGGTTGCAGTGAACCCGATTTCTGGGATAAAAGCGCTCCGTTTTTTAAAGCCATTTCCTGACAGATTGGGCCTTTCGGCGTAAGACGGACAATTTGAGCGATTCGCTTTTTTCATATAAGGAGAAACAACCATGGCACGAGTGGTAATAGACCCGATCACCAGGATCGAGGGACACCTCAAAATCGAGGTGGAAGTTGACGATAAAAAGGTGAAGAACGCCTGGAGCAGCGGCACTCTTTTTCGAGGCATCGAGCTGATTCTTCAGGGCAGAGACCCCAGGGACGCAAACCTCATTACCCAGCGCGCCTGCGGCGTGTGCACCTACGTTCACTCCCTGGCCTCCAGCCGGGCGGTCGACAGCGCTCTTGGCGCCCAACTCGCCGACAACGGGCGCATCATCCGCACCCTTATCCACGGCTCCCAGTACCTCCATGACCATGTGGTCCATTTTTATCACCTCCACGCCCTCGACTGGGTCGACATCGTTAGCGCCCTCAAAGCCGATGTCAAAAAGACCGAAGCCCTTGCCGCAAAAATTTCCCCCGACGCCACCGGGGACGGCGTAAACGATTTCAAGGGAGCACAGGATCGGCTGAAAAAATTCGTTGCTAGCGGCCAACTCGGCCCCTTCGCCAACGGCTACTGGGGACACCCGGCCTACAAACTCCCCCCCGAAGCCAACCTCCTGGCGGTTACCCACTACCTGGCGGCTCTTAAGCAACAAACCCGCACAGCTCGGCTCATGGCCATCTTCGGCGGCAAAAACCCCCATCTGCAGAGCATGACTTTGGGCGGTGTAACCTGCGCCATGGATCTTTCCCCCGACCGGATCGCCGAATTCAAGTATCTGTGGAAAGACACCATGGATTTCGTCAATAAAGTCTATATTCCGGATCTTCTGGCGGTTGCATCCTTTTACAAAGACTGGGGCAAGATCGGCGGAACCAAAAATTTCATGACCTACGGCGACTTCCCGATGGGACCCAAGGAACCCGATGATTACCTCATGCCGCGCGGAGTCATTTTCAACCGCAACCTGGCCAAGATCGAACCCCTCGATGTCGCACTGATCACCGAGCAGATCAAGCACAGCTGGTACGAAGGCGACCCCAAGGGACTCAACCCGGCCAATGGCGAGACCAAGCCCCATTTCACCAAGTTCGACACCAATGCGCAGTACAGCTGGGTAAAAGCGCCGCGCTACAAAAACGAACCCATGGAAGTAGGACCTCTGGCCCGCGTGCTGGTCGCTTACGGCAAGGGCGTTCCGGCGGTTAAGGAAACCGTCGATATGGTGCTCAAAAAGCTTGCGGTGCCCAAGGCGGCCCTTTTCTCCACCCTTGGCAGGACTGCGGCCCGGGGCATCGAAACCAAGGTTATCGGAGACGCGGTGGGGACCCTGCTTGGCCAACTGGTCGATAACATCAAGAAGGGCGACCTCAACATCTGCGATGCCAGGCCGTGGGAGAAAATGCCCGCGGACGGCACGGGCGCGGGCCTCAACGATGTGCCCCGCGGAGCCCTGGGCCATTGGATCACCGTAAAAGACAAGAAGATCGTCAATTACCAGATGGTCGTTCCTTCCACCTGGAATCTTGGGCCGCGCGATGCGGCCGATAAGCTCGGCCCGGTCGAAGAGGCCCTTTTGGGTACTCCGGTTGTCGATCCCAAAAGGCCGGTTGAAATCCTTCGCACCGTTCACTCCTTCGATCCGTGTCTGGCATGCGCCATACACCTGATCGATACGGACAACGAAGAAACCTACAAGTTTGACGTTGTCTAGGACGGGCTTTTTGAGTATCTATTAGGGAACTTCGGCCCCCTCGCGGGCCGGGTTCCCTTTTTTTGTCGCCCTATACTGACGAGGCGGTCCTTAAATGTCCAACAAACACATACTGGTGCTCGGAGTCGGAAACCTGCTGCTGGGAGATGAAGGCACGGGGGTCCGGGTCATCGAAAAACTCGAAGACGAATACCTCTTTTCGCAAAACGTCGAACTCTACGACGGAGGCACTCTCGGGCTGAGGCTGCTCGAACCGATCAGCCAGGCCGACTTTGTCATCCTGGTGGACATCGTCCACGCCAAGGGGGCGCCCGGTACCATATACCGTATCGAGGAAAAGGATCTTTTCAAAAAGATCCCCTACAAGTGCTCGCTCCATGAACTAAATATCGTGGAGGCCCTCATTTACGCCGAGGAGCTTGGACACAAGCCCGAAACGGTGGTGATAGGCATCGAGCCGGTGGTGGATTTTTCGTCGTGCAGCATCGAGTTGAGCGACCCCGTACGGGGCCGCATGGAAGATATCGTCTCGGCGGTTTTAAAAGAGATCGAAAAAGCCGGCGGGACCTGGCGAAAGCTCGAAGAGCCGCTCAGATCGGTTCGAGTTTTGTAGAAAGGAAAAGCAATGTGTCTGGCAATTCCCGGTGAGGTCATGCGCATAGAGGACGGGGTCGCGACGGTGCGGATGGGCGACTCGCTTCGAAAGGCCTCGCTTCTGCTTTTGTCCGAAGAGCCCAAGCTTGGCGACTATGTCATAGTCCATGCCGGGTTTGCCCTTCATGTGGTCGACCCGGCCGAAGCCGACGAATCGCTTCGCCTGCTTCGCGAGTTGGCTGCCTTTGCCGATGAAGAACCCTCGTGAAAAAACGAAGAACTAGATGAAAAAAGTCCTTGAACGATACAAGCCGGCAGTGCGCCGGCGCTGGCTGGTCTTGGCCGCGGGAGTCGAATGGTCCGCGGTGGGCGTGGCGCTTACAACCGTTGCCTGCTACTGGCTCTACCCGGCCACCTGGCCTCTTAGGATCGCGGTTTTTGCCCTTGGCCTCGCCTTGGGCGTTGCGATCTATTTTCTTGCATTTTCCCGCCTGGTCGTGAAAAACCTCAAAAGGATCGCGGGAAGACCGGAGGTGGTTTGCCTTTTCGCCTTTCAGGGCAAACACGTCTACTTTCTAATCCCTCTCATGATGGCCATGGGTTATGCGATCAGACACTCTTCCCTGCCCAAAGAGATTGCCGCGGTTGTCTATCTTACCATGGGGCTGGCTCTGATCCTTGGAAGTCTCCTCTACTTCCGGCGGTTTTCAACAACGAGAGCAAGTGATTAGCTCCGGGATGGAAAGGTTTGAAGAGCTGACGAAGTGGAATTCATTCAACACAGTCCCCGCATTCATCCCCTGCCGTCCATTCTCTCCAGTGGTCTGGATTTACGGAATCGTGTAATATGATTATATCCCTCATGGGATAAAAGGTGAGGTACGGGAGAATCGCCAATGTCGGAACCCGCCGAAAAAAAAGCGATATACGAAGACCTCCAAGGTATTCCGGAAAACATGACCGGGGAAATCATCGACGGAGAACTTCTCGTTCACCCCAGGCCGTCCCGGAAGCATATCATTACGGCTTCGTTTCTCGGGGGTGAGCTTATCCCGCCCTATTGCCACGCAAAAGGCGGAGGCCCGGGCGGTTGGATCATCCTCGTGGAACCCGAAATCCAACTGGGAGACAACACCCTGGTTCCGGATCTGGCCGGGTGGAAGAAAGAAAGATTTCCGGCGCGGGAAGAGCAAAACTCCATTTCGGTTCCTCCCGACTGGGTGTGCGAAGTGCTCTCCCCGGCGACCGCCCTGGGCGATCGCACCAAAAAGATGCGCATCTACGGGGAGCATGTGGTGCCTTTCCTGTGGCTGATCGATCCGATATCCACAACCCTTGAGGCATACAAGCTCGAATCCGGCCGCTGGTTTCTCCTCTTTGCTTGCGGCGGGACCGACAAAGTGCGCTTGGAGCCTTTCCAGGAGATTGAAATTGACCTTGACAACCTTTGGCTCGAACTTCCCCGAACTTGACGATGGCTGTTACTCAGTCCAGCCTTTTTCTGTTCATTGTTCGCGGTTTTAAGGAGTACGACGTTTGTCCGTACAGAATCGCAAGCTCTACACGATAAAGCTGCGTGATCGGGTCATCGAACTGGGCCGGCGCACGCTCATCATGGGCATTTTGAACATAACTCCGGATTCTTTCTCCGACGGAGGCCGGTTCCAAGACTATGACCGGGCGCTTGCCCGCGCCGGCGAACTTATTGACGAGGGCGCGGACATTCTCGATGTGGGTGGCGAATCGACCAGGCCCGGTTCGGCTCCGACTCCGGTCGAGGTTGAACTCGAACGGGTGCTCCCGATCATCCGCGAGGTGCGAAAAATCAGCGACATCCCCGTTTCCATCGACACCGCCAAGGCCGAAGTGGCCCGCAAGGCGCTCGAAGCGGGTGCGGACATAATTAACGATGTCAGCTCTCTTCGGTTCGACCCCGGCATGGTGCGGGTTGCAGCCGACTCGGGTGCCCCGCTCATACTGATGCACATGCTGGGCACCCCGAAAACCATGCAGGAAAACCCGGTCTACCAAAGCGTTCTTTCCGAGATAATAGCCTTTCTCGAAGAAAGGATGAAATTCGCCGGGCAAAACGGAGTCGAACGTAGCCGGATAATAGTCGATCCGGGCATAGGTTTTGGCAAGACCGTAACGCACAACCTTAAAATCATTCGAGATCTCGAGGCCCTTTCATGCATGGACCGCCCCATCCTTCTGGCGGCTTCGCGCAAGAGGTTTCTCGGCTCGATAACCGGCCGCCCGGAAATGCAAAGGGAGCTGGGAACGGCTGTGGCCAACGCATTTGGCATCGCCGCCGGCGCCCACATGATAAGAGTTCATGACGTTGCTTTCCATCGGGAAGCGGTGCTGGTTGCCGACGCCCTCGGTCGCGCAAGCTTCTCCGCCTGACCGGTCCGGGCAGATTTGGTGTTAAATCCCTTTCTTCTTCATCTGTGGAGCTCTTATGGGAAAGCTTTTCGGAACCGACGGAATAAGAGGTGTTGCAAACATTTTCCCCATGACGACGGACCTGGCCATGAAAGTCGGGGCCAGCGCCGCCTATATTTTCAAAAACAAACATCGTCGCCCCAAGATCATTATCGGCAAAGACACTCGCATTTCCGGATACATGATCGAAAACGCCATCACCTCGGGCATCTGCTCCATGGGGGTGGACGTGCTCCTGGTGGGACCGCTTCCCACCCCCGGCATAGCCTACATCACCAGCAGCATGCGGGCCGATGCGGGCATCGTGATTTCGGCTTCCCACAATCCCTACGAATATAACGGCATCAAGATATTCGGCAACAACGGCTTCAAGCTCCCCGATGAGACCGAGAACTACATCGAACAGCTCGTCTTGAGCGGCGAAATAGACAACCTGCCCAAACCGCCTGCTTCCGGGATAGGCAAGGCCCGGCGCATCGACGACGCACAGGGCCGCTATATCGTCTATCTGAAAAACACCTTCCCCAGGGACCTTACCCTCGAAGGACTAAAAATTGTCATCGACTGCGCCAACGGCGCCGGCTACAGGGTGGCGCCCTCGGTTTTCGAAGAACTTGGCGCCGAGGTGGTGCTAACAGGCGACCGGCCAAACGGCAAAAACATCAACAAGGATTGCGGCGCTCTTTATCCCGGCAACATGGCCGCGGCTGTTCGCGACTCGGGGGCCGACGTCGGTTTTGCTCTCGACGGGGATGCCGACCGGATCATCTTGGCCGATGAAAAGGGCGAGATCCTCGACGGCGATCAGATCCTGGCCATATGCGCCAAGCATTTGATCGAACACGGCCGGCTAAAGCATAAGACCGTCGTCGCCACCGTCATGAGCAACCTCGGGTTTGAAGTGGCGCTTCGCACCCTCGGGGGTAATCTGGTGAGGACCCCGGTGGGCGACAGGTATGTAGTGGAGCATATGCGCAAAAACAATTTCAACCTCGGCGGCGAACAATCCGGCCACGTGATTTTCCTCGATCACAGCACCACGGGCGACGGTATCCTTTCGGCGCTCCAGGTCCTTGCCGTCATGCTCCGCGAACGCCGTCCCCTTTCGGAATTGAAAAAGATCATGGAACATTACCCCCAAAAGCTGGTAAATGTTTCGGTGTGCAGTAAAAAGCCCATCGACCAGTTCCCGGAAATAGGAAAGCTCCAGCGAGCCATGGAAGAGCGGCTCGGGCAGCAGGGGCGGATCGTCATCCGGCCCTCCGGTACGGAACCGGTCATCCGCGTCATGGTCGAAGGGGCCGATTCCGGGGTGATCGATGAGGTGGCCTCCTCGATGGCCTCCTGCATCGAAACCCACATGAACGGCCAACAGTAGACAGGAATCAACGATGCTTCTCGCTTTGGATATTGGCAACACCAACACCGTCCTGGGCTTGTTCGAAAACGACGCCCTCAAGCACGACTGGCGCATTCGCACCGAGGTCAATATGACCATCGACGAATACGCGATAACGCTTCGCAGCCTCTTTGCGGTGCAGGGAATCGAGCTGGGCAGCGTGAGCGATGTTATCGTTTCGTGTGTTGTGCCGCCTGTACTGAACGCCACCGAACGCTTCTGCCGCAAGTATTTCGGAGCCGACCCCCTGGTGGTGGGCCCGGGAATCAAGACCGGCATGCCCATTCTCTACGACAACCCCAGGGAGGTGGGCGCGGACAGGATCGTAAACGCCGTGGCGGCTTTCGAACAACACAAGGACGCCGTGATCGTGGTCGATTTCGGAACCGCCACCACCTTCGACTTCATCTCCGAGCGCGGAGAATACATGGGCGGGGTTATCAGCCCCGGAATCATGATCTCTTGCGAAGCCCTTTTCCAGAAGGCTTCCAAGCTGCCAAGGGTGGAAATATTCGCCCGTCCGCCCTCCATACTGGCCAAAAATACCATTTCCTCCATGAACGCGGGGATCGTTTTCGGCTATGCGGGCCTGGTGGAAGGCATAATCACAAGGATTGTTAAAGAGGTCGGCCGCCCTATGCATGTGATAGCAACCGGGGGGCTGGCAGCTCTTATCGCCGCCGAGTGCCCGATGATAGATGAAGTCGACGACTATCTCACCCTTAACGGCCTGAGAATAATCTTCGACCGAAACAAGATCCGGCGTGCTCCCTGATGAACCGCAAAGCGGGGGTCCCAAGGCTTGACCCGGGAAGCGCCGTGGCTCTCGTGGCTCCAGCGGGCCCTTTCGAGCAGGAACGCTACGAGCGGGGCGCTTTTCTGCTACGTTCGGCCGGATACGCCGTGGTCGCCGGAAGGAATGCTTTCAAGCACCATGGCTACCTGGCCGGTACCGACCAGGACCGGCTCTACGATCTTAGCCAGGCGCTTCTCGATCCGGCCATCGAGGCTGTCATCTGCATTCGGGGCGGCTACGGCAGTGGACGGCTTCTAGCCGGCCTTCCGTTCCAAAGGCTCACGGGGGCCCCGAAAATCTTCCTGGGCCACAGCGACATAACTTTTCTCCATCTTGGCTTGGCGAGCCTGGCCGGCTGGACCACCTTCCACGGCCCGAACCTGGTCGGAATGAGTTCATTTGCTCACCGGGCGCAAAGCGTTCTCGATTGTCTGTCCGGACGGGCTTGCTTTCATTG
The DNA here is from genome assembly GCA_021777755.1 of Deltaproteobacteria bacterium. Taxonomy (GTDB): domain Bacteria; phylum Desulfobacterota; class Syntrophobacteria; order Syntrophobacterales; family Syntrophobacteraceae; genus SbD1. The sequence continues at coordinate 13,182 of JAJYDE010000064.1, forward strand.
GACGCTTGAACCGCAACAGATCCTCAGGCCCGGCAGGGTCCAAGGTCCCGTTTTCGGCGGAAACCTCAGCTGCCTGACACGCCTTCTCGGTACGCCTTACATGCCCGATCCGGCCGGGGCGCTCCTTCTCATCGAAGACTGCTCGGAAGCGCTCTATCGGCTCGACCGGATGATGAACCACCTCAAGCTCGCCTCGGTGCTGCCCTCCCTTGGCGCCATACTGCTCGGAAATTTCGACCGATGCGCCAGGGAAGACGAAATATGCCAAATGATCATGGAGCATGTAAGCGACTATGACTTTCCGGTCGTGTGCGGCCTTCCTTTCGGCCACGGGGAAAGAAACGACGTGATTCCGCTTGGCGCGCCCTTTTTACTGGATACGAACGAACGTGTGCTTGCCATACTCGAAACACCTTTTGCCCGAGAGCTGTGAGGCTCGCCTGGATGCTGAATTCGAGGCGGCGATCCGGCGGGGCGTTTTTTCAGGGGCGTCCCTGCTTGTTGCGCGCGATCGAAAAGTAGTCTTCGAATCTGTCCGGGGAAGCGTGGAAAGAGGAGGTGCGCCTGTTTGCGCGGATGTCCGCTTCGATCTTGCCTCCCTTACCAAAGCGCTGGTTACCGCGCCCCTTTTCATGCGGGCGGTGGAAGCCGGCTCCATATGCCTGGACGACTCCCTCCGCCGATTTTTCCCCGGTCGCGTCCCGGAAGATAAAAGGTCGATCACCGCAAGGAGCCTTCTTTCCCACACCTCGGGCCTTCCGGCCTACGCCCCCTTCTACCTGGAGCTGGTTAAACTGCCCCCCGAAAAAAGGCGTGAGGCCCTTGCTTCGATGCTCCTTGAAACCCCGCTCGAAAACCCGCCGGGCAAAGCCGCCAATTACAGCGATCTTGGCTTCATGCTGCTCGGCCTCATTTTGGAGCGGCAAACGGGCCGAAGGCTCGATTTTCTCGCCCGGGAGTTTCTCTTTTCTCCCCTTGGCATCGACGAACTTCATTTCCGCCCGCCGACCGGAGCCGCGGGCGCCTTTGCGGCCACACAATCGTGTCCGTGGAGAAAACGGCTGCTTCGGGGCGAAGTCGACGATGAAAACGCCTGGGCCTTGGACGGGGTGGCCGGTCATGCCGGTCTTTTCGGAACGGCCAGGGGGGTTTTCGAGCTTTTGTCCCACCTCTGGGGCATCTACGAAAACGATGTTACCTCCCGCCCTTCCCCGCCCATATCCCCCGAGACCCTGCGGCTTTTCTGGACCCGCACGGGACTTGGCGACTGGTGTCTTGGCTACGATACGCCGAGCCCCGAGGGCTATTGCTCCGCCGGGCGGTTCTTTTCTTCCAATACCGTCGGGCACCTGGGCTTTACGGGCGTCTCCTTCTGGCTGGACCTTCAAAACCGGGTCCTGATGATTCTTCTTACCAATCGTGTCCATCCGACACGCCAAAACGACGAAATCAGGCAATTCAGGCCGGTTATACATGATATCGTCATGAAAGCGCTCCTCTATGGAAACTGAAGGCATAAAGAAAATATACCTTGTGGGCATCGGCGGCATCGCCATGGGGACCCTGGCGACAATGCTGAAGGAGAGCGGCTTCGAGGTGGCAGGCTCCGACCAGAACCTCTATCCCCCGATGAGTACGCATCTGCAAAACCTCTCCATCCCCTTTTTTGAAGGGTTCTCGGCGGAAAACCCCCAAAAGTTCGCCCCCGACCTTTTTGTCATGGGAAACGTCGTACGGCGTGAAAATCCCGAAGCGCGCCACGTCATGGCGCAGGGAAAACCTTGCCTGTCGATGCCCAAGGCTATTTCGAAGTTTTTTTTGGAGGGGCGCAAAAGCATCGTGGTAACCGGGACCCACGGGAAAAGCACAACCTCTTCTCTTTTGGCATGGGTCCTGGAGCGGGGCGGCCTTGACCCTTCGGCCTTCATCGGGGCTTTTGTCAAGGACTGGGGCCGCAGCTACCGGCTGGGTTCGGGCCCCTTCATGGTGGTGGAAGGAGACGAATACGATACGGCCTTTTTCGACAAGGGGCCAAAATTCCTTCATTACCAGCCTCATATCGGGATCATTGGAAGCATCGAATTCGATCACGCCGACATTTTCGCCGACCTCGAAGCGGTCTTGAAGGCTTTCCGCGACTTTGTAAAAATCATCCCTGAAGGTGGATTTCTCCTTCTTAACGGCGACGACCCCAACTGCGTTCTTCTTGCTTCCGAATGCAAAGGCAAGGTCATCACCTACGGAAGCTCGCGCCACGCCGACTGGCGCATTTCAAACCTCCAGTACCATCCGGGCGAGGTCTCCTTCCAACTGCGAAATCCTGTGACAAAAACAGAAGAAAAATTCCGATCGAGGCTGCCCGGAAAGCACAATGCCTGGAACGTGGCCGCGGTAATCGCGGCCGCAACCCTTGCCGGAATGGATCTCGGGGCCATTCAGGAGGCGGTGCTCTCCTTTAACGGAGTAAAAAGACGCCAGGACCTGGTTGGAGAGTTCGGGGGCGTTCTGGTGATGGATGATTTCGCTCACCACCCGACGGCGGTCCATGAAACGCTTCTGGCTCTCAAACTCTTCCATCCTCTGCGGCGCCTCATCGCCGCCTTCGAGCCCAGGAGCAACTCCAGCCGAAGAAACGTTTTCCAGCAGCTCTATTCGAGCGCGTTTTCGGCCGCGGACATCGTCTGCGTAAAACAGCCCCCGGGGCTTGAGGCGATTCCCGCCGAGCAAAGGCTTGACGCCCAACGATTGGTAAATGAGATCAAGGCTCGCGGCAAAGACGCCCGGTTTTTCCAAACCGCGGACGCCCTGCTCGGATTTTTGATCGACTCCTCCCGCTCGGGCGACCTCATCGTGTGCATGAGCAACGGAAGCTTCGACGGCCTCACAAGGCGCCTTGCCGAAGAACTGCCGCTGCGCGCCCCTCGAACGGATGCGCGCCGCGGAGCCTGAGTCGAAATACTTCGACCGCAAAAGACCCGATTTTGTTTGGCTGCGGGGATAGTAGTGAATATGGGTAGGTTCAAAATGATCCTATCAATATGATTGATCCAATGGGATTGTCAGGCGGTTATATTACAGCGCTTAGGCAGTGGTTGACGTCTAACATTACAGAAAATGTGCTGATGGATAGCCTAACACGCGCGAGTGGTATCCTTCTTAATATCCCAACGAGTGCAGGTGGTGCAGTTACGTTTATCCTTACAAACCCTCAGACTGCTGGAATTCCGAATGAGGGGGCCACGGCACGGTTGGAATGCGAGGTAAACCAGTCTATAACCAATGACAGTCCATTACATAAATTACTGGGTCCAAACTATGATCCTCTATTGCCATCAGACTTGCACCCAAATTCCAGCTACTCACCTAATGTTTCAACTGGGTCAGAATATTACATAACAGCACCACCAGCTAAGTAGATATTTGTGGATAAGCATGATCATAAGTCTATCTGGACGATTTTATTTTATTAAGGGTGAGGCATGGCAAAGATCATAAAAGGTGCCTATTCGCTATTTTGGAGCTTCTTTATTCTATGCATATTGGTATGGAAGCTACTTTTTGGTATGTCTATGATGGGCGGATACATGGGGGTGATCGTTATTTTCCCTGTGACACTTCTGCTATCCGCGTTTATCGCCAGCCTTCTTGCCAGACTATGGCCTATGCATGTAAAGAAAATCATAGTATTGGTGATTCTAGTCGCAGTGGCCATGGTGCTGGTGTAGCGAGGTTGCAGAAGTGTAGCATCAATACTGTTGCTTTAAGGTTTTGCCAGCTTTCCCTGCCGGTTGGCACACCATTTATTGTACGCCCGTTTTGTAATCCTTGGTTGGGATGGTCTCGGCTTCGCGGGTCGATAGTATTTAACCGCTGCAAGCTGGTCGAGAATTTCAGAAAAGATGGCGGCGGCCTTTTCCGGATTGTCCGGGGCGAGAGTAGCCGCCTCCGAGGCCAGGACCATGATGGCTTTTTCGAACCGGCATTCACAGGTATTTGATTTGAAGCTTTTGGAAGCAAGGACCATAAGGGTCCTGGCTATGACCGTCATGATGGCTGCGGCAAAGAGCTCCTGACGGATGCGGTTGAAGGTTTTTCCATGGAATTGCTCGATCCCGAGCACGACCTTCTCGTTTCGATAGTGGCCCTCTATGGCCCATCGGCGATAAATATAGATCTGTTATCTGTGCTTTTGGAAAGGCTTTTTTATTAAGTAAATTGGTGAGTAGCACGGGGACGGCGCCATCGGGACTCTCCAACCTGATTGCCCCGAGTTGTATGAGTGAGGCCTTCTTCTTTTGTTTGGCGCTGGCACGGTGCAGGTAATTACTCGAAGGGGTGAGAAGGATGAAATCCTCGTCCTTGCCCTGTTTTACGAATGCCTCGACGGCGGGGAAAGTGGATTGGGCCGGACAGCGGAAAATAAAATACCCTTCGTGGTGTTCCCTCAAATGTTTGATAAAGGGATAGCTTGGAAATCCCCGGTCAAAGAGAAGAACGCTGTTGGCCGGAATATGAGACAGCAGGCTTTGAGCCTGATTGCGCTCGGAGTCATGGATAGTACCGACCGCTCTGGCAACAGGCAATTGTCTGAATACATCGTAGACGGTCATGACAAGGCACTGGGGGTAGTGGCCTTTGCCGCTGTTTTCCAGTCCGCTTCCGGGATCGAATTCGGCGCGGCTCTCTTGGGTCGCGGGAAGAATGAACTTGGAGCCGTCGAATGCATATACGGGCATTTTGTTCCAAAGGTAAGAATCGCCACGCGGCCAGAGCTGATTGGCCAATGCCACAGCCCTGCCAAGGAGGTCCTGGAAAACGGCCCATGAGACCTTTTTTCTTGCTCGTGTAACGTTGCCGCGGTTAGGAGCGTCTGCGTCATGCCAAAGGCCGCAGCGTCTGGCGCTCTTGAAAAACTCTGTCGATTTGATGGCCACGCCCCGATCTTTTCCGCTCGCCACCAAGGAAAGGACAGGAACGATCAGCTTGGCGAATGTGAGTTTGCGGGTACGAGTAAAATCGGAGTCAGATAGCTTTGCTTGAGGATCGATATTTTTCGGAATGATTTTGAGGAAAAGCTCAATTAATCCGGAAGATTGGTGTGCGAACGGGGTCGGACCAAGCTAAATCGTCAATTGGCGCGGATTTACCTCACAAATGAGGCCGTTTTACGGCCTTAAACCGATGTTTTTCAGGCGAAAAACAGCTATTTACGGCAGCTTCCTAACAACATTTCCGGCGGCTTGGAGGTTTCCGGTCGCTCCGCCGGTCGGGGAAGTCGCTGCGTATGGGAGCAAACGTCAAACGGGATCTGACTAACGTATGTGTCTAATATTAATGTTATAAGTCTAATGTGGATATTGGTAAGTATTCGCAATTACTGAGTTTGGGGTTCGCTTTTACC
>JAJYDE010000065.1:0-2625 GCA_021777755.1 Deltaproteobacteria bacterium
GCCTCAACCATCGCCGCGATGGTTGAGGCGGGCATCCCCGTGCAGGGACATATAGGTCTTACGCCTCAGAGCGCGGCCCAGTTCGGTGGTTTCAAAGTGCAGGGCAAGACCGCCGAGGCGGCCAAGGTTTTGATCGAAGACGCGCAGGCTTTGGCCGAGGCCGGCTGTTTCAGCATCGTGCTCGAAGCCATCCCCTCCTCGATAGCGGAGATGGTAACCGAGGCGGTCTCCGTGCCCACCATCGGCATCGGGGCTGGCGCGGGGTGCGACGGCCAAGTCCTGGTTGCTCATGACGTGCTGGGGCTTTTCGACAGGTTCGTTCCCCGCTTCGTGAAACGATATGCAAAACTTGACGATCTTATTGTCGAAGCGCTCACGAAATACAGGGAAGAAGTGGAGCGGGGGATTTTCCCCGGACCCGAACATGGTTTCCTTTTGAGCGAGCAGGAAGCCAAAAAGCTCGCAAAGAGCTGAGCTCATGTCACCTACAGTACTTTTGGTTCACAATTACTGCCAATACCCGATTTAAGCTCCGGCAAGCCGGCATTAACTTGTGGTTGGTCGTTTCAACAGACCAACCTTGGAGCCCCTTTATTCTCCTCTGTGAAGAACCGGGACCCCCCATCCCGGTTCTTCTTTTCGCCCATCTATTTTTCAACCGTTGCGGACTCGATCACCACCGGGGTAACCGGTACGTTCTGAAAGGGGCCGCGCGTTACGGTGGCCACATCCTTTATCTTGTCAACCACATCCATGCCGTCTATAACTTTTCCGAAAACCGCGTAGCCGTAACCTGGCGCGGTATTGTCCATGTGATTGAGGGAAGGGTTGTCCACGACGTTTATGAAAAACTGCGCCGTGGCGGAGTCAACAACCATCGTCCTGGCCATTGCGATCGTGCCCCGTTCGTTTCCAACATCGGAGCGGGCTTCGTTCTTGACGGGCGCCATGGTCGGCTTCTGCGCCATGTCGGGTGTGAAACCGCCCCCCTGGATCATAAAGTTGCCTATGACCCGGTGAAAGATGGTGCCGTTATAGAAGCCGTCATTGACGTAGGCAAGAAAGTTTTTCACCGTCTCGGGGGCCTTGTCCGGCCAGAGTTCTATTTTGATGTTGCCAAGGGAGGTCTTCATCAAAACGACGGGGTTGTGAGGCTTGGTATCGGGTTTGGCTTCCTTGCCGGCGTCGGCGGCAAGGCAAAGCCCGTGCACGATGAGCGCGCCGCAGGAGACAAGGACAACCAGAAGTGTTCTACCAACCATTTTATACTCCTTTTTGAATGTTAAAAGCTGACCGGCGGCCGGAGGTTCGAAAAAATATAGTGTCGAAAACCATGAGCAAAACGAGCGGGGAATCGATTCATTTAAGGGAGGCTGCCGAGCGGTTCGGCACGGGGGACCGAATTGCGGACATCAGCCGATTCGGGGCCGGAAACGTTAACGACACATTCCTTGTGGCCTCGCATTCCCATGAGAACAGGAGTTTTCTCCTCCAGCGCATCAACGGTCGTGTATTTAACATGCCCGAATGGATAATGCAAAACCTTCGCGTTTTGTCCGAGCATGTTTCGAGGCGTATGGCCCGCACTCCTCCGGCCGGGCGCCGCTGGGAAACGGCGCGGTTTCTTGAAACGCGGGATTTGAAAGATTTCTGGATTGACCCCGAGGGGAGATACTGGCGTGCAATGAGCATAATTGAGGAGGCCAACTCCTTTGAATCGGTGCTCGATTCCGGGCATGCGAGGGAGGTGGGCTTTGCCATCGGGTTTTTCCATGCCCTCGTAAGCGACCTTGCGCCCCGGAGCTTGAAGGACACTCTCAAGGGTTTCCACGTCACACCTCTTTATCTGCGCCGCTACCGGGAGGTGCTTGCAGCGGGCCGAGTCGCCCCCTCGGCCGATATCGGCCGCTGCCTCGAATTCATAGAAAGGCGAACAGGGCTTGTCGGGGTCCTCGAGGATGCGAGGGCCGACGGGAGACTGCCGCTCAGGATAATCCACGGAGACCCCAAGGTCGGAAATGTCATGATCGATACGGGGACAAAACGTGCCGTAAGCATTGTGGATCTGGATACCGTAAAGCCCGGTTTGGTCCATTACGACATAGGCGACGCTCTTAGATCCTGCTGCAATCCGGCCGGCGAGGAGGCCGCCCGCCTTGATGATGTCCGTTTCGAGCCCGAACTCTGCCGGGCCTTTCTTGAAGGCTATTTCGAGGCGGCGGGAGATTTTCTCGCAAGGCCCGAGCGCGAACTGGTCTATGAGGCTGCCAGACTCATCGCCTTCGAACTCGGGCTGAGATTTTTCACCGATTTTTTGGAGGGAGATCTTTATTTTAATGTCAGCGATCGCGGGCAGAACCTGCGAAGAGCCCTCGTTCAGTTTCGCCTCACCGAGAGCATCGAGTCGCAGGTCCGCGGCCTTAAAGCCATTATCCGTGAAAGCGCCGGGGAATAGCGGATTCCCCAAGGATTCCCGATTGCATCGATTCCGGCATGGAGGAGCGCCGCTATGCAGAAAAAAATTCTCATTACGGTTAGCGAAGAAACAAGTCATCTTTATGGCGTAAGGTTTGCCGGTTCATTTTTCAGAAACAAGCGGGCTGTGAGCGCCACACTTTTTTATGT
>JAJYDE010000065.1:2635-18396 GCA_021777755.1 Deltaproteobacteria bacterium
GTGGCCCCCCGCGCCGATTTTGCGGAGACCCGCTCGGTCGCCGCCGATCTTAAGATGGAAAGGGCGATCCAAAAGCGGGCGAAAGCAGCTCTGGATAAGGCCCGACAAAAACTCCTGCACGCTGGATTTGCCGAGGATAAGGTCAATGCCGACTTCACGGTCAACCAGTTCGGGACTGTCAAGGATATCATCCGGAAGGCGAAGTCGGGTAAATACGATGCCGTGCTCCTTGGCAGACGGGGCTACATCTTTTTTGAATCCCTCATGGCTTCGAGCGTGACCAGGGAAATGCTGGCAAAAGATCTCGATTTCCCGGTCTGGATCTGCAAAAACCCGGAGGAGAACCGCGGGAATGTGCTCGTGTGTGTTGACGGCTCCGATGCGGCTCTTCGAATGGTCGATCACGCGGGCTTCATGCTCGCCGAGCAGACCGAGCACTCCATAACCCTTTTTCATGTCGATACCGGGGAAACCCTGGATAGAGCGCTCATCCTGGAGGAGGCCAGGGCCAAACTGATCGAAAACGGTGTTTCCGAGGACAGGATCGAAAGCGTTGTGGTTCGCGCCCCTTCCACCGCGGTTGCCAAAAAGGTCCTGGAAAAGGCGGCCGAAGGGCATTATGCCGCGGTTGGCGCGGGCAGGGTGGGAAATCCAAAAGCAGGCTTGCGGGAATGGCTCGTAGGCTCCAGAACGAAAAAACTGGTCGAATCCATTGAAAAAGCTTCCTTGTGGATCAGCAGTTGAGAAATTCCCGTTGCATGTGGATTTCATCCTTAATCTGATCGGCTACACGGAGGACCAGCCGCTATACGAAAAAAGGCTTTTGGAGCCCTCTTTCGGAGGGGGGGATTTCGTGTTCCCGATTGTGGAGAGGCTGCTTCGAACCTGGCACGCCTCAAAGAACGAAAAATCAATTGTCGAGGCACTGGGCGACTCAATCCGTGCCGTCGAACTCCACCGTGATACTTTTACCGCCACACGCGAAGGGGTTATCGAACGGATCAAACTGGCGGGGGTTGCCCTAAAATCCGCTACGGCCCTTGCGGACCGTTGGCTCATGCAGGGCGATTTCCTGCTCACCCCCCCTGCGGGGCCATTTGATTTTGTGGTCGGCAACCCGCCCTATGTCCGTCAAGAACTCATCCCCGACGTTTTGCTGGCCGAATACAGATATCGGTATCCGACCATGTACGACCGGGCTGACCTCTACATTCCCTTTATTGAAAACTCACTTTTAAGGCTTGCGCATGGCGGCGGCCTGGGTTTCATCTGCGCGGACCGCTGGATGAAAAACCGCTACGGCGGACCGCTCCGGGATCTCGTGTCACATGGGTTCCATCTTAAAATTTACGTCGATATGGTGGGCACCCCGGCTTTCCACAAAGAAGTGATCGCCTACCCGGCTATCACGATCATAAGCCGGGAAAAAGCCGGCCCTACGCGGATCGCACACCGTCCTGCGATTGATCGCAAAACGCTCTTGAAAATGGCCCGAGAGCTGCGCGCCGCGAAACTTTACGCACATAGCGAGATGGTGCGAGAGCTTCCCCGCGTTACGAACGGGGCCGAGCCGTGGCTGTTGGAATCCCGTGATCAGATGGCGCTGATCCGTCGCCTTGAGCGGCAATTTCCAACTCTTGAGGCAACAAATTGCAGGGTCGGCATTGGTGTGGCTACCGGAGCCGACAAGGCTTTCATCGGAGATTTCGAAACGCTCGATGTCGAGCCGGACCGCAAGTTACCTCTGGTTACGACCCGCGATATCCTCTCGGGCGAAGTCCACTGGCGCGGCCAGGGGGTCGTCAATCCATTCGCCGATGACGGCCCGCTTGTCGATCTGGAGCGTTATCCCCGCCTGCGGCGCTTCCTCGAGGCCCGTAAGGACGTGATCGCCGGCCGGCACTGCGCGCAAAAAGTACCGGCGAATTGGTACCGCACGATTGACCGCATTACGCCGTCCATCGCCCAAAAGCAAAAACTTCTGATCCCCGATATCAAGGGCAAGTCCCATATCGTATTCGAATCCGGCAAGCTGTACCCGCACCATAACCTCTATTACATCACCTCCGAGGCCTGGGATCTCCGCGCCCTGCAGGCCGTCTTGCTCTCGGATGTCACAAAGCTTTTTGTGGCAACGTATTCGACCAAAATGCACGGAGGCTTCCTGCGCTTTCAGGCCCAATACCTCAGACGCCTTCGTCTTCCCCTTTGGGAAAACGTGCCCGAAGCCCTCCGGAAGGAGTTCAAAGACGCTGCCCGAAAGCGGGACCTGCGGGCCTGCAACAACGCTACCTTCAAACTCTATGGCTTGAGCCGCGAAGAACGGGCCGCTGTCGGAGGCAACGGGGACTGAATGGCTCTTGATCTTGTCGATTACGAATATTTAAGGAATTCATGGGCGCCTCTTACCTGAAACGCTATGACCTGTTGTGCCAAAAACTGGTCCAGGAGCAGCTTTATACGACGGCGGCCGTTATCGCTTCACCGCGAAGCGCGGTTTCAACGGGCGAGTTTTTCCAAATGTCGGCCATGACCGACCTGAAAACCTTTGTCACCTCCTTGGCCGGCCATGTCGCCGCCGAAGCTGCAAGGCTCGAATAACCTGGCAAAAAGCAAAAGGCGAGAGCGGCGCCCCTAGTCAGGCGCCGCCCCGAAATTTCAAGTTTCCTGACGCATTTTTGTCGCTTGCACCGCGGAGGGCGGTCTTGCCCCAACCGCTCCGGCGGCGGTCCCGAAAAACCTGTAGGCCCAAATCTGGTAGCCGATCACTATCGGCACGAATACCAGCGCCACTCCGAGCATGATCTCCAGTGTGAGGGGGCTCGACGACGAGTTGAACGCGGTGAGGCTTGCCGCGGGATCCAGGCTCGATATGAGAAGGTTGGGATACATTCCGACCACACCGAACAGTGTCACGGTGATGATAAAGACCGAGGAGGAAAACCAGGCCTTCAGCCACTCGCCTTTTTTCGCGAAGACCTGTATGAAGACCAGTGCCCCAGCGGCCGCAAGCGGGATTACGAACAAGTAGGGGGCCTTAAAGTAATTGTCATAGAGACGGGTCGAAAAGTAGGTTGCGCCAAGAAAGATCACCGTCGCGGCGGCAAGGGCGAACCAGAGCCTGCCCGCAAGTCTTCCCGCGCGCTCTCCGAAATCGCCTCCCGATTTTACCGCGAGCCAAAGGGAGCCGTGCAGGGTGAAAATCAGGGTGAAAAGAATCCCTCCCGCAAGGCCGTAGGGATTTAAAAGCGACAGTAGCGTTCCGTGGTAGACCCCGGCCTTGTCGATCAGGATGCCGCGAAACAGATTGGCGAAAGCCACGCCGAAAAGCAGTCCGGGTCCGAATGTGCCTGTCCACAGCAGCGCGTCCCAGAATCTTCTCCACTTTTGCGAAATGAATTTGAACCTGTACTCCATGGCCACCCCGCGCACGATGAGACAGAACAAGATCAGAAGCAGGGCTGAGTAGAGGCTGCTAAACATCACGGCGTAGGTCTTGGGGAAGGCTGCGAAAGTGACCCCTCCCGCGGTTATAAGCCAGACTTCGTTTCCGTCCCAGTAGGGCCCCATGCTGTTATAGATGGCGCGCTTTTCGCCTTCGTTTTTGGCTATGAAGGGCGAAAGTGCCCCGATCCCGAAATCAAAGCCGTCGAGAACGAAATATACGGCCCAAAGAATCCCCCATAGTGCAAACCAGATTGTCTCAAGCATAACCCACCTCCTCGTCGGTCGATCCGTCCAGGGCACTTTCATCGGATGGACCTTTTCGCGCCTGCTCCCATATCAGGTGGAAAGCCACAGCTCCAAGGAAAGTATAAAGAGCCGTGAAGGCGGCCAGAGAGAGCCCCACCTGCGAGGCGCCGATGGGAGATACGGCCTGCGAGGTCTTCATGATTCCATAGACCACCCAGGGCTGCCTGCCCACTTCGGCCAGCATCCAGCCGCACTCGCAGGCAAGGTAGGGCAGCGGGATGGCGAAAATAAAGAGCTTGAGCAGCCCCGGGCGCGTCTCGATGGAATTACGCCTGAGGAAACCAACCAGTGAGGCCAGGAGGGAAAAGACTCCCAGCGCCACCATGATGCGGAAGGAGAAGTAGGGCAGGGCCACCGGAGGCCTGTCGGCGCGAGGGAAGGCTTTGAGGCCCTTAACCTCGGCGTCGAAATGGTGATAGGCTAGAAAGCTGAGCAGTCCGGGGATTTTTCCGATTTCGGCCCTGTTGCGTTCATGGGCCGGGTCCGGGATGGCGAACAGATACTCGGGGGCCGATTTTGTGGTGTCCCAGAGCGATTCCATCGCCGCCAGTTTTGCCGGTTGATATTTGGCCACCTCCGCCGCGTGAATATCGCCCTGGACCATTTCAACCACCGAGAAGACAAGAGCCAGTGTCACCGCAACCCGAAAAGAGCTTTTGAAAAAGGATACGTTGTTTTTCCTTGAAAGATGCCAGGCGCTTACTCCCATTATGAAGAATGCGGCGAGAATGTATGCGCCTGAAATCGTGTGGACGATCATGTTCCATGCGAAAGGCTGGGTGATTACGGCCGTGAAGCTGTAGAGTTCGGCCCGCCCGTGCCTTATCACGTATCCCACCGGATTTTGCATCCAGGCGTTGGCGATCAGAATCCATATGGCCGAAACATTTGAGGCGATCGCCACAAGCCAGATGGTTATGGCATGGGCCTTGGGGGAAAGCCGGTTCCATCCGAGCGCCCATACGGCGACGAAGGTGGACTCGAGAAAAAAAGCCACAGTTGCTTCAATGGCCAGAAGGGAGCCGAAAATGTCGCCCACATAGGCTGAATAGCGCGACCAGTTGGTTCCGAACTGAAATTCGAGGGTTATGCCGGTGACAACGCCGATGGCGAAGTTGATGAGAAAAATCTTGCCCCAGAAGCGGGCCATTCTTTTGTACTCCTCGTTTCCCGTCCTTACAAAGGCGGTCTCCATGAGCGCCAGAAGCACGGAGAGTCCGAGCGTGAGGGGTACGAACAAAAAGTGAAAGAATGTCGCCGCCGCGAACTGGAGTCTGGATAGCATCAGGGCATCCATGTGCGGTCTCCTTATTGTGAGAAACTCCCCCGACCGGCCCTTCAAGCCGGGGAGAATGAACTCGAACGGCCAGGGTTTCCATGAAGGCCGGAATCAAAGGGGGTAAGGGGTGGGAAAATGGATTCCGGCCTTCATGGAAGTAAACCTCGTCGGACCTCAGGCTATTTTTGTGAAGGCGGCGGCTGTGGATCTGCAAACGGGGCAGACCTCGGGCGCGGCCCCCGCGCAAGTGTATCCGCAAACCGAACAGACGTGGTAATCGGTTGGCTCAAGGCTATGGAGGTTGTCCAACGCCATCTGGTAAAGCGAGGCGTGCTCGACTTCGACTGAATTTGCAAAAGAAAAGCTCTTTAGTGCCGCGTCCTGGCCTTCCTGTTTCGCTTTTTCGATCATCGCCGGGTACATCCTCGTAAATTCATGGGTTTCCCCATCGATTGCCGCCCTTAGGTTTTCCATGGTTGAGCCCACTTTCCCCATGGTCCTCAGATGGGCCAGGGCATGGACCGTTTCGGCATGGGCCGCGGCGCGGAAAAGTCTTGCCACTTGCAAATAGCCTTCCTTGTCGGCCTTTTCGGCAAAAGCCAAGTACTTGCGGTTCGCCTGCGATTCACCGGCGAAAGCTTCCTGCAAATTCTTCATCGTCTCCATACCCTCACTTAATTGCATCTCCGTCTCCCTCTTTTTAGAATTCCATGTAATGAATGGCTGAGAAAAGCTCTAACCACGTCCTTTTACCTTCCGAGTCTCCATCTTTTTCCCCAGCATGCCCCGCCTTATGTGATCCTGTTTTTCCTGCTCGGCGAGTTTTCTTATCTTGAATGCGCAATCTCTCAAAAGTCCGAAGAGAACCCCGCACCCCACATCCTCCCTGGCCTCGTCTCCAAGGTCGGCCAGTTCCCGCATCTTTTCGGTCAGTTGCAATGTTTCTACCAGGATTTCATCGCTCGTTTTCATCACTGTCCCTCAATGGCCGGTTGCATATCCTTATCGCAATGAACATACCAACTCGGGAGTGTCCGTGGTGAATCTGGATTTGATAAGGTAAATCGAGCTGTTACGGGTTGAAATAGTTTCAGGCGTGAATGCCCTTCGTATTTGGTGCGAGTAGGGTGAGACACTTTTGATTCAGTGGGGCTCCCCCGGGTGGAAGAGGTCGGGCCCGGAGCCTTAAGGGCCTTGGCGGCGCGCCCTGAGGCCTGTTGCGGCGCGCTTGCGTTGCCTGCCGGAAATGGGCGGGCGGCTCGGGTGGCTGTATCAGGATAGGGTTTTGAGACAATCTTGTATCATGAGACGGCCTCGCCGCGGTCGAGGTTTGATTTCCATCCTCAAAACAGGAAAAATCCAACACTTGTAGGCCGAGACACTGAGGAATTCATTTCGGGAATGATGTATAGTGGGATTGACTCATGTTCCACCTTGAGGAAACATGCATTATGACTGAACTCCAACGTATTCAAAGATTGATCCTGGAAGCGACTTCCGTTTTGGGCCGTGAGACGGTGCCCATTCTGGAGAGCCTTGGCCGGGTGCTGGCCGTTGACACGGTTGCCGCCGAGGATATCCCGGGGGTCGATATTTCCGCGGTGGACGGATTTGCGGTGTTTCACGGTTCCCTTCAGGGAGCATCCACGCAGAGTCCGGTCCCTTTGCGCATCATCGGGGAATCTCCCGCCGGAAGGCCGTTTGGAACCGGCGTGGGGCGGGGCGAAGCGGTCCGAATCATGACCGGGGGGGTTATTCCCGATGGCGCGGACGCAGTGGTCAAAAGAGAGGACGCCGAGGAGCGGGGAAGTTTGGTGGTCTTCGCGGCAAGCCATGGCCCGGGGGGCAATATCCGCTTCAAGGGAGAAGCGCTCAAAAGGGGCGAGACGGTTCTTTTCGCAGGCGAGGTCATCGGGGCTGTCGAGGTGTGCAAACTGGCAAGTCTCAGGCGCTCGCATGTCCTGGTCCATCAAAAGCCCGTCGTGGCGATTATTTCAACCGGAGACGAACTCACCGATTTTCATGAACCCTCTTTGCCCGGAAAGATCATGTGCTCGACCCTCTACGGCCTGGCCGCTCAGGTGCTCGAGACGGGGGCGGTACCGCTTCTTCTTGGCGTGGCTCAAGACGATCCGGCAGAGCAGCGGAAACTTTTGTCCGAAGGTCTGCGGGCCGATGTGGTGATTACTTCCGGGGGCATTGCCAACGGCAAGTACGATCTTATGCGACAGACCTTTAGAGCCGTTGGCGTGGATATCAAATTCACAAACATTGCCCTGAAGCCCAATAAGCCCGCTGTCTTCGGCGCAATAAACGGCACGCTGATCTTCGGATTTCCCGGAAATCCCTCCGCGGGTATGATTTCCTTCGAGCAGTTCGTGCGGCCCGCCCTTCTAAAAATGATGGGGCGAAACTATTTCGACGAAGTTAAGCAGAGTTTTTTCAGCTCGATTGATTCCTTCCGTCCCGATCTCAAGGGCGGCGGCCCTCTCAGGGCCTCCCTTGTTCCTGACCGCGGGCCCGCCACCGGCAAGGGCAAACCGTCCTGACCCCGAGGGGGGAATGCGTCGTGGCCTTTTTTCTGAGAAAAAAGGATGCGGCGGCTCACGAAAAGGTTGCCAATATCTCCTCTGTTAGAGTAGACTAACATTGTTTAGGGCTCCTCCCCCTTGCGCCTCATCGGGTGGACTCCCTGTTTTCTTCCATCCATTTCCCGCCTGCCGTCTGTTGTGGGGCGCCGTGATGGTTGGCGACTCCCTCGAAAGGAACCCGACATGCACTTCTGCCGAATCTTGCTGCTGATCTCGACAGTCGTGCTGATTTCAGTGTCCTTTGCAACCTCGGTTCAAACGGTGCGGGCGCAAACTTGCGATACGGATGGCGGGCGGGCCGAACTGCTAGGCGACATGGGGGGGCTGCGCCCTTTTCTTTCCAGCCACGGCATCAGCTTCGGTTTATCGGAAACCGACGAGGCGCTGGGAAATGCGACAGGCGGCCTGCGCCGGGGTGTGGAGTACGACGGGATAACGACGATGACCCTGGAGCTTGACACCGACAAGGCCTTCGGGTGGAAGGGGGGCGACCTTTTCATGAGCGCCCTGCAGATTCACGGGCGAAACCTTGGCGCCGACAATCTGGACAGCCTGCAAGCGGCGAGCAACATCGAAGCGGACCGCACGACGCGGTTATGGGAGCTTTGGTTTCAGCAGATGTTTTGGAACGGCAAGGGCAGTGTGAAAATCGGCCGCCAGGACTTGAGCGAGGAGTTTCTCGTCAGCCGGTGCTGCTCCATATTCATGAACTCGGCCATGGGATGGCCTGCCCTGCCCGCCGCCGATCTTTACGCCGGCGGGCCGGTTTACCCGCTTTCCTCACTGGGCATGCGTCTGGCCCTGCAAAGCGGGCGGCTCTCCTTCCAGGCGGGCGTCTTCGACGACAATCCGCCCGGAGGGCCTTTCGATGACGATTCGCAGCTTCGCGACGGCGAAGCCTCGGGGACCCGTTTCAACCTTACAACCGGTGCGCTTGTTATCGGCGAACTCGGGTATGCGGTCGAGCTTTCCCCTGACCGGGAGCGCTCCTGCAAGGGCGGGCTTCAAGGGCTGTATAAACTTGGATTCTGGTACGATACGGGAAAGTTTCCGCAATACGATCCCGCGGGGCTGCCCGAGGCCGGTCCGGCAAACGAAAGCACGGGCTTCATGCACCGCGGTAACTTCAGCCTCTATGGAATTGCCGACCAAACGGTCTGGCGCCAGTCCGGAGGACCTCGTTCGGCAGCCGTATTCACCCATGTCATGGGTGCCCCCTCCGACCGCAATCTGGTCGATTGGAGCCTTACCACCGGTGTCAATGTCTTCGCCCCGTTTT
Source organism: Deltaproteobacteria bacterium (assembly GCA_021777755.1). Classification (GTDB taxonomy): domain Bacteria; phylum Desulfobacterota; class Syntrophobacteria; order Syntrophobacterales; family Syntrophobacteraceae; genus SbD1. The sequence goes on from JAJYDE010000065.1 coordinate 11,538, forward strand.
CGGGACGCGACAGCGACACGTTCGGCCTGGGTTACGGATTTGCTCATCTCATCCAGGAGGCGGCCGATTTCGACGGTGACACCGCCTTTTTCACCGGCGCGGAATATCCTGTCCGCGGCTTCGAGCATTTCATCGAAATCACCTACCAGTATCAAGCCACGCCGTGGCTGATCGTCCAACCCGACTTCCAATACATACTCCAACCCCGCGCCGGCATCTCCGATCCGCTGCATCCTTCGAAGGAAATCGGTGACGAGTTGATTATCGGCGTGCGTACGGTTGTAAAGTTTTGACGGTTGCCGCGGTGAGCGGCGCAATCGCGCCCCGATAAAAATCAAGGCCACCTCCCTGGGCCGCGAAGGCCCGAAAGAACGGCCGATACCCCGGCGGTGATTTTAGTGTCTTTCGTCCCGGCTCAAGATCTGGTAGGTTATCGCCTTTGCCTTTGAGCCAAGACTCGTGGGGGGGATCAACTCGGGGCTCGGCGGCGTTAATCGACGTGGCGGGAAGAAGTCGAAGGGGGCGGACTTGCCCGCCAGCCGTGGTTTACACAGGGGGGAGTGTTCATAATGACGTTTCGATTGTCTTCTTTGCTGCTCTTGTCGGGGTGCATCCTTTCACTTGTTTCCGGGTGCGGCCTTGTGTCCCCGCAAGATTCTTCCGGCCTTAAAGCCCGCGATCTCGCCGCCTCGGCACATCCGATCATGCCTGAAGGTCCTCCGGCCAATTCGCTGAAATCCGAACTGCCCATACCCCGAGACGGGTCCATAGATACCGAAGTGGCCAGTTTTTCCGGCAGGCGCCATGGAAGCTTTCAGGTTGAACTCGACAGGGCGTGCGATTATGTCGTTCCCGCTCAGAAGATCTTTCGCAAACGCGGACTGCCCCCTGATCTGGTATACGTTGCGCTTGTGGAAAGCGGTTTTGTTCCCAAGGCAAAATCTCGGGCAAAGGCCGTGGGCATGTGGCAGATCATCCCCTGCACCGGAGCCCGGCTGGGTTTGCTTAAGAACCGTTGGGTGGATGAAAGATGCAATCCCATGAAGGCCGCGCAGGCCGCGGCCGATTATCTTTCGCTTTTGTATGACGATTTGGGCAACTGGCCCCTTGCCCTTGCGGCCTACAATGCCGGCGAGAATAGGGTGCGGGTGGCCCTTGAACAAAGCGGGCTCAAGACTTTCTGGGAGCTTTCCAACGCCGGCCTGCTGCCTTTGGAAACGCGCCGTTATGTTCCTAGCGTCTACGCGGCGGTGATCATCGCCGGAGCGCCCTCTCGCTTTGGATTCCGGTACAAGCCCGAACACTACGTCGCGCGCTATGAGAAGGTGTGCGTTCCCGGAGGAGTCAAACTCGCGTGGGTGGGCAAAAAGATCGGGGTATCCAAGTCGGAGCTTCTGGATTGTAACCCCGAATTGTGCAAGCCGGTCACCCCGCCCTCCTGTTCCCAATACCAATTGTGCGTGCCCAGGGGATGCCGCGACGACGTCCTGGCCGCGCTCGCAAACGGCGCGCCGCATCAGGAGGCGCCGAGTAGAAATTTTACCCGCCGGTTCGCACCCTCTCGCAAGACCTCCCGGGGAGCCGTCCACAAGGTTGGCGCCCGGCAGACCCGTTCGGGGCCGGCCGCCGGCCGCAAATGGCCAGCAAGAAAGCCCTCCGCCATGAACCACGCCAAAAAGGCCCAAGCTCCGAAACCCGGACGGCTTCTGAAAGCGTCTCGCATCGATCGGGCAAGGGTGTGCAAGGAGGGGGTCGCAAGGTTCCTGGTAAACGGTAAGAAAGGGGCAACGGGCGGGAAAAAGGGCGGACCCCGAAAACCCGTAACCCACAAGCCAATTCACTACCAGATCGGCCACGGCGATACCCTTGCCACCATCGCCAGGCGGTTCCACGTTCCGGTAAAAGCCCTTTGCACGCAAAACGATCTGCGGCCCGGCCGCAAAATCCATCCCGGGACCCGGATCGTTATCTGCGCGGAGCAGTCGGGGTGCTCGCGAACGGTTGGAAGAAACGAGTAGAGGGGGGCGGGGAAGCCGAGCTTGCATCCGGATTCCGGCCGTTTTCTTCCCCCTAGCCGAACTTGCCGGTAATGTAGTCTTCGGTTTCCTTTCTCGACGGCCTGGTAAAAATCAGCTCCGTTCCGGCAAATTCGATCAACTCCCCGAGATACATGTAGGCGGTGTAGTCTGAAATCCTGGCCGCCTGCTGCATGTTGTGGGTGACGATGACGATCGTGTAGTCTTTTTTCAATTCGATGACAAGGTTTTCAATGCGTGCCGTGGAGATGGGATCCAGGGCCGAAGCCGGCTCGTCCAAAAGCAAGACCTCGGGCTTTACCGCTATCGCCCGGGCGATGCACAGCCGCTGCTGCTGGCCTCCCGACAGGCTGTAGCCGCTGCGGCGAAGCACATCCTTCACCTCATCCCAAAGCGCGGCCTTGTGAAGCGCCCATTCCACCCTTTCATCCATGCCGCTTCTATCGAGCTTTTCATAGAGCTTCACGCCGAAGGCGATGTTGTCGTAGATCGACATGGGAAAAGGGGTAGGCTGCTGAAAGACCATTCCCACCCTGGCCCTGAGCCGGTTCAGGTCGCTATCCTCGGCAAGGATGTCCACCCCGTCCAGAATGATTTGCCCGCTCGCCCTCTGATGCGGATAGATTTTATAGATTTTATTGAAGGTGCGAATCAGGGTGGACTTGCCGCAGCCCGAGGGACCGATGAAGGCGGTTACGTGAAATTCCGGTATGTCCATGGTGATATTCTTTAGCGCCCGGGTCTGGCCGTAGTAAAAATCGAGGTCGCGTACGACAATCTTGGGTTTAGGCTGCGTAGTCATAATTCCATTCACGTTTGAAGGTTCAGCGGCCCAGGGGCTTTTGTTTGAAAATGGACCGGGCAAGGATGTTCAGGCCCAGAACGCCCAGAGTTATGAGCAGTGCCCCCGCCCAGGCAAGATCATGCCAGTCTTTGTAAGGACTCATCGCGTAGTCGAAAATCATTACCGGAAGATTGGCCGTGGGCTGGGTAAGTTTGCTCCAGAACATGTTGTTTAGCGCGGTGAAGAGCAAGGGCGCGGTTTCCCCGCTTATCCTGGCCACGGCAAGTAGAATCCCCGTGATGATGCCTGCGCGCGAAGCTCTCAGGGTAATCATGGTGATGATCTTCCACTGTGGCGTCCCCAGGGCCGCGGCGGCTTCACGCAAACGATTGGGCACCATTTTGAGCATGTTTTCCGTGGTCCTGACCACCACCGGAATGACCAGCAGGCCCAGAGCGAAGGAGCCGGCTATGCCCGAAAAATGGCCGACCAGCACGACGTAGATTTCATAGATGAACAAGCCCAGCACGATCGAAGGCGCGCTCAGCAAAATGTCGTTCACAAACCCCGTGATCGGGGCAAGCCAGCCGGTTTGACCGTACTCGGCCATGTAGGTGCCCGCCAGAATCCCCACGGGGGTGCCGATAAGGGTTGCCAGCATGACGATCAGGAAAGTCCCCACAATGGCGTTGGCTATGCCCCCGGGACTTCCCGGCGGCGGGGTGAGTTCGGTGAACAGCTTGAGGCTCATTCCCGGAAGGCCGTTTCGCAACAGGGTGAGCAGTATCCAGCAGAGCCAGAAGAGGCCGAAAGCCACCGTAAGCATCGCCCCCGCCTGGGTCAAAGTGTTCATCAAACGCCGCCTGCCCTGGATGGAAATCAACTCCATTTTCGCCTTTTTCATGAACGCTTGCCCTCCATCCTGGAGAGCCTGATCAGCAGCAGTTTGGCCAGGGCGAGCACGATGAAGGTAATGATAAACAAAAACAGCCCGAGTTCTATTAGCGAGGCGGTGTAGATACGGCCCACCGCTTCGGTGAATTCATTGGCAAGGGTCGAGGCGATGCTGTTGCCCGGCATGAGAAGAGAGGCATGCAGGCTGTGGGAGTTGCCGATCACGAAAGTTACGGCCATCGTCTCCCCGATTGCCCGCCCCAGGCCGAGCATTATGCCCCCCACAACTCCGACCCGGGCGTAGGGCAACACGATATAGCGCGTGACCTCCCAGGTGGTGGCCCCCAGTCCGTAAGCCGATTCCTTGAGCAGGGGAGGCACGACCTCGAATACGTCCCGAATTACGGCGGCGATAAACGGGATCACCATTATCGAGAGGATCAGCCCGGCGGTCATGATCCCTATGCCGATGGGGGGACCGGAAAAAAATAGCCCGATCAGGGGCAGCCGGCCCAGATGGGCATCTATCCACGGTTCGGCGTGTTGACTGAAAACGGGGGCGAATACGAACAGCCCCCACATACCGTAGATTATGCTCGGAATGCCGGCCAGCAACTCGATGGTGGTCCCCAGGGGCCTTTTGAGTCTTGCCGGACACATCTCCGTAAGAAACATGGCGATGCCGAAACTGACCGGCACGGCAATAAGCAGCGCGATGGTCGAGGTTACAAGAGTGCCCACGATTGGCACAAGCCCGCCAAAGACATTGGTGACCGGATTCCACGTTGCGCTGCCGATGAAACCGATGCCGAATTTTCTGATCGCCGGCAGCGCCCCCATGAAAAGCGACACGATTATTGCCGCCATGAGCAAAAGGACCAGAAAGGCAAAAAATCTGGTGACGTTCTTGAAAAGCTGGTCCGCCATGGAATAGGTGCGGGGGCGCGATGAGCCCGAAACTGTGCTGCCCACGATGATGTTTTCCTCGATTAGTACCTCGCTTCCATTCGCCATAGCCTGCGGGAACCTCTATTAAACAGGCAAAGGGGGCCATAACCCCCCTGCCTTGAAGACGTGTTTATATCCGAATCCGGGCGGATGATAAACACAATTGCAATCGATACCTCTTACTTTCCGTCCGCGGAACTCTTCCACACCGGGGTCCCGTCCTTGGCTTTGATTGTGGACCACGAATCCTCGATGGTTTTTACCACGCTCGGCGGGAAGGGAACGTAGACGAGTTGTTCGGCCATCTTGCCGCCGTTGGCGTAATCCCAGGCGAAAAACTTCAGGACCTGCAGCGCGCGGGCCGGGTTGTCCTGAACCTTGTGCATCAGGATGAACGTGGCCCCGGTAATCGGCCAGCTGTTGGCCCCGGGTTCATCGGTCAGAATCACACGAAAACCGGGAGTTTTTTTCCAGTCCGCTCCGGCCGCGGCAGCCTGGAAACTCTCGCTGGTCGGCTTTACGAGCTTGCCGTCGTGATTGTAGAGCAGGGCGTAAGGAATCTTGTTGTTAAGAGCGTATGCGTACTCGACATAGCCTATCGCCCCCGGCACCTGCTGAACATAGCTCGCAACGCCCGCATTCCCCTTGCCCCCTACGCCGACGGGCCAGGATACCGATACGGAGTTGCCGACCTTGGTCTTCCACTCGGGACTGATTTTGGAAAGATAGTTGGTGAAAATGAAAGTCGTACCGGAACCATCAGACCTGTGGATGACGGTAATCCGGGAATCGGGAAGCTTAAGGCCGGGGTTTAGCTTGACAAGGGCCGGATCATTCCACTTGGTGATTTTCCCGAGATAGATGGCCGCGATCAGTTGACCATTTAATTTCAGCTCTCCCTTTTTGATCCCCGCGACGTTGAAGGCCAGCACTTCGCCCCCCATCACCGTGGGGAACTGCTGAAGACCGTTCTTTTCCAGAACATCCATGGTAAGAGGCATGTCGGAGGCGCCGAAATCGACCGTTTTTGCTTCGATCTGCTTTATGCCCGCGCCCGACCCGAGGGACTGGTAGTTGAGGCCGTTGCCCGTTTTGGCCCGGTATGCCTCGGCCCATTTGGAATAGATCGGGTAAGGAAAAGTCGCCCCCGCGCCGGTAATATCGACGGCAAGGGCCGGTGTGGCCGTACAGACGCAGAGTAGCAGCGCCGTTGAAGAAAGTAAGGCGCGTGCCGAATTGACCATTTTCATGTTTGCCTCCTCCTGGCAGGGTGGTTTGTCATTGATTTTCGACGTTCAATCCTGAACTATCAGCATGCTGTGTGGCAGAAGATAGAGGATCAATGTTACGGATGTGTGACATCGGCGTGACAGGTGTGGGAATGGCGAGAAAAGGGAAAAACCGGTGGCGGGATGTTTTTCATTCATAAGGCGGGCCTTGCCACGGGGGGACTTCGGAACTACCTCGGGAAAATCCGATTCCCTTTAAGGGGTTCTTAGCCCAAAACCGCGAAATTTTTAGAACCCTTAAATATCAGGCACTTATTCAGCCGTGGCGCTCCATCGCCTTTTTGAAGATTGCTTGCGGTTCGCCTGCGCCTCTATACAGTCTCTTGAGGCATTGGTCTGTCAATTTTAGAAGTCAATTAAATGGCCTTTTCGGTGTTGTCGTCGCCTTTGGCTTCAATCGGTTCCGACACGAAGAACTATGGTTCCGTTATCTTCCTTGCCTCCATCTTGGTTCAAGACAAGATCATTTATCGGTCCCCGGAAGCTGATTAGAACCCGACAGATGCGGTTGTTGCACATTTGCTGTTCAAGGACCGGATTTAAGTTTTTCAGCGAGAATGAAGGTGAATTTATTCATGTTCCTCGCCAAGACGCCTGTCACCGCATCCAAAGGATCGAATACTGACCGGACGAGGCCATTGGCCGGGTCGCCTCCGCCTCGCAGAGCATTGGCTGCATGACCGCCCAATTGAAGCCGCTCCATTTTGCGGATACTGGTCTCCGTATTCATTTGAATACGTTCAGCACTTCCACGCTGGCCTGGACTTTCCCCGCATCGATTTTGTGTCCCTCGGGAAGAAACCGGTTGATCTTTTCCCTCCCCGGGTACGCTCCAAAGCTCGTCCCGCCGACGACATAGATCTTCCCGTCCGGCGTCGCCACGGCGGCGGGAGAGCCTCTCGGCACGT
>JAJYDE010000066.1 GCA_021777755.1 Deltaproteobacteria bacterium
TTCCGATCTGGCCAACGCGGTCGCGGGCAAGAAGGCCTTTGTTACAAACAGGGTGGGCGATTTCTTTTTCGCCGTGGGACTTTTGGTGCTGCTTACCCATCTGGGCCGCCACGGGGTATGGTCTCTTAAGTTTTCCGACGTCTTCGCCAATGCCCACCTTCTTCCACCTCACCTGGTGACCATCGTTTGCCTGCTGTTTTTTCTCGGCTGCACGGCCAAGTCGGCCCAGATTCCCCTCTATATCTGGCTGCCCGACGCCATGGCCGGTCCCACCCCGGTCAGCGCTCTTATCCACGCCGCCACGATGGTGACCGCGGGTGTCTATTTTGTCGCGCGTTGCAATGTTCTCTACTCCATGTCTCCTTTTGCGATGCATGTCGTTGCCGTGGTCGGTGCTCTCACCGCCTTTTTTGCCGCCACCATCGCTCTTACTCAAAACGATATCAAGAAGGTGCTTGCCTACTCGACGGTAAGCCAGCTTGGCTACATGTTTTTGGGCCTCGGGGTGGGCGCCTACGCGGCCGGGCTCTTCCACGTCCTGACCCATTCCTTTTTCAAGGCACTTCTCTTCCTGTGCTCGGGTTGTGTGATCCACGCCATGGGCGGTGAGCAGGACATGAGGAATATGGGCGGGCTGCGCAAGAAAATGCCCGTCACTTTTGCCACCATGCTCATAGGCACCCTTGCCATCGCGGGCTTCCCCGGTTTTTCCGGGTTTTTCAGCAAGGACGAGATCCTCTGGCAAACCTACAGCAGCCCTCAAGGGAGCCATATCCTCTGGCTTATCGCCGTCCTTGCCGCGGTGATGACCGCCTTTTACATGTTCAGGCTCATCTTCATGACCTTTTTTAACGAATGCCGCGCCTCCGAAGAGGTGCAGCATCATATTCACGAAGCTCCGAAGTCCATGACGGTTCCTCTCATGGTCCTTGCCGTACTCTCGATTTTCGGAGGTTTGCTGGGCGTTCCGGCGGCCCTTGGCGGCGGCAATCGCGTCGAGCATTTCCTCGATCCGGTCTTCGGGCTGGGCAAGGACAAGCTGCTTCAGGCGGCCGGCGGGCATGGAGCGCTTCATCGGGTGGTGGCCCTGGCGGCCGAGCCTCATTCGTTTGCCCCCGAGTACAAGCTCATGCTCCTTACCACCGTTTTGGTCTTTGCCGGTATATTCGCCTCCTATGTGCTCTACATGAAAAAGAGGTCCGTGCCCGAAAGCATCGCCGAAAGCAATCCTTCCTTCTATCGTTTGCTTCTTAACAAGTGGTACGTCGATGAACTCTACGAGAAGGTTTTCATCAACCCGCTTCGCGCCTTCAGCCTCTTTTTGTGGAAGGGAATCGACGTGGTGGTCATCGACGGGCTTGTCAATTCGACCGCCGCGTTTTTCATGAAGTGCGCTGCGGTGTCGAAATCTTCCCAGAGCGGTTATGTCCAGCGCTACGCCGTATCTTTCCTGGTCGGGGCCTTTGCCCTGATCGCGTATTTCATGTATGTGCGCTAAGTCTGTCGTTATATAGCGGGAGCAAATAGATGAATCACTTTAGTTTTCCGATCCTTAGCACTCTCATTTTCTTTCCGCTCGTATGCGCCGTTCTGCTCATGTTCATAAGGAGCGAAGGTGGAGAAAATGATGAGTTACTGCGCAAAATCGCCCTTGTGGCCTCGATTGTCGAGTTCCTGATTTCTCTGCCGCTCCTCAAGTATTTCAACGACGCTACCGCCGGCATGCAATTTGTCGAATTTGTGCCGTGGGTGAAAAGTTTTTCGCTAAATTACTTCGTGGGAATTGACGGCATAAGCCTGTGGCTGGTTATGCTCACCACCTTTTTTGTCCCCTTGTGCGTTCTTTGCTCCTGGACCTATATCCAAAAAAAGACGAAGTACTTTCTGATCTCCATGCTTTTTCTCGAGACCGCCATGATCGGGGCTTTCGTCTCGCTGGACCTGGTGGTTTTCTATGTTTTCTGGGAACTGATGCTCATCCCGATGTTCCTTCTTATCGGGGTATGGGGAGGAGAGCGGCGCATCTATTCGGCCGTCAAATTCTTTCTCTACACCGCGGCCGGAAGCATCTTCATGCTGGTGGCGATTATCTATCTATATTATCTGAGCTATAAGACAACGGGAGTGGGGACCTTCAACCTTCTCGAACTCTACAAGCTTCACATTCCGATCGCCGCCCAGTTGTGGTTGTGCGCGGCCTTTACCATCGCCTTTGCCATCAAGGTGCCCCTTTTCCCGCTTCACACCTGGCTGCCCGACGCCCACGTCGAAGCCCCGACCGCGGGCAGCGTGATTCTGGCCGCTATTTTGCTTAAAATGGGGACCTACGGGTTTTTGAGATTTTCCATGCCGCTTTTCCCTTACGCCAGCCATGAGTTCATGCCCGTTATCGCCTTTCTGGCCATCGCCGGCATCATTTACGGCGCTCTTGTTGCCTGGGCGCAGCCGGACATGAAAAAGCTCGTCGCCTACTCGAGCGTCAGCCATCTGGGCTACGTGGTGCTCGGCTTGTTCGCCCTGAACATCCAGGGCATAGAGGGCGGCATCTACCAGATGCTAAATCACGGGGTCAACACCGGCGCGCTCTTTCTCCTCGTGGGAATGATCTATGAGCGCCGCCACACGCGCCAGATGGATGATTTCGGCGGTCTGGCCAAGGTCATGCCCATATTCGCCATTTTCCTCATGATCGCAACCCTTGGTTCCGTCGCGGTTCCCGGCACCAACAGCTTCGTTGGCGAGATCCTCATTCTTGTCGGCGCCTTCAGGACCTATCCGATCTGCGGTGTGTTCGCGGTCTCCGGTATGGTCTTCGGGGTCGTCTACATGTTGTGGATGTATCAGAAGGTGATGTTTGGACCGGTAACAGTTGAAGCCAACCGCAAGTTGCCCGACTTGAACAGGCGGGAGATCGTCACCATGCTGCCGATTGCCGTGCTGGTGTTCGTAATGGGAGTATTCCCCGGAATGTTCCTGCACAAGATGGATTCTTCGGTGCGCTATTTCATCGATCAATATCAAAGCAAGTATGAAATGTACCAGGCCGAAAAGACCGGTAACGGTCTTGCGTCGCGCTTGCATGGCTATAAGGTTGCCAATTGTGACGCGAGGTTTCAGGGCGGGGTCGATACGCCCGGCCGATAAATTGGATACAGGATGTGCCCGACCGCGCCGACGGTTGTTTTAACCCTGGAGGGACCGAATGGAGACGTTCAAAGTTATTCTGCCGGCAACTGATTACGTGGCCGTTTTGCCGCAGATTGTTCTCGTTGCGACCGCATTGATCGTGCTGATGATGGGTGTTTTTAAAAGGCTTGTCAATGGCTCCGCAGTCGGTTGCACCGCCTTGGCCGGATCGATCATCGCCTTTGTCTGCACTCTTTTTATCGGTCATCACGGGAGGCCTTCCTCGGCTTTTGCCGGAATGGTTCTGCACGACGGGTTTTCCTTTTTCCTCACCGGCGTGATTTGTATCATCATTATCCTGACCATCCTGGTGTCGATGAATTACGGCAAATTTTTCGAAAGCATCAGGTCCGGGGAATATTATTCACTGGTTCTTTTCGCGGGTGCGGGAATGGTTTTCATGGCCGTTGCCGGCAACCTCATCCTTCTTTTCGTTGCCCTGGAAACCATGTCCATCGCCATTTACGCCCTGACCGGTTTCCATAAGGACCAGTTGAAGTCCGGGGAGGCCGCCTTCAAGTATTTCCTCCTGGGCGCCTTCGGCTCGGCCTTTCTTCTCTTCGGGTTCGCCTTTGTCTACGGGGCCACCGGTAGCCTTGACATCGTAAAAATCGCCGGATTCATCAAGACCCACCCGCGGATTTTGAATTTGAAGTTCCTGGTTGCCGGATTTGTCCTTATGATCTCCGGATTCGGGTTCAAGATCTCGATGGTTCCCTTCCATATGTGGACTCCGGATACCTATGAGGGCGCTCCGACCTCCATTACCGGGTTCATGGCAACAGGTGTGAAAGCAGCGGCCTTTGCCGCCCTCATTCGCGCCATACTGGTGCCGCTTGCGCCCATGCAGCACAGCTGGGTGCCCATCATGTGGGTCGCGACCTTTCTTACCATGACGGTTGGAAACATCATCGCCCTGGCACAGGAAAACATCAAGAGGATGCTTGCCTACTCGAGCATCGCCCACGCGGGCTATATCCTGCTGGGGTTTGTTGCCGGAACCGGCCTTGCACAGGCGGGCATGCTCTATTATCTCCTGGTTTACGCCTTCATGAATATCGGGGCCTTCGCCGTCGTTGCCCTACTTTGCAAGAAGGGCGAAGAGTTCAACAATATCTCGGATTTTGCCGGCCTTGGCTTCAAGTACCCCGTCATCGGGCTTGTCATGTCGGTGTTTTTGTTCTCCCTGGCCGGCCTTCCCCCTACCGGCGGGTTCATGGGAAAGTTCTACCTTTTTACCGAAGCTCTTCGCTCGGGCTACGTTTGGCTGGTTTTAGCGGCCGGCGTCAACTCGGTCGTTTCGATCTACTACTATCTGCGGGTGATCGTAACCATGTATTTCAAGCCCGAGCCCGAGGGAAACGCTGTGGTTATAAGCTCCATATCCCCGGGGATCGTTATTGCGCTTGCGGCCGCGGCCACCGCCGTTTTGGTTTTGGGTATCTTCCCCTCCTATTTCTTTTCGCTTGCGGGCAATTCCATCTTCAGTCTCATGTAGTTTCGGGCAACAGGAGTCGGGCTTTTTGCCGGCCCGACTCCTTTTCCTGTTGTACGCCCGCCGGCGCCGTGTCCGAGGCTGCCGGAAAATATTTCAATGCCTTGCCCGATGCCGCGTCCCGCCAAACTTTCGACCAAAGAGTATCCCCCGGTTTTACGGTGTGCGAGCTGAGGCCTTCTGCCCGCCAAACTGTCTCCATTGCCCGCTAGACCCTTCGGGCGGCGGGAAGCCGAGCGGTTCTTTGCGCCAGGAGATTGTAACCATGCCGGTTCGAAATGGGCGAGTTACTTGTTTATTGCGCACAGCGATTGTATACTTTTTGCTGTCTTAAGCCGCGCAATCGAAGTTCGCGGGCAAAAACGCGGGACTTAAAAATCGTCTTTACCGCCTGGCTCCAAATTTCAAGCACCATTTCCAAGTCCAAACCGCGGATGTTTCGCAAATCCTCATCACGATGACGCCGCAGTTTCCGGGGAGTCGCCGCTCCAAGTTGCCGCCTGGCTGAGAGCTCTCCGCGGGGACATGGATTTCAGGTCGCTCAACCGCATCGGCAAGGCTGGGGGATTCCAGGTGAAAAATATTTCCAATTCGCTCGCACTCAGGCTTCTTTGCCTCCTTTTGCTCATAAGCGCAATTGTGTTCATCTGCCTTACGATATTCATCATAAGGGCTGAAAGACATCACCTCATAGGGGAAGCCATTGCCACCAACAAACTGCTTTTGCGGTCCATGCGCCAAAGCATGCTGCTAAACCGTCAGCTTGATGTGGGCAAGACCATAGTGGCTCTGGGCAGCGGGCCGGGGGTATACGGGATCCGGATTTTCGACAAGGACGGCAGGATTATTTTCAGCTCGAAAAAAAGCGAGATCGGCCGCAGGGTCGCCATGTCGGCAAAAGAGTGTATCGTATGCCATAGCGGCAAAAAGAAGCTCGAACATATTCGCGGCGTAGACCGCGCGAGAACTTTTGTCTCTTCGCGGGGAAACCGCATACTTGGCGTTTTCGAGCCCATTCGAAATGAACCGGCCTGCTCGGCCCGCGGTTGCCATCCCCCTCCGGCGAAGTTGAAAATATTGGGTATGCTCGACTCTCAGTTCGATTTCGGGGGAACGGCCGGCAATATTTCCAGAAGCCTCAAGCTTATGATTCTATATTCGGTGGGCGCGATTTTGTTAATTGAGCTTTTCGCCGGGCTTTTCATCATTAGAAACGTCAACAGGCGATTGTCAAAGCTTGCCGAGGGCCCACGCGAGATCAAGAAGGGCAACCTGGATTTCCGCATCCAACTGGACGGGCAGGACGAGATAGCCGGTGTGGCGGATTCGTTCAACAGCATGGTGGCCAGCCTCAAACAGGCTGAAGCTGAAAACAGGGAACTTGCGCGCAGAGTCGTCCACAACGCCAAAATGGCGTCCATGGGCAGGCTTGCGGCCTCGGTGGCCCACGAAATAAACAACCCTCTAAGCGGCGTGCTGGCCTATACGAAGCTGATATCGCGCAGGATAAGCGGAGGACCTGTTACGGAGGAGGCAAAACAGGAGATCCTCAAGCAGTTCGAGGCTTGCATAAGCGAGATCAAACGGTGCGGCAACATAGTCAAGAATCTGCTTCAGTTTTCCCGAAATTCGGAAGCGATCCTCGAAAAGGTTGACATGCACAACATTATCGACAAGAGTCTTTCAATCACCAACCACCATTTCCAGATGAATAGCATAAAGACGATAACGGAAATGGAGGCGGAGGACCCGACGCTTTTGGGTGATGCGAATCAGTTGGAACAGGTGCTGATCGCCCTTTTCATGAACGCTGTGGAGGCCATGCCCGCGGGCGGGGTGCTCAGGGTTTCGACTAAGGAGGCCGCGGACCGCGGAGCATTGCTGGTAACTGTGGCCGATAACGGCAAAGGCATCGAGCCGACAATGCGTTCGAGCATATTCGAGCCGTTTTTTACGACCAAGGAGGGGGGACATAGCGCCGGGATGGGGCTCTCGGTGGTCTACGGCATCATGCTTAGGCACCGCGGTCAAATCGAGGTGGAGTCCGAACCGGGTGCCGGGGCCGCCTTCCGGCTGATATTTCCAAGGGAAAAGGGGCCGGGAAACCTTGACTGGCACCATGGCCAGGCGTAGTGGCTCGGGGTTTTAAAACTGAAAACCGTAGGTCGCCCGCTACGAGGGCCAAGAGAAGGAGCGCCGTTTTTTCGTTGCCCATGCTGTTGCGGACGCCTTGCTCACGCCGATTGCAGTGCCAGGTGATCGATTCGGATCGGGGAGGAAAATGACACAACGGGTATCCATGCTCATTGTCGACGATGAACCGTCGGTCCGTGATTCCCTGCTTCAGTGGTTTTTGCAGGAGGGCTTCCGGGTGGAGACCGCCGCCGAGGCGATGGAAGCCCTGGAGAAGATGGGGAATTCCAATTTCGACATCGTGCTTCTGGATATCAAGATGCCCGGCATGGACGGCATCGAGCTCCAGGGGCGATTGAAGGAAATAGACAGCCAGTTGGTTGTCATAATCATGACGGCCTATGCGTCGGTGGATACCGCCATCCAGGCGCTCAAGCAGGGGGCCTACGATTACATAACAAAACCGGTGGATCCCGACGATCTGAGCAGGCTCATTCGCAACGCCTCGGAACAGCGCCGTTTGCTGCGGGAAAATCTCAGCCTTAAGGAAGAAATCCGCTCGCTTGTTTCGACCGAGCAAATCGTCGGTAAAAGCCCCCGGATGCTGGAGGTCTTCGATGCCATCCGGACTGTGGCGCAAACAGACGTGACGGTGATGATCCAGGGGGCTTCCGGAACGGGCAAGAAGCTTGTTGCCAGGACCATCCATTCAAACAGCAAACGTAAATATTTCCCGCTGATCACCTTAAATTGCGGCGCACTCACGGATGCCCTGGCGGAATCCGAGCTTTTCGGCCACGAGCAGGGAGCTTTCGCCGGCGCCCGGTACCGGCGCAAGGGCAAGGTCGAACTGGCCGACAGGGGGACTCTGTTTCTCGATGAAATCGGCAACATCGGCCCGAAGGCGCAAATGGATTTGCTGCGCGTCCTGGAAACCCGACGCTTCACCCGGCTTGGCGGAAACGCGGTCGTCGAGGCGGATTTCCGGATCATCTCGGCCACCGCCAAGGACCTTGAAGAGGCGGTAAAAGAGGGCGGTTTCAGCGAGGACCTCTATTACCGGCTGAATGTGTTCAATATCCGCTTGCCGTCTCTAACGCAGCGGGCCTCCGACATTCCGCCGCTGGTGGATCATTTTGTCGAAAAGTTTTCCGTCGCCATGAACAAACCCTTCACCGGCGTCTCATCCGGGGCCATGGAGCTTTTAACGCAAAAGGCGAGTTGGCCGGGCAATGTGAGGGAGCTTCAAAACGCGGTCGAGAGGGCCGTGGTGGTCGGAAGGCCTCCAATTATCACCGCCTCGGATTTTGCCGGCCTCGTGGCGCCCGGGGGGCCTTCGGCGGATGTGGTGCTGCCCCTGGCCGAAATGGAGAAACGACACATTCAATTAGCCCTTGATAAGAGCGGGGGCAACGTCTCGCTTGCCGCCCGGCTGCTTGGAGTCGATAAGGCCACTGTTTACGACAAAATCGGCAAATACGGTCTGGTGTATTGATATTAAGCTATGATACTTTTGGTTCCCATTGATTTCCCGGGCGATATCGACTACCTCCGCGACCGTTTGCGGAAGGGCTTTCGCACCAGGGTGGAGGTTTCCTTGAACGGCTTGGACCCCAAACCCTTTTTCAATCCCGACCGGCGCCAGTACAGCTCGGCTTCGATCATCGAACGACTGGAGCGCGACGCCGAGGGGGCGGCTTCCAAGGTGCTCGCCGTTACGGGGCTCGATCTCTATATTCCCATTTTAACCTTCGTATTCGGTGAGGCGCGCTTAAACGGCAGATGCGCCGTCGTCAGCTCTTATCGTCTCGATAACAGGTCTTATGGTCTGCCGTCCAACCCGTCGCTTTTGGACAAGCGGCTGTTCAAGGAGTCTGTGCATGAACTGGGTCACACACTGGGACTGGTTCACTGCAACGACCAGGAATGTGTCATGAAATCGTCTACATACGTTGAAGAAATAGATTTCAAAGGCAGCTGGTTTTGCCGCCGGTGCGGTGATTGCTGTGCCCCGGCCCTGGCCGGGTTGAAGTAGCTGAGCCGAGCAGGGGAGATCATCAAGGGCGCCGGTTTCATTAAAGAGGCTAAAAAACCCTTGGAATTGACCGACGCTCTTTTCCCATGGTATAAAAGAGCCGAGTTCCCGTTGACGGTGGTTCGGCCAGGCGGGCCTTGTCAAGCCTTTCCGTTGCCGGGGCGTTTTTGCCGCACACCAGACAGCTGCGATGCCGGACTTATTGTCAGCTGTTGCGCCCGAAGGCTCAAACCAGATTGTACCGTTCTGAGATTGTATTTTTCGGCACAGTAGGTTTGGGATAACCCGATTTTTCGACGGAGACATGGAAAAGACTTCCCGGTCTCCACAACTGAGAATAAGGAGGCGGAGCGATGTTGAAAAAGGCACTGGCATATGGGGCGATTGTGTGTTTGATGGGGTGTTGCGGTGCGCCGGCGATGGCGAAGGCGGCGGATGCGGCAAAAGGCAAGACGATCTATTCTGCGAAATGCGTTCTTTGTCACGGCGCCGAGGGCAAGGGCAACGGGCCCGCGGGCATGGCGTTTAGTCCAAAGCCGGCAAATTTTACCAGCAAGGTTTTCTGGCAGGCTCCCAATATCGATGCGACCATGGTCGACTCCATAGAAAGCGGCAAGGGGCAGATGCCCTCTTTTTCGGATCTTTCGGTCAACGATGTTCAAAATCTGATCCAGTATATCAAGCAGGCGTTCAAACCCAAATGATTGAGCGTCCCAGGGTGCCGTGACACCCTGGCCGTCCTGTTGACCATGAGTTTCCGTAATCGAGGCGGGTCGGGGCTAAGGCGTTTTCCCCGCCGGAGGAGGAGGAGAAATGGGTTCGAATTGGTCTAGCAAACTCCTGGTTTTACTGGTATCGGCCGCAATGGTCGGTGTTTTTGTGTCCAAGGACGCCTTGGCGGTGCCCAGTTTCGCCCGTCAGACCGGCTTCGCCTGCTCCGTATGCCACACCATGTTTCCCGAACTGACGCCGGTCGGCCGGACTTTCAAGCTAACAGGGTATGTAATGAACAAGGACGGGGCATCCCATCCGAGCGTGCCGCCCGTGGCGGGCATGGTTCAATTGAGCTATACGCACACGAAGCAGACGCCGCCGCCGGGCAGTTTGCCTGAGAACAGCTGGTCTCTTCACGCCCTGAGTTCCGAAAACGATACGGTGGGCACTCCCCAGGCGGCCAGCCTGTTCTACGGGGGGCAGATTTACGGCCATTGGGGCGCCCTTGTGCAGGGGACTTACGCGAACACCAACAACCGCTTTTACGTCGATCAGTCGGAGATTCGATACGCCAACTCCATTCCCCTTTGCGGGAAAAACCTCGTCTACGGCTTTACATTCAATAACAATCCGACATCGGAAGACCCCTGGAACTCCCTCCCGGCCTGGAGCTATCCGTATGGTTTCTCAAACATCGGGGCAGCTCCGGTAACGCCGGTCGCCGCCCCGTTGATCTTTTCACTGTCCTCCCAGGTGGGGGGCATGGGCGCTTACGGTTATTGGGATAACTGGATTTACATCGATACAAGCGTCTATCGCACTTCGCTCGACGGGATCACCGCTCCTTTCGGAGCGGGAAATCATCCGCTCGGCGCCTACACCGACGGAGGCATTCCTTACTGGCGTTTGGCGATTACCCACCAATACGGGCCGCATTCGTTTGAAATCGGCACCTACGGGTTGGCCGCAAGGGCATATTCAAATTATCCCGGCGCGCCCGCGGACAACTATACCGACGAAGGCTTTGACGCCCAGTATCAGTATATCATGGGCCAGCAGGACTTCTCCGTGGAAACAACCTGGTTGCACGAGCAGCAGGACCTCGCCGGCAGCGTCAAGGTGGGGGCCGCGAGCAGCGAGGCCAATTATCTGGATACTTTCAAAATCAACGGCAACTACTATTATCGAACATCTCATTGCGGTCAAGTGGGAGGCTCGATCGGTTATTTTTCGACAACCGGAAGCGACGATGCCACGCTTTACGGCACGGCCGTCGATCCGACCGGCAATCCCAACAGCAACGGCGAATTGCTCGAACTGGACTATATGCCGCCCTGGCACGACTACGGGCCGAGCGGATTCGGTTTTGCGAAGTTCACGTTGCAGTATGTAATTTTCAATCAGTTCAACGGGGTACGCAGCGGCGCATCCGGTAACAACACGCTTTATCTGTTGGCCTGGTTCATGTTTTAAGCGGCCTGAAGGGGGGGCGTGCTCGGCCCCCCCTTGCCCCTGGAGAAAGCGGGTCCGCAAACGGCCAAGTGTCTTCTCGTCGGCGGAGCGCGGACCGGGTTATTGGACGGTTATTCATAATTCAAGGCGAAGATGTGAACGGACAAAAATGGCTTTGGGTCTTATGCTGTACGGTTTTCCTCATGTCGAGCGCTCCGGCGGCGCATGCCGTAGTGGCGCGCAGCGCCTGCATCGTCTGCCATGAAGCCCTTGGGGGGTCGCTGGCCAAACCTATCACCGATTGGCGCGACTCCATTCATTTTCACAACTCGATTACCTGCGACCGCTGCCACGGCGGCAACGCGAGTGTCGCGGTGGGCAACGTGCTCCAACTGAGTGGTCCGCAGTTTTTGGCCATTCAATCGGCGGCCATGTCGAAGGCCAACGGCTTTGTGGGCAAGGTCTCGGGCCAGGAGCTGTTCAAAATGTGCGCGAAATGCCACTCCGCTTCGGTTGGCAGGTACAAAGACAGTATCATGGGCAAGGCTTATCTTGGCAAAAAGGGGGGGCCTTCCTGCGTTCACTGTCACCACGCGCATCGAAACGTCATCCCCGAAGTCCCCCAAGTGTGTTCGAAGTGTCACAAGGACACCGGCGGCTTCACTCGGATAGACCCCATGAACGTGACTGTTGCCGCCGTGGCGCGGCTGTCAAAGATACGCATCCAACTTGCCGCCGAAAAGACTCAGGGCGCACGACCGGCGCTTGCTCCGCGGTTTAGCGGAGAAATGAGTTCCTATAAGGTAGGCCTGCTGGCATTTGGAGCGATCATTTTTCTTTTCCTGCTCGGCTATGTTGTTTATGTAATTTTTGAAAAGGGAGATGAGAAATGAGTTTCGAGGTCCTTCGTGAAAAGAAGCCCTCATGTTCCACACTCGCCATGGTTCTGGTGGTTGTGCTTTCGGTGCTTGGTTTGTGCGTGACGGCGGGTTTTGCCTATTTGCTGTTGTCCGGACGGGGAAATGACTATCAACTCGGGACGCTGCTCGCCTTCGAGTTCCTGATAGCCGGCGTTCTGCTCCTTGTTTACGCGAAAGGTTTTTGTTCATTTAGAGAAATTGCCGAGGAGCGCGAGGAGGGAGTATTATGGTAGATACGAACTCCGAGGGCAGGGAGGGGCATGTGACGCGCCGGCAGTTCGCCCGCGGGTTTGTCCTGGCCGTTGTCGCAGCCGCCGTCGGTTCGGTGTTGTCGTTTCTAAAGCTGCTGGCACCGTCAAAAAAGGGCGGGGGCTATGTGGCAACTGTTTCGCGCGGGGACCTGCTGGTATACGCCAGGGGCAGCCGGATGGGCAATTTGTTGAAGGCCTCCGAGTTTGAGCCGGGCGAGGCGGTCCTTGTCTATCCCAAGGGCAAGAGCGGCAACGAGGCCAATCTGGTTCAACTCATTCGCCTTGAGCAAAGCGAGTTCAAGCCGCCGACCCGACCGGAGTTGACCGACCAGGGGTTTGTTGCCTACAGCGCCATTTGTACCCATCTTGGCTGCATAGTGGGATGGGTGAAAGATAAAAAGGACCCCGAGGCCTCCTACACCGAATGCCCCTGTCACAACAGCATCTTCAATCCGGCGCGGGGCGCCACGGTAATGGGCGGGCCGGCGCCGATCCCTCTTGCCCAGATCGGCGTCAAGGTGTCCAGGGACGGAACCCTTGTTTTTACCAGCGGCTTTTCGGGCCCGATCGGTCCGCAGGTTTGATGTCGGAGGAAACCGCGATGATCTCTAAATGGTTTGATGAACGCCTGGAGTTGCAAAAATTCAAGGACAAGTTTCTAAATAAGGCGTTTCCTGTCCATCCGACATTCCTTCTCGGGGAAGTAGCGCTTTTTTCCTTTGTAACCCTCGTGTTAAGCGGGATTTTTCTCGGCCTTCTCTACGAACCTTCGACGGGGAAGATCTCGCTTTTCGGCGCCATGGTTCCCGCCGCCTATGCCAGCGTGGTCAAAATCGACCTTCTCCCGCTGGGCGTGATTGTCAGGCGCATCCATCACTGGTCGGCCATGATCATGATCGCGTCCGTCATTGCCCACCTGGCGCGTGTCTATTTCACTTCGGCCTATCGCAAGCCGCGGGAAATCAATTGGCTGATCGGTCTTGGCCTTCTCGGGATTACCCTCGGGGCCGCCTTTACCGGCTATCTTTTGCCCTACAGCCAGTTTTCTGTGACCGCCACCTCCATCGCCTACTATATTTCGAAATCGGTCCCATGGGTGGGAGACTGGATAGCACGGCTTCTTTTCGCCGGGGAGTTTCCGGCCCACGCGACTGTGCCGAGATTTTTCTTCCTGCACGTCATGGTGATTCCGGCCGTGCTTGTGTCCCTGGTCGGTCTGCACATGCTCGTTTTGATAAAACAGAAGCACACCGAACCGGGGGCCAACAGGAAGCGAAAGGAGGCGCGGGGAGGGCAGAGGCTGATCGGCATTCCCGTCTGGCCCGAGCAGAGCTATATAAGCGTTTCGCTCTTCTTTTTCCTGCTGTTCGTGGTAGTGCTCATGGCGACCTACATCCCGTTGAATCCTATTGAAACGTTCGGACCGCCCTCGCCTGTAACTCCGGTGATGCGGCCCGACTGGTATTTTCTTCCCATATACGGGTTTTTAAAGCTGATTCCGGGCGACCTCTCAATATCCATAGCCGGGGCCAAAATCGGCCCGGAAGCTATCGGAGGGGTCTTTTTCCCGGGCATACTGGCGTTTATCCTTGTTGCGATCCCCTTTCTCGACCGCGCGAGCGAAGCTCACAACTACATTGAAAATCCTCTCCACCGACCCTTCATGACCTCCGCGGGTATTGCCGTGGCGGCGTTTCTTTTCATGACGACCGTGTCGGGATACATCGATGTTCTCCACATCGCCCCGGCGTCAATGGCGATATATGTCGTTGTCGTGAGCGCCGCGGCTTGGGTGATCTCCTATCTGTTGCTGCGCCGTTACGGCCGAGCGGTAAAGAAAGGCGAACATGTCGAGAGCTAAGTTTGTGCCTTTTTTTGTGTTGTCCTGCGTGGCGTTTGTCTACGTTCATTGCGCCATATCCGCCGAAAACGCCGTGAAGATAAATAGCTGTGTCCAGTGTCACTCCAAACTTCCGGCGAGCAGCTTTTACGGCGTTAAATCGCACGGCTGGATAGGGTCGATCCACCAGCGAAAAGGCATAAAGTGTAACGACTGCCACGGAGGCAATCCGGGGGCGGCCGGGGAAAAAGAGGCACACACTGGCGTGCTTGGCTCAAGCGACCCGCACAGCACGGTTTACTTCAAAAACATACCCGCGACCTGCGGCAAATGCCACGGGGCCGAATACTACAAGTTCAAACAGAGCGTGCATTACCAAATGCTGGAATCGACTGGTCGGGGTCCGGAGTGCGTGACCTGCCACGGTTCAATGGTGACCAAGGTTTTGACCCCCGATGAGATGTCCGGGGTATGCGCGAGATGCCATAATGCGAGAATGGGAATTTTGCCCAATGTGCCGCGGAAGGCCAAACAGGTCCTGTTGCTGCTTCGGGAGAGCAAGGCGCTGCTAGCCGCCGACAAGCAACTCCATCCCGCGCCGAGGAGCGCTCGGACCGCGCAGATCCTCAACGGGGCCGAAGTCGACCTGCACGATGCGAAATTGGACTGGCACAAGTTCGACCTGGACTCGATTTCAAATTACCTGCTGAAATTTTACGATACCACGGAGAAATTACCCCCCGCGCCGGCGGGGCATTAAGCATAGGCCCTTTTACCCCGGCGGTCCTATGGTGCCAACCCTGCGGGCCACCCGCGTCCGAAGCGACGCGGCTTGCCCGCGGGTGTCCGAGGAGAAAGCGGCGGGAATATCAAAATCCAACAGCCAGCCAGCCGATACGCCACACCATATGATCAGCGCAAGTAATGGCCGCGCCGCTTCTTGCAAAATGTTTTGATTGATTATCCGCGGATTGCCCGGCGAGCCTGCCGCCTTCCCCCGGCGTCTCTTTGAAACGGCCGGGAATTTGAATCAATCCCTCGCCTCCTTCGGCTACAGGCAAAAAAGCGTTGCCTGTGCCACGCATTGTGTAAAAAGGTCGCCGGGGAAAATGGCCGGGCCGGAATGGGTGGCGGGGGATGTATGATTCTCCAGTTGACCCGGCCCGGAAGTAATGTTTATACTATGTATAAACTTTTGGAAGGGAGAAAAACCCATGCCGGAAATTAAGAAATGGGGGAATAGTTTGGGGATCAGGATACCGAGCCATTTGGCGGAGGAACTGGGTTTGCTGGAAAATACCGCTGTCGAGTTTTCAATCTCCGATGGCGGGTTGTTGGTCAAACGAACCAATCGGAAACGAAAATATTTGTTATGCAAAATGCTGGAAGGGATTACCGAGAGGAACCTGCACGGGGAAATCGATACCGGTGAACCCCAAGGAGCTGAAATTTGGTAAAAAAGCCCTACGTTCCCGACCGCGGTGACGTTGTAAGTATCGACTTTACTCCTCAAAGCGGCCATGAGCAAGCCAGACGCAGGCCCGCCCTGGTTTTGTCCCCCAAGGTCTATAACCAGAAAGTGGGGCTGGGGATTTTTTGCCCGATAACAAGGCAGGTTAAAGGTTATACTTTCGAGTCTTATATCCCTGAAGGAAGCGGCGTGGAAGGCGCGGTGCTCTCCGATCAGTTGAAAAGCCTCGATTGGAGAAGCCGAAGGGCCGAGTTCGTTTGTAAAATGCCCTCGGAGGTTCTTGAAGACTGCCTGGAGATGATCAAAGCGCTAATTTTTGAGTCTTAAAAGGGGATTCCCATGGGCTGGATTGAGACGCTGACAAAAGAGGCTTTCATTGCCGCGATTCGGGAAGCGGTAAAACCGGATATGGAGAGGCTTGAGGGCAAGATTGACAAACTGGAAGCCCAAACGGAGGCCCTTTTAGATAAATTTACCAAGTATTTTGGTATCACAACAGGCCGCAAACACCCCTCTCTGTTATACGATCTGTGGCTGCTCTCTGCACGTTCGAAAGCGAAACCGGCTTTTAGAAAAATACATTCAAGGACCTCCCAAGGGACCGGTGTTATGCGCGGTGACATTGGCGATTTTCTTCAAATTTTGAAAGAAGGTATAAAGGAATATCAATGTGTTCTTCACAAGGAGGGATGTCCGGCGCCGGACCCATCGCCGGGTTGAATCCACAGTCCTTCAATACCGCATCAAGAGTTCCTCTTGCGTAGCAGGATCGAAGGAACATGAAAAGCGCCTCCGAAAGGTTCTTTCTGCCGATATCCACATCTTCGCCTTGGCTGGCAAGGCACAGCACCTCGACAGGGCACAGCGACCTTCCTCAGAGTGTTCGGCGATCACCCGCCGGACAAGACCAACGTCAGTGGATGAAAAGGTTCGGTTTTTAAAAGTGAATGCGTTTTCCATGCATGATGGAATAGCTTATTATGGTTTCGAACGCAAGCTAAAAAGTTGATCGGCCTTCAACCCCGGTGAACGATTACGAAATACTGACACCAAAAGACACGGGATTTTTGGTCGAGGTTCCGGCTTCCCAGAACGACGCCAGCCATATTCCGCATTCCATACCGCTTCACCGCTTCCCGAAAATCGCCTTCATTACCGAAATTAAGGACCCTTTCTATAATGAATTTCTGATTCTTCTTGCCAGCTATTTGGGAAACGTCCCATTTGATACGTCTAAAGCTATTGATTACTAATACAATCATATCACAAAAGAGACCGATTGTGAATTTCAGTGACTCAAAGATATCTGGCCGACTGACGATATGATGGGTAGTAGTGAAAGGGCATATCAGGCAAACTGTCTGATGAAGGAGACGGCATCCACAATTTTTATCTCCTTGTACTGACCGAGTTTCAGCAAATGTTTCCGATCGCCGGAAATAATGAAGTTCGCCTCCCCGGCCTCGGCACATTCCAAAATCCGGTTGTCCGGTTCGTAATCGACAATCCGAAGACGCTTTGCCGGCTTGACCATCTCGGAACACAAGAGCAACCACTCGACGGCGTTTTGGGCCTCGCGTGGTTCCCACATGAATTTGGCGATAAGAACGTTTTTGAGTTCCGTAAGGATCGGCTGGGAAATCACGTTCTGGATTTTGCCTTTGACGGCCATGTCCAAAACCTGGGCCGGTTTGCCGCCGAAATGGAGAGCAGAAACAAGAATATTGGTGTCCAGGACCGTCTTGGTCATAGCCGGTTATTTACGTGCCTGACTTTTCGGCGCGGTACTCATCCACCAACCGTTCCACATCCCCCGCTTTGAGATTCAGGGCCTTGGCCTTAGCCCGGCCATAGCGCCGCAAATGCTCGCCTTCTTTCTCGCCGATATACCGACGCAAAGCTTCACGCAGAAGTTCGCTTCGGGTACGGGATTCTTCCTGCGCCAGGTCATTGAGCTTTTCCAGAAGCTCGGGCAAAATGGAAATGGTGATCAGTTTGGTATTTCTCAACATAGGTCTCCTAATAAAATTTACTGTGTTACAAAGTAATACTAACAATTCGGGGAAGTTCTGTCAAATTATTCGGTTAGCAAGTAGAGGCGGGGCAATAGAGCCTGTGAGAGCCGGGGTGTGAGAGCCGGAGAGCCGGGGGAGAGCCGGGGAGAGAGCCGGGGTCTTAGAGCCGGGGTTTTAGAGCCGGAGAGCCGGGGTCGACCGGAGAGCCGGGGTCGGACCCAATGCTGCTAACTTAGCAGAAATACCTGTCCTTTCAAGTTCTTATGGGTTTCGGGTTGAGACTTTGGAGACGGCTCTATGTACTTACATGGTCGAC
>JAJYDE010000067.1 GCA_021777755.1 Deltaproteobacteria bacterium
TAAATCCAGGTGTTATCCAAAATAGAATGCCAGAAAACCAGCAAAAATACAACACCAAAATCGCTATTTTGCCAAATAATTCAGTCAAATAAGGGTTTCCGGATGGACACTAGCTAAAATGGTCAAATTCTGTGTGACGAAAGGAGTTCCCGAACATGGTAACCGTAAAGGCGACCGAGATGAAGAATAAGTTGGGCCACTATCTCCAAGTGGCCCTGGTGGAACCGGTTGTGGTTGAGAAAACCAAACAGCGGGTCGCGGTTCTGATGTCCATAAAAGAGTATGAACGTCTCACCAGGCATCGAGGATGCTTATTGGGGGGAAAGAGCGAAGGCCGCAGAGGCGGAGAGGTATTTGAACGAAGCTGAAACCAAGGAATTCATCGAGGCCCCTCAAAAAATCATCCTCCAATCGAAAACATCGGCCTTGAAATGGCCTTGCGAAAAACAGGGTCGCCAAGATGGTGCCTTTCGGGTTTTTTGCGCACGGCCGAAAGAATCGCTGCGGCAATCTCGCAGTCTTTAGCGCCGGTGCGCAGCAAAAGTCGCAAATCGGTTTCATCGGCGGAAAAAAGACACGTTTTAAGCTTACCGTCCGCCGTAAGCCTTAGCCGGTTGCAACTTGAGCAAAAATGGTTGGAGACCGCGCCGATGATGCCGATTTTTCCCAAAGCGCCCTTAAACGCGTAATGAAGAGCCGGACCGTCGGCCTCCTCACCGTTTGAGGCCTCAAGGCTTCCCAGCGGGCGCAGCCGCTCAAGTATCTGGGAGGCGGGAAAGAAGCGCGTCCGGCACTCATGCTCGGCAAAAGGCATAAATTCGATGAACCGGACATGCACGGCATACCGGAAGGTAAGGCGCGCCAAGTCCTTGATTTCGTCGTCATTTATACCTGCCAGGACCACCGTGTTAATCTTTACGGTCGAAAAACCGACCCTCTGAGCCGCCATTATCCCGGCCCAGACCCGCTCGAAGAGATCCCTTCTTGTGATTTGCAAAAACCTCTCGGGCTTTAAGGTATCAAGGCTTATATTTACTCGCCGTATACCCGCCCGAAAAAGCTCTTCGGCAAGATCGCACAGGAGCACCCCGTTGGTGGTCAGGCTCAGGCCGTCCAGCCCTGAAATGCCGGCTATGGTTTTGCACAGCTCAAGAGCCTCTTTTCTTGCCAGCGGCTCGCCTCCGGTTATGCGCACCTTGGATATTCCCATGGATATGCAAATTCGGGCGAGCCTTACGATCTCTTCGTAGCTAAGAATCTGGGAGTGTTGGAGCTTGGTGACGCCCTCTTCGGGCATGCAGTACAAACAGCGAAGATTGCACCTGTCGGTAATCGAAAGTCTCAGGTAATCGATCTTCCTGTGAAAAGAATCGCTCGGCGCAGAAGACATGCCGTTTTCCTGTCTATTTAAGAATTTATCCTTCTTAGCCTATCGAGCAGATCATTTCATAGCTATCGTGCTAAGGTCTTTTAAAACACTCCGTTGCCGGAATTTTGCCAAGCCCCAGGGATCGGGTGCGCAAAACCTTATACATAATTCATGCCACTGAAAGGCTTCCGATAGACTCTCTTATGTGCCTCCTTGCTATCGCTCTGATCCAGAAGCAATGGCGCAGCCTGGGCCGGCATTCATGGCGTTGTGGATGGTCAGCTCGATAGGTTCTTGTATCGGGGCGGAAAACAGGAATCGATGAGAGCATTCGAATGTGGGGCATTCTGTGGCATTATGCCACAAAAGACATACCATTTGTCCTGAACCCCGGTTCTGTGGGATCCGGGGATTCCACATGCGGGTTTGGTTGGCCAATTCCACCACAGTCTGCCGGCCTTTTTTTATGGACGGCGCCTGGCCGATCAAGTGAATCCATTGGTTGGAACGATGGCCTGATATTTGCTGAGAACGGAGGTGGAAATTTAGTTTCATACGTTATGCCATTAACGGCGTAACGAAAACAAAGGAGTGGTCCCGTATGAATGGATGGGTAGGTTCAATTTTAAAGGTAGATCTGAGCAACTCCAAAATCACAACTGAACCCACGGAACCTTACGTCGATAAATACCTTGGAGGGTGAGGCATCGGCCGTCCGGTTGGCTTACGATAACTACACGCCCGGCACCGATGCGCTGGCCCCCGGAAATCCTCTCATTTTCAGTACGGGTCCTTTGAGCGGCACGGGTATGCCATCCTCGGGCCGCACCGATGTCACGGCCCTCTCGCCGTTGAGCAATTTGAGGGCCAAGTCCAACTTTGGCGGCTATTGGGGACCGGAGGCCAAATTCGCGGGCTTCGACCACATCCGGGATCACCGGGAAGGCGGAAAAGCCCAGCTACCTGTGGATCAAGGACGGCCGGGTGGAAATCCGCAGCGCCGAACATCTCTGGGGCAAGGACACCTTCGAGACCCGGACACTGATTCAGCAAGAACTGGGCGACCCGGAAATCAAAGTGGTCTGTATCGGTCCGGCGAGGGAACGTCTGGTGCGCTTCGCCAGTATCATCACCGAAGTTGCCGCCTCAGCCACCCGTACCGGCACAGGCGCGGTCATGGGATCAAAGAACCTGAAGGCCATTGCGGTGCGCGGCTCCGGCCAAGTGGGTGTGGCCAAACCTCAGGAGCTGTTGCAGTACTCTGTGGCGGTAAACTGGAAATCCGCAAACACCCGGCCTGTCAAGAGCTTTCCAACTGGGGAGTGGTGCGCTTCATCTCCATGATGTATTCCCTTAGTTTTTTCCCTGTGGGATACTATGAGGACGTGCATTGGGAAGAGATCATCAACAACTATGGTGGGCCGGCCTTTGTGGAGCAATTTAACGTCAAGAACATCGGCTGTTATAACTGTCCGGTCCGTTGCAAGAATTTTCCGTCGGTTCCGGAGCTCGGCAAGGGCTTTGTCACCTGCGAACCCTGGAGCGGCTTTACCGGCTCGGTCTGGAATCTTGACATGAAGGTCTTTTGGGAGGCCGTCCTCCTGTCCAGAAAGCTGGGACTCGATGCGACCGAGGTCTGCGCCTCTATCGGATTGCTTATGGAGCTATACCACGAAGGCATTATAACGGAAAAAGAGACCGACGGCGTGCCCATGGAACGTGGGGGCCGGGAGGCAATCCTTACTGCCATCCGAAAGATCGGCTATCGAGAAGGCTACGGCGACTTGCTGGCCGAGGGGCAGAAAGCTTTCGCCAGCCACATTGGCCCTGAGGCCGTGGAGAAGCTCGACTTGGTCAAAGGCTTAGCCCCCCATCCTTCTCTTTATCTTTCAAACTATCGAGACGGCCACTAATTTCTTCAACCTGGTCACCGGCAAGGATTGGAGCATGGAGGAAATGCTGCTTGCCGCCGAACGTATTCGAAACCTGGAACGGATGTTCGATGCTCGCCAGGCAATGTCCCGGACCATGGACATCCTGCCCGGGAAGTTTTTCGAAAAGCCCCTGAGCAGAGGAAAGTACAAAGGCGCGGTGTTGGACCGGGAGAAGTCCGAGCAGATGAAGGACGAGTATTACGAACGACGGGGCTGGGACAAAGAAACCGGCATTCCCACAAGACAGAAGCTTATCGAACTGGGCCGGGAAGACGTTGCGGACGAGGTTTTGGGCAAGCCATGAGCGGTCCCTGTGCTATACTTGCCAACCTCGCCAGTGAGTCCTTATGGACAAATTGGCTCAAAAGGTTGGAACGGACCCGCGCGAATTTCGCGTAAATCCATCTGCATCACCATCGTAGATGGTTGCGAGCAGCTTCTTGCGGCAGATCTTGCGCTCGGCAAAATGGCGGAAGGGGGGTATAATGGCAAGCGGCGGCGCGTGCGCGGTCTATGAGCGGATTGCCGCAAACGGAGGCACGGACGGCTTCATACGTCCGGGCGGAGTTGCGCTGACGCAGCGAGCTCTTTCATTATGTGCATTTGCTCCCGGCTCCTTTCTTCTCGACGTGGGATGCGGGACCGGGACTACGGTGGAACATCTGAACCAGCGGTTCGGGTTCTTTGCAGCCGGTGTTGACCCCTCGCTGCCGATGATCTTGCAGGGGCGCGCAAAAAACAGTTTCCTCCCCCTCATACGAGCAGCGGGAGAGAGCCTGCCCTTCCAGGATGCCCAATGGGACGGCGTTTTCGCGGAATGCAGCCTGTCGCTCTCCGCAAACCCGCAAAGGTTTCTGCGGGAGTGCTTCCGAGTTCTAAGGGGCGGGGGGCGGCTGATCTTAAACGACGTCTACGTCCGCAATGCGGAAGCCATCCCGCAACTTCGCGCACTATCCATGGACTGCTGCCTCACCGGAGCATTGTCCGTAGAGGAACTGATGGTCGAACTCAAGGAATGCGGATTTGCCGTTTCCACTTGGGAGGACCATTCTGCGGCGTTGAAACAGTTTGCCGCGCGGCTTGTTTTCTCACAAGGATCTGCGCGGTCCTTCTGGTGTTCGCTCACTGGCGGCGAACCAATAGATGCGCTAAGAATCGAGCGAGCGGTTTCCCGGGCTAAGCTCGGATATTTTCTTGCTATCGCGGAAAAGCCCGCAAGCCTCAGGTGTGCATGAACTCCAAATCGGATGAGGAGCCATCCTTTATGACAACCGAAACGGTCCGGATGTTTGAGTTGGCCCAAAAGGGTTTCTCTTGCAGTCAAATCCTGCTTTTCCTGGGCATGGAGGCACAAGGAAAGAGTGATCCCGACCTGATCAGAGCCATGAGCGGCCTTGCGGGAGGGATAGGGTTCTGTGGAGATGTGTGCGGGGCGCTCACGGGTGGGGCCTGTCTTGTAGGTCTATACGCCGGAAGAGGTACCTCGGACGAGGAGGAGGACCCAAAGCTAAATCTCATGATTTCGGAACTGGTTGAATGGTTCTCCTCTCAATTCGGCGAAATGTATGGCGGTATCCGGTGCAGCGTCATTTTAGACGACGACCCCAAAAACCGCACAGCGCGTTGTCCTGCTCTGGTAACGGGTGTCTACGAGAAAGTAAAGAGCCTGCTGAGCGAAAACGGATTCGACCTGACCCAGGGGCGCCCGTGATCGAAGAAATTTCTTTTTCGGAAACGCAAAGCATCTGCCCGGAGTGTTTCGCCGTGGTCCCTGCGTGGAGGGTTGGCAGGGGAGACCGGATTTTCCTCAAGAAGTCGTGCCCGGAACACGGTTATCATGAGACCGTAATCTGGCGTGGGAGTCCCGCCTTCTCCTCCTGGGTGAACCCGAAAACTCCCTCTTATCCCGAGAACCCTTCCACGCTCGTGGAAAAAGGGTGTCCGCTGGATTGCGGTCTTTGCGCGGAACATCGTCAGCACACATGCACCGCCCTTATCGAGGTAACCCAACGCTGCAATTTACGTTGCGCCTTCTGTTTTGCCGATGCGGGAAACAAACCTGCATGCGACCCGACCCTGGAAAATCTTAAAGAGCAATTCGACCGGCTGCTCGCCGTTGCCGGCCCATGCAATGTGCAGCTCTCCGGAGGGGAGCCGACGTTGCGCGATGATTTGCCCGAAATCGTAGCCATGGGGTTATCCAGGGGATTTTCGTTCATTCAAATCAATACGAACGGTTTGCGGCTGGCAAATGATCCTTCTTACGTTAAAGCATTGAAGGATGCCGGCGTTGCGTCCGTATTCCTTCAATTTGACGGTATGGAGGACTCTGTTTACCTAAGAATTCGCGGGCGGGAGTTGCTTCGGGAGAAAAGGCTGGCCATCGAGCACTGCGCCGGACACGGCATTGGGGTGGTCGTCGTTGCGACAATCGTTCCCGGTATAAACACGGGTCAAATCGGACCTATTATCGAATTCGCCTTTCAGGGGCTTCCTGCGATTCGGGGCGTTCACTTTCAGCCCGTGAGCTACTTTGGCAGATACCCGAGTCCGCCAGAGGATGAGAACCGAATCACTATCCCTGAAATCATAACTGCGATGCAAACCCAGACGGGCGCAAGACTCAGGGCCGAACACTTCAAACCTCCGGGATGCGAAAACGCTCTTTGCTCGTTTCATGGCAACTTCGTGCTCCTCACCGATGGAACAGTGCTGCCATGGCCGCAGCACCAATCCAAAGATTGTGGCTGTAAACCAATTGCGGCAGCCGATGGCGCTGCCAAATCCCGCCGGTTCGTTACCCAATTCTGGTCCGGACCAAAAGAAAGGCAATTCCCTGGCGCCGGCGGCCAGATTCACAGCCTGGGCGTCTGGGACGAAATTTTGAACCGGGCCCCGACTCATTCGCTCTGCATTTCGGGAATGGCCTTCCAGGACGCATGGAATCTGGACCTGGAACGGCTGAAGGATTGCTGCATCCACGTGGTGCACCCCGATGGCCGGTTGATCCCCTTTTGTGCCTATAACATTACGGACAGCGAGGGGCGTAGCTATTACAGGGATAAAGGATAGACGGGGGAGCGGCATGAAGATCACACCGCTGGAAGCATGGCTTTCGAGATCTATCGTTACAAATGGCACCGGGTTGAGCCGGGAACGGATCGAGGCCTTCCAGCTTGCCAAACTTCGGGAAACAATCAGTTGGGCGAAAGCGCGCAGTCCGTTTTACCGGGAGTATTTGGCGGGGTTATCCCGGGAGGATCTCGGGGGCCTTGAGGCTCTTAGCCGATTTCCCTTTACGACGGCTGAGGACATCCGGCGGCAGCCCCTCCGGTTTCTGTGTGTCTCGCAAAGTGAGGTGAGCCGCGTTGTGACGCTTCAAACATCCGGAACGACAGGCGAGCCTAAGCGTGTTTTCTTTACGATCGACGATCAGGAACGGACCATCGACTTCTTTCATCACGGCATGTCTACGCTTGCGGGTCCCGGTATGCGGGTTCTGATTCTTCTGCCTGGAACTGTTCCCGGCAGTGTCGGGGATCTTTTGGTAAAGGGACTTGAACGGTTAGGTGCGGTCGGCGTCCCTCACGGCCCTGTCCGTGAGGCTTCCAAGACCTTGGAGGTCATGGTAAAAGAACGGATCGACACCCTGGTGGGCATTCCGACTCAGGTGCTTTCACTTGCCAGATCGAGCGCCGGCAAGGCCGCGCCCCGGAGCGTGCTTTTGACCGCCGATCATGTTCCGGATGCGGTTTCCAAGGAACTGAGGCGGTTGTGGGGGTGCGAAGTTTTTACCCACTACGGCATGACCGAGATGGGGTTTGGAGGCGGTGTGGAATGCGAGGCAGGGAAAGGATATCACCTGCGGGAGGCCGACCTCTATGTTGAAATCGTAGACTCGGGGACCGGAAAGGCCGTTTCGGAAGGTAATCTCGGCGAGGTGGTTTTTACGACGCTCACTCGGAGGGGGATGCCCCTCATTCGATACCGAACCGGCGATGTCAGCCGATTCGTCCCGGGCACTTGCCCATGTGGAACTGTGCTTAAAACCCTGGCACGGGTCAAGCATCGCCTGCGCTCGATACGTTCCATCGCGCAGGGAGGCTGGTTGAGCATGACCGATCTCGATGAGGCGGTCTTTCCCCTTGAAGGGGTCCTCGATTTTAGTGCTTGCCTTGTGCGCTCGCAGGGAATTGACTGTTTGAGAATCGAGGCTCAAACCATGGTGCCTGACAATCAACAAGGCGTTATTGCGATTCAGGGGGCGCTAAGCGTCATTCCGGTTATACGATCCGCTCTTGAGAAGGGAGCCCTCTCTTTGGATGTCAGCCTTCTGCCCAAAGGGCAAACCGTCAAGAGAGATACCGCCAAGCGTGTTCTGCTGGATTTGCGGGACTGAGACTTTATAATATTGAACTGCTAAGGGTTGACTGCATATTAACAAATGAATAAGTTAGACTACATTTCAACTAGCAGGGTGGACGAAAGCGGGAGCGTTGCCCACCAATGATTTATAGACACGGTATATGGTCGGTAATTAGTAAGGTATGGCAAAGCAACTTTCAGAGGGCGAAAGCGTGGTAGCTGAACAGGTCGGAGCCATGAGAGTGCCCCTCTCGAATCGTTTCGCTGGTTCTTCCCGCCGGCTTTTCCATCCAGGATGGAAAGCTTCAAGCCCTTGGCGTCCCTTGGCACTTCCACTTCCCTGCGATATTTCTCAACTCGATTCTGAAACGGATCCGAGCGTTCATCACTGTTTACAACCGCAATGATCCAAAGATTATCTACCTGCGCTTCCGCGGGCAGCGAGGCGATGCTCCGCTCATGAGGATCGTTCCCATGGTGCATTTGGATGGGCTCCCATTGTGATCGATGTGCTTTAGCGATATGGCCCCTCCCCCCGGGCAGGGCGATTGCGTTTATCGAGTGAGGCGTTTTGGGTCATCATGCCACAAAAGGCATTTACTACGTCCCAAGTTGCGGTCAGTGCGACGCTATGAGTTTAGCCGGAGCATAAAGACTGTCCACGTTTTGCATCCGCTTCTGAAATTTAGAGCTCATTGGCTCGTGGTTCCCGCAGACTTTGCCCATTTACGCTATGTCGTGGACAAGTGGCCCGTCTTTTGCTACATATGCTAAAGACTCGTAAGGGGAGTATATATCCTGATTTATATGCGGCATAAGGGTTTGAATTAAACGGCGCGGAAGCCGCTGGTTCGTCGCTTAGTGCAGCTTAAAAAATGTCGTCCCGTATGTCTGATCGAATTTGCAGAACTTGACACGCACAACTACCTGTTGCTGCCTTCCGAGATCCCGCTCTTAAGCGCATTATGCGGGGGCGGACAGATGTTTTTACTCATTCTTTAGCCACAGAAGGGGAGAACCGGTGAAAATGGTTCCAGTGCAACAGGCCGCCGGATCGGTTCTGTGTCACGATTTGACGCAAATTGTCCCTGGCGAATTCAAAGGACCCGCCTTCAAAAAGGGTCATATCCTTCGGGAAGAAGACATTCCGAGACTGCTGGATATGGGCAAGGAGCATATCTTTGTCTGGGAAATGCACTCGGGCCTGCTGCACGAAAACAGCGCCGCCGAGCGTATGGCCCGCGCAGCGATAGGAAAGGGCCTAAAGCTTTCCGGGCCAAAAGAAGGCAAGATGGATTTTGTAGCCGAAGCAGATGGACTCCTCAAAGTAAATGTCGAGGCGCTCTATGAAATTAATGAACTTGCGGAGACCGTGATGGTGACGCGGCATTCCAATCAGACCGTCAGGCAGGGCGCTGTGGTTGGAGGCACCCGCATCATTCCGCTGGTCATAGAGGAGGCAAAGATAGAACATATCGAGGAGATCTGCGGCAAGAACGCCCCTCTTATCGAGGTTAAGCCGATGCGCCGCCTTAGCGCGGGAATAGTCACCACGGGAAGCGAAGTCTACAAGGGGCGCATTGAAGATCGGTTCGGTCCGGTCGTTATTGGAAAACTCGAAGAACTGGGGTGCCGGGTCTTGGGGCAGATTCTGGCGCCCGACCGCGTAGAGCTCATTGTCGAGGCTATAGGTAAATTCCTTGAGGCCGGCGCCGAGATGATCTGTGTAACAGGCGGTATGTCGGTGGACCCCGATGATGTGACGCCCGCAGGGATCAAGGCCGCTGGAGGGCGTATCGTGACTTACGGGGCCCCAGTGCTGCCAGGCTCCATGTTTATGCTCGCTTATATTGGGAGCGTACCGGTATTAGGGCTTCCCGGGTGCGTAATGTATCACAAGACCAGTATATTTGATCTGATCTTGCCCAGGGTCCTTGCCGGAGAGGAAATTACTCGCACGGATTTCGTCAGATTGGCCCACGGCGGACTGTGCATGTTTTGTGGGGAATGCAGGTATCCTAATTGCAGTTTTGGAAAGAATTCTTAGGCAACGGAGGTAATAATGCTCAAGAAAGCCCTGAATGTGAATGCGGTTGAGAGGACTCTTATTGTTGATCCTGAAGCCTCGCTTGCGGATGTCATCCGCGGACAGTTGGGGCTGACAGGGACCAAGGTGGGCTGCGGTACGGCTCAGTGCGGCGCCTGTTCAGTCATCATGAACGGCAAGGTGGTTCGCTCCTGCGCGACGAAAATGAAAAATGTCGAAGACGGGACCAATATCACAACCATCGAGGGAATCGGCACGCCTGAAGACCTCCATCCACTCCAGGTGGCATGGATGGTACACGGCGGGGCTCAATGCGGCTTTTGCAGCCCCGGCTTCATCGTATCGGCCAAAGCGCTTTTGGACCAGAATGCCAATCCCGGTCGGGAGGATGTCCGCGATTGGTTTCAAAAGCATCGCAATGCATGCCGTTGCACAGGCTACAAGCCATTGGTGGATGCTGTAATGGATGCCGCCCGGGTCTTGCGCGGCGAGTTGAGAAAAGAGGCTCTCGCATACTCCATTCCAGCGGATGGCAAGATCTGGGGCGGTGCATATCCGCGTCCGACGGCGTTGGCCAAGGTCCTGGGGACCTGCGATTACGGAGCCGATCTCGGATTGAAAATGCCTGCCGACACTTTGCAGCTTGCCCTTGTTCAGGCTAAGGTTTCCCATGCCAATATCGTCTCCATCGATACCGCCGAGGCCCAGAAGATGCCCGGGGTCTATAAGATCGTGACCCATAAGGACGTCAAGGGTAAAAATCGCATAACCGGCCTCATCACTTTTCCCACCAACAAAGGTGACGGCTGGGATCGTCCGATTCTGTGCGATCAGAAGATTTTTCAGTTCGGCGACGCGATTGCCATCGTTTGCGCCGATACCGAGGCGAACGCCAGGGCCGCTGCCGACAAAGTCGTGGTCAATATCGAGGAGCTTCCCGCCTATATGAGCGCACCGGCGGCCATGGCCGATGACGCAATCGAAATCCATCCTGGCACTCCCAACGTTTACTTCGAGCAGAAGATCGCCAAGGGCGCCGATACAAAACCGATAATGGATTCGGCCGCCTACGTCGTGGAAGATGAATTCTACCTCCAGAGGCAGCCTCACCTGACGATCGAACCTGACGTGGGCTTTGCCTATGTCGATGATCAGGGGCGTCTCACCATTCACTCGAAGAGCATAGCCATCCATCTCCACCATGCCATGATAGCCCCGGGCCTTGGAATCGAGGCCGATAAGCTGCGCATCGTGCAGAACCCGACCGGGGGCACCTTCGGCTATAAGTTCAGTCCCACCATGGAAGCTCTGGTCGGCGTCGCCGCTCTGGCCACGAACCGCCCTGTTTTCCTGAAGTACAACTACGCCCAGCACATCGCCTATACCGGAAAGCGCTCGCCGTTCTTCCTCAAGGTCAAATACGGGGCTGACAAGAGCGGTAAGATAACGGCCATGGAAACCGATTGGTCCGTCGACCACGGTCCATACTCGGAGTTCGGCGATCTTCTTACCCTTCGGGGAGCGCAGTTTATAGGCGCGGGCTACGGGATTCCCAACATTCGGGGCCTTGGCCGCACAGTGTGCACCAACCATGCATGGGGATCGGCTTTCCGCGCTTACGGTTCCCCCCAGAGTTTCCTCGCAAGCGAGGTGCTGATGGACGAACTGGCGGAAAAAGCCGGGATCGATCCGCTAGAGATCCGCGCGATCAATGCCTACCGTCCGGGCGACACCACGCCGACCGGCCAGGAACCCGATGCTTACAGCTTCAAGGAAATGATCGACAAGATGCGCCCGCTCTACCAGAAGGCCAAAGAGAAGGCAAAGGCACAATCGAACGGTGATATCAAGAAGGGCGTTGGGGTATCTATCGGCATTTACGGCTGCGGCCTCGACGGACCTGACGGTTCCCAGGCCGACATCGAGCTGACCAAAGAGGGCGTGACGGTATATACCAGCTGGGAAGACCACGGTCAGGGCGCCGACATGGGAACTTTGGGTACCGCCCATGAAGCGCTGCGCCCCTTGGGGATCAGTCCCGAAAAAATCAAGCTGGTTATGAACGATACGGCCATTACTCCAAACAGCGGCCCCTCCGGTGGAAGCCGCCAGCAGGTCGTGACCGGAAATGCCATCAAGGTCGGATGCGAAATGCTGCTTGCCGCCATGAAGAAGCCGGGCGGCGGTTATCGCACCCATGACGAAATGATCGCGGAGAAAATCCCCGTTCGCTATGAGGGCAAATGGGCGGCTTCGATGAATACGGCATGCGATGAAAATGCGCAGGGCAAGCCGTTTGCCGTCTACATGTACGGGGTTTTCATGAGCGAGGTCGCGGTGGACGTGAAGACCGGGAAGACAAAAGTTGAAGGATTTACTATAATTGCCGATGTCGGCAAGATCTGCAACAAGCTTGTCGTGGACGGACAGATCTACGGAGGCCTTGCGCAGGGCATCGGGCTCGCGCTCACAGAGGACTTCGAGGATCTCAAAAAGCATACGAGTCTGAATTCCTGCGGTATCCCCTATGCAAAGGACGTCCCCGACAATCTCAATATTTATTACGTGGAAACGCCGCGGGAGCACGGTCCCTTCGGGGCTGCCGGCGTTGGCGAGCTTCCCCTGACCTCTCCGCACGCCTGCATCGTCAATGCGATCTACAATGCCTGCGGCGTGCGGATCACAAAACTTCCCGCGCTGCCCGAAAAGGTGCTGGCCGGTCTTAAAGCCGGAAAGTAGAGCATCGCGGCACGACCACTTGAATCTGCAGCCCGCTTTTTTCCGCGGGCTGCATTACGACGAAGCGAGAGAATGGATCAGGAAGAACTTGGTAAGCTCGAAGCCAGCTGCACTCAGGAGCAGCCCCCTGCCTGCGCCGCCGCCTGCCCGGTTCACGTGGACGTTCGTGCCATGGCGGCGGCGATAGCCCGAGGGGACTTTGCCTCGGCTGCGAAAATTTTCAGGAAGAGTGTCCCATTTCCTGGAATCATCAGCAGGATTTGCGATCATCCGTGCCAGAGCGTGTGCAAGCGAGGCGAGGTGGGGGAAGCGGTTTCGATCAGGGCGCTGGAAAAAGCGTGCCTGGACTGGGCTAAAGAAGTCAGTGCTTCCGGCTTCCCTCCATCCGCCAAGGACAAACGGGTCGCCGTGGTGGGAGCAGGTCTTAGCGGCCTCACCGCGGCATTTGAATTGGCAAAGAAGGGGTACTCGGCCGAGGTGTTCGAAAAGGAGTCCCGGCTGGGCGGCTCTATTTTCCGCTTTTCGAGGGAGCAGTTGCCCGAAGAGGTTATTTCAGCCGATTTAAAGGCCCTCGAAAAGGTCGGCGTCACCATCCGGTTGAGCGCTGAAGCTGGTCGGGATATGTTGATCGATGACCTTTGTTCCGACTTCGACGCGGTCTACC
The DNA here is from genome assembly GCA_021777755.1 of Deltaproteobacteria bacterium. GTDB lineage: Bacteria > Desulfobacterota > Syntrophobacteria > Syntrophobacterales > Syntrophobacteraceae > SbD1. Next base: position 13,119 of record JAJYDE010000067.1, read on the forward strand.
TCGCCCCGGGGGAACAACTGGCAGGCGAGTTGGGTTTCGGCCTGGACGCCGCCGGCAGGTGGATAATAGATCCCTTAACTCTTGGCACAACCAACCCGAAGGTCTTCGCCGGAGGCGCCGTCCGCCGCCCCTCGGGGAATCGTTCGCCAATCGGGTCAATGGCCGACGGCAGACGGGCTGCGATCTCGATCGACCGTTTCCTCCAGAAGGTCTCTCTTAGTGCTTCACGCAGCAGCGAGGGGGCCTTCGAGACACGGCTTTTCACCAGCACTGAAGGAATTGAGCCTTTGCCGGCGACCGTCATGTCGGATGTGTCCAGGGGCTATTCGCTGGAAGAGGCGGTTTCTGAGGCAAAAAGGTGCATCCAGTGCCAGTGCCTCGAGTGCGTGAAAGTCTGCGAGTATCTAAACAGCTTCAAGGGCTACCCAAAAAAATATATCCGCCAGATATACAACAATCTTTCCATCGTAATGGGCCACAGGCATGCGAACAAGCTGATCAATTCGTGCAGCCTGTGCGGCCTTTGCCGGGAGGTTTGCCCGGAGAATCTCCACATGGGCACGGTCTGCAAGGATGCCCGGGGGATCATGGTGGAGCAGGGGAGAATGCCTCCTTCGGCCCATGAATTTCCTATCCGGGACATGCTCTTTAGCAACAGTGAAAAGTCTGCCCTGACCCGGTGTCAACCGGGCAAAAGCGGCTGCAACCATCTGTTTTTCCCCGGTTGCCAGTTGAGTGCGTCAGCCCCCGAGCACGTAAGGAAAACCTACGGCTTCCTGTGTGAAAAACTCGAAGGCGGAGTGGGGCTCATGCTGCGCTGCTGCGGCGCCCCGGCGGAGTGGTCGGGCCGGACGCAGCTTTTCTCCGATTCTTTCGGCAATATCGCCGCGCAGTGGGAGGCAATGGAGAGGCCGCGGCTTATATTTGCCTGTTCCACCTGCTACGAGATCTTTAAGACCCATCTTCCCGAAGCTGACATTGTCTCCCTGTGGGAAGTGCTGGACCGGACGGGTCTGCCGGAGGGCGTTTGCGAAAACACGGTCCCGGGCCGCTCGCTGGCCATCCACGACGCATGCGGCACAAGGCATGAGAAGCATATACATGAGGCTGTGCGCAACATTTTGCGCAAGTTGGGCTTTGCAGTAGAAGAACTGGCCCTCTCCGGGGAGAGAACCGAATGCTGCGGCTACGGGGGACTGATGTTTTTTGCCAACCCTGAGCTTGCCCGAAGCGTAATCAGGAAGCGAATCGCCCAAAGCGACTCCGACTATCTGGCATATTGCGCGATGTGCCGCGATTACCTGGCATCCGGAGGAAAAAGGACCTGGCATCTGCTCGATTTGCTCTTTGGAGCACCCGGGGAAGACCTTGCGAATCGCAAGGGGCCGGTCTACACGTTGCGCCGCGAGCACCGAGCGCGGCTAAAAGACGCGCTGCTCGAAGAACTTTGGGGGGAAGAGCCGATGGAGAAGGAAAAATACGGGAGAATTCGGCTGAGGATTACCGATGAACTTCGAGAGACCCTGGAGCGCAGGCAGATTCTCGATTCGGATATCCAGAAAGTGATCGATTTCGCCGAAAGCAGCGGTGCGAAGCTTCTCAATAGCCATACGGGGCATCTGCTCGCTCACTATAAGCCCGCCGCAGTCACCTACTGGGTCGAGTACGAGGCCGCCGAGGGTCAATTCACCGTCTTCAATGCCTACTGCCACAGGATGGAGATAACGGAGAGAGCATCGTGAACCCAAAAGAGGCCGTGCCCGGGAAAGTCGAGTGGCTTTGCTCCAAGTGCGGGCTTCCACTTGAAGTCGGAAAGGTCGAGGTGGGCTATCTCGGGAGCATGTTTCCCGTCGATCTTTACAAGTGTCCGAAGTGCGGCCAGGTGTTCGTCCCCGTCGAGCTGGCCGAGGGGAAGATGGCCGAGGTGGAAAAGCTACTCGAAGACAAGTGAGATTGCTTTGTGTTCAGGAAGTTAATGATTTTATCGCCCGATCATCTTCAGCCCGCCGCAGCGCGGTGAACCGGCTGGCCCAATATGCCGATAAGGTGTCTGGCGGGAGCCCGCCTATTCCTTACAAAGCTCGCTTACAACCGTCTCCGGTTAACCCATCGCCGCCATTGCCAGGAGTAATTTGGCCGGAGACATCTTGTGGTGGCCACCACCATTTCATCCGCGCGCACGGGCCGACGCCAAACCAACCTTTGTAGGCTCCCAAACCTGTTCCCGTCGGTGTATCATAAACCTCTGAATTTTAGTCACCATACACTTGCCTGTTCGAAAGCATACGGTGAAATACCGTATGTGAAGGGGATTGTCATGCCTGCCACTACTCGATTTGATTTGAAGATGGATGCCGAAGAAAAAGATATTGTTTCGCGCGCTGCCGCCTTAATGGGCACCACGATGGCCGCCTTCGTTCGCATGGCGGCCAAAGAGAAAGCGCGCGAACTGTTGGATCGGGAATCTCGCATCACGATGACGGCACAGGATCTCGATGATTTCGCAATCGCGCTCAATGCTGATCAACGACAGTTATTTCACAATGCGGTATTCATGCCCAATGAAGCCCCGCAAAACGCGATGAAGGCCGCGCACGGGGTCAAGCCTGCTTGAAGAGCAATTTCTCGATCCAAACCACCATGATCGTCAGACTTTCACCTCTCTACGTTCGAGTAGCGGTATTTACTGAGGCGCCATCTGAATCCGACAACAGGGCGTGGAGTCGCTACCCTTGGTCTTTTTCTTTCGTCCATTCTTTTCCGATCGCACTTTCACCAGTTCTCCTACAATACTTACGGCTAGTTCCTCGGGCGTTTCCGCTCCGATATCCGTGCCGATAGGCGAATAAACCGCTCCCAGTTCTTCTTTTGTAAATCCTTTGCCGAGCATTTCCTCGTAAATGAGTTCCCTTTTGCTACGGCTTCCGATCATGCCGATATAAGCGGCCTTCCTTCTCAAAACTTGTCTCAGCACATCCTTATCGAAAAGATGTCCTCTGGTTACGATCACCAGGTAACTCTGTTCGTCAATATCTAGAGCCGGCAGTTCTTTGAAGGAATCGATCACCTTGACCACAATAGGTTCGGGAAATCTTTCCCGGTTGGCGTAGTCCTGTCGGTCATCCATTACGATGGTCCTAAACCCGACGCTTTCGCTTAGTGGAGCGATTTTTTGGGATACATGCCCAGCCCCGAATATATAAACCGTGCCGCCTTGACGCAAAGGTTCCACTAGAAAGCGATGTTCATCGAAAGCTTCCGAATGAATGGTGATTTTTGCCGGACCCGCCAGCAATTTTTCAACCAGGTAAGAACTGCAGGTTATGCTTCCAATCATGGTTTTATCTGGCTTGACGAGGCACCGACGGCATTGGATGCCTGTGGATTCGTCGCTTTTACCAAGCACGGTGATTAACCATCCACCTTTACCATTTGCGATAATTTCAGCGGCCTCTTCGTAGATCATCAGGTTATTTTCATCATTAGCGTCGATGAAATCGAGCAGGATCTCACCCGATCCCCCGCAGATCATCTCGGAAGCTGCGGCTTCCCTGCTGGTCAGATCAAAGGATTGAACAACCGTTCTCCTTGCCCTGATGGTCTCCTTTGCAAGAGCAATGGCGTTGGCCTCAAGGCGTCCGCCTCCGATGGTCCCGATAATCGAACCATCTGCCCTGACAACCATTTTTGCTCCTTCAGTGCGCGGAGCGGAACCGGATTTGTCAAATATAGTAGCTACAGCAAAGCTCTCTCCCTGTCGCAGGAGTTCAAACATGGTCCTGAACATTTTTTTCACGGGCGCTCCTCCTCGATCCACTTCGGGGTCGGTCCACCAACCGTTCTACTCCAAACCCGGGCACTCCTTTTTGATTTCCGTTTACTCAAGCCTCCCGGAAACTCTCGTTTAAACTCTCCAGTTCGAATGAAAAATCGCAGCACAAAATCCGGTTCAGACAGCAGTAGTCCTGCTCGATCTCGAAGAGTTCGCTTACGGGTTTGCCCAGTATCCGGCAGAGCAGGACACGGTTCACCCCGGCGTGGCCGACTATCAGGATATCTCCGCGAGTCGAGTAGATCGCGTCGTAAAACGCAGGAGTGACCCTTAGTGCGCAGTCCATGAAGCTCTCTCCACCAGGAGCTCTGAAGTGAGCGATGTTGCGCCCCCTCAGGTCATAGTCCGCGGGATACTTGCTCCGAACCGCATCTACGGACATCCCCTCCCATTGTCCCAGTGCGATTTCCCGAAAC
>JAJYDE010000102.1 GCA_021777755.1 Deltaproteobacteria bacterium
TGGTGGCGTGGACGGGGACCAGTCGGTCCTTTCGGAACTTGGTCTTGCGGATCTGCAAAACGCCTGTACTCAGATCCACATCACTGAGATCGAGACGTAATGCTTCCCCGGAACGTAGTCCCGTGCTCGCTAGTAGACCAATCACGGTCGCCACTGTTTGTTAGCGGCGGCGTGAAAATGCAGGGAAAATGCCGGTTTGAAAATGTATTTTAATCGAGCCGCCGGCCCGAACATTTTGACACCGGCGGCGGTCTGAGTACCATCAGGATTCAATCTCGTCCTTCATGCGATAGCTCTTGCCCTCGATGACTATTGTCTCGGCGTGGTGGAGCAGACGGTCGAGGATGGCCGAGGTGAGGGTTGAATCATTATTGAAGATGCCCGGCCAGTCTTTGTACGCCCTGTTGGAAGTGATCACCAAAGACCCCTGTTCATATCGCAAACTGATGATTTGGAAGAGTAGATCTGCGCCGTGTTTGTCGATAGGCAGAAACCCCACCTCGTCAAGGCACAGAAGCGAGGGCGCCGTATATTTCTTAAGTTCGGTTTTTAGTCGATTGGCGGCTTGTGCCGCCGACAGGGTGTTGATCGCGTCAACGGCCGTGGTGAAGAGAACCGATCTGTCATCAAGGCAGGCGGCGTAGCCGAGCGCAGTTGCGAGGTGAGTTTTGCCCAAGCCAACCCCGCCGAGCAGGATCACGTTTGACCTGTCATCGAGAAACTTGAGCCTGAAAAGGTTTTGTACCGTGGCCCGGTTGATAGAGGTCGGCCAGCTCCAGCGGAACTGTTCAAGAGTTTTTACCACGGGGAATCGAGCATTCTTTATACGTCTATTTATGGAGCGCTGTCGTCGCAAACCCGCCTCTCCATCGGCGAGCGCGCACAGGTAGTCCACATGAGGCCAGGCGGCCCCGGCAGCCTGATTGGCCAAGGCCTCGTAGTTGTCCCGCATGAAGGGAAGGCTGAGACGCTCAAGCAGGCCGGGCAAACCCGGCTTTATTGGTTTTTCGCCGCTATTTTTATTCTTTCCCATCTTTAATTCTCCCGTGATTCTTTCTGGTAGACGGACAAGTCGGGCTGCTGGACTTCCAGGTCCAAAAGGTCGGACCTTCGGGTAAGGTGGAGCGCTCCCGGCTCGGGAAGGCTACGGGTCCTCTGTTCGCAAAGATTTGCGATGTATTCGCAGGAAAAAGCCTGGAAGTGGAAGGCGTCCTCCATGGCCCTGGCCACCGGCGGTTCGCCGTAGATTTCGCTAAGGGCGACAATCTTTTGCACGTGATGGCGCGGGTTCATTCGGCGCTTTTCAAGCTCGCGGAAGTAGTCGGTGGCCCTGGGACAAAGGGAGACAAAGCGCATGAATATCTTCTGTTCACGCGCTTTTTTTCGCTGGGCGATCAGTTCTCTCGGATGGTCCGGGTCTTCAATATCTTTGTGTCGGTCATAGGATCTCGCATGCCGGGCGATGAGTTTTTCGCCGTGGTAGATGCAGAACCTGTCGGGATAAGCTTTAAGTGTGAGACTCGCCCCGGCGAACTCTGCGGGAACGGAGTACTGGTTTGAATCGACGGCTACCCGAAACTGCCTGGAGGCGCGCACCTGTGTGATCGTGCCGATATCGTAAGGGTTGGGTGGAAGAGAGCGAAGAGATGGTCTTTCTTCCGCAAACAGCTCCATCGGTTTTCTTCTTGTTTCCCCATGGATTCGGACGTTGGCGATGGTTTCGAGCCAACGTGTGGCAACTGCCTCCATGGCTTCGAAGTGAGGAAGATCGAGTCCGGCCAGCAGATTTTTTTTCACATAACCGACCCCGTTTTCCACCCGGCCTTTTTCGTTTCCCTTCCCTTTGCCGCACGGGACTATCTTGAAATCATAATGATTGGCGAAGTCGAGGTACTTGGGGTTAAAGACCGGGGCTTGCCCCACGATCCGCCTCAATACCGCGCTTTTTAGATTATCGACCATAATTTTTTCGGGGACCGAGCCAAAAGCGTCAAAGGCGTTTTGGTGACAGCCGAGCCAATGCTCCATGGTCTGCGAGACCGTGAACTCCAGATACATCATTCGGCTGTAGCAAAGTACCATCACGAAGAAACTGAGTCTTCTGCTGCTCTCGCCAACCCTTATTGTGCCAAAAGATCCCCAATCGACCTGGGCGCATTCGCCGGGGGCAAAGGAGAGCTTTAAAAATGCCGGGCTGCGCCTTGGGCGAACCTGGTGCACATAGTCTTTCACAATGGTGTATCCCCCGGCGTATCCTTCCTCGCGGATTTTTTGCAGTAGTTGAGCGGCGGTGTACGGGTGGGCTTCGAGCATCCGCACGATAGCCCCCTTGAAGGGATCGAGCCTGCTCGCACGCACAACCGGCGCCCTTTGCCGAAACCGCTTTTCTTGCAACCACTTGGAAACGGTCCGTTGATCAAGGCCGAGTTCGTCGGCGATCTGGGTCGCGCTCAAGCCCTTCTGCTCGTGATAATTTCTGATTTTTGAAAACAACTCGAAGTCAATCATGACGTCTCTCCCAAAATCTGTTTAAACAGGCGGCCAATGGATACGGGGGACCCCTGCATCCCGCCTGTCCTGATGTTTCGCGGGATCGGCTCGCTCTCTATGCAGGGATCAAGCGATAGCACCTGGTAGACAGGGTCCTCGAAGGCGACAAGGCCTGCCTGTATGAGATTTTGGCGGGCTGCGGACAGAGTCTGCACATCCATGCCGAGTCTGCTCATAAGGGATGCGTCGGAGTAGTAACTAAGTCCTTGCTGGTCGGCCACGGTTACCAAGAACAGATAGAGCGCGGCCGCTGGATGTGAGCAGGATTCAATGTGACGGTCGCGAACCAGGCGGTGATCCACCCAGCTGAATTGGCTGGGTATGCTGCGTATTCGCTGGGGGTGGATGGGACGTTTTTTGATCATAGGTGACTCCTGTGTTTTGAGTTGGGCCACGTAAAATATCGTTTCCCAACTTTTGCAGTCGGCGGGCGGTTTTGGCTATGTCATCTTGTAACGGGGAGTCGGTTAGATGGGCTATTAATCCTATTAAAACAGCGGGTTGCGAGGTTAAAAGATCTTGTAACGCAGAGCCAAACACTGGCTGAGAGGCAATCAGAGTTGGCTTAACGTCAGGATTTTTCAAAGCTTTTACGGACAAGGACTCTTGTAACGCTTCTTTTTTCTTCCGGGAATAGCCCGGATGCGCCATGCGCCATTCCTGTACGCGTTGCACATTCTGCGGCCCGCGGAAATAATCGCGGTTCTCCGGTTTAGCGAGCCAGCGCTTTTGGCTTGCGGCTTTACTGGCCTTCCGGCACTCAGGTTTGGAACAATATCCGTGGCGCTGCAGGTTCCGGTGATCCGGTGTGAAGAAAATCCTGCAACACAGGCACTTTCGCTTTCTAATCCGCTTTTTCATCGATCACTGACCTCCGCCGGTCAATGCATCGAATCAGGAAGAAAAAGAATTAAGGAAGAAAAGACAGTTTGAAGAAGACCTTGCGCGGAATTTTGGGGAAGAAAATACAGGGGGCTAGCAGCACTTTCAAGCCGCCAGTTTTAGATCAGTTCCAGACCGCCGGTGACAATTGAGGAAATTTCA
>JAJYDE010000068.1 GCA_021777755.1 Deltaproteobacteria bacterium
AATTATGCAGGAATCGCTTACCTATTTGGCCGGCTACGGCATAAAGGCCTATCTGATTCTTCAGGACATAGGGCAGTTGAAAAGCGAGAAAAGCGTGTACGGCGCGGACGAAAGCATATCGAGCAACAGCCACGTGCAGTGCGCATTTCCTCCGAACAGAATCGAGACGGCGGAACATCTTTCCAAACTTACAGGCACGACCACGATCGTTAAAAGGCAAATCAGCGCGAGCGGAGGAAGGATTTCCGTTACGCTGGGACATACTTCCCACACGATGCAAGAGGTCCAGCGACCGCTGATGACGGCGGACGAAACAATGAGAATGAAAGGACCGCTAAAGGACAAGGATGGCAGCATCAAGGAGCCTGGCGAAATGTTGATCTTTTGCGCCGGCTTTCCCGCCGTTCGTGGCATTCAGCCACTATATTTTCAAGACCCGGTATTCGGCAGGCGAGCGGAAATCGAAGCGCCCAAGCTAACGGATAAAACGATTTGATCCCATTTAAATAATGGTATCGGCATTTGCTTTCTGTTTTAGGCTTGGTACCCCTGAATGAGTGGGTGCAAATTGGGCGCAAACAGCACCCAAAATTGGGGGGATTTGGGGCGATTTGCAGGGGTTGACAAAAAAAGAGGGGCGGCTTAAAGTGCCGTCCCTCTTGGTTTTTCAAGTGGGCCGCCAGGGTCTCGAACCCCGAACCTCCTGATTAAGAGTCAGCTGCTCTACCGTTGAGCTAGCGGCCCGAAAAACTGCCACTTGGTACGCCCGGCAGGATTCGAACCTGCGGCCTGCGGATTCGAAGTCCGACGCTCTATCCACCTGAGCTACGGGCGCTACCGAAGAAACCGCATAGTAGCAAAGTAGCCTCACTGAGTCAACGATGAAACAGTAGAGGAGGGCAATGAATTGTTGCCCCGGCATCGGGGGTCGATCCAATGCCGAAAATACCGCCCGCCGATGCCCCGGTTGTGCCATGCGACGGGTTTGGCCTTAATCGTCGTCATGATCGGTTTTGCTGTTTACGACTTTGAGCGCCCTTTCGAACAACGCGGCCTGCTCGGCTTTGTAGGCCCTGGAGTGCAGGGTGCCCCGGCGTTTTGCGGCACGGTGCAGATCGTCCGCGCCAATCGATAAACGCGTCAAGGCCCCGAGTCGGGTGTCGTCGAGGTCCGGACCCGAGGTGTCGAGTTCTTTCACCAAAGACCAGATTCGCCTTCCTTCTCTTGACTGCTTGTAGCTTGCAGGCCTTGTGACGGGGACATCGCTTGCCAGAATCTTGTTATATTGGGGCTGGAAGACGTCGCGCAGGTCCGTTGCGAGCAGGTCGCCCAGGTTGTTGGGCGGAAGCCCCAGCACCAATTCTTCGGTCTTTATCACCGAAGCTGTGGAGTAGTGTCTCTTGGCCACATAGCCGGGCTTGACATACGGGCTGATAATAATCAGAGGAGTGCGATGGGGGTGGATGTGGTCCAAGGTCAACTGGGCATCGTCAAAAGTGATGAAAATAACACTGCCTTCGCCGGTGGCCTTATCATAGTAGACGGGGCTGTTCATGATGTGCTGGACAACCATGCCCAGGGCCACATCACTGTCGGCAACCTGCTGGATGGGGCTGTTTGTGACCACCGTTGAGGCGTTTGGTGCCTGCAAAGGCGCACCATACCCGGTGTGACTGTTCGGCAGCCAGATGTGAAGGTAATGAGGCAGCGTGCCCTGACTCACCATCCGGTCGAAGTCGCTAATGAACTCCCGCGCTCGGCGCTGGTCGGAGATGTTGAGGTTGAACCCCGGATAGTTGGTGTCCAGGCGCGGTTCGCCACTGGGATTGTTCGCGCCCAGAACCGCCAGCATGGGCAGTTGGAGAAAGAAGGACTGCCCTTGTCCCCAGGTAGTGCTGTCAACGTCTCCCTCATTTTGTATCGGATCGACAACATCGTAGTTATCAGAGGCCAGCAGCGGATATCCCAGCAGTCCGCTTGTCGGGTCGTCAAGGATGGTCGGTATGCTCGACGCGGTATCCACGCTGAATGATCCGGTATCCGAGCCGTCTATGAGCGTTGGATCTCCGAAAACCTTGAAGTCCACGCCGTTGCGGGCGGCGTTATTGAAGATGTAGCCGTTTTCCGGGTACTCTTCCGGATCGTAGCCGTCCTTGAGACAACCTCGCTCGGTGTCCATCAGCAGGGTTTTTTCGGTATAGTCGGTCGCAGTCCCCGATGTGGCGAAATTATGGCCGGCCTCGCTTTCTTCCGAATCGGAATAGTAGTTTACGGCGGTAACGAACTTGCTGGCAAGTAATTTGATATTCAGGCTGACACCCGTAAACTGGTGGTCCGTATATTCCGAGCCGTCCCGGTTGTTGAAGATCATGCCCGCGTAGGGACCGAGGCGTGTTTGGTCGCCAAGCATGGAATCGAAAGTCTTGTTTTCCTGTAAAATGAAAAATACATGTTTGATTTTTCGCGACGGCGTTCCACCGATTGGTACAACGGAGGAGTTGGCGTATCCACGCACCGAGTAGTTGTTGGCGAGCACGTTGAAGGCGCCGAATTTGACAGTGGAAAGATCTATTTTTTGCACAGTGCCGAAAATGCAGTGGCTGTCGATATCCGGATCGGACGCAAGTCCGGAGGGGGGAGAAGGCGAGAGATTCCTCCTGTTGATGGCGGGGTTTATGTCCTCGCCTATTCCCTTGGCGTTTGCAACGTACAAAAACCTTCCCTGGCCGCCGAGGGCGAGCGCCGTGGGATACCAGCCCGCGGGTATTCGGCCCAACAGGGTCGGCTGGAGTGGATTGGTCGTATCGAGCACAGCAACGGAGTTTATGCCGGCCTCGGCCACATACATCCGCGTCTTGTCCGGGGAGATTACAATGGCGTTAGGGTAGGCGCCCACCAGGGCATTGCCAGCTATACCCTCAACTTGGACCGGAGAGAGGTCGATATCGCCAAGGCTCTCATTGTCGCCGAGGTTGATCAGGCCCAACTTGTCGCTATTGGATTTCGTGACGTAGAGGAGCCGCAGTGTGCCGTTGTCCAGGATGGCCGTTGCGGAGGGATGGGTATCGCCCACGTTGTGTAATGCATCGAGAGCATGGCCCTGGTAGACCGACACGACCGGGGAGAGCTTGGAGCCGTCGGCGCCGGGGGCATTGAGGATTGAGATCGAGGAGGTTTTAGGATTGGTGCCGCTGGTACTGGTTACCGGAACGTAGAACCCGTCGGGTTGATTGCCGGGGATGGGGGCCAGAGCGGTAAGGTCTCCGGCGGCGTCATAAGTCGGGTTTTTGAACTTGTACTCCGTGATTCCCCAGTTGGAAACGGTTACCGTTTGGCCGTCATTGCTAAGAGACACCGCGTACGGGAGATACCCCACCGGTTCCTGATTGACGACGGAAGGCGGATTGGTTTGGGTGTTTATGACCGCAATGCTGTTATCGGTGTTGCAGACCACGTAGAGAAATTTGCCGTCCGGACTCAAGGCGCAACCTGCCGGAAAGGTCGCCTGCGCTCCCCCGTTGCGGTTAAAACCCCACGGGGTGGTGGGAAAGACCGCATTGGGGGCCGTCACGTAGTTGCTTGCAAAGCCCTGATCGCCGGGTGTGATCGGAGAGATCGGGATGTTCGCCGGATTGCCGGCGGAAATCGCCCCCGTCGTGGAGATGTTGAAAATCTTGAGGTTGTTGTCGGCCCCGCCCGATGCCCAAAGGGTATAAGGACCGGTTCCGGTCGCCTGTAATCCGATGAAAAAGCAATTGCCCGCGGCGGTGGCCGAGGGGAACGTGGAAACCACCTTCATGCTCGCGGTGTCGATGACGGAGAGTGAATAGCCGCCGACATTCATCGACGGATTCTGGTAGGACTGGAACCCTGTACTGTCTCCATCGTCGTTACTGGATATAAGATACTTTCCGTCGGGTGTCAGAACCACGCCCAGGGGATTCATGCCCACCTGGACGCTGATGCCGGCAGGTTTCACTATCCGGCCGTTTGGCAGCACGCCGGCAAAATATGTCCCGAATTTGTTCGGTCCGGGAAGCAGTTCCGCCCCCCGGTAGGCGCCCGTTTCGTGGGTCCCGAAAACCGGTGCGGTGAACAAGCCCCATTTGCCGGCATTCAGCACTGGAATTCGCTCCTGTTTGGCGACCTTTTGCTGCGCCACCGCCAGTCCGGGGCAGAGCGCAATCAAAACAGCATAACAGCTTAAAGCCACGATTGCTCTTCTCACCTTCATTTCCCCTTCATGGTTGGAAATTGACAAATCGACGGCACTGAGGCAATTAATCGGCCAATCGGATTTTTGCCTTGAATTTATTTCGGGATGTGGTTTTCCGTCCTGCAGGATATCAAGGGGGCGCGTTGGCAAAAACCATGTCCCAAATAGGCTCATTCGTTCCGCGCTCGGATCGGCACGAATCTCATCCATTATTGCATGAAAATCTGTTAAAATAATATACAAGATCATTATATGGAAAGCGGTCTCACTTATGGCTTTTGGCGATCGGGAAGTTCGCAGACTCCTTGGCAAGGGGATTAACCACTACGGGCTGATAGAAAACAGGGACAGGATCGTGGTTGCGGTCTCCGGGGGCAAGGACAGCATGCTTCTTCTTTGGCTTCTGCGGGAAAGACTCAGGCGGGTCCCGATCAACTATGAGCTTGTGGCCGTTCACGTCGACCCGGGTTTCGATACCCGAATCGCCCTTGAACTGGAAACTTTCTTCAAAGATGAGGGGTTTGCCTACGAGATCATCCGCACCGATTACGGCCTGAGGGCGCACGGACCCGAAAATCGTGAAAATCCCTGTTTCCTTTGTGCCAGGCTGCGGCGTTCGGCGCTCTTTAAAAAGGCCCGCGAGCTTGGATGCTCTAAAATAGCGCTTGGCCACAACCAGGATGATATGATCGAAACCTTTTTCATAAACATCTGCTACGGGGCGCAGGTGGCGGCCATGATGCCAAAACAGGAGTTTTTCGGCGGGGAAATCGCCATTATACGCCCTTTTGCCCTCGTTTCGGCCCGGAACATTCTTAAAATGTGCGAAGATCTCGGCCTGCCGATCTTGCCCACAAGTTGCCCCTCGGCGTCGAAAACTAAAAGATCGGAAATCCGCGCCATGATGGAGGACCTTTTGAGGAAAAATCCCAAAGTGCGTGGAAATATTTACCATGCAATGAGCAATGTCAATTTGGAATACTTGCCGCCAACGCTTCCGGTGCGGGGCAAAAGAGGACCCTGAAAGGGGTGAGGTTGCAAAAACGGTTGATTCCTTAATCCCTGGAGCAGGCGAGGGTCTGATGAAGCAGATGAATATGGACGGGCAAAAAGGGGCTGATACGCTCGGAGCCGTCGAGGCGATTTCAGCTAACAGTCCCGCCGCCAGCACTACCTTTTATATTATTGACGGAAGCTCGTACATCTACAGGGCTTTCTATGCCATCCGAAGGCTTGCCAATTCCCGTGGAATGGCCATCCAGGCAGTCCACGGGTTCCTCACGATGCTCCTTAAAGTCCTTCGCGAAAAAAAACCGGACTACCTCTGCGTGGTTTTCGATGCTCCGGGGCCGAATCTTCGCCATGCATTGTCGCAAACCTACAAAGCCACTCGCCAGTCGATGCCCGAAGAACTCATTGCGCAAATACCCTATATAAAGAAGGTGGTTCAATATCTCGGGGTATCGCAGAGGGAACTCGAAGGCTACGAGGCCGACGATCTGATAGCCACGCTCTCACGCCGGGCCTTGGAGCGGGGGACCCCGGTGGTGATTGTCTCCGGGGATAAGGACCTGCACCAGCTTGTTCGGGATCCGGTCGTAAGACAGTGGGATCCTCAAAACGACCGTGTTTTTGATGAAAATGCCGTTTTTGAACGCTTTGCGGTCGCCCCGTCCCAGATCGTCGATTACCTGGCGCTCGTCGGGGATTCATCCGATAATGTTTGCGGGGTAAAAGGGGTGGGTGCCAAAGCGGCAAGCCGACTCCTGCGGGAGTGGGGGGCGCTTGATCAAATTTACGCTCACCTCGACGAGATAACGCCCGCCTCGCTCGGGCAGAAGCTGGCCGCCGGCAGGCAGGATGCCTTGATGTCTCGCGACCTTGTCTCGCTTCGGTTCGATGCGACCGAGACCGGGGAGGTCGAAGAGTTCGCTCTCGCCCCTCCCATGCGGCAGGAAATGTACAAGCTCTGCGAGGAATTGGAGTTAAAAAGCATCCTCGATATTCTCAGACGCGAGTGGCGGGACGAGGAGGCCGAACCGGTGCGGGCTGTGCCTGCGCGGGAAATTTCAAAGCAAGTGGTGCGAACGCGCGAGGAATTGTCCCGGCTAGTCGAAACGGCCTTGAAAACCGAGCATATTGCCTTCGATATTGAGACCGACTCGCGGGAGCCTCTGGACGCCGATATCGTCGCCATTGCGCTTTGCTTGCGGGAAGGTGAGGCCTGGTATATCCCGGTCGGCCACGGTGCGCAGTGCGGCGAGCAGATGAGTGCCCCCGGGGCGCTCGAAGAACTTGCTCCGCTGCTGCGGGAAATCAGGGTGAAAAAAGCCGGACACGATCTGAAATTTCAGTGCCTGGTTCTGAAGCGTTTTGGAATTGAACCGGGCGGGGTCGTTTTCGATACCATGATGGCAAGCTATCTCCTGAACCCCGGCGAGCAGATCCACGGGCTCGACCGCGTTTGTGCCGAGCACCTCGAAGAGCCGCTTTGCTCGATGGAAGACATAACAGGGAAGGGCAGGGGGCAAACGAGCTTTTCGGAAATCGAGTTCGAAAAAGCCGTCGATTTTGCCTGCCGCCAAGTGGAGGTCTGCTTTCGACTGGCGCCCGTATTGAAGCGAAAACTCGAGGCGGGGGGGCTGCGCGACCTCTTTGAGTCGATCGAACTGCCTCTTACAGCCGTGCTTGCCCGCATGGAGTACTGCGGAATTCTTGTGGACAAGGAAAAGCTCGAAGGTCTTTCGCTCGAGTTCTGCAAGGCACTGGACCAAAGAGCCGCTCTTATCCACCAGATGGCCGGTGAGCAATTCAACATCCAGTCTCCCAGGCAACTTGGTGTCATTCTTTTCGAAAAGATGGGCCTTCCGGTGCTGAAAAAGACCAAAAGCGGTCCCTCCACCGACACGAGCGTGCTTGAGCAATTGGCCGCCCAGCATCCGATTGCCGAGCAGGTGCTGGGCTACCGGACTCTTTCCAAGCTCAAAGGGACCTACGCCGACGCGCTTCCAAAACTTGTACGCCCCGAAACCGGCCGCATCCATACCTCTTTTAACCAGGCGGTGACAGCAACCGGTCGTTTGAGCTCTTCCAACCCCAATCTTCAAAACATCCCGGTCAGGAGCTATGAGGGAAGAAGGATTCGGGAGGCTTTTATCGCCGCGCCTGGCAACCTGCTCATGTCCGCCGACTATTCCCAGATCGAACTGCGCGTGTTTGCTCATTATAGCGGGGATGAGAGCCTTACCGGCTCCTTTGCAATCGATGAAGACGTTCACACCCGGACGGCCAGCGAAATATCGGGCGTCGGCCTGGAGGAGGTCACCCCGGAGATGCGCCGGCAGGCCAAGATGATCAACTTCGGCATAGCTTACGGGATGAGTCCCTTTGGCCTGGCGCAGAGGCTTCGCATCAGCACCCGGATGGCGAAGGCGGCCATCGATCGCTATTTCGAGCGATTCAGCGGGGTGCGCCGGTTCCTTGGCGAAGCGGTAAAAAGCGCGCGGGATTCGGGCTACGCCGAGACCCTTCTGGGCCGAAGACGGGCGATTCCCGAGCTTTCGAGCAAGAACTTCTCCATTCGTCAACTAGGCGAGCGGCTTGCCATAAACACTCCCATCCAGGGCACTGCCGCGGATCTAATAAAGAAGGCGATGGTGGACATAAACGCGATGTTCCAAAAGGAGGGCTGTGAGGTCCGGATGCTTTTGCAGGTCCATGACGAACTGCTTTTCGAAGTTGCGCCCGACGAGAGGGAGTGGGTCGAAAACCGCGTGCGGCGGGCGATGGAAGAAGTCTATCCTCTCAGCGTGCCGCTCAAGGTCGAAATTGGCTGGGGGATAAATTGGACCGAAGCCCACTCCTGACGGATGGCCCCAATGTCGGCCGGCGAAATTGGAAGGGCCGCCCCGGCAAAAACCGGGACGGCCCTTTTTATACTTCAAACACCAATATGATCTAAGCGCTCTTGTTTTTTTCCAACTCGCTTTTGAGTCTTTCAACTTCCTGTTTGTATTTTTCGGCTTCCTCTCTCAGCTTGGAATCGCCCGTGCCTTCCTGGCTCTCCGCGCCCTTTTTGAACGGGAGCTTTTCCTTAACTTCGTCGTAGCCAAGATAGGCGGCCATCAAACCGCCGAGCAGCAGGATGAGCGGGATTGCGCCTGCGATGAAACCCATTACATTATGAAACCCGATAATAATGCCCATAAAACCGAGGAACGCCGCAACGACACCGCCCACAAAAACCTTCATGTCCTACCTCCTTCAAATTGTTCGCACCCAGGTATGAAAATGTCATGCAAATTTTCGAAAATCAACTTTTCCACAAGCCGCCCGTATTGTCAGAACTGCTGGAAAATAGCAATCTCACTTGAATAATGCAAGCACAAATTGCCTTTGAATCATGCGGATTTCCATCCCGTTCACCAGTGTATGCGACTTGCCGGCTCACCTGCCAACCTGTTTTTGATTGACATCGGACGCCATACATAAGTATAAGTAAAGACTTAAAAATAACTATTATTGCTCATTTTCTCCGGGTCACCAACCTAGCCCGCTTCGATAGGAAAGGCATTTTCAGAGCGCAATGTTCGATCACGATTTGAGCCGTATTGAAAGACCGGGCCGCTATATGGGTCTGGAGCTTAACGCCTGCCGCAAAAGTTTCAAGGATGCTTCGGTACGTTTCGTCCTTGCATTCCCTGATGTCTACGAAATTGGGATGAGCCATCTGGGGCTTCAGCTGCTTTATAATCAATTGAACGGGGCCGAAGGTGTAATGGCCGACCGAGTCTACTCCCCCTGGCCCGATTACGAACGGGAACTGCGGAGCGTCTCCGAGCCGCTGCGCGGGATCGAAAGCGAACAGCCTCTTTGCGATTTCGATTTTTTGGGGGTGAGTCTTCAGTATGAACTGAGCTACTCCAACATCCTGACCATCTTGGACCTTGGTCGAACCCCCCTTTTCAGCCGCAACAGATCCGCGGAGCATCCCTTCGTGATCGGGGGCGGTCCGTGCGCCTTCAACCCGGAGCCCCTGGCCGATTTTTTCGACTTTTTCGTCCTGGGCGAGGCCGAAGAGGTTCTGCCAGAGATCATTGAGGCCTTCAGGGACTGGAAACGCCGAGGTTCAACTTCACGGCGGGATTTTCTATCGGCCCTGCGCGCAATCGCCGGTATCTACGTGCCTTCGTTTTTTACTGTCTCTTATTTTGAAGATGGCCGCATAGCCGCCGTTGAGCCCGAATTCGCCGATTACCGGCAGGTCCGAAAACGGGTGGTCCCCGAGCTTGACCGCGGCTGCCCGATTCCTGAAAAGCCTCTTGTTCCCGTAATCGATATCGTTCACAACCGCCTCGGGGTCGAGATCGCGCGGGGATGTACGAGAGGATGTCGTTTTTGCCAGGCGGGATTTGTCTATCGGCCCGTGCGGGAGCGTGGGCCGCAGCGCGTACTTGATGCGACAAGAAAAGCGCTTTGTTCGAGCGGGTTTGAAGATGTGGCGCTGCTTTCCCTGAGCACGGGCGATTATTGTCGGATACAGGAATTGCTCGGGGCCCTGGTGGGCGAGCTCGAGCCCCGCAAGATTGCGGTTTCCTTTCCTTCGATGCGGGTGGGAACCCTTACCCCCGCGCTTATGGAACGGGTCAAAAAGGTTAAAAAAACCGGTTTTACCATGGCCCCCGAGGCTGGCAGCGAAAGGTTGCGCAAAGTCATAAACAAGGGGATCCGCGACGAGGATCTCCTTGAAGCCGCCGAGGCCGCCTTCGACATGGGCTGGCGGATCATAAAGCTTTACTTCATGATGGGGCTTCCCGGAGAGACCGAGGCCGACCGGGAGGCCATCGTCGATTTATGCATGAGGGTTTGGCAAAAAGCCAAAAAAACGCGTGCTTCAGTAAATGTGTCGATCTCGACCTTTGTTCCAAAGCCCCTTACTCCCTTCCAGTGGTCGGCTCAAATGGAGGCGGGCCTGATGGAGGAGAGCCTGCGGACTTTCAAGGAGCGGCTTAGAAAGCCGGGCTTGAGGTTTAAGTGGAACAGTCCGGGCGCCAGCATCTGGGAGGCGGTGTTTGCCAGGGGCGACCGCAGGCTCGGAGCCGCGCTGAAAGCCGCATGGGATTTGGGTGCGCGCTTTGACGGCTGGAGCGACCATTTCCGCGAAGACCTCTGGGCGCTAGCCATGGAGCAAGCCGGGCTGGAGCTGCGCTTTTATAGCGAGCGTGAGAGGAGCCGGGATGAAATCCTGCCCTGGGACCATCTCTCGGCGGGCGTTTCGCGTAGCCATCTGTGGGACGAATATGAAAGGGCTTTGGCCGAAGAGTTCACCCCCGACTGCAGGCGGGGCGGGTGCACCGACTGCGGCGTATGCGACCATGTGAGGCTCTCTCCGGTTGTCCACGAGGAGTTTGCCTCGGAGTTGGAGGATGAAAAGCCCTCGGCCCAGGTCATGGCCGCCGTGGAGCCGAAAGAATTTCTCTATCGGGTGATCTATTCAAAGCTTGGCAAAGCACGCTACTTCGGACAACTCGAAGTAGCCGCGGCACTTGCCAGGGCTCTTCGACGAGCAGACCTTCCGGTGGCCTTCAGCAAGGGTTTCAACCCGCATCCGAAAATTTCCTTCGGAGAGGCGCTGCCCCTTGGCATGGAAACCATTGTGGCCGAAGCCTATATCTCCTTGACGCAAAGGGTCGATACGGCCATGATGCGCGAGCGGCTCAACGGCCAGTGCAACGGTTTGATAAGAATAAGCATCGTTGAGCGGGTGGAGAAAAAACCGGCCCCGGCCTCGGAGAGCCGCGGAGTCTACCTGGTATCGGGTCTTGCACCGGAACTGAACCGTTTTTTCCTCGAAATTTGGTCCGGGTGCGGCGAAAATACGCTGATAAAAAAGACCAAAAAAGGGCAGGCAACGGCGAGCTTGGGACGTGTGCTGCTGGATATGCGCCAAGCCGGGGAAAATTCCCTGGAGATGGATGTCTTTGAGACACCCGGTTTGTGTTTCAGGCCCATGGCCATTCTCGAAAGTCTGGCCGGGGCGCGGGCGGACGAACTCAAAAACTGTCTCATATGCAAGATTGGATTGATTCCGGCAGGCAGAAAATGATGAGCGGCTTTGAGGGGCCGGAGATTCAACTCCCCGCTCCGGAACCCGATTGCCCTGTGAAAACCCCCGGGGGAAAGAAAATGTCGGCTGAACTGATCATAAACAGTAATGCCTTTGAAACTCGTGTGGCTCTGGTCGAAAACGGGCAGGTCGCCGAACTCTACATCGAAAGAAGCTCGGACAGGGGGATTTCGGGAAACATCTACAAAGGGCGGGTTGTGCGTGTCCTGCCCGGCATGCAGGCCGCGTTTGTAGACATCGGGCTCGATAAGGCGGCTTTTCTTTACGTGGGTGACGTATGCATGCCCGAGGAGGATAGCGAACAGTTGCCGACCTGCACCAACGGGGATGACGGCCCGGGTGAGGGTTCAGGCGGGGAGGCCGATGAGCGCGGGGAGCAGCAGGCCGAGGCCGATCGCCTCTTAGACCCCGTTCCAATAGAGGACCGGCTGCGGGAGGGCCAGGAGATCCTTGTGCAGGTTGCCAAGGAGCCTATCGGCAGCAAGGGGGCCAGGATTACCACCCATATCACTTTGCCTGGCAGAAACCTGGTTTTCATGCCCACCATCGATCGGGTGGGCGTTTCGCGCAGAATTGAGGACGAAGAGGAACGAAAGCGCCTGCGGGACATCGTGTGCGAGATAAAACCGGCCAACCGCGGCTTTATCGTGCGCACGGCCGCCGAAGGGGCCGAAACCGAAAAGCTCGCGGCCGAGTCCGATTTTGTCGCCAGGCTTTGGCAGACCATACAACGAAAGTTTGAATCGGCTCCCGCGCCTTGCCCGATCTACCGCGAACTCGACATTACCCTGCGCGCGGTCCGGGACCTTTTTACCAAGGAAGTCGACAAGCTGGTGGTCGACTCGGAGGCCGAGTATCGAAGAATTCAAAATTTTACCGAAACCTTCATGCCCTCGCCTTGTACCGAGGTCGAACTCTACGAGGGAGATGAGCCGATATTTGACGCCTACGGGATCGAGATGGAGATCCAAAGGGCGCTCAGTAAGAAAATCTGGCTCAAATCGGGGGGATATATTGTTATAGAATCCACCGAGGCCCTTACAGCCATTGATGTCAATACCGGCCGATACGTGGGCAAACGCAATCTGGAGGAGACCATCCTCAAGACCAACCTGGAGGCGGTGAAGGAAATCGCCTGTCAATTGCGGCTCCGTAATCTTGGCGGGATCATCATCATCGATTTCATCGATATGGAAAAGGAAGCCAATCGGGAAAAGGTCTGGAACAGTCTGCGGGCCGCCACCTACAAAGACAAGAGCAAGTCCAATATTTTGCGCATGTCGGAGCTGGGGCTGATCGAAATGACCAGAAAGCGCACGAAGGAAAGCATCGGCCATATTCTTTGCGAACCGTGCTTCTACTGCGAGGGCGAAGGGCATCTCAAGTCCAAACAGACCGTTTGCTATGAAATCCTGAGAGAACTCGAACGGGAACGAGCGGATTATTTCGGCGCAAAGGTGCTTGTCATGACGCACCCCGAGGTGGCCGCCATGTTTTGTGACGAGGAAAGGGCCGCCCTGGAACGAGTCGAGGAAAAAATGCACGCCCTCATTTCTGTCAAGGCCGATCCCGGTCTGCATCTGGAAAACTATGACATCGCAATGGTGGAGGTGGAATGAACCGGAGCATTTCCAAAGCGCTCTATGAGCAAGCCTGTAAATTGATGCCGGGGGGGGTGAACAGCCCGGTGCGCTCCGGCGCGGCGGTCGGTTTCGACCCCATTTTCATCAAAAAGGCTCAAGGATGCCGCATAACCGATGAAGACGGCAACGTCTATATCGATTACGTCGGGTCGTGGGGGCCCCTCATTCTGGGCCATTCGAACCCGGAGGTCGTCGAGGCCCTCGCGCGGGTTTTGGACCGGGGCACTTCCTACGGCATTCCCACTCGGGTCGAAATTGAAATGGCGGCCAAGGTCGCCGAGATGATGCCTTCCATCGAGATGGTGCGGATGGTCAATTCCGGGACCGAGGCCGCCATGAGCGCCATCAGGCTCGCGCGCGGATTTACCGGGCGAAAGAAGATCGTAAAGTTTAACGGCTGCTACCACGGACATGCCGACTCTTTGCTGGTAAAATCCGGCTCGGGCCTTGTGACCTTTGGAATCCCCGGTACCCCGGGGGTACCCGAGGAAATAGTCAAACACACTCTTTCCTTGCCCTATAACGACCTGGAAAGCGTTCAAAAGGCTATGGACGAAGTTGGCAAGGACGTTGCGGCCATAATAGTCGAGCCTGTGGCCGCCAATATGGGGGTCGTGCTGCCGGCGCCCGGGTTTCTGGACGGGCTGCGGCGGGTCTCTACCGAACACGGGGCGCTTCTCATCTTCGATGAGGTCATTACGGGCTTCAGAATGGGGCCGGGCGGCGCGCAAGGCTATTTCGGGATAACCCCCGATCTGACCTGCCTCGGGAAAATCATCGGCGGTGGGCTCCCCGTTGGCGCCTACGGTGGGAAAAATGATATAATGGAGCACGTTGCCCCCTGCGGCAATGTCTACCAGGCGGGAACCCTTTCGGGAAATCCGCTTGCCATGAGCGCGGGGTTGGCTATGCTAAACGCGCTTTCCCGCGGGCGGATTTATGAAAAAATTGAAAGAAACAATGATTACCTTTGTTCCGGACTCCAGGAGGCGGCGGCCGCCGCCGGCGTGCCCGTTACGATCAACCGCATAACCTCGCTGGGTTGCGGGTTTTTTACACCTGGACCGGTTACGGACCTGGAGAGTGCGTCAAAATCGGACACCCGTGCCTACGCGGTCTTTTTTCGCGAGATGGTCGATCGAGGCGTCTATTTTGCGCCCTCCCAGTTTGAAGCCTTCTTCGTGGGGGCGGCCCACGAGAAGGAGGACCTCGATATTACGATCCGGGCCGCACATGAAGCCCTGAAGGCGGTCAAGCAAAAATGCTCCCTCGATTCATGAAAAAGGTTTGACTGTAAAGGGCTTTGTGTGGTAGTACCGCCTGCGAATCGGATTTGTGGGAGACGATGAAAAAAGAAGACAAACAATCGCTCATGCAGGCCGTTATGGCCAGCACTATCGGATTCCAGGTGGCTTTCGCCCCTTTTATAGGAATAGCCATCGGAATTTTTCTGGACTGGAAATTCAAGACCTATCCCTATCTGACGCTCGTATGGCTGCTGATCGGGGTCGCTGCCGCAGGTGTTAACTACTACCGTTTTGCCAAGCAGCAGCGGGAAGGGGACGAAGGTCGAAAGAAGTAGTGGTTCGAACTGACGAGAGCGAAAAGCTCTTGCTGCATATAGAACTGGCTTCGGCAATTTTGTTGATTTCACTCTCGCTTGGCGCCGCGGTTCTGTTTTCATGGAGCGCCGCTTTCGGGGTTTTTATCGGCGGCGCGATTGTGGTCGTTAGTTTCCAAGTCCTTAAGTGGCAGCTGAGACGCTCCCTCCAGAGTCCCGGGAGGCTGCCCGCCAGAGGCGCGGTGTTTCTCAGCTATTACGTTAGATTTCTGGCGACGCTTTTTGTGGTGTTCCTGGTGATGTATCTCGGAGTGGTCAAACCTTTTCCGATCCTGGTGGGCCTTTCCGTGATGGTTTTGAGCATTGTGTTGGTTGGGGCGTTCGAATTTATCACGATGAAAAAGGAAGAGAGTTAAACTTATGGAAGAGCATGTGCTTCTGATCAACCTACTTCTCGAAAAGCTGGGGATCCACATTCCGCAACACCCGCACTCTTTTGCCGGCTTCCTGCTGCAACCCCACGTCACCTACACCTGGGTGGTCATGTTGTTTCTGCTGGCCGCAAGCGCCTTTGCCGTTCGCAGCATCAAAATGGTTCCCGAGGGCGGGCAGAATTTCTTCGAGATGGTCATCACGGGTATCGAAGATTTTATGATCGATATTACCGGAGAAGAAGGCCGCTTCATGTTCCCGCTGATCGCAAGCCTTGGATTTTTCATCCTGTGCTGCAACTATCTCGGAGACATCCCGGGATTTACTTCACCCACGGCCAATCTCAATACCACGCTTGCCTGCGCGCTGATCGTCGTGGTCATGACTCACATTCTTGGAGTCAAATTCCATGGCGTAAAGTACGTCAAACACTTCCTGGGACCCGTGTGGTGGCTTAGCTGGCTCATCTTCCCCATTGAACTCGTCGGCCACATCTCAAGGGCGCTCAGTCTTTCGATCCGTCTTTTTGGAAACGTGTTCGGCGAAGAACTGGTCCTTAGCATCCTCTTTTTCCTGGCCGGCCTCTACATGGCGCCGGTGCCGATGATGCTCCTCGGTCTTTTCACCGGCTTCATCCAGGCCTTCATCTTCTGTCTTCTGTCCATGATGTACTTTGCGGGCGCCATCGAGCACGCTCATTAATTTCGGCGAAATCTTGGCGGGGAAGGCCAAGTGCGCATATTCCCGATCTACTAACTATTCAAGTTACACAAGGAGGGTTCGTTTCATGAAGAAAAAAGTTGGACTTTTGACTACGCTCATGGTTTTCGGTTTTTCCTGTGCAGCCTTCGCCCAGGGCGCGGCTGGCGATGCCAAGTCTTCGGCTGTTTCCTTCTTCCTGTATTCCGCCATTGCGGCAGGTCTCGCGGTTGCGATTGCTGCTCACGGTTGCGGTATCGGCCAAGGTATGGCCGTTAAGGGCGCTGTTGAAGGTATTGCCAGAAATCCCGAGGCTTCCGGCAAGGTTACGGTTACCATGCTTATTGGTTTGGCCATGATCGAGTCTTTGACGATTTACGCCCTGGTTGTTTCGTTGATCCTTATCTACGCCAACCCGGTTTCCAAAATGATCGAAACGTTTGTGGGTCTGTCCAAGTAAGACCCGCGGGCATCGGATTTGCGCTGGGGCAAGGCCGCGTTCTCGCAGCCTTGCCCCCTTGCTTCATTCGTTCGGGTGGGCTTTTTTTATTTCAAATCGTGTGAACAAAATCACATTGCGGCCTGTTTCCCTTCTCTTTTATCAACAGATGGAATGCGTGTGGAAACATTTCCGCAGGCCCCCGTTTTCTCGCTTATGGTTTTGCGCTTCTTTTGGCGGCAGGTTGAACCATCTTTTGCGGCTCGAGGATAGGAAATGAAGTTCGCCAAAATCCCCATGGCCACTATTGTAAGGCTGTCGATCTACATGCGTGCCCTGGAGGAGTTGCTCGCGGGTAACGTCGAAGTGATCTCTTCCGAGCGTCTTGCCAGGCAGTGTGGGGTCAACCCGGCCCAGATTCGCAAGGATCTGGCCTACTTCGGTGAATTCGGGGTCAGAGGGGTAGGCTACCGGGTCAGTGAGCTTGTGGCTGAAATCAAGGAGATCCTCGGGTTGAATCGGCCATGGAACCTCGCAATGGTGGGGCTTGGAAACCTGGGATCGGCCCTGCTGGGCCATGAGAATTTCCTCAAACACGGCTATGTCTTTACCGCCGCTTTCGACTCCGATCCCGAAAAAGTCGGGAAAACGCTGCCAAACGGTCTTGTTATAGATGACGTGAGTCAACTCGAAGACATCGTGCGAGTGCGCGAGGTCCATGTGGGGGTTATCGCCACCCCACCGGCCGCGGCTCAAAGCGTTGCAAATCAGCTCGTGCTGGCCGGGATCAATGGAATTCTTAATTTCGCGCCCGTCCAAATCCAGGTGCCCGACTGCTGCCGTGTTGAAAATGTGGACTTTACGATAAAGCTCGATTCAATCGCCTACCATCTTTCTTTTGTCGATTAACCATCCGGCATGCGTCCATTGTGAACAGATTCGACCCGGTGCTACGACCGGTTTGGAATTCTCGCATGTACCTCGGGGGATGCGCGCAATCGGTTGTGACTTTCCGGCAAGCCTGAGCAAATGAAATGAAAGATTTTTTGTTCTGGGA
>JAJYDE010000020.1 GCA_021777755.1 Deltaproteobacteria bacterium
CGATTTTCAAGGAGAGCAAATGTGGTGCCAAAAAAGTCAAGTGGTGACCTATGTTGCCGTAATTATGGAACTATATTACATGTACTGTTAAAGATGAGCCATAGGGTACTTTTGAGTATCAAACCGGGGCTCCCAAAGTTTTACGAAATCCCGTGAAATCAAAATTAATTATCCTTTTCCGTCCCCCGCCGGACATGAACTTCCCGAAGTGTTTTTAAGACGAGACAATTTACAACAAACCGTCCGCCTTCACGCAGATTTTTTTTGCGGCATAAATTCAGCCGTTTTCCCATAACTAGACAAAAAGCCGGGATCTGTCCAGTCATCAGTGCCCCGTCGAGATCGCGAGCGGCACCTTGCCACTGCCGGTGGTCCATCCTTGCCATCCGCCGATCCGGATGTGGAGTGCCGTGCTCAACACCCCGGTTCGAGCTGAGCACGAAGCACAGCCGCCCGCCGCGCCTGGTAAGCTCCGCAGGGGGCTGGCCCGCTTTTTCGCGATTTGCTCGCGGAGTTGCGCGGCTCCGGTGCATGGCTCTCATAGCCGCCGGCGCTCGCCGGCAAGGGAACTCCACGCGGCCGGGCTTTCGTTTTGCTTTTCCACCTTGCGGGCGATATCCCCGCGATCGGTCTAATGTCCACGTGCGAAGGCGTCGGCATTGGCGCCCCTGCCCCCTGTCCGTCAGCCCCTTTTTTCAAACTTTCCTTTGTAAACCTGGACGAGCCGCGAAAGTATGGAGCTAAAGAGGTAGAAAAAGGCGGCAGCCCTCAAGAAAAGGGCCGCGCCGATCAATTCATGGAAGAGTCCCCTGGCCGCCTCCGGGCCGAAATTGAAAACGAGAAAGGCCGTAAGCGAAATTCGGAAAACATTGACCGCAATGGCCACCGGCACGGTTGTCAAAATCACCAGCAGCCTTTGCCACAAGGTCTTGTTATTGAAATAGACAATGAGTGTGCCGATGGTCAGAAGCGAGATTATGGAGCGTATTCCGCTGCATGCTTCCGCCACATTGAGCGCCGTGTTCGGAAGATGGATCACGTTGCCTTTGCGAATGGCCGGGACCGCCAGATAGTCCAAAATGTGCGAGGCGTAACGTGAGGCAAAGAGCCGCATTGGAAAAGTTATCTTCTGAATGACGATTGTTGGAATCGGAATCATGAAGATAAGAAATGCGACGGGAAATGCGATCGTCTTAAGATGAGCCTTTCCCGGGACGAAAAGGATAATTCCCGCGATCACCATCAGAAACGAGAACTGCTGGAGAAAGGGTTGCTCGGCGATCTTGCCGAGCAGGAAAAAAAGCAGTCCCGAAGCCAGAAAGAGCAGCCCCCAGTTGCTTGGAAATGGCGGCGAATAAAGGCCGGCTTTTCACGGGCGCCGCCTTCGGGAGAACGGATTTCTTCGAGCCGTAAGTTGAAAGGCGAACGGGGGGGTCTGGCAACGCGGATTTTGGGAACATACCATACGGGACGAAGAAGATTTGAAAAACCACATGGATTATGTTCAATATAATCCGGTCAAACACGGGTTGGTTCAGAGGGCGTCGGATTGGCCCCATTCCACGTTTCATCATTACGTGCAACGCGGTGTCCATACGGCGGCCTGAAAGAGGGGTCGAACGACGATTTTGGGGAAATGAGCTGAACCTGGGGTCAAAACGATGTGTTGCGTCCCATAAAGCCAGGGACTTCACCCATCCCGCCGGCTTCCCGCCGGGCGCAATCGTCGGAATACGCAACCACCCCCCGGAGCCATCAATTCGCAGTGAAAGAGTTAAAGCCATGCATAAACCTCGGGCGCCCATGATTTTGCTGATAAATCCCTGGGTTCACGATTTCGCCGCCTTCGATCTGTGGGCAAAACCGATGGGTCTGCTGTTTCTCGCATCTCTTCTTAGAGAAGGAGGCTGCGGCGCGGCATTGATCGACTGCCTCGACAGGCACGACTCGTTTACGAATTGCCATCCCGAAGTAATGGCCGGCAGGGACAAAAAATTCGGAACCGGCAAATATCCGAGGATGCGCATCGCCAAACCCGAGCCTTACGCCGGTTTCCCGCGTCATTTTCATCGCCACGGGATTCATCCCGAGAGCTTTCGGCGAAAGCTGGCTGAAATCGACAAGCCCGATATGGTCTGGATCACTTCCGTCATGACCTACTGGTACCCTGGAGTTTCGGAGGCGATCCGGATGGTGCGGGAGGTTTTTCCAGAGGTCCCCGTGTGGCTCGGGGGCATATACGCGAGGCTTTGCCCCTCTCACGCCCAACGCTTGAGCGGAGCCGACCGGGTCATAACGGAGAACTTGGCCGGCATTCCTCAAATGATCCGCGAGCAGACCGGTTTTTCCCCGAGCAACGAAAGCGCCTGGGGAGATTTTTGTTCATGGCCGCTTCCAGCCCTGGACCTTTTAGAACCCGCGGCGGGCTACGCGCCTCTTCTTACCGGGCTGGGATGTCCCTACAGATGCCCTTACTGCGCATCGGCAACTCTTCAGCCCGAACGTCAAAGACTGGGCTTTCAGCGCATAATGGAACAGATCCGACGGGGGCAAGAGATCCTCGGGGCAAGCGATTTTGCCTTCTACGACGACGCGCTTCTGCTCGAGGCCGAACAGTCCCTGAGGCCCGTTCTGGAAAAGATCGCCAGGGATGGTCCCAAGGTTTCCTTCCACGTTCCCAATGCCTTGCATGTGCGGGCGCTTTCCAGGGACTGGTGTGATCTGCTGTATGCCTCGGGGTTCAGGACCATCCGGCTGGGGCTCGAGACGGCCCTGGACGGCAGGAGCCGTCAATGGGGCGGAAAGGTTCACTCCGAGATGTATTTGGAGGCGGTTGAAAATCTCTTCGCGGCCGGCTTTTCCAAAGACGACCTGGGGGCCTACCTGATTTGCGGTCTACCCGGCCAGGCGCCCGAAGAAGTCGCGCGGTCCATCGGCTTTGTGCGCCAAAGCGGCGTCCGGCCGCTTGTCGCCGAGTTTTCCCCAATTCCCGGAACCCTCATGTGGAACCAGGCCGCCGCCCTATCCCCCTTCGATATCGAAGCCGAGCCGCTCTACCACAACAACACCTTCTTTGCCTGCCGCCGCCCGGATTTCACCTACACCGACCTGGTGGCGCTAAAGAGATTGGCGGCCAAAACAAATCCGGGTGAAGGCTGATGCTGCAGGGGGCGAACAAAAGCGGCCCTACCCCCCGAGCATTGCCGCACTTTCCCGCACCGCCTCGCAGAGCGTGGGGTGGGCGTGAACGGTTTTGGCAAGTTCCAGGGCGCTCATGTGAGAACGGACCGCGAGGACGCATTCGGCGATCAGTTCGGAAGCGCGCGCCCCGATGATGTGAACGCCAAGGAGGCGGCCGGATTTCGAGTGGGCAAGAATCTTTACAAACCCCGCCGTTTCTCCCAGGCACTGTGCCCGCCCGGTCCCGGTAAAAGGATAGACCGCCGATTTGAAATCCACGCCGAGATTTTTCAACTCCTGTTCGCTCTTGCCGACCGAGGCCGCTTCAGGCGCCGTGTAGACAACCGCGGGCATGGAGTCGTAGTCGACTTCGCTCGAAAGCCCGGCCAGCCTTTCGACCGCCGCGATCCCTTCGGCCGATGCCTTGTGGGCGAGCATGGGGCCGGGTATGAGGTCTCCTATGGCATAGAGTCCAGGAAGGTTTGTGCGGTAGTCCTGGTCCACGGCGACAAAGCCGCCCGGAGCGCGCTCGATGCCCAGTTCGTCCAGGCCAAGACCTCGCACCAGGGGTTTTCGCCCGACCGCGACGAGCACCTTGTCAAATTCGGCCTGCTCCTGCCCGCCATCTTCCGTGTCGAGGAAAAGCCGAACCTTCTCGGCGCTCTTTTCCGCCCGCACGACCTTGGTTTTCACCCGGAAATCGATTCCCTGCTTTACCAGCTGCCGTTCGAGAAGTCGCCCGACCTGGGCGTCGAGCGTGGAGGCAATGCGGGGCAGAAGTTCGATCACCGTCACCCGCGAACCCAGGCGGGCCCAGACCGATCCCAGTTCGAGACCTATATAACTTCCCCCGATGATTCCCAGCCTCTCGGGAACCGATTCGAATTCCAGCGCTCCGGTAGAGCTTACGACCAGGTTATTGTCGAAGGGCAGAAAAGGCAGTTCCACCGGTTCGCTTCCGGTGGCCAGGAGCACCGCTTCGGAACCGCGGGTCTCAAGGGTGTTGTCCGGGGTGGTCACTTCCACTTGATTTGCCGAAATCAGCCGCGCCGAGCCCCGGATCAGCTTTACCCCGTTTCTGTCCATGAGCTTTCGGACATTTTCGACCAGCCCTTCGACGATTCTTCGCTTGCGCTCCATGAGGGCGGCCAGGTCGATCGAAACCCCCTCGACCCGAATGGCGTGTTCGCCCAGCCGGTTTTTGGCCATCAGGTAATGGTCGGTCGATTCAAGGAGAGCCTTACTGGGTATGCAGCCCACATTCAAGCAGACCCCTCCGGGGCGCGGGTCCTTTTCCACGCAGGCGGTCTTCATCCCCAGCTCGGCGGCACGTATGGCGGCCACGTAACCGCCGGGCCCCGCGCCGATCACGATCAAATCGTAGTGTTCAGCCATGGCTTTTTAAATCTCCATCATGATCCGCTCGGGGTTTTCGATCAATTCCTTGATTCGTCCAAGAAAAGTGACCGCCTCCCGGCCGTCGATTATCCGGTGATCATAGCTTAGAGCCACATACATCATCGGCCGGATGACCACTTGGCCGCCAGCGGCCACGGGGCGGTCCTCGATCTTGTGAAGCCCCAGGATGGCGCTCTGGGGAGGGTTCAAGATCGGGGTGCTCAAAAGCGAGCCGAATACCCCTCCGTTTGTAATGGTGAATGTGCCCCCTTCCAGATCCGAGATATCGAGCTTGTTTTCCCGCACTTTCAGGGCGAAATTGGCGATTTCCCGCTCGATGGCCGCAAAGCCGAGTTTGTCGGCATTCCGTATCACCGGAACGACCAGCCCGCGTTCGGCTCCGATGGCCATACCGATGTGGTAATAGTTGTGGTAGACGATCTCGTTTCCTTCGATAAAACCGTTTACCACCGGGCTTTCTTTCAGCGCGGCCACGGTTGCCGCGACAAAAAAGGACATGAACCCGAGCCTTATGCCGTATTTTTTCTGGAAATTCTCCCCGAAGTTTTTCCTGAGGGCCTGGACCCGGCTCATGTCGATTTCGTTGAAGGTCGTTAGCATGGCGGTATTGCGACGGGCTTCAAGAAGCCTTGCGGCTATGCGCTGCCGGATCGGGGTCATGGGCTTGCGAACGGTATCCTCCGGCCCGGCGGGGGAAGGCCGTTTCACCTGCTCGGGCGCATTCCGGGCGGCCGGGGCATCCACGGACTTTTCCGCACCGCTTCCTTCGAGATGGAGCAGCACGTCTCCCTGGGTGATCCTTCCGCCGGGACCCGTCGGGGTAACGGCCGAAAGGTCCACCCCCTTTTGCTCGGCCAGGGCGCGAACAGATGAGGAGATGACCGGCTTGGGCGTCGTTTTTTCTTGAGCGGGAGCCGCGGCTTCTTGCGCCTCCGGGGGGGGCGGAGTTTGCGGGGCAGGCGGCGGACCTGCGGGGGGCCGAGCCGGTTCCTTCACTTGCTCATCAGCCACCGGAGGCGTACCGGCCGCTTTGCCCGATTCTTCCAGCCTCCCCACAACGGCGCCGATTTTTACCGTCACCCCTTCGGGGACAAGGATTTTCAAAACTCCGTCGGCGGGCGCCCCGATTTCCAAAGTGACCTTATCCGTTTCGATAACGAAAAGAACATCGTCCTTGCGGACCGATTCCCCCTCTTTTTTGAGCCACTGCGCGAGGAGTGCTTCCTGGACCGATTCGCCGACTTCGGGGATTTTGAGTTCCGTCATGATATCTCCTCTCAGGGTGATCCGAAGGCCGTTTCCAACAGGTTGTCCTGCTCCTGCCGATAGGTCGTGAGATAGCCGGATGCCGGGCTTGCCGCCGGGGCTCTTCCAATATAAGCCGGGTCTTCACCCGTCACCTTCTTGAGCCTTGGCTCCATGAAACTCCAGCCGCCCATGTTTTCCGGCTCCTCCTGGAGCCAGTAATACGAGGAGGCCGAAGGGTATCGGGCAAGAACGGACTTGAGGGCGGCTTCCGAAAACGGATAGAGCTGTTCGATGCGAATAATGGCCGTATCGGTGGTTCCAACCGTCTTCCGTTTCTCGAAGAGTTCATAATAGATTTTGCCGGTGCAAAAATAGATCTTGCGCGCATTTTCAAAGCCGGGATCGTCTATGATTTCCCGGAAATGGCCGGAGGAAATTTCCGGCAGGGTCGAGACCGCCTCCGGGCGTCTCAGCAAACTTTTGGGCGTCAGAACGATCAGCGGTTTCCGAAAATTTCTGCGCATCTGCCTGCGTAGAAGATGAAAATACTGGGCGGGGGTGCTGGGGTAGCAAACCTGCATGTTGTCTTCCGCGCAAAGCTGCAAGTGCCTTTCGAAACGGGCGCTCGAGTGCTCGGGGCCCTGCCCCTCCAGGCCGTGGGGCAGCAGGATCGTCAGGCCGCTCGGGCGCCGCCATTTGGACTCGGCCCCCGAGATGAACTGATCGAAAACCGACTGGGCGTTGTTGGCGAAGTCGCCGAACTGGGCCTCCCAGATGGTGAGGGTTTCCGGGGTGGTGAGCGAATAGCCGTATTCGAAGGCCAAAACGGCTCCCTCCGAAAGCGCCGAGTCGTAGACCATGAATTTTGCCTGGTCCGCCGAGAGGTGGTTTAGCGGGGTGTGGTGCTCCTCGGTGTTGACGTCGAAAAGGACGCTGTGCCTCTGGCTGAAAGTTCCCCTGCCGGAGTCCTGGCCGCTCAGGCGAACGGGTGTGCCTTCGGTTACAAGCGAGGCGAAGGCCAGGGCCTCGGCGTTGGCCCAATCGATGTCGCCGCCCTTTTGAACGCTTTGAAGCCTTCTGTCGAGGATCTTCCGCAGGCGGGGATGAACCGCGAAGCCCGGGGGAAAGGAGTTCAGCTTTGTTGCAAGCTCGAGGAGCTTTTCGCGGCCGGCGCCCGTCTCAACCGGGTCATGGGAATACTTTACGCTCATTTCCCGCCAGGCGTCGTAATATCTTTCCTCGGGCATCTGGCAGAGTTTGTCGTGCACTCTTTTATAGGCAAGCTCCATGCACTCGTTTACCCCGTTTGTAAACCGGTCGAGGTCCTCTTGGGAAGCAACCCCCGCTTGCTTGAGCGCGGTGAAGTAGATCTTGTAGAGCGGCGGGCGGTCTTTTATCCGGGCATACATTCCGGGCTGTGTGTAGTAGGGTTCGTCTCCTTCGTTGTGCCCGTAGCGCCTGAAGCAAACCAGGTCGATGACCACGTCTTTGGAAAACTTCTCCCTGTAGTCCAGCGCCAGCTTTACGGCGCCGACGGCCGCTTCGGGGTCTTCGCCGTGGACGTGGAAGATGGGCGCGGGCAGCATCTTGGCGATATCGGTGGCGTAGCGGGTGGAACGGGCGTGTTCGGGCAGGGTCGTAAACCCTATCTGGTTGTTGATCACCAGATGCAGGGTGCCCCCGTTCGAATAGCCTTCGAGCTGAGAGAGGTTGAGGGTTTCGGCCACCACGCCCTGGCCCGCGAAGGCCGCGTCTCCGTGGATCAAAACCGGAAGCACCCGACCGGGCCCGGCCTCTCCCAGCCGTTCCTGCCTGGCGTGGGCCAGTCCTTCGAGCACCGGGTCGACCGCCTCGAGGTGGCTGGGATTGCTCGGAATCAAAACTTTTATGCGCCGGCCTTCCCCCGCGTCCAGATCATCGACCATGTAGCCCCTGTGGTATTTTACGTCTCCCGAGCCGAACAGGGAGTGCGGATCGTAGTGCTCCTCGAATTCGCAGAAAAGATGCTCGTAGAGCTTGCCCAGAACGTTTACCTGGATATTCAGGCGCCCCCGGTGCGCCATGCCCATTACGACCTCGGAGCATCCCGCCCGCCCGGCATGTCCCAGCAGGAAGTGCAGCATGGGAATGATCACCTCGGCCCCTTCCAGGGAGAAGCGTTTTTGGCCCACGTAGCGGGTGTGGAGGAAATGTTCGAAAAGGGTGGCCTGGCAGAGTTTGTTTAAAATTTCGAACTGTTTGTCCCTGCCAAGGCCGGGCCGGTTTCTGGCCGGTTCCATTTGTTGCTGGAGCCAGTGGCGTTCTTCGGGGTCCTGAAGGTGCATGTATTCGACCCCGATCGATCGGCAGTAGGTTTCCTTGAGGGCCGCGACGATCTCTTTAAGAGGTCTTTCCTCCTGGAAAAGTGTCGCGGGGGCATGAAAGGCTCTGCCAAGGTCTTCGTCCGAGAGGCCGAAGCTGGAAAGTGCAAGGAGTTCATGCTCGTTTTCGCACCTGCCCAAAGGGTCCAGACAGGTCAAAATGTGCCCCAGGTCACGGTAGCGGTAGATGAGTTCCTGAACGCCGCATTGCCTCGAAATCTCGTTTTTGTCCAAGAGAGCCGGCCCGGTCTTTGCGAAGCTGGCCGCAAGATCGAAGCCTTCGAAAAAAATCCGCCATTCGTGGTTGACGCTCTCCGGGTTGGACTTCCACTTGAGATACTCCGATTCGATAAAGTCGGCTTGCAAATTCAAAGAATAATTCATGGGCAAAAGACCTGAGTTGAAAAGTTTTCAAAACCAGCCCGCCCCCTTTCGGCAAGAATGGAGGCGGCGCGCCCTCCTGATGATCTGGTGTCCCGAAGGTAAGATCCGCGCCTTTTCACCGTATGTCGATCGAAAAAATCGTTTTTAGCCTACAGATAGCTATTTTGAACCCGATGTCAATAACCGGCGGCCATTGACGCTGGACGCCCGCGGGGCGGGGACCGGCGGAGGGAAAGGGGGGGAAAAACCAACAGGGGAAAAAGAAATGGAGAAATAAAGGGCTGAAACCATCGAGGCTAAGCGCGGACCAAGGCATCACGCTTCAAGTCCTCCGGCCCGTTTGATTTTACGGCAAAGGAATCGATAAAGTCTTTCAGTACGGTCCTGTGCTTTCCCGACAGGTTTTCAAACTCGACTCCGCAACACTTGGCGTTGGTCGGCTCCCGGGGGCCTTCAGGGACCTCGTAATCATAAATAACCCTGCACCGGATTTTGTCCAGGTGAATGAAGCGGCCGTTACCGCCGAAAATCTGTATGGTGTTGGCACCCTCGGCAATCTTTTCCGGCGACAGGTAGTTCATGCAAAGCCCCCCCATGCCGATATTTTGAATCCTGCCCATGTCTACCAGCTCATAGGGTTTGATGAAAGCCGCGTATGCTTCTTCTTTTACAGTAAATCTTTCGAATTTTCTTTTCTCTTCACCCATTGATTCACCCGAAGGAAAGCATAGCCAGGAAACCTCGAAAAGTGACCGGGAAACACCTATACCAAATGTAACTTTTATTTTATTTGCAAAAAAAACGCAATCCCGCTTTTTGCCTTCGGAGCCAAAAAAAGGCGAATATGAAGTAATTATCTCAAGGCGGCGGGACCATCGTCCCGCCGCCCCACCGCCTCAGTTATTACTTCCAGATGCCGAACAACTCGTAGAAGTTCCGCCGTTTTCCCCCTGGCAGGTCCAGTCCCACGGCCCGGTTCCGCTAACTTGGGAAGCTATGCCGTATTTGCAAAGATTGGCCGTCGGGGCCGAGCTGTAGATCTTTCCGTTTGCAGTCCCGCAGACACCGTTTACCAGGATGTTTGCCGAGCAGTTCGCCGTGACGCCGCCGTTTGAACCCGCGCAGGTCCAACTCCACGGCCCGGTCCCGGTCAGCCGGGAGGGCTTGCCGGTGCCGCAAAGGTTTGATCGGGGGGCTCTGGGAAAACTCTGCCCGCCGGCGGAACCGCACGTGCCGTTAACCTCCAGGTTGGCCGAGCAGCGCGCGGAAGTTCCTCCGTTGGACCCGGCGCAGGTCCATCTCCATGGTCCTTTCCCGGTAGTTGAAGAAGCATTGCCGCTGTTGCAAAGGTTAACAGTCGGTTGAGTGAAGAAATCGGCCTTGTTGGCCGAGCCGCAAGTCCCGTTTATCTTGAGTTTGGCCGAGCAGCTTGCATTGGCTCCGCCGTAGGTTCCCGCACAGCTCCAGTACCATGGTCCGGACCCTGTAGTCGCGGAAGGGGAGCCGGCCCTGCACAGGTTGGCTGTCGGGACGGCAAGGAAGGGCTTCCCGTTCGAGGTGCCGCAAAGGCCGTTTACTTCAAGGTTGGCCGAACAACTCACCGTGGCGCCGCCGAGTCCCGCGCAGGTCCAGGACCACGGACCTCTTCCGCTAATCCGGGAGGCCTTCCCGACCTGGCACAGATTTGCGGTTGGGACCTTGAAAAACCCCTGCCCGTTGGAAGCACCGCAGACAGCGGCCTCCGAGGGGTTGAGGGCCGCAAGGAGAGCCGTGGCATAGACCGAGCCAAGACCCGTTACCGGGTCAAAACCGCTGGTGCAGGAAAATCCGGGCAAGGAAGTCCCGTAGCCGTTGTTGCCCGAGGTGATATCGTTAAAAACAGTGGCTGATGAACTCGCGGTGCCGTATTGTGCGTTGCCGAGTTGATAAAAAATCGTGTTTGCGTTTCCCTGGGATTGCCCGCCCAAGCTTTGTTCGACCAAAGCCATGATGCCGGCAAAAGCGGGCGAGGCGCAGGAAGTCCCGCCGAAAAGATAAAACCCGTTTGATCCGGGTGCGCATGGGCCGGCGGAATCGTCACAGGTGTAGACCCGGTAGCCGACGCTGTTGGGGTCCGAATTGAGCGAAACGTCGGGAATGTAGCGCCGGTTGTCGGAGGGAACTCCCGGGCTTACCTGCCAGGCCGGTTTGGGGTAAATCGAGGATGCGCCGCCTCCCGAAGCCGAACCGTCGTCCGAATTCCAGGCCACCTCGGGGAGTGTGGGTATGGAGGTCAAAACCGAAACCCCGTTGGCCTTGTTGGTCGAACTCCAGTATTGGGGGGAACTACTTAGTGAAGTCCCGCCCACAGCCACATTGTATGGGGTTGAGGCCAGTCCGTTCACCGTCGGCGAGTTGATGTCACTGCAGGCGTAGGCGCCATAGTCTCCCGAGGCGACGAAAACCGTTATGCCTTCGGCAGCCGCCTGTTCCCACAAGCCCGAATAGAAGCTGTCTTCCGATGTGTTCTCCGGTTCGCAGAACTGATAGCTGACGCTCATTATCGGTGCGAGTTTGTTATCGACGACGTACTGGGCCGACGTATCGATCCCTCCGTCATTAATCGCCGCGGTGACAAAATCGATAGTGGCTCCGGGGGCGACCGCACCAGCCCATTCGACGTCGAGATCGCTTTCTTCGCCATCCCCGCCGCCTTCATCGTAGGGGGTGTTTGGCCCTGCCACCATGACGTTGGGGGCGTTTGGGGGAAGGCCGAAGGTGGAGCGGAAAGTGGCCCAGGCAGAGGTATTGGCGGGGGCCTGGCCAACGATGGCGATGGTTTCTCCCTGGCCGTTGTAGCCCATGCTGTTGTAGATCGGGTTGAGATCGTAGATGGCCGCGAAGTCGCCCGGCGATAGAGAATAGCTGCCGCCCTCGGTATAGGCGGGTATCGCTCCACCCACTGAAAGCGGCAGGCCCTTGCTGTGGGTCGGTTTGTGCGGAAAATTGGTAAGCGATACCGGCCCGACCACCAGGTCGGCCAGTTCGCTCGGAATTGAGGGATCCACCGAATTGGCGTGGCGCAAATGTCCGTTGACACGGTAGTCGTGCATATGGGCCTCGAAGGCCCTGTCAACCTGGGCCGCGGTACCCGAGAAATTGATCATGGTCCCGCTTTTGGAAACCGAATCGATAGTAAAGCCGCAGGCAAGGAGCCAGTTTTTCACGATGGCCATCTGTGCGGGGCTTTGTCCGAATCTGCGTCCGAATTCATCGGGACTCAGCCATTTATGAAAATTCGAAGAAGAAGGATCCTGCTGCTCGCGAA
The DNA here is from genome assembly GCA_021777755.1 of Deltaproteobacteria bacterium. Classification (GTDB taxonomy): domain Bacteria; phylum Desulfobacterota; class Syntrophobacteria; order Syntrophobacterales; family Syntrophobacteraceae; genus SbD1. Next base: position 11,899 of record JAJYDE010000020.1, read on the forward strand.
CAAGCCTGTCGAGCTGCGCCTGTTTGCCGGGCTCGGTTTTAAGAAGCAGGATCATCCGATTCATGGGCAGCGAAGGGTCCGAGGGCCCCTGGTCGAACCGGGGCTTGGCACGGGGATTCACGTTGCCGTGGAGAATAACCCTGGTCTCATTCATGGCGGGACCGGCGCCGGCAAGGACGGGTTTTATTCCAAAAAGTGTGCAGACCATTAACACGACTGCGAGAACAAGGGCAAAGAAGGTAGATTTTCTTGTCATGGCTGATGACTCCGCAGATTTGGTGCAGCAGTGGCTATCCATGGAAATAATCAACCATTATAGGCAAAGCGAAGGCTTTGACAAGCCGATATTTGCTATTCGCGAAGAGATTTGTTCTCCGCCACGGTCTCTGCCCGCCGTTCCGAAAGGAGCGCTCCATGAATGAGTGGGGCTGCCTCCCCTCGCGAGTGACCATGACGCCCCGGATGTTTGCTCGATTTCTTTAGTCGGCCCCGGAGTTGGCCACGGGCGAAGAACTTGCGATTACTTTCGCAGCGTTGCCGCTCGAAACGAAGTGGTAATGCGGGGTCCCCGAGCCAAGGACGCTGAGGGTGCGAAGGAAGGACGCAGCCCCGATTCCGTTCACGCCACCGCAGGCGCCTGAGCACATCACCAAATCAGAAAAGATAGCTCGCCAGGTCCTTCATCGCCTTGGAGATATCCTCGATCGCCTCGTGCATCCCTTCACCGTAAGAGGAGCTCTCCGGTGTTCCTTCCTCCTCTATCCTGCCTTGAACCTCAGACTTGAGTTTTTTCAATTTTTGGGCATGTTCGGCAAGTTGCAGTCGTCGCTCTTCTTCCATATATTCCAGGATCTCCGGATCGGTTTGCTTGAGCAGATCATCGGCCTCGGCCATTATCTGTTCTATATCCTGCTGGTTGAAAGTCTTTTTCATGATAGGCCTTTCCGCCGGATTACCGGTCTTCGTTCAACGCAACATAAGGATCAGAGGCTCAACGGTCTCTACCGACTTCTTTCAGCCTGCCGGAGCCCTTCGCACTTGGAACCGGACCCGCCGCGAAGCGGATCGCTTTCATCGATCCAGGAATATGTACTTCTCGCATATCTTCCGGTAGTGATGACCATATATCGCCAGGGTGAACGCCAAGGACAGCAGCTTGGGCCTGCGGATCAGGGTCCAGAACAGCAGATACCAGTAACTGAGACGTTCTTTTCCCCAAACGCCCAACCAAAAGCCCGACCGGAAGACCGCGAGGCAACGCTGGACATCCGCGGGGCTTCTTACTTCAGGCGCCTTCAGCTCTTTGAGAAACGTCCTTGCCCGCCGGTAGAACATCTTGGGAGAGTAGATCTGTTTCATGACCGATCGGTATCCCTCCAAGAGCCTGTCCAGCCCCATTTTGGGGATGATATTGGTCGTTCCGTCAACGTTATCGCCGGAGAAGGCGCCAACCACCCGGTTTTCCCTTTGCAGTCGGTCGAATAGCCGTGTTCCCGGGGGAGCCTGGAGGAGTCCGACCATTGCTGTCACAATTCCGCTTTTCTTTATGAAATCGATCTGCCGCTGGAAGGTGGCGTGCGAATCGCTGTCGAAGCCGAGGATAAAACCGCCCATTACCTCCAACCCGGCATGCTGGATATTTTTGACGCTTCGAAGAAGGTCCCGGTTTTTGTTCTGGGTTTTATGACACTCCGTCAAGCTTGCCTCATCGGGGGATTCAATGCCGATGAAGACGGAATCGAAGCCGGCCTTGTACATCAGGTCCAAAAGCTCCGGGTCATCGGCCAGATCGATGGAAGCTTCCGTAAAAAAGGCGCATCCCTTTTTGTCTTTTCGCCAGTCGATCAAGGCGGGCAGCAACCGGGTTTTAAGGTATTGCTTATTCCCGATAAAATTGTCGTCGACGAAAAAGATGCTGTTCCGCCACCCCGCGTTATAAACACTGTCCAGTTCCGCGATCACCTGTCGGGGCGTTTTCAAGCGAGGTCGATGGCCAAAAAGAACCGTCACGTTACAGAATTCGCAGTTGAACGGACATCCTCTGGAAAACTGAATACTCATGGAGGCGTATCGTTTCATGGGTACCAAATCCCAGGAAGGAACGGGGGTGTGACCAAGATCGCAAAAAACGGAGGCCCTGTAGACCTTTCGGGGATGCCCGTTTTGAAGGTCCTCCAGGAAAGAGGGCAAGGTGATTTCGGCCTCATCGAGGACAAGATGATCAACCTCTTCAAACTCGTCTGGCACCGCGGTGAAGAGCGGTCCGCCCGCGACGATCTTCAGCCCCTTCGCCCTGCAGCGGGCGATGATTTGCTTCGCGGATTCCCGCTGAACCGCCATGCCGCCGATAAAGACCATGTCCGCCCATGAAAGGTCGTTATCCGTAAGGGCGTCCACATTAACGTCAACGAGCCGCCTGTGCCATTCTTGCGGCAACAGGCCCGCAACGGTCAACAGCCCGAGAGGCGGGAAGGCGGCTTTTTTTCCGATGAACCTTAAGGCGTACCTGAAAGACCAAAACGTATCAGGAAATCCCGGGTAAATGAGAAGAACTTTCATATCACGATACTCCTTATGGCTTTCGTCGTCAGTCACCGCCCCGCCAAACCCGCAATCACCACCTCACGGGATGGGCTGATCACGCTCGGCTCGCGGTTTTGCGCCCTCATCTCGCACACATTGCATCGGCTTTAACGCCTTGTTTACTGAACAAAGCAGGCCTTCCTGTCTTAGCGGTTTGGTGAGGTAATCGGCAGCCTGCATCCGAGAACTGACCGTAATCGTTTCAGCACTGGGATAGGCGGTCATGATGATCACGCGGGTTTTGATTTCTCTGCGGGCCACCTCCTCCAAAATGTCTATTCCCCAACCATCCTCCAGACATATATCCGCGAATATCACATCAAATTCGGTCTCATCCATCCTTGCCAGGGCTTCGGGGTAAGTTCCGGCAGTCGCCACGTTATGTCCTTCGGCTTCGAGGAATCTATGAAAGCTGAATCTGATACTCTCTTCATCGTCTATTACAAGTATGTTTGCCTTCATTCGTTTATCCCTGCGGATACTCCCTGTGCGCGAGGGGTTCGGCGCCATAGGCGATTTCCCCGGAAACGAAACGTCGACCGCCGCCGCTCACCTGTCACGACTGGCTGACGCGGTTGCCCCAAATTGCTCTTGATGATGGTTGGCGGGATCAAGATCTGTGCCGAACAGGCCGGCCATACCGCTCATCCCATATTGTGCCGGTATAACGGAAACTTAAGCATGAACGGAGAACACGCGGAAAGTGCACGCGGGCAAAAAAAGGTGTTGCATGCAACTGAAGCGTTGCATGATTTATGTGTCACAGGCAACAGTTCAACGCAGGGAATTATCTGTGGAGAGGTTGTATCTTTTCATTTTCCGATAGAGGGTTACGCGGTCTATCCCAAGCAGGCGGGCAGCTTTTACTTTGTTCCAGCCGGTCTTATCCAGGGCTTGAAGAATCGCCCGTGAATCGACTGCCTGTGAATCATCGGCAGAGCGGTGCTCGATTCGCGAAGCGCCCATGAACTCGGGCGGCAGATGGTCGAAGGTGACGATGTTGCCGCTGCAAAGGACGAAGGCGTGCTCCATGATATGTTCCAACTCTCTCACATTGCCTGGCCACTGATACTCCAGAAACGCTTTCATGACATCAGAGGATATCGCCTCGATGGTTTTCTTGAATTTGGCGTTGAACCCATTGCGAAAATGGTCAACCAGAAGAGGGATGTCTTCTCGCCTGTCCCTTAAGGGTGGCAGCTTTATCTCCACCACTTTCAACCGATAGTAGAGATCCTCTCTCAATTCGCCAAGGGCGACTTTTTCCAGGAGATTCTTGTTCGTTGCGGCGATCAGCCGAACATCGACTTTGACCGGAGCAGAGTTTCCCACTCGCTCAAATTGTTTTTCTTCAAGAACGCGCAAGAGTTTGAGTTGTATCATGGGCGAGATATCCCCCACCTCGTCCAGGAAGATAGTGCCGCCATTGGCTATGAGAAAGCGCCCCGCATTATCCCTGACAGCACCTGTAAACGCTCCCCTGACATGGCCGAAGAGCTCGCTTTCAAGCAGATTTTCAGGCAAGGCCGAGCAGTTCACCTTTACCAGGGTTTTGTGGCTGCGCTCTCCGGCGCGGTGCAGTGCCGCGGCTACCAGTTCTTTACCCGTCCCGCTTTCGCCCGTGATAAGAACGGTAGTCTGGACGGCGGCCAAAGCCCTTATAAGAGAATAGACCTTTTGCATCGGCCCGCTTCTGCCCACGATGCTATGGAACTGCCGGTGCTCTGCGAGTTCGCTTTCAAGGTCGCTCACATGCGTATCATCCCTCAATACCATAACAACGCCCGAGAGGACGCCTTCAAGACCCATCAGGGGATATGTTCGCACGGAAAGGACCCTCTTGGCACGATTGCGGGCAACACACTCGATGCGGTCCGCCCCGACAGGTTCTCCCGTCCCGATCGCATCCGCAAGAATCTCCGCCAGCCTTCCGCCGCACACCCCGGGCAGCGAGTCGAACGGCTTTCCGATGTCATCGCGGGAATACCCACACAGGGTCATGGCCGCCTCATTGAATTCGATCACAACCGATTCCCTGTCCACAGTGATGATGGCATCCCTTACACTCCTGAAGATAGCCTCCAGGTTGGTACGGTATTTTTCCTTTTCCTCACTTACGACCTTATACTTCAAAGCGGTTCGGGCGGCATGCAGTAATGACTGCTGGTTGATGGGCTTGGGGATGTAGTCGAAGGCCCCCAGTCGGACAGCCTCGGCGGCAGTCTCGATACCGGGATCTCCGGTGATCATGATCACCGGAGAGTTGAGTCCTCTCACCTTGATCTCGCGCAAAATATCGATTCCCGTCCCATCCGCCAGGATGATGTCCGCGAATACCACATCAAAGCTCGTCCGGTTTATTTGGGCCAAAGCTTCGCCGCAGCTCTCAGCAGTCGCCACGATATGCCCCTCGGCACTGAGAAACCTTTCGAAGGTAAACCTGATCGATTCCTCATCATCAATTACAAGAATTCTCGCACCCATTGCGCCCCCTTTGGCCGCTTTGATTGGCCGGCAGATCAATTACGACCCTGGTAAATTCCCCCTTGACACTCTCAAAGTTCAGGGTTCCGCCATGATCTTCGATGATTCTTTTTGTGATATTCAACCCGAGGCCGGTGCCTTTGCCGAAGGGCTTTGTCGAAAAGAAGGGCTTTGTAAGCATGGAGAGCTCATGGGCCGAAATTCCAACCCCCTGATCGTAGAAGACGATTCGCACATATGGGCGGCCGCTCCTGGTTGCCCGCTCGCAGCTTATCACAAAGCGCTTATCCTTATGCCTCCCGGGATATTTCTCGTTCAAGGCGTAGCGCGAGTTGTTTATGATATTTATAAAACACTGCTGGAGCTGCTGAAAATTGGCATGAACTTCCGGAAGGTCGCCGGGAAGCTCCATTCTCAGGTCGATGCCCTCTTTGCGGATTTGCGCCTGGGTCAGGACAATGGATTCTTCCAGAACCACGGGGACCGGCGTGGGCTTTTTTTCTTCCCGCCCATCCCGCGCGTAGGTGAGCAAAGTCTTTACGATTCGGCCGATACGCCCGCCTTCCTTGACAACACGCTCTCCGATGTCCTTGGCCATGCTCCCGGGGCCGCACTCATTTATCAGTATTTGACCATAGTTTATGATGCCGGTGATGGGGTTGTTGATTTCATGGGCAACTCCGGCGGCCAACTCCCCCAGTGAGGCCAAATGGGCCGTGTGCATCGCTTCCGCCTGCATCTCCATTTTTTCGGTAATATCGCTCACCAGGAGGAGCACGCTGTTGACCGTGTCGGCCTCCCTTACGGGAAATGCCCTTACGTCGAGTACCGCCCCGTCATGGGTTAGGACCGCAACTTCCTTTTCAGCCGTTTTGAAACATCTTGATATCGGGCCACCCTCGTGTAAAACAGAACGATCCTTTAATAATTTGGAGCAGTAATGCCCTGCCGCATCCGATGCCGAATCGTTCAGCTCCAGGGTGTTTTCGCGGTTTGTCCACAAGACTTCCAGCCCGGGAGAAAGCAGGATCAAAGTGTCGCTGATGGCATTGAGAAGAGTGTGGAACTCCTGCGAGAGTTTTCTAAACTTCGCTTCATTCTCACTGAGTTCGGCCGTGCGTTCCTCCACCCTTCTTTCCAACTCGTTCTGAGCCCTGGCGAGTTCCTCTTCGGCCTCCTTTCGGATGGATATATCCGTTACGGAAGTCCTGCAAGACTCGGTGCCATCGGCATCCACCACTCGGATACTATCCAATTGGACATAACGTTGCGGGCCGTCCTGTCTTTGCAATCTCAGTTCGCAGCTCAGCCGTTCGTCGGTTCTAAGAACCTGGTCGAAGTGCGACCGCATCCTGGCTCTATCAGGGGCCGTTGCGTAGAGCCAAAAAGGAGTCTTGATCAGGCGCCCTCTTTCAATACCGAGCTGTCCGGCGAAGGTGAGGTTGGCTTCCACGATGACACCCCCACTATCCGAAGTAACGTAGCCGACCGGCGCAAAGTCATATAAGTTGGAATATTTTGCAAGCGATTCGGCGAGTTGCTCCTGGGTCTCGCGCAACTGTTCATTTTGCATCTCCAACTCGATCCGGTGAACTTGCAACTCGTGAGCCAGTTCCCGCTCCTGTTCGGGTAGCGGGGGGGCGATGGGGGTTGCGTCTTCCCTGCCGCGCCGCTCTGCGAGCCGGCGCAACCTGGCGGTTTTATCCTCTACGGATTTGCGTTCAGTCATACTTGAACCCTCGGTTCAACCCTGTCGGAGTTGCTTTATCGAAGTGTAACATACGCCGTCAAACGCAACGCAACAATTGTGTTGCGTGCAACATTTTTCCCCGGGACGTCACACTCCCGGAGGGCGCCCCCCTTGCCCCAAGCAGCCGGAATCATGTGCTAAAAGCAACATCCGATCGATCTCTCCGGGCCGGGCACAGACCTTGCTCAAAATAGCCATGCGGGAGTCGAATTTAACCGGCCTGGCAGATGCTTTTCCAACAGAAAGAAAGGAACAAAGGTGGAAGAAGTGCAAAGCTTTAAAGGTGCGGTACCGGGCGCGCATGTAAACATCGGCCTGAAGATCGACGAACTGGAAAGTAGTCTCGACTCGCTTGCCGAAATAAACCCTTGACATGGCATTCCATGCGCGGCGGAGTTGTCCATGAAACATCGTTGCTGAGGGCCCTCTGATGGCGAAAAGAAGCAAAAAAGATGAAGATCCCGGTACGATCAACAAGATAATCGACCGTATAAAGGGTCCCGGAAGGGGGGGGCCGAAGCAGGGCGACCCGGCTAAAAAACAGATCCAACTTTCAATGTGGTATTTTATCGTCGCCATGATACTCATTTTCTGGCTCCAGGGCCACATGGGGGGCCGGCAGGCCGAAACGGTTGCCTACTCGAAATTCAAGCTGTGGGTTCAGGACGGAAAGGTGGAAAGTCTTCTCATCGGCCCGGAACAGATCACAGGCACGCTAAAAGGACAAAAGGGCAAACCGGCAAAAACATTCGTTACCGTTCGGGTGGAAGACCCCAAACTCGTCGGTGAGCTCGAGCAAAAAGGGATCAAGTTCAGCGGCCATGTGGAGAGCAAGTGGCTCGGGGCGCTGGTGTCCTGGCTGCTGCCTCTCGGAGTTCTCGTTTTCATCTGGTTTTTTCTGATGAAACGAATGAGCGGAGGCGCGCAGGGTGTACTCTCCCTGGGCAAAGCGCAGGTGAAGGTCTATGGCGAAAAGGACCTGAAGGTAACCTTCGAGGACGTGGCCGGAATCGATGAGGCCAAGAGCGAACTGGAAGAAGTCGTCGAGTTTCTGAAAAACCCGAAGAAGTCTCAGCGCCTCGGAGGACACATTCCCAAGGGGGTTCTGCTCGTGGGCTCTCCCGGGACGGGCAAGACGCTGCTTGCACGGGCCGTTGCGGGCGAAGCCGGGGTGATGTTTTTCAGTATGAGCGGGTCCGAATTTGTCGAAATGATCGTGGGGGTCGGAGCGGCCCGTATCAGGGACCTTTTCAAACAGGCCCGGGAGCATGCTCCGTGCATTATTTTCCTGGACGAAATGGATGCTTTGGGCAAGGCCCGAGGCATGAATCCCATGGGCGGGCATGACGAGCGGGAGCAGACGTTGAACCAGCTTCTTGTCGAGATGGACGGTTTTGATCCGAGCGCGGGCGTGATCATCCTTGCCGCTACGAACCGCCCCGACATACTGGACGCCGCCTTGTTGCGCCCGGGCCGGTTCGACCGCCATGTAGCCATCGATAAGCCCGACATCCGAGGGCGGGAGGCCATTCTCAAAGTCCACGCAAAAGATGTTGAACTGGGTGAGGATGTTGATCTGAAGAAAATAGCGACCATGACCCCCGGCTTTGTGGGCGCCGATCTGGCGAATCTGATCAATGAAGCCGCCCTTATTGCCGCCCGGGGGGATGCGGATGAAGTAACCATGGCCAATTTTCAGGAGGCGGCCGACCGAATCCTGGGCGGACTGGAGAAGAAGAACCGCGTCATGAGTCAGAAAGAAAAGGAAATCGTGGCCTACCACGAATCGGGTCATGCGCTTGTGGCGATGCTTCTGCCGGGGACCGATCCGGTAAGTAAAATCTCCATCATCCCCAGGGGCATTGCGGCGCTCGGCTACACCCAGCAACTTCCCACCGAGGACCGTTATCTCATGACTCGCAACGAACTCCTGGATCGTTTGCAGGTGCTCCTTGGCGGGCGGGTCGCCGAGGAGGTGATCTTCGAAGATATCTCCACGGGGGCTCAGAACGACCTCCAGCGCGCAAACGATATCGCTCGCACGATGGTGATGGAGTACGGGATGAGTGAGCACCTCGGGCTTTCGACCTACACCCGCACACCGCAGGCAAGATACAGGGATCTTGGACTGGGTTCAAGCGAAAGAGAATACAGCGAGCGCACGGCCCGGGATATCGATGACGAAAAAAGCAGGCTTATGGAGGGGGCCCATCAGAAGGTCCTTCTCTTGCTGAAAAACCATAGGGATTTCCTCGAAAAGCTCGCCGGGATCCTGCTCGATAAGGAAACCATCGGTGGCGACGAGTTGAAGCAATTTGCCCTGGAGCTGAGATCTCAAGCATCCGCGGCTGGTGAAAAGTTATAGTCGAGGCCCGTTTAACATAACTTTCGGCTACTTTCCCCGGTGGTCCGTAAAGCCCACGCGATGCGTAAAGATTTTGGGCAACCCCGGAAAGGTGGTTGCCTTCAGGGTCGTGCTTCCCCGGTCGGAAGGATCTCCGGCCTCATTTTGCATGCCCGTTGGCGGCTCAACGCCCGATCACCTGAAAAGCAATGTGCGGATTATCCAGGATTGCTGTGCAGGATTTGGAAAGCATGGCGGTCAGGTCCTCGAATACATCAGGTTTTACAAGGAAAGAGGAAGCACCGTATTTCCTTGTAAAATCGATGTCTTTTTGCTCCATCGATGTTGTGAGAATCAGGACGGGTATGTATCTCAAATGCGGAGCGGATTTGATTTTGGTCAGGGCTTCACGGCCGTCTATTCGAGGCATATTCAGATCGAGGAGAATCAAGTTGGGCAGGGGGTAAGCTTCGGGGTCTGAAAAATCCCCCTTGTTGAGCAGGTAGTCCATCAATTCCCGCCCGTCGCCTACAAAACGCAAATTATAGTGACTGCCCATCTCCCGGAAAGCTGATTCCACGAGAAGGCAATCGTCTTCATCATCATCGGCGATGAGAATGATCAGTGGCGCAGAATGATTCCCCACAATTCAGCCTCCCTCTCCCTGCTTGGGCGGAAACCGGACTATGAAGGTCGTCCCCTCTCCGGGCTTACTCTTGGCGGTGATGCTGCCGTTGTGACGTTCAACAATCTTTCTGCATATGGCCAAGCCCATGCCGGTGCCGGCATAAACGGAATTCTTGCCATGAAGTCGCTCAAAAGGTCTGAAAATCTTTTGGATGTAGTCTTGGTCGAAACCTATACCGTTATCCTCGATGAAGACCTCGCAGACAGAATCGGTGATGCTTCCGCAAATCTTCACGACGGGTGGCTCCGATTCTTTACGATACTTCATTGAATTTGCGATGACGTTTTGGAAAAACTGGCGCAGTAAAGCGGCATCGCCATCTATTGCCGGCATCTCACCAATCTCGACACTCCCTTCAGCCTTTTGGATCATCAGTTCCAGTTCGTTTGCGGCATCTTTGGCAACCTCGGTAAGCAACACGCGCTTGCAGTTTAAAAGTTGTGTGCCGGCCCTGGAGTATGCGAGCAGGGAACGCAGCAATTCCGTCATGCGATTTGCCGCTTTTATTATACGCGCCATGTAGTCCAACCCCTCGGGATTGAGAGATTGCGCATGCTTTACGATTAGCAAGTTCCCGAAAGATTGAATCTTGCGAAGCGGTTCCTGAAGGTCGTGGGAAGCAATAAAGGAAAACTCCTGCAGCTCATGATTCAATGCTTCCAACTTTGCCACCGCCCGGCCGAGTTCGACCGTACGCTCATCAACACGGCGCTCCAGTTCGTCGTGGGAGTTTTGCAACACCTGCTCCGCCCGTTTTCGCAGGGTCGTGTCACTCACATTCATCCTGCACAGCTCGGCGCCCTCTCCCCCCTCAAGGTACATGCTCTCCAGCCTGGCATGGAATTCATCGCCATCTTTTGGAGACAATCTTACCTCGGTAATCCGTCGTTCACGCTTATCAAAAATCTGGTTCAGGTGGGAGAAAAATTCCTTCCTGTCCGGCTGGGAAACAAAAAAATGAAAATATCTATGGAGCAAATTTCCCCTCTCGATACCGAGTTGCCTGGCCGCGGTGAGGTTGAGATCAACGATTTTGCCATCTTTGCCAAGGGTAAGGTAGCCCACGGGCGCAAAATCGTAGAGGTCCGCATATCGTGAGCGGGAAGTTTCGAGATCGATTTGTACCCGCCGCAATTCCTCGTTTTGCATTTCGAGTTCGATCTGGTGCACCCGCAGTTCATGAATGAGGTCTCTTGCCTCTTCCAGAGGCATATCATCAAGTCCGCCGGGTCGGGATTCCAGACTTTCCTCGGCACGTTTTCTTAAATCTTCCGGGCTCTTCGGGCTATCGATCTTTTTCATGCGCCACCCTCCAACATGCCGAGTATAACCGACCGCCCTCTCGTTATGCGCCTTTAATTTGCAATACCTGGACTCTTTAGCCCCCTCAGCTGTTTTTCCAACTCGGCCTGAATCGTGACATCTTCGATGGAGATGAGGATAAGGCCCGACTGCTCGCCCTCATCCTCAAGCGTGTGGGCATTGAGCAACATCTTCTTAAACCCGATTTCCGGAAAATCGTGCTCGACTTCAAAATCATCGACCGTGTTGTTATCGGGTACAATTTGTTCCAGTAGTTCCCTGAGCTTCGGGATATCCCACTGACCGTTTCCAAGATCGTAGATGCGTTTATTCTCCGTTTGGCCGAGCGTTGTTTTGAACTTACGGCAGAATTGGGCATTCGCAGAGATCACCTTGAGCTCGGAGTTAAGGACCAGTAAGGGTATGCGGACGGTTTCCACTATTCGCTCCGCGAATTGTCTGGCCGCACGCGACCGGTCCAGGGCACGTTTGCGCTCGGTTATGTCGATGAAGGTTATCACCACTCCATCTATCAAGTTTTCCTTGGTCCGGTATGGCAAAATATGCACAGAAAACCACCTGTTGCCTTCGGCTGTAACCTCGGTTTCCTTTGCCTGGAGGGTCTCGAGGACAGTTCGTGCATCTTCATACAGATTCGGGTAAGATATTTTAGTGGTCAGGTCCCGGATCGGTCTTCCCAGGTCTGTTGGTATCAAGCTGAAGAGTTTGGTCATGGAAGGGGTAAACCGCTTAATCCCCAGTGTGGTATTGAGGAAGATCGTCCCGATTTCCGTGCTGGCGAGAAGATTATTGATATCGTTATTTAAATCGGACATCTCATCCAACTTCGCCTGGAGTTCGGAGTTTACGGTAACCAGTTCTTCGTTGGTGGACTGCAGCTCCTCCCTGGCGGTCTCCAGTTCTTCGTTCATGCTCTGCAGTTCTTCGTTGGCGGACTGCAGTTCCTCATTGGTCGACTTGAGCTCCTCATTGGCCGCGTCCTTTTCCTCGATTGTCGCCTGGAGGCTCTCACGGGTAACCTGCAACTCATGTTCGATTTCGGAACTGGACGAATCGGTCTGCTCGCCGGACTTTTTCGATCCGCGCCTGGCCGAGGATGTTCGCTCCTTAAATACGAGGAGAACAAGCTTCTGATCATCGGAGGGCATGCGCAGAGGACGTATGGCGATATCCACCAATTCCGTGCGCTCGCCCAGTCTCAGCCTCAATCCGCGAAGAACGGACGCTTCCCCTTCCATGATCGCCTTGTTGATTGGAGTTGGCAGCCGTAAGCGTAACGGGTCGGCAACGATCTTGAGAATGTTGGAACTTGGCTCCCCTTTGGGATAGAACAGATACCTGTTGGTCGACCCCTGTGAGTAGACCACGTCGAATTTTTCATTAACAAGTACGCTGGCCGGCGCATACTCGTCCAGAACGATTTTTTCGATGAATTCCTTGACGTTCGCCACCTTTAGTTTATGCCTTTCCGGGTCTGCCCGGCCGATCTGAACCGGCTCCCCCAGGGAGAACTCGGGGACGACTTGCCGGGTGAGAAGCTTTTTGGACCTGAAGAGCTTCGCTTTTACATCCACGGAGGAGAAAAGGTCGGAAAATTCCCCGATCGATTCGGATGTTCCAAGAAAAAGATATCCATTTTGGTTTAAAGTAAAATGGAATAGATTCATAATCTTCTTTTGGAGAGGCGTGTCCATGTAGATCAGAACATTTCTGCAACTAATCAGGTCCAGCCTGGAAAATGGAGGATCGGCAACAAGGTCCTGGACGGCAAATACGATAGAATCTCGAATGTCTTTCTTAAGCCCGTAGTTGTCATCCTTCATTATGAAGAAACGTTCGAGCCGCTCGGGCGAAACCTCCGAGGCGATTGCGCCGGGATATTCGGCAACCCGTGCCCTCCTGATAGCGTCAGAGTCCACGTCGGTTGCAAACAGCTGAAGAGGAACATGCCCGTTAAGTTTATCCATCGCCTCCTTAAAGAGCATCGCAATGGAGATGGCTTCCTCACCCGTGGCGCACCCAGGGACCCATGCGCGTATCTGCGATCCATCCCGATGATTGGCAACTATCCGGGGAATCACCCTGGCAGCCAGAACTTCATAGGCTGACGGGTCTCGAAAAAAGCTCGTCACCAGGATCAGCAACTCCTTGAAGAGTCTATATATTTCGGCATGGTTCTCCTGGAGATAACGGTGGTAGTCCGCCACGTTTTCGATCTTGTGGACGGCCATGCGGCGTTTGATTCTGCGGTGGATGGTGCTCTGTTTGTATCCGGTGAAATCCCTGCCGGTGACCGAACGGATAAGCATCAGGACTTTTTGAACGTAACCGGCGAATTGCTTCTCCTCGATCTGTTGGGTTCCGGCAGGTTTGAGGTAGGGTTGCCGCACATAGCTCAGCAATTCCCGCGGGATTTTATCGACGGGCAGAATGTGGTCGGCAAGACCCGCCTGAATGGCGCTCCTCGGCATTCCGTCATATTTTGCACTTTCCGGCACCTGGACAATGGTCATCCCCCCTGATTCCTTTATGGCCTTGAGGCCCAAGGTGCCGTCGCTGCCCGTACCGGAAAGAATGACGCAAAGAGCTCTCTCCCCCTGATCCTGTGCCAGCGACTGCAGGAAATGATCGATGGGAAGACTGACTCCTCGCGTCTTGACAGGGTCTACCAGCTGGATGACACCATTGAAGATGCAGACGTCCTGCCCGGCAGGATTGAGATAAACCCGGTTTGGTTCGACCTCCATTTCGTCGTCGGCAGTCACGACCTCCATTGCGGTGTGCTTTTGCAGTATGTCTCCAAGCATGCTCTTGCCGCTGGGACTCAAATGCTGGATGACCACGAAAGCCATGCCCGAGTCCGGAGGCATGTTATCGAAAAAAACCCGCAGAGCCTCGAGGCCGCCGGCCGAAGCCCCAAGAGCAACTATCGGGAAGAACTCTTTCGCGATCCCGCTCATGGATTCTATTTGCACATTCGACTTTTTCTTTTTCACCTTGGTTCCCTCGGCAAGGCTCGACTATCGAAAATGGTTCATGGGAGTTTTCGCTGTCATACAACGGGCGAGGGCTAACGGCTTCCGCTTCTACTCGAACGATAGAGGACAAGGAAGGATAACCCGGTATTGAAGCGCTACCCGAAACCCCTGATCTTGAAAGTATAACATGATATTATTATTTAATTACGAACAATATGCTTTGAACATCCCGGTTTGAGCCCGAAAGTTGCTCGGCGGGCACGGATTGGGACAAATGAAGACATTGAAACGCACCCCGCCGTTCAATTCGACCAACATGAACGCGGTTGGGTGGCTTGCCTTTTGGCCGGCCAATCGGGAGCACGCCGAGGGTAGAACCCGGGAAGTCAAACTCGGCCGCCTATTTGGAATAGCGCTTGTCTTTCCCGAAATCGAGTGCAATGACAAGCTTCGCGTATTGCTCTTCGGCACTGAAATTTATAATCGTGCACTCTACTTTATCCTCGGTCAATTCCCCTATCACCTTGGATATTAGATGTTCAAGCTTCTCCAGGGGAACTGTCTTCAATTTGGCAGCATATGAGGCATGGTAGCGTTCATCGAAATTTTCATTTTTTTTCATGGTATTTCCACACTCCACCATCGGCACCGAGAGGTTTAGACCACTTCTTTACCAAAGAATTTAATCACCGGAATTAATATTACAATAGTTTTTTGCAGTGCTGTGGACGAAACCGGCACGTTCCGCACGTATTTAGCACTCTAAAATCAGGAGAAGAAATGAATGTTTTATAAGGCTGTCAGATATATGTATTCCAATACCGGCAGGCGGGCATTTGCTCCCCGCGGTGCAAACACGATGAGTCCGTCCCTGATTGCCTTCTCAAAAAGGCGGGCAAGAATTTAACACCCTCCCTTGAAAGGGTTGCATGCGACACGGGGGAAAACCGCAACACTTATGTTGCAGGTAACTGTTTACCCTCTTCAATCCACGGCAATGAATGGTTCGCTCCGTCCATAACTGTTCATGCTTATTGGCCAAAGACAAAACCCTGCGTCTTTAAACCTGCCAGGCATGGAACTTGCTCCATAATGAAGAGAATGCTTCCGCATTGGGCTGCATACGTTGCCCGAGCACATTGCTTATCCTGAAAACAGGGAGTAACCGCAATGGGCGTCGCCCCGACAACCTCGAATTCCAAGCCGCGCCCGATGTCCCCCGGGATCGATAAAGTTGTCGTATCACCCTCAACGGGTTTGGACCGTGATAAAGACGTCCGGATCGTGGCGTTGGTCAAGGGGAAGCACGAATTGCCAATTCACCTTGGAAGGAAGGTCGCGAGGGCTTTGCCCGGGAGGGTTCACAGCATTTGTTCCCGGGTTACGCAGAATTTCAAATCCGGCGGCCAGCTCCTTTTGGCCGGTCACACTTTGCCGGCTCGTTTTAAATTCAGCCCTGAAGCTTTCCGTTCCCCTTTTCGCGAACAGTGCCGGCGCACCCGGAAGGACATGATCGTGTCTGCGGAACAAATCAAGTATGACATCGAAGCCGGAGATATGATAATGAAGGGAGTTGACGTACTTGCCAACGCCGTGAAGCTCCCCCCCCCCGGCCCCCGGGGGAGGCAACCTCGTCTTGGACAGACCGCGGGGTTCCCCACTCGCCACAACCCGATGCCGCTCGAGCGCGGAACGGAAAAGGCCGTGGCGGTGGCAGAGCTGAACAAGGTCGGCAAGGAGAGCGTCGTAAACGCACGGGAATCGTTCGGCTTCAACGCGGAAACTGAAAAATACGCCGACCTTGCCTCGGAGGGCGTGATCGACCCGGCGCAGGTGGCGCGCTTTGCACTCCGCAACGCCGCAAGCGCAGTCTCGCTATTTCTCACAACCGAGTCTATGATAGCCGAGATACAGAGGAAAGACCTCAACAGTCAAGCCATTTCCGGCAGAGGCGCGGGAGGGATGGGCGATAGGTAAATCGAGGGATGGGCCACCCTGAGGAAAAAACTGATCCGCGGTGCCCAAAAAGATGGGCGCCCAGCCATGCAAATGATAATATAAGAACTTATTATGAGTACTGTGGAAAATCAGTACAAATCAATCAATGAAGAAGGGCTAAAATGGATATTTTTGTAGGCAATCTCTCATTTCAGACGACGGAACAGGAATTGGAGAATGAGTTCAAGGCGTTTGGCGAAGTTAGTTCCGTAAAAATAATTACGGATCATGAAACTTCCAAATCCCGTGGATTTGCATTCGTGAAAATGGCTGTGCAAGAACAGGCCAACGCCGCGGTCACCGGTTTGAACGGAAAGGAAATGAACGGTTTTATCCTCAAGGTCAACGAAGCCAAACCCAGGGGATCAGGTTCCGGTCAGACACAGCGCGGAGCAAGCGACTACCCGGCCAGCCCCCGAAGAGAACCAAATTCGTGGTCGGGAAACCGGTCGGGATCACCTCGTTTGAATGAAAAAAGCAACGATACTGATATTTACGATACCAAGGGAAATCAGAATCATGGCGGCCGCGGAAGAAAATCGCGGCGCGGCCACAACGATGTTGGCGGCCGCAAGGACGGAGCGAGGTGGCATTAGAATTCCGATTCGATTGACACCAGTGGCAGAGCCAACCCGCATTACTGGTGTCGCAAGTTCTCATGCACAGACTTTCAAATTAAGAAAACTGTGACAGCGGTTGAGATCGCTCCCGACGCTATGCTCGATTTACTGAAAAGTGGGAGTTGGAGCTGTTTATCGACGTTTCAGAGCAACGACACGGAATCGAGCAAATCTGTCGCTTTAAAAGGTGTATACCAATGGGGTTCTTCTATAAGACGTATTTACTCAGATCGAAATCCCAGCCCTCCGAAACGGACCGTTGGACCTTTGAAGTTGCCGTAATCCGAAAGAGCGGTCGGGACGGAGAAGCTAAAGAGAAGACTTTTTCTTCCGAAAAGACTTTCGCCAGCAAAGAACTGGCGGACATGGAAGGGATCATCTACGCGCGTAAAATCATCGACGGGGAGATAGAAGGGCTTTCGATCGATGAACCAAATTAGTGTCCGTCCGGAAAGCAATCGGTGGGCAAGATGAAGCCTTTGCCCACCCGTAACCGCGCCGGTTGCGGGGCGGGCACAAGCAGTAGCGTGCCCGCCAACGCGATGGAATTTGGTTTCCGGAGGCAATCCGATTGAAGACGGGACAAGGGAAACAGTTTTCCCGGCCAAGCTCGCCGTACCATGGCCGTCACACTGTCCAAGCGAAAGGAGTTGGAACATATCACCCACCGTGAACGATTCAATTGGCGGACGAAATTCAAGAATTTTCCCGCCGGGTACGTTCGATCGAAACAATTTACAGGCAATGCCGGAGAGAAACAAGGTGGTCAAAAACTCCTTCACCAGTTTTAATTCATTCCGCAAAACCAGTCGCAAAATCAGTATATTTCCTGAATACCACGAGGACCCCGTCGCCGGCTGGAAACCCGAACTGAACGAGAGCGTGCTAACGCCGAACGGAACAGGAATCGTCGTGGAGATTTCCAACGGTTTGTACTTGGTGGACCTGGAGAATCAGACAGCCAAGGTTTGGGAGCGGTTTACATCTCTCAAGCGCGCCCTTTAGATTCGCATCGCCTGTGCAAATACCAGGATTGGCGCCCCGAACAATCGCAAAAGGTGCCCGCGGAGCCTTTCCGGGACCATTGCGCGGTTCCCGTGGCCTTTGCCATAGAGCACCGACCGCATGTGCTCGACCGCTTCAGGCCGGTTTCGCGCGCTTCGTTGCCGACCACGCCGATCTTGAACCCGTGCGGGACCTTGAACCTGGTGATCGGCTCAAGCAACTCGGGGCAAGGTTTCGTTTGAGCGAACATGAAGCGCCGAAACTGAGCCCCGGGGAACGGCCGATTTTAGTAGAAGACGACCCGGCTTGAATACTCCCCCGGCGCGAGCGGGCGCGGCTCATCGGGCCTCAGGTGGATGCGCGGCGCGGGCGTCGAGTGCGGCGCGGTTCCCGGCAGATGGCCCCCTGTGAGATGTCCAGGTCGAGCATGACGCTCATGATCTCCCCCATGCCTTTACAGGTTCCCCTGTGTACCGAGGCCAGGCAGGCCACTGGCTGCGCTTCATCCTCATTTCATTGAAGGCCTGAGGAACTTGTCAAGTTCGTGAGTTCGTAAAGGTCATGTCCAAGTCCAAGCGGGGCCACCGCGACCCGCACCTATGACCTCAACAAGATCTTTACATGAGAATGGGGGCGAATCTCCATTCGACCTGTCATCTCACTTTGCCCTTTGTGATCAAAACCGTTTCGCCCCGGCTAATCCCTTCCGAGGCTTTCTTCGAAGCGCCGGACCGCCTCGATGATATCGCCCAGTTTGAAGGGTTTGGCCACAAAATCGAAAGCCCCTTTTCTCAAGGACTCCCTGGCGGTCTCCGAGGTGGCAAATCCGGTGATGACGATAACGCCCGTTTGGGGCGAAACCTCTTTAACTCTTGCCAGGAAATGCATTCCATCGGTTCCTTCCATTTTGAGATCGGTAATGACAACATCGAAGCGCATTTGTTCGATTCTTGCCAGGGCCGAAGAGCTGTCGGTGAAAGTCTCGACCTCGTAGCCGGCTTTTTGAAAGGCGGGTTTGAGCCGTTTACAGACTATGGGCTCGTCATCCAGGATCAACACTCGGGTCGGCCGGGCGCAATCGGCACACGGGGGCATCCTCGCTCACCTCCTTGAGAATCTGTATCCTTTGCATGAAATCGGCCAGATGAAAATCGATCATTTCATCGCCGGTCATGTTGACGTCGAGCTGGCGCGTATAGCCTATCAGGCCGCCAAGGACCTTCATCCTGCCGACCATTCTTTGCCGGGGCAATTTCTTCAGCCTGCCCACAACCAGATCTCCATGAATTTCCACCCGGAAATCGAAGCCCTCCATGACATCGGCGATAAACTTCGCCCGGCGCGAGCGCCGTTCGATGTTGGAAACCCCTCCGAGAAATCTGAAATAAATATAGTTATCGTTGAGTTCCTCCCCGATGTAGGCGTCCAGTATATTGAAATGATAGCCAAGTCTCAAGTGCAGGTTCATATAATCCTCGGAGAGGACGGCGAGGTTGCGGCCAACATCCTCCGGGCGGGCCATCGAGGAGCTGAAAGTGCGGGTGAAGCTCGACATGAAGCTGCCAAGGTCCACCGCGACAGGAGCGGTCTCCCACATGCGGCTTTCCAGCAGCCCTTCCAGGAGCGCTTTCATGGGTGTGGAGCGCACCTGCTCGATCCCCGGAAGCCGGACGCCGGGGGGTATGTTCATACCCTTGCCGATGTCTATCACCGTAAGGCCCAGGGGAATTGCAAACTCCAGCCGCTTCGATCCGCGATCATGGACGCGCTGATGCTTTTCGCTCAAATCGATGAGGCTCTCAACCGCTTTTTCATGAACGAACCGGGTGATATCGTGATAGGTCCGGCAGCGGGCCGCCCGGAAAAACTCACTGCCGGGGTCCACCAGGTTCAGAGGAGTCACCTTTTTTAGCACCCTTTTGAGCATGCGGTATTCGCTTGTTTCCTCGAAGACCTCCGCATGGGTTATCTCGAAGTCGCTCAATTCCTTGACCGTGCCCGCATAGACCACATTGCGGATGGCGTCCAGGGTGATCTGGTCTCCGGTTTTGAGCACCCTGGTGGCCACCCCGGTATCGACCACCGTCGGGACGCGGTATTCGCGGGCAAGGGTGGCCATGTGGCCCGTGGCCGAACCGATATCGGTGAGGATGGCGCACGCCTTGCGCATGACCCGCGAATACTTTGGCGAGGTGTAGCGGGAGACCAGGACGGCCCCGAAGGGAAAATTGTTCAGATCATCGTCGTTTAAGGCAACGTGGACTTTGCCCGAGGCCACGCCCCCCTGGACAACGGTGCCCTGGCCGGAGAAAAGCACCTGCGCAGACAGGGCCGCGTTGTCGATATTGGGCATGTGGCGCTCGGGCTGGTCGGGCCGGACATTTAGCGGCCTCGATTGCAAGATGTGGAGGTTGCCCGCCCGATCGAAGGCCCACTCGACATCCTGCGGGCGCCTGAAGTATTTTTCGATCATTACCGCCGCCCGGGCGAGCCGCCGGATGGAGTCCTCGCCAAGGCACACCGCGTCCTGTCGCTCGGGGGGGAGATCGACCAGGGCGGTCCCGCCGGCTTGATCCCCTATTATTTTGGTTGTCTTGCGCCCCGGTTCCACGGAGATAACGCGGTGGGGGGGTTGCCTGTCGAGAAAAATAGTGTCCGATTCGGCAATGCCGCTAACAACAGCCACGCCAAGGCCCCAAACGGCGCTTATCACCATGGCGTCCTGTTCGGGGGCGACCGGCGCATAGGTGTACATCGCACCGCTCACCTCGGCTTCCACCATCAACTGGCAGCCCACGGCCATGGCCATCTCGCTTTCCCGGTAGCCTCTGTGGAGCCTGTAGCGCCAGGCTTCGGGCGTGTAGATACTGGCGACCACCTCCCGCCAGGCCTCGACGATCCCCTTTCCGGGGACATTCAGCACGCTTTCGTACTGGCCGGCGAAACTGGACTCCGAATCCTCGCCCCAGGCGCTGCTGCGCACGGCAAAAAAAAGCGGCCTTCCCCGGTTTCTGTCGCAGACGATACCCAGGGCCGCATGAATCGCCAAGACCATGTGCTTTGGCATGGCGCCGGTTAAAATGCGCTTACGCACCTCACCGCCAAGGGCGTGAAGGGCCGAATCGTCGGACAAATCCAGCCCGGCAAGCCCTTGTTCCACAAATTCGAACAGCCCGTTGGCCTCCATGAAATCGAAAAAAGCCCTGGTGGTCACCACGAAGCCATCCATGGTGGGCAGCTCCAGGGTGTTACGGATTTCCCCGAGGTTTGCGAACTTGTTGCCCGCCTCCTCCCGGCAGTCGCCGCTCAGTTCCTCCAAAAGGAGTACCGGCTTTGTCAGGGGAACCGCCCTCCTGCCGGCCAGCTCTTCCTGGATTTCGAATTGAATCCGCTCGAAGGTCACGAAAAGGTCTACGATCTCGACCCGCGTCATGACGCACAGATCGGAGATCAGCTTGAAGACCAGATCGCTTATTTTCTCCGTTATGTCCATGATATACTGTTTGTCGAATATGTACTCTCCCCCCAGCTTGTCGCCCATGTCGGCCATAAGTTCCAAAATGAGGTTGTTTCGCTCCAGAATGCTCCTGAATTTTTTAAAGAGCACGGTGAAAGGCAAAACCGGTTGAGAAGAGCTCCTCGGGGAGAAAAATTTTTTTAGCCGGCCAACCATATTAAGTTCCCACACGGAGCGAGGGCGCAAATCGGCGAGCCACCTTCAATGGGCGCCCTTGCTCTGAAAGACCAGCCCGATTCCAAGGCCGGCAATCACGGCGATAAAAGAGGCGATAGCCCCGTAGAGGATCGGATGATCGAAAGCCAGGGCGGCCATTACCGAGGGGGCGCCCCTCAGTTCGGCCACAAGCTTTTGCCGGCTTCGGGAGATGATCCCGCCGTTTTGCACCGCAACGGCCTCCACCGTGTAGGTGCCCGGTTTGAGGCGGGAAGGAAGTGGAATGAGGGCACGGAAAGTTTTGAGCCCGTCCGCCGGCCTCCCGTAGGAGATGTTGCCGCTGATTTCGCGGTAGAGTCCCTCCTTTTTTTTCATTTTAAGGAATTCGGCAAAAACATCCACCTTTTGGTTTCCTTCGCACTTGACCCGGACCGATTGTCTCAAGCCGGCCAATCCCAAACCTTCGCCCCCCCCGGTCTCCAGCTCATTGAAACCGGCGGCCGAGGAGACGATGCACACCGAGGGGGCTTTTTCGAAAGTGACGGAATCGAGGTTCATCCACACCACGCCCCCCACTCTGGCCTTTTGCCTCATGTGCACCGGGGCCGTATCGCCCGTGAACCGGATGACGACCTGGCTGTCGGCGGGGACCGATCCGGTCGCCGTCACGGTGGTTCCGTTGAAGAATGTTCCGATGCCGATGGCTTGCGGGCTGAGCGTCAAGCCGATTTTATCCCGGGCCGCAGCGGTTGAGGCGGAGAAAATGGAGAGGACCGCAAGGAGAATGAAACGTTGGATTTTCATGTTCAGTGCCCCTTTACGTAAGCCAGCAGAATGTCGGGTCTTGCCACAAGTCCGTAGAGCATCTGGAACCAGACCAGCAGGACGATGCAGGCCAGAAGGATTTTCAACTGATCGCCGCGCAGCTTCCTGCCAAGTTTTGTGCCCACCTGCGCGCCTACCGAGGACCCGATCAAAAGAATCAGCGCCAGGACAAAATCGACCGTGTGGTTTTGCCAGGCCTGCATGATCGTGACATCGACGCAGGTGAAAAGGATCTGGAAAAGACTCGTACCCACCACCACGTGCATGGGCATGCGCAACAGGTAGACCATCACCGGCACCATGATAAATCCGCCCCCCACACCCATTATCGCGGCAAGGATCCCGACGAAGGCCCCCAGGATGAGCGGCAGCAGCACCGAGAGGCGCAGGCCGGAGCGTTCGAAATCGGTCTGCCAGGGCAGATTTTTCACAATGCGCGAGTAGAGGGATTCTTTCTTCGCCTCGGGGGCGGCAGTCTCTTTTTTCGCCTTGCGCAGCGACTGCAAACTCTCGGCGAACATGTAGGCCCCGATCACACCGAGCATCACGACATAGCAGATCTGGATCAGTAAATTGGCGTTGCCCATCGCCCGGAGAACCTTGATGATTCCGACTCCCAGTGTGCCTCCGACTATGCCTCCGATCAGCAGCAGCAACCCCATCTTAACATCGACGTTTCCAAGGCGAAAATGCGCCAGAGTCCCCGAGGTCGAAGCCCCCACGATCTGATTGGAATCGGTGGCCGCGGCCACCGTGGGCGGAATGCCGACCATGATCAAAAGGGGCGTCATCAGGAAGCCGCCGCCCACGCCGAAAAGGCCGGAAAGCAGACCCACTGCCAGTCCCAACCCCAGGATGAGCAGGATGTCGACCGAGTTTCCAGCAATTGGAAGATACATGTGAAACAGGCTCATGACGGTGGTTTCTCCTTTGCGACGGTTGATTTTTCCGCTTCCTGAAAAACTATGAGGCAATCAGCGTGCCAAGCGGAGGGCAAATTCGTTTTCTCGTCGAAAACAGAAAAATCGACCACGCAAAAGGATTCGGCCGGGCGAGTGCGACCGGTCATGAGGGCGCGGAGAGCGGACGGGCCTCACCGACCACGCCGTATAAACACCTCGGCCGTGAGTCTTGGACATCTTCGTTTACTTGAAACCGCTTAAGACCTATAATGAAACGGTAGTGAATCTATCGCATGACATTGTCACCCCATATTGACATCACGACTTCGGAAAAATCGACCGCAACGGGGACAGGGATGTATAAGATTCTCATTTGTGACGGACTCGATGAAAGCGGTTTACAAATTCTACGTTCCGCCGAAGGCGTCGAGGTCGACATGCCCGAGGGGCTGGGAGCGGAGCAAATAAAGGCGGTCCTTCCCGGATACGACGCCTTGATAGTTCGCAGCAGGACCACGGTCACCGCCGACATGATCGAGGGGGCCGGACGGCTCAAGGTGATCGGCAGGGCCGGAACGGGTGTGGACAACATCGATGTGGAAGCCTCGGGAGCACGCGGCATCCTGGTCATGAATACCCCGGGGGCGAACGCGATGGCCGCCGCCGAACACACCCTGGCGATGATGCTCGCCCTTGCGCGCCACCTTCCGCAGGCTACCGAGTCGATGCGCCGCGGGCTTTGGGAGAAGAAAAAGTTCCTCGGAACGGAACTCTACCAGCAGACCCTGGGCATTGTGGGGCTTGGAAAGATCGGTTCGATTGTGGCAGAGCGTGCCCTGGCCCTGAAGATGCGAGTTCTGGCCTGCGATCCGCATATAGGCCCGGAGGCGGCCAAAAAGGCCGGCGTCGAATATGTTTGCCTCGACGACCTTCTTGCGGGCTCCGACTTCATCACCCTGCACACCCCGCTAAGCGATGAAACCCGCCACTTGATAAACCGCGATACACTGGCCGGGACCAAGGCCGGGGTGAGAATCATAAACTGCGCCCGCGGCGGCCTGATAGACGAGGAGGCCCTGGGCGAATTTCTTGCCTCGGGGCGGGTGGCAGGAGCCGCGCTCGATGTATTCGAAAAGGAACCGCCCGAGGGCAGTCCTCTTCTCGCAATGCCCAATGTCATCTTTACCCCTCATCTCGGGGCTTCGAGCCGGCAGGCGCAGGAAAACGTCTCTATCGCCATCGCCTCCCAGATTCTGGATTTTCTTCAGCGCGGACTGATACGAAACGCGGTGAACTTCCCTTCGTTAAGCCTCAAAGACTATGAAAGGCTAAAGCCCTATCTGCTTCTTGCCGAGCGGCTGGGCAGGCTTCAGGGTCAGCTTTGCAGGCCCGTGCTGGAGCTTCGCATCACCTACGGCGGGGTCGATTTGCTCGACGTCCCGACCGCTCCCCTGACCCAGAGCGTGGTCAAGGGGCTTCTCGATCCGATTCTGGCCGAAAAGGTGAACCTTATAAACGCGCAGGTTCTTTTAAAACAGCGCCATATCGAGCTTACCGCCTCCTCGACCTCGCACTCGCGGGGGTACACGGGGGAGATTACGGTTACGGCCCTGGGGCCTGGAAAGATGCAGTTCACGGCCACCGGGGCGGTATTTTTCGGCCGGGAGATCCGCCTGGTCAGCTTGAACGACTACATGCTCGAGGCCGAACTGGAAGGAGTCAACCTGATCATCCAGAATCTGGACAAACCGGGGACCATCGGCCATATAGGATCGACCCTCGGGGCTTTCGACGTGAATATCGCCGACATGCACCTGGCGCGGAGCCGGGCGGAGGAAAGGGCGATAGCCATAATAAGGCTCGATCGCGAAGCTCCGGGAGAAGCGCTGGAGGCCCTGAGGTCTCATGGCAACATTATCTCCGTCCGGCAGGTAAAGCTTTAGTGCCCGCGGCAGCCAAGGGGTGAGCGATCGGTGAATGCAAAACCGGAAAAGTCCGCGGGGCTCCCCCCTGAAGCGCCCCTCCCGGCCCGCTCCATGGAGAAATATTTCGGCCCGCAAGGGCTCCTCGCCTCCAAGGTCCAGGGGTTCGAATCCCGCCCCGGGCAGCTCGAAATGGCCCGGGCCGTGTTCGACTCCTTTCGCTCCGGCGAAGCCCTCATGGCCGAAGCCGGCACCGGAACGGGCAAAACCTGGGCCTATCTTGTCCCGGCGATGCTCAGCGGCAAAAAAGTGGTGGTCTCCACGGGCACCAAAACCCTCCAGGACCAGATCCTCGATCACGATATCCCGTTTTTGAGAGAAAACATCGACTCAAGACTCAAAGTCGTCTGCCTCAAAGGGCGCAGGAATTATTTGTGCAAGCGCCGCTTCCTTGAGTTCTGCTACCAGCCCACGATTTTTAACCGGGAGGAAGCCGGACTTTTCAGGCAGTTCCAGAAATGGGCGCTCACATCTCCATCCGGGGACCGCGCGGAAATCCACTGGCTGCCCGACAACTTTCGGGCCTGGAACGACGTGTGTTCCGGCTCGGAGTACTGCCTGGGGCGCCAGTGCCCGGAATTTTCGCGCTGCCACCTGACGCGGCTTCGCAGCGCAGCGGCCCACGCCGACCTGGTGGTGGTCAACCATCACCTCTTTTTTGCCGACATGGCGCTTCGTCAAAGGGGGCTGGACGGAGTCATTCCGGAATACGAGGCGGTTGTTTTCGATGAAGCCCACCAGTTGGAGGATGTGGCGGGAGAATATTTCGGCATTAATTTCAGCAGCTTCGCCCTCGCACAGCTTTCCAGGGACATCTTGAAGGCGTGCGGCGGCGCCGGCAAGACCGATTTCGGGGCGGTCCAGGCCCTGGGCAGGCAGCTCGAGGTCTTGAGCCGACTTTTCGCCACGGGTCTTGCCCGACCGGGCAAAGCGACCGGGCGCCTCCTGTTTGATCCGCAAAAGGCCGGCAGTGATTTCCACTCGACCTGCGGCCAGATCACCCACGCTCTGGGCGAGTTGCCCGCCATGGTCAAACCTTTCGAGGAAAAGGCCGAAAACCTGGCCTGCGCCGGGCGGCGGGCCGCCGAATTCTCGGAGGCCCTCACCTCGCTTATCGAACAACAGGACCAGTCGCTGGTCTATTGGCAGGAGACCACCCCGCAGGGGGCTTTTTTGAAGGCCACGCCCGTTGAAATAGGGCCGATTTTGAGCAAGCGTCTCTTTGCTTCGGTCTCAAGCGTTGTCATGACCTCGGCCACCCTGTCGGTGGCCGGCACCTTCGACTTCGTTCGAAATGCTCTCGGGGTTCCGGCCGAAGGCCGCGAGTTGCTGGTCCAATCGCCCTTCGAATATGAGCGGCAGGCCATTGCTTACATCCCTTTGCGGTTTCCGGCGCCAAACGAGGGGTCGTTTTGCGCTCGAATGGCCGAGGAGGCCGCGCAAATCATTGCAAAGACCAATGGCCGCACGCTTTTGCTCTTCACCAGCTACAAAAACATGCACGAGGTTCAAAAGATGCTGGAGGGCAAAATTTGCTTTCCCCTTCTTGTCCAGGGGCAAAAGACCAAACGCGCCCTTCTCCAGGAATTCAAGGACAGGGTCGAATCGGTGCTTCTGGCCACAAGCTCTTTTTGGCAGGGCATCGATGTGCCAGGGGAAGCGCTTAGCTGCGTGATCATCGACAAGTTGCCCTTCGAAGTGCCCGACGATCCCGTGACGGCCTCAAGGCTCGATCGCATCGCCAAACAGGGCGGCAACTCCTTCTACGATTACCAGGTTCCAAGGGCCGCAATACAGTTGAAACAGGGCGTAGGACGGCTGATCCGCTCCTCGGGGGACCGAGGGGTAATAGCGGTTTTCGATATCCGGATTCTTACGAAGGGCTACGGAAAGGTGTTCGTAAAGAGTCTTCCTCCATGCCGGATCGTACACCGCCTGGGGGAAATTGATGCCTTTTTAAGTAGCTCCTAGCTGCTTATATTTGGGATGGCAGGGGAGAAAAAGTTTTCCACGGATAAGGGCGACGACCTGTTTTTCTCTGTTCACCGGGAGATGAAGGGGGAAGCTATGCTGAAAATACTTTTAGCAGTAGACGGGACTTCCAAAGGGCTTGAGATGGTGTCGGCGATGGGCCGTGTGCTGAAGGAAAGAAAGGGCGTGAAGGTGGTGCTCTTTCATTGCGTTCGGCAGACCGCGACCCTCCTTCCCGAAGACATCTGCATGGATGTGGTGGAAAGCTGCAAGATCGCCTACGATGCGCAACAACGCCTGGGACAGGCCGTTCTCAAGGCGTCCTCTGACAGGCTGAGCGCGGCGGGCTTTCCGAAAGCCGATATAGAACCGCGCTTGAAACTCGACAGCATCGATCCGGCCAGGGACATCATCGAGCAGGCAGATATCGAAGGAATCCGCACCATAGCCGTGGGCAGGCGGGGCAGAAGCCAGGTTGAAACCCTGCTTCTCGGCTCCGTTTCCGCCAAGGTGGCCCAATATGCGGAAGGCAAGATCGTCTGGGTCGTCGATGCACCTTTAAATGAGGCCGAAAATGTGCTCATCGCGTTGGAAAACACCCCGGAAGCCAGGACCCTCTGCGAATACGCGGCAGAATTTTTCGGACCATGCCCGGGTTTGGACTATTCCCTCACCCACATCATTCCCCCCCTTCCGCCCGAATTCTGGGATGACGGCCACATTTTAAACGACACCGAACAGAAACAAAGGGCCGCGAGGATCGAAAAATGGAAGGCGGACTGGACCGCCGGTGTGCAACGGTGCATGGCGCAAGGACGGGATATTCTTGCCGGGGCCGGCGCCGACCCGCAGAGGGTGCAGACCCTGATTTTACCCACCCGTGAAGGGGTTGCCCGCGATCTTCTGACCGAAATCGACGCACACAAATTCCGCATTGTGGTCATGGGCAGGAAAAGCTCGAGGGAAAAAAAGCCTTTTGCGCTGGGAAGCCGCGCATCGAAAATCCTCCAGCACTCCAGGGGCGTGGTTCTGTGCCTGGTGGGCTGAAAAACCCGCTTTGCCGCCGCCCCTCGACGAAAGCCGGGGGACGGCCAGCCAATATCGGCAGGTTCGCAAAGGCTTTTGATCGGGGTTTTGGCGGCTTGGCAGTCTCCCGCCCGATGGCCAATCACTTCACGGCCGTAACGGGGCACCTGGCCCGCAGGATGACAAACTGCGCGGTTGAGCCGAAAAGAAGCTTTCCGACTTTGGACTTGTTTCGCACCCCGATGATGATCTCGTCAATGTCGTGCTTTTCGGCAAAATCGACGATATCTTCGCCGGGAGTCTTTCCCTGGATCAGAAAATGGGTTTGATATCGCACACCCTGGCCACCCAGGTAGCCGCCCGCTTCACGCAGCCTCCGCTCGACCTCGGCGATCTCCTCTCCGGTTGTGCTTTCTTTGCCGAAAAGGGAGGTGAGGACGAACACTTCGGCGTCATAGGGTCTAGCCCGATGCAGCGCCTGGTCCAGGAGCCTGTTTTCCCTCTTGCCGTCCTTGTATCCGACCAGAATCCTCACTTGGAAGATCTCCTTCGAAGACTTTTTTGATGATCCGGGACAATTCGCCCACGAACCCGCGCCGGAAGAGGAGCACGCAGATAACGAAAATGGCTCCGATCACAACGGTCACCCAGGACCCGATGGAACTGAGCCCCGTTTGGAGGCTTACCACCGTAAAGGCGCCCATCACCGGGCCCGCGACGGTGCCAAGGCCTCCAAGAAGGGTCATAAGCACCACGTCGCCGGAGGTGTGCCAACTTACGTCGGTAAGGGAGGCGAGTTGGAAGACGAGCGTTTTGGTCGCCCCGGCCGTCCCGCTCAGGGCGGCCGATATCACGAACGCCAGCAGTTTTATGCGCTCCACCCTGTAGCCCAGGGAGACCGCCCTGGGCTCGTTTTCCCGTATGGCCTTGATCACCTGGCCAAAAGGCGAATTGATCGTGCGGTATAGCAGCCAGAACCCGGCGCAGAAGATTGCGAAGACGAAATAATAGAGATTGAGTTCCAGGGACTTTCCGGCCAGGTGATAGGTACGGCCCAAATTGACAAGCCCCAGGAGTTTTCCCCTGGGCACATTCTGCAAGCCGTCCTCTCCGCCCGTAAAAGGGGCCTTGAGGGCGACGAAGTAGACCACCTGGGCAAGGGCCAGGGTTATCATGGCGAAATAGATCCCCTGGCGCCGGATCGTCAGAATGCCGAAAACAAAGCCCATCGCCGCCGCGGCCAGGGTCCCCGCCAAAATCCCCATTTCCGGGGTGAAGCCCGCGTTTTTCACCAGGTATCCGGTTATGTAGGCCGCTCCGCCGAAAAAGGCGGCGTGGCCGAAGGAAAGCAGTCCGGTATAGCCGAGCAAAAGATTGAATGCGCACGCAAAAAGAGCGAAGCAGTACAGTTGCATGAGAAACACCGGATAGACCACAAAGGGCGCGCCCAAGCCGATGAGAAGCAGGACGACCAGGAGTTTTTTGTTGAGGCTATTCTCCATACTGATCCTTGCCGAAAAGGCCGGTGGGCTTGACCAGCAGTACGACGATCATCATGAAAAAAATCACGGTATTTGCCGCCGGAGGATAGATCACCTTGGTCAGCCCCTCCAGCATGCCGAGGCAAAGCCCGGTAATGATGGCTCCCATGATCGACCCCATGCCGCCGATCACCACCACGGCGAAGACGGTTATGATCATCTCCTCGCCCATGATGGGACTTACCGAATAGATCGGCGCGGCCACCACGCCGGCAAAGGCCGCAAGCCCCACTCCGAAGCCGTAGGTGAGAGAAATCATGAGAGGCACGTTGACGCCGAAGGCCTGGACAAGGTCGGCATTTTCCGTACCGGCTCGCAGATAGGAGCCCAGTTTGGTACGCTCCACAATCAGCCAGGTCCCCAGGCAGACGCCGAGCGAGATGATGATCGACCAGAGCCTGTAGGTGGGAAACCGCATGAAGCCAAGGTTCACGGTCCCCCGCAGGATATCGGGCATGGCGTTGTAGGAGGTGCCCGACACATTGAAATAATTGGTGAAAAGGCCCTGGATTATAAGGGCTATCCCGAAGGTCAAAAGCAACCCGTAGAGGTTTCCGAGCTTGTAGAGATGCCTGATCATGGTCCTTTCGATCAGCATGCCCAAAAGGCCGACGACCAGAGGGGCTATCAAGAGAGCCTCCCAATAGTTCATGTGGAAGCCCGCCAGGCCGGGCAGGACGCTGAGACTGGTGTAGCCGAGCAGGGCTACGAAGGCGCCCAGCATGTAAAAGGCTCCGTGGGCGAAATTGATGATGTTCAATTGACCGAAAATTACCGCCAGGCCAAGGCTCAAAATGGCGTAGAAGGCGCCGTTGTTAAGGCCCAGCATCATCTGTGCGAGGACCATCCGGGTGAAAAAATTCATCGTCTCATCCATCCGGGTTCGCGCGGCGGAGGGCGTCGCAAAACCGGGCGCCCCCGCCCCGCGTGTTCTGGTTTCCTACTTCTTGCCCTTCACCAGAGGGCAATTGCCTTGGGACATGGGCATGAAAGCCTGGTCGCCGGGGACCTGGCGCACGATTTTGAGAAGATCCCAGGGACCCTTGGATTCGGAAGGTTTTTTCACCTTCACCAGGAACATGTCGTGGACCATCGTGCCGTCCCGCCGCAGATGGCCGTTTACCGCGAAAAAGTCATTGATCTTCATTGCCCGAAAGGCCTTCATTACCGCATCGGGGTCGTCGGTTCCCGCGGCCTTTATCGCCTTGAGATAATTCATGGTTCCCGAATAAACGCCCGCCTGGTCCATCGTGGGCATGGCCCCGGTTTTGGCGAAATAGCGCTTGGACCATTCGCGGGAGGCCTTGTTTCTGTCCCAGTAGAAGGCCGTGGCGAACTCCATGCCCTGGGCGGCTTCAAGGCCGAGGCTCTTTACGTCGGTCAAAAATACCAGCAGGCCGGCGATGGTCTGCCCGCCCTTGACAATGCCAAATTCCCTGGCCTGCTTGACGGCATTGATGAAATCGCCCCCGGCATTGGCCAGACCGATCACCTTGGCCTTGGAAGCCTGAGCCTGCAGCAGATAGGAGGAAAAGTCACTGGTGGAAAGCGGATGGAGGACCTGGCCCAAAATCTTTCCGCCGTCAGCCTTTACGAAGGCCGCGGTATTTTCCTCCAGGGAATGGCCGAAGGCATAATCGGCGGTAAGAAAAAACCAGGTCTTGCCGCCGTGTTTTACGATGGAGCTCGCAGCCACCTTGGGCAGCGCATAGGTGTCGTAGACGTAATGAATACCGTAGGGGCTGCATTGTTCGTTGGTAAGAGCCGTTGCCCCGGCGCCCGTATTGATGATGATCACCTTCTTTTCGGCGCCTATCTTTTGTACCGCCAGCCCGCATCCGGAATTGAGCAGATCGATTATCATGTCCACGTGATCGGTGTCTGCCCAGTCGCGGGCTTTGGCCGAAGCGATATCGGGCTTGTTCTGGTGGTCGGCCGAGAGGACCTCGATGGGCTTGCCCAGGACCTTGCCGCCGAAATCGGCGACCGCCATTTTGGCCGCAACCACGCTTCCTTTGCCGCCAATGGCCGAATAGACGCCGGACATATCGGTCAAAACCCCGATTTTCACGACGCCGTTTCTTATTCCGGCGGCATTGGCAAGGGGTGCCAGCCCCAATAGCAATACGATCGCAACTGCCTGAATGAGATGCTTTTTCATAGCTTCTTCTCCCGTATTGGTTGAATGTCCCGGCTTCAGACCCCCAGATAAGCGTCTATCTTGTCCTTGCTCTCTGCCAGGGCCTCCTTTGGTATCATTTCCGCTATCCGGCCACGGTCGACCACGTAATGCCGGTCGGCAAGCTCCGCGGCAAAATGGAAATTCTGTTCGACCAGGATGACGGTGAACCCCAGTTGCTTGAGTTGCCTGATGAGTCGTTTCAAGGCCTGGACGATGACCGGAGCAAGCCCCTCGGTAAGTTCATCGAGCAGCAACAGTTGGGCCCCCGTGCGAAGAATGCGCGCCATGGCCAGCATCTGCTGCTCGCCGCCCGACAGACGCGTCCCCATGGCCTTTCGATGTTCGAAGAGATTGGGAAAAATTTCATAGAGCCTCTCGACGCTCATCCCGCCCTCCCGCACCACCGGAGGCAGCATGAGATTTTCTTCGACGCTGAGCCGGGAAAAAATTCCCCGCTCCTCCGGGCAGTAGCCTACCCCCAGGCGCGCGATCCGGTGCGGAGGCAAATCGATTGTCTCGACTCCCCTTATGCGCACGCTCCCCGTCCGGCGGCCCACGAGACCCAGAAGGGATCGAAGAATGGTGGTGCGCCCGGAACCGTTGCGGCCGATGAGCGTTATGAGTTCGCCCCGGGAGACCGAAAGGCTTACGCCATGCAGAATATGCGACTCCCCGTAATGGGCGTGCAGGTCGGCCGCCTTAACCATTTCCCCGTCTTGAGGATCAGCCATTTTCACTTCCCATGTAGGCCTCCATCACCGAAGGATTTCGGGATATTTCCTCATAGTGCCCCTCGGCCAGAACCTTGCCCCGGTTTAGCACCGTGATCCGCTCCGCAAGGCTTGCCACAACTTTGAGGTTATGTTCCACCATCAGGATGGTGCGCCCCGCAGCCACTTTGCGCACAAGTTCGGTGATCCTTTCGACATCCTCGGCCCCCATGCCCTGGGTGGGTTCGTCAAGAAGCATCATTTCGGGTTCGAGCGCCAGGGTGGTGGCGATTTCGAGTGCCCGTTTCCGACCGTAAGCAAGCTCCACCGTGGGGCGGTGGGCGAGCTGTTGGAGCCCCACCGCTTCGAGCAGCTCCATGATTTTGTCCGAAAGAGTGTCGAGCGAAGACAGGGGCTTCCAGAAATGGCAGGCCGTCCCCAAAGGCCTCTGCAGGGCGATCCGCACGTTTTCAAAGGGCGTCAGGTTGGGAAATACCGCCGAAATCTGAAAAGAGCGCACCATTCCCATGAGTGCCACCTCGGCGGGCTTTTTTTTCGTGATATCGACGCCGTTGAAGAAGATGGCGCCCGAGCTGGGTGTGATGAACCTGGTGAGAAGATTGAATACCGTGGTTTTACCCGCCCCGTTGGGGCCGATCAGTGCGTGAACGCACCCCTTTTGAACCCGGATGTCCACCTGGCTTACGGCAAGAAAACCCCTGAATTCCTTCGACAGTTTTTTTGTTTCAAGAACCCATTGCGCCATCGATTTCACCGTTTTACCGGGCTCGCCGGCCGCGGAGTCCGACCGGTTGATCCGCCAAGGAATCGTTTTTACCGGCTTTTGGAATTAAACAACATCCCGGGAGCGATTTCCGCGCGCCCATCCCGGCCATGACGGCTTTTCAAGAATATAGCATCTCTTTTACCGCCATAAAGAAATAATTTGCGGGTATTAAAGAGTCCGCGGATGAGGTTTTTCCCAGTTGTGCCCGCTTTGCCGCAAGCGCTGGAGAACAAACTTTTCAACACCGCCCGGCGGTGGACACAAGGGGCTACCGGCAGTACGGTGAGTTCCATTTCCGATCGCACCGATCTTCGGGGCTTGCAATGCTTCGGGCTTCCAATTGACTCCCGCCCCAAAACAGTTTAGAGTAAAAATTTGAAAATAATTCAGAAAACTTAGTCACGCTTTTGATTTCAAACAGCCTTCGATGTGGAGAAAAATGAGATTCCTGAGATCGATATTTTTTTATCTTTTTTTGATTCTGTCCACCTTGATTCTTGGCTCTTCGGCAGTCATAGGCTCCTTTGTGAGCCGGTCCTGGGCCTGTTTTGTGGCCAGGCTCTGGGGCAATGTCAATCTTTGGGCCGCAGGCGTGAAGGTCCGGCTCGAAGGTTTGGAGAACCTCCAGGGAGGCCCCTTCATACTGGTCAGCAATCACCAGGGATGGTTCGATATTTTCGCAGCCCTTGGCAAGCTGCCGGTGGCATTTAGCTGGCTTGCAAAGCAGGAACTCTTTAAGATTCCGGTCCTCGGTCAGGCGATGTCGCGGGCGGGCTATGTTCCGATCGACCGGGGGGACCGCAGGAAAGCTATCGCCAGCATGAACCGGGTGGCCCAGGTTATTCGGGAGGGCACTTCGGTGTTCATTTTTCCCGAGGGCACGCGAAGTGCCGACGGGGTGATAAAGGAGTTCAAAAAAGGCGTGTTTGTTCTGGCCGTCAAATCCGGCCAGCCCATCCTTCCCATAAGCATAAGCGGTTCGTACCTGATTCTTCCCAAGAAAAGCTGGATGATCCATCCGGGGGAAATCCGCTTTTGCATTGGCACGCCAATCCATAGCAGTGGCGCGGATGGCCGAAGCCGCGATATTCTTATAGCAAAAGTCCGTGAAGCCATCCGGTCCAATTTGACTTCCGAGGAAGCCGGCAGTGACGAAGCGAGCCCGCAAGAATCGGACGGCCTTTCTCAAAAAGGAGGTAGCATCTGAGGCGATGGCTGAAAAACCTGCCTGTTCGAATTTAAAGGTCATCCCGCTCGGTGGACTGGGCGAAATCGGCCTCAATATGATGGTCTTCGAATACGAGGATTGCATCGTGATCGTCGATTCCGGCTTGATGTTTCCCGAGGAGGAAATGCTCGGAGTCGACATCGTCATTCCCGATTTCAGCTATCTGCGGAGCAGAAAAGAAAAGGTTGCCGCCCTTGTGGTCACCCATGGCCATGAGGATCATATCGGGGCCATTCCCTTTTTGCTGCGCGAGTTTCCCGTTCCCATATACGGCACGGCCCTCACTCTGGCCCTTATCCGGGAAAAACTCCGGGAGCACAATTTGCTCGACCGCACCGAGCTTAACCAGATCGTACCCCGCGAGGTTGTGGAGATCGGCCCCTTCGGCTTCGAATTCATCCGGGTCTGTCACAGCATCCCCGATGGAGCGGGCCTTGCGATCCGCACCCCTGTTGGCGTCATAGTCCATTCGGGCGACTTCAAGATCGACAACACACCCGTGGATGGCAAAAGACTCGATATCGCCAGGCTCGGGGATTACGGCGAAGAGGGCGTTCTGGCCCTTTTTTCCGATTCGACCAATGTGGAGCGCCCCGGTTACACGGTATCGGAAAAGGAAGTGGGGGTGACCCTGCGCAATGTGCTCCGGGAAAAGCAGGGCCGGGTCATCGTGGCTGTATTCGCAAGCAATCTTCACCGGATTCAGCAGTTGATCCATATCGCCCGCGAATTCGGCCGCAAGGTGCTGCTCAGCGGCAAATCGATGGTGACAAACGTTCGGCTGGCACGCGAACTGGGCTACCTCGACTTTACCCGGGACGACGAGATCGCCATCCAGGATTTGCAGTACATGCCCGATTCCCAGGTGCTGATGCTCACCACCGGGACCCAGGGCGAGCCGATGAGCGCCCTTAGCAGGATGGCCTTCAACGACCATAAAAAGCTCAAGGTGAGGGAGGGCGACACGATCATCCTTTCCTCCCGGTTCATCCCCGGAAACGAACGCACCATTCAAAACATCATCAATCACCTGTATAAAAACGGGGCCGAGGTCATACACGAACAGGTAAAGGATATCCATGTCTCCGGCCACGCCTGCCAGGAGGAGCTGAAAATACTCATCAACGTCGTCCGGCCGCGCTTTTTCATCCCCATTCACGGCGAATTCCGCCATCTGGTAAAGCACAGACAACTGGCCATGTCTCTCGGGCTCCCCGCGGCCAACTGCCTGCTGATTGAAAACGGCGGGGTCATGTGCTTCAGCCCCGAGACCGTCTGCACCGCCGAACGGGTGGAAACGGGCAGGGTCCTGGTGGACGGAAAAGGCGTGGGCGATGTGGGCGGCCTGGTCCTGCGGGACCGCAGGCATTTGTCCGAAGACGGGTTGGTGATCGTATCGCTTGTGGTGGACAAGGAGACCCATGAGATTCTAAGCGGCCCGGACATCTTCAGCAGAGGTTTCATCCACGAGGAAACCAAACCCGAAATTCTCTACGAGGGTGAGTGCATAATTTTCGAAAACATCGACAGGCAGTTGGCCGAAGCCCACGAGTTGGACTGCGCGCTTTTGCAGGAGCAAATCCGGCGGGACCTCAAGCGTTTCTACATCCGGATGCTCGATAGAAGGCCTGTTATCTACCCGATCGTGGTAGAAATTTAGAAGCTCGTATTCTTATGTCCTATCAGTCCTATTCTAACTGTAGGTCCTGTAGTTCGTTCAAGGACGGGAGCCATGAGTGAAAAGAAGCACGAAATATGGGCTTTGATCATTTTGACCGTCTCGCTCCTGCTGTTTTTCAGTGTATTATCTTACAACGCTGGCGACCCCACACTTTTTAGACCTTCCGGGCAGCCTGCCACAAACCTGGTGGGCAGCTTCGGGGCAAACCTTGCCTGGCCGCTTATCCTGTTGCTCGGACTCGGGGCTTACGGATTGGTGCTAACAGGTTTTTGGACAAGCTGGGGCCTTTTCAAAGGTCCCTCGCTTCAAGGATTTTGGCTTCGCCTTTCGGGCATTTTCCTGCTCATTCTGAGCGTAATGACCCTGGGCGCCCTGGACTGGCCATCGATCCCGCTTTTGGGCCAGAGCGTGAAAACGGGCGGGTTTTTCGGAAATTTCCTGGCTCGATTCCTCCATGCGCGTCTTTCCGCGCTCGGTTCACACATCCTTCTCATAGGGACCCTTTTAATCGCTTTGCTGCTGGCCACGCCCCTTACCATCAAGGCGGCGATCCGGCAAATCGCGAGATTGGCCGCGGCGGCATACAACTGGCTGGCGGCTGAGGCGAAGGTGGATGCCGAGGCCAGGGTGGCGGCCTGCGAACCGGGCGTTACCGCTCCCGGACGGTCAAAAAAGAAAGAGAAGACCTCTTCGCCTCCGGTCCAAATAGAGATGTTTGCCAAAAAGCAGGCCCGCAAGGAGGATGTTTCCCCCCCCGTTCTCGATATTGCCCCGGGCCAGTATGTAATTCCCGAACTTACGCTGCTCGATGTCTATGAGACCGAAAACGTAAAACCCGACTGGAAAAAGCTGGAACAAAACGGTGCGGTTCTGGAAGAAAAGCTGGCCGATTTCGGTGTTCAGGGCAAGGTGGCGGCCATAAACCCCGGACCGGTCATAACCATGTATGAATATGCCCCGGCGCCCGGGATCAAGATCAGCCGGATCGTCAACCTCGCGGACGATCTTTCCATGGCTCTCAAGGCGACCAGCATACGGGTGGTGGCTCCGATTCCGGGCAAAGCGGCGGTGGGAATCGAGATACCAAATCTCAAAAGAGAGCTGGTGGCCTTGAGGGCGGTGCTCGAAACGGAGATATTCAAGATTTCGACCACCCCGCTTTCTATTGCCCTGGGAAAAGACATAACCGGCCAGCCGATGGTGGCAAATCTCGCCAGGATGCCCCACCTGCTGATCGCCGGGGCGACGGGAACCGGAAAGAGCGTCTGCATCAACACCCTTCTGAGCAGCCTGCTTTTTAAAAACACTCCGGAAGAACTGCGCCTTCTTTTGATCGATCCCAAAAGAATCGAACTGAGCAGCTTCGAAGGAATACCCCATTTGATACACCCGGTTGTGACAGATGCCAAGATGGCCACCCGGGCGCTGCGCTGGGCCGTTGAGGAAATGGAGCTTCGCTACAAGCTGCTGGCGGATAAAAACGTGCGCAACATTGAAAGCTATAACCGCGCGCTCGCCAAGGAAAAACCGCGGGAGGACAAGAGGGGGGAAAATGAAGAGGCGCCTTCCTCCGATTCGGGCCTTGTCCACTGCAAGTTGCCCTACGTGGTTATAATTATCGACGAGTTGGCCGACCTCATGATGGTTGCCTCGCGCGAGGTCGAAGAATTCATTACGCGCCTCGCCCAGATGGCGCGCGCGGCGGGAATTCATCTCATCCTGGCAACCCAGCGGCCTTCGGTGGACGTTTTGACAGGAATTATCAAAGCCAACATTCCCACACGCATTTCCTTCCAGGTGTCTTCGAAAATCGATTCGCGAACCATCCTGGACGGATCGGGGGCCGAGGCCCTGCTGGGCTCCGGAGACATGCTGTTTCTGCCCCCTGGCACCGCCAAGCTGCAGCGCATTCACGGGGCTTTCGTCTCGGATGCTGAAATCGAGAGGATCACCGGGCACTGGAGGGCGCAAAAGCTCCTGGAAGACCCGTTGCGGGGAAGAATCGACTTGCGCGAGGAAGGCGAGACCCCGCAGATCGCCGAAGAGGAGTTGGACGAAAAGTACGAAGAGGCGGTCCAGATGGTTGTGGAAACCAGGCAGGCCTCGATATCCATGCTGCAAAGAAGGCTGCGGGTGGGCTACAATCGGGCCGCCCGAATGATTGAGGTGATGGAGCAGCAGGGGATCGTGTCCCCTTCTGACGGAATAAAGCCAAGGGAGGTGCTCGGCAGGCGCTAGTCCGTAAAACATGCCGGGCTGAAAGCGCTCTTGACGGGTTGATTTCTGCTTTGCTGTTCGTTTTTTTGCACGGGGAATTTCATGGTGAAAAATACCTATCGTATTGCTGTTGGAAAGACCTTCTTGCGGATTTCCTTCTCAACTGTTCTGGCCGCGATCTTGGTCGTGTGTGCGGCCGGCCCGGCACCCGCCGGCGCTCCGGCCCGTTCGATCGGAGAAATACTTTCCAAAACCGCGGCCAATTACCGGGCCATCCATGCCTTTACGGCCGTTTTCAGCCAAAAAACCGTATCCGCGGCCGCAACGACCCTGGGCGCCCAGAAGGCCGGCGGGATGCTCTATTACGCCAAACCCCGGCAGATGCGCTGGGTCTACGAGACGCCGGAAAAGCAGGTTTTCGTTGCCAACAACAAGTTCGCCTGGCTCTATACGAGCGAGGAAAACCGGATCACGCTTTTCGATTCGCAAAAACTTTTCGCCTCGCCTCTGGCCAGCACCTTCTTTGACGGCGCGCTGCGGCTTCGAAACAATTTCAATGTGAGCCTCGATCCGGTGCTCTCCACACCCGACATGGCCGTTCTGCAGCTCCTGCCCCTGAAAAAGGACCCGAGCATCAAGTCCGCCTATCTGTGGATAGACCTTCGCACCCACCTGATTTCCCGGGTGGAGACCAGGGACCTTTTGGGAAATACCAACACGATCACGATAAGTTCTTTCACGCCGCGCCCGAGTCTTGATCCGGGGTTGTTTCAACTCCAGGTGCCCGCCATGGCGAAGGTTTTCGACGCAAGCGGCCGGATGCTCCCCCCCGCCCGGGTCGAGCAACTGCAGTCCACAATTACCTCGGGATCGAGACATTGAGGGCTTGGTCCTTCCGTCCCGGGTCGAGTCTCAATGCCCTTTCCTTATCCCCGGTTTTTTGAACAGAAGGGCCGCCGGGATGCCGCAAAGAGCAAGGCAGGCAATCATCCTGCAATTGTCGAGAAACGCCCACACGTTGCTTTGGGCCGTAAGTGTCCGGTAGATGACAACGTATGCTTTCGCCTGCACCCCGACGGAACCGCCCGTGGCCCGAAACAGGGCCTCGAGTTTTTGGACCGTCTGTTGGAAGGTGGCCGTATACGGGGTGAGGTGAGAGACCATCACCGCCTGGTGAAGCTGCGCGTTTCGGGACTGGAGTGTGGTTACCACCGCGATCCCGATGCTTCCGCCCATGCCCCGCATAAGATTATAGAGGCCCGTCGCGGTCCCCATCTTTTCATTTGCCAGGGTGGACACGGCCATTGTGGTCAAGACGACGAAAACCATCCCGATGGAAAATCCCATGAGCACATTGGGCCAGATGACGCTGAAGATGGAAATCTCCAAATTGATGCCGCTAAGAATATAGAGCGAGCAGGCCAGAAGAACGAGGCCAAGGCAGATCACGACGCGGCCGTCGATTTTTTTTAGATAGCGGCCCGCGAAAGTCACCGAGACAAGTGCGCCCATACCGCGTGGAGTAATCGCAAGCCCGGTGTTTAGGGCGGTATATCCCATGAGGTTTTCGAGAAAAACGGGCAACATCACCAGAGTGCCGTACAAAATGAACCCGTAGATGGTTGCCAGAAAAAAGCCCACGGCAAAGTTGCGGTCCCCGAGCACCCTGAGGTCGACTATCGGCTCCGAGCAGTTCAACTCCCGGATTACAAAACCCGCCAGGCAAACCGCCGTACAGATTGTCGCCCACCACACCCAGCCGGAACCGAACCAGTCGGCTCTTTCCCCCCTGTCAAGGAGCAACTGGAGCGCCGCAAGGCCAACGGCCATCAGGGCGAAACCGATGTAGTCGACGGATTCGGGGGCCTTGCCCCGAATATAGGGAGGATCTTCTATGAAGAGCCTGGCCATCATTATCGCCACCAGGCAAACCGGCAGATTGATGTAAAAAACCCAGCGCCATGAGTAGCTGTCGGTGATCCAGCCCCCCAGCGTGGGACCTACAACCGGGGCGACTATCACCCCCAGGGCATAGGCGGCCATCGCCTCGGATCTTTTCTCCGGGGGGAAACTCTCCAGGAGGACCGCCTGCGAAATCGGCAGAAGCGCCCCTCCGCTGGCGCCCTGGATGACACGGGCGAATACGAGCATTCCCAGGCTCACGGCCGCCCCGCTTAAAAAGGAGGCGATAGTGAAGACGACCATGCTTATGATCAGGAAGCGCTTGCGGCCAAGCACCTGAGAAATCCAGCCCGAGATGGGCAATATTATGGCGTTGGCCACCAGGTAGCTGGTCAGGACCCAAGTGGATTCATCCATGCTCGATGAAAGGCTCCCAGCGATATAGGGAAGCGCGACGTTGGCCACCGATGTGTCCAGGGCGACCATGAAGGTCGGCAGGACCATCGCCGCCGCGATCAGCCATGGATTGACCGCCGGACGCCCGTTAAGCTCCTTGGTATGGGTCATGAAACAAATCCCCGCGAGTGGTGGTGGATCAGGCGCTCCGTTTCCTGATCAGGTAGAGGCCGTCGCGAATGGTGAGGAAAAGCTTTTCGGCCCCGGGATCGGAGTTCACCAGTTCATTGAACTCGGCAACCGCGCGGCTGTCGTCATCTTGCGGGTGAAAAATCTTTCCGTACCACAATACATTGTCGACGATCACCAATCCGCCCGGTCGCAGGATTCTCATGGCCCGCCGGTAATAGGCGGCATATTCCCGCTTGTCGCCGTCTATGAAAACCAGGTCGGTTTCCCCGGCCGGAAGCGAGTCTAGAATTTCTATCGCTTCGCCCCGCAGAAGATTTATTTTTGAGCCCGCGGGGCTCCGGTCGAAAAATCCCTGTGCGATTTCGGCGTAATGGCGATCGCGCTCGATGGTTACTATTTGCCCGTCCTCGCCAAGAGCTTGCGCCATGGCAAGGGCGGAATAACCGGTGAATGTGCCGATATCGACTATCCGGCGCGCACCGCACAGTTGGACGATCAAATACAGAAACCGGCCCTCGACGCGCCCGGTGAGCATGCTGGGGTACGGGGTCGCGCCTAAAGAGAAGTCTTCGACTTCTTCGAGAAGCCCGGAGATCGGCGAACTGTGCTCTCTTGCGTAGACTTCGGCCTGCCTGGCCACGGCGTCCATAAAACAATATATGGCCGGCGAGGTCCGCTTTTTCGAATCCTCGGGTTCGCTGTTCATTTTTCCCCCTTTCTTCAGATTCCACACTTTTTTGATTCTACAAGGTTTCCAAAGATTTTCATCGCGGATTTTAGGTGAATATGGAAATAAAGGCACCGCTCAGACCAATGCATTCTCTCTCGGGTCATATCCAAGCCTTTCCGAAATCACCCTTCCTCGGCCTTCATGTCGAGTGGGGCGAGTGGAAGCCAGGTCCGATCCCGCCCTCCGGTCTGACCAAATTGTGAGTTTTCCCTTCCTTTTTGTCACCTCCGGCCCGGCGCCGGATTGCGGACCCGGCAGCCGCCCTGTCTGCAAACAATAGTTAATTCAGACACTTGCAAGCAACATTCGGGAGATGGCACGCCCCCTGCTTTATAGAGGTGCAAACAACAACAAGACAGGAGGCGTAAATGAGAAAAATTGCCATATACGGCAAAGGCGGGATCGGCAAATCTACAACCACGCAGAACACCGTGGCGGGGCTTGCCGAGATGGGCCGCACGGTCATGGTCGTGGGGTGCGATCCGAAGGCGGACTCGACCAGGCTTCTTCTTGGGGGCCTGTCTCAGAAGACCGTTCTGGACACGCTTCGCACCGAAGGTGAAGACGTGGAACTGGACGATATTCGCAAAGTGGGCTTCAGCCGCGCCATCTGCGTGGAATCGGGCGGCCCCGAACCCGGCGTCGGGTGCGCCGGACGCGGGATCATCACCTCGATCAACCTGCTCGAACAGCTGGGGGCCTACGCCGACAGCCAGATGCTCGACTACGTCTTCTACGACGTTCTGGGCGACGTTGTGTGCGGCGGGTTCGCCATGCCCATTCGCGAGGGCAAGGCGCAGGAAATCTACATCGTCGTATCGGGCGAGATGATGGCCATGTATGCGGCCAACAACATCTGCAAGGGCATCGTGAAATTTGCCGAAGCGGGGGGCGTGCGCCTGGGCGGCGTCATCTGCAACAGCCGCAAGGTGGATAACGAGGCGGAAATGATCGCGGCATTTGCAAACAAGCTGGGCACGCAGATGATTCATTTCATTCCGCGCGACAACATGGTGCAGAGGGCGGAGATCAACCGCAAGACGGTGATCGAATACGATCCGGCGCACTCGCAGGCCGATGAGTACCGGACGCTCGCCCGCAAGATAGAAGAAAACAAGATGCACGTCATTCCCAAACCGATGCACACCGACGACCTCGAAAAGCTGCTGATCGAGTACGGACTGGCAGGATAGGAGAAGCACCAATGATAATGATCAAGTCGATCGTAAGGCCGGAGAAAGTGGACAACGTGATGGCGGCCCTCATGGAGGCGGGGTTTCCGGCGGTGACCAGGATAACGGTGGTGGGCCGGGGCAAGCAGCGCGGAATCAAAATAGGCGAGATAACCTACGACGAGATCCCCAAGGAGCTTCTTCTGACGGTGGTAAACGATGGGGACAAGGACTTCGTGATCCGCACGGTCATTCGGGCGGCCAGGACCGGGGATAAGGGCGCATACGGCGACGGAAAGATATTCGTCAGCCCGGTCGACGAGGTCTTCACCATCAGTTCGGGCATCAGGGAATCCGCGGGCGGGACCCTCGAAGAGGTGAAGATATGAAAGAGGTCATGGCCATAGTGCGCATGAACATGATGAACAAGACCAAGCGGGCGCTCCTGGAAAGCGGCATATCCTCGATGACGGCCAAAGATGTGCTGGGAAGAGGCAAAGGGCTGGTTGACATCTCGGTCCTGGAAGGGGTCGAGAAGGGCTACGAAGAGGCCATTGCCCATCTGGGCCAGAGCCAGCGGCTGATCCCCAAGCGGATGCTGATCGTCGTGGTGCCCGACACGCTGGTTGACACCACGGTGAAAACGATCATCAGGACCAATCGCACGGGAAAATCCGGAGACGGCAAGATTTTCGTCTCACCCGCGCTCGATTCGATAAGCGTGCGCACAGGAGAGGCCGGAACCGGAACGCTTGACGAGGGTTGATTTCGATACCCTTTCGCATGGAGAGATAAAATGGCAGCCAGTAAGACAGACCCGGCCCCCGGGATCGAATCGGTAGATCCTGGCGAGCTGAAAGCCGAACTTGTCGCTAAATACCCGACGAAAGTAGGCCGCAAGCGGGCCAAACAAATTGTCATAAACAGTGTGGATGAATGCGGCGAGGTGCCCGAAATCGGCGCAAATGCGCGGACCATCCCCGGCATCATCACCCAGCGCGGATGCAGCTATGCGGGATGCAAGGGCGTTGTGCTGGGCCCCACACGCGACATCGTGAATCTGACCCATGGCCCCATCGGGTGCGGCTTCTACTCCTGGCTCACCAGGCGAAACCAGACCAGGCCCGATGGACCAGGGGACGCAAATTTCATGACCTACTGCTTCTCCACCGACCTGCAGGACGAAGACATCGTTTTCGGGGGCGAAAAGAAGCTCAGGCAGGCCATTAGAGAGATCTACGAGAATTTTCGCCCGAAAGCCATAGGCATATTCGCCACCTGCCCGGTGGGGCTTATCGGCGACGACGTCCACGCGGTGGCCCGCGAAATGAAAGAAGAGCTGGGGATAAACATCTTCGGTTTCAGCTGCGAGGGCTACAAGGGGGTCAGCCAGTCGGCCGGCCACCACATCGCCAACAACGCCCTTTTCACCCACGTGGTCGGGCTGGACGACACGGCCAGTGAAGGAAAGTTCAAGATCAAC
This sequence comes from Deltaproteobacteria bacterium, assembly GCA_021777755.1. Classification (GTDB taxonomy): domain Bacteria; phylum Desulfobacterota; class Syntrophobacteria; order Syntrophobacterales; family Syntrophobacteraceae; genus SbD1. The sequence goes on from JAJYDE010000020.1 coordinate 56,272, forward strand.
CTGCTTGGCGAGTACAACATCGGCGGCGACGCCTTCGAAATCGAACGGATAATGGACGAGGCCGGAATCACGGTGGTTTCGACCTTCAGCGGAAATTCCACCTATGACAAGTTCGCAAATTCGCACACAGCCGATCTCAACACCGTGATGTGCCACCGTTCGATCAACTACGTGGCTGAAATGATGGAGAAAAAATACGGCATCCCCTGGATCAAGGTCAATTTCATAGGGGCCGCTTCGACCGCGAAAACTCTTCGAAAGATAGCCAACTATTTCGAGGACGAGGAACTGATCGAACGGGTGGAAAAGCTCATCGCGGAAGAAATGGTGGAGGTCGAGAAGGTGCGGCGGGAAGTCGAGTCCCGGTGCGCGGGCAAGCTCGCCATGCTGTTTGTGGGCGGCTCGCGGGCCCATCACTACCAGGACCTCTTTGCGGAAATCGGGATGAAGACGGTCGCCGCGGGCTACGAATTCGCCCATCGCGACGATTACGAGGGCCGCGCCGTTTTGCCCGAGATCAAGGTGGACGCCGACAGCCGCAACATCGAAGAACTCGCGGTGGAACCCGATCCCGAAAGATTCAACCCCAGGAAATCGGAAGAGGCGCTCTCAAGGCTCAAGGCGAAGGGATTCCGGTTCAAGGACTACGACGGCATGATGGCGGAGATGGCGAGCGGGACCCTGATCATCGACGACATTTCGCAGTTCGAGACCGAAAAGCTGATTGAAAAATACAAGCCGGCCATTTTCTGCGCGGGCATAAAGGAAAAGTACGCCATCCAGAAGAAGGGCATCCCCATGAAGCAGCTCCACAGCTACGATTCCGGCGGACCCTACGCCGGGTTCAAGGGGGCGATCAATTTCTGGCGGGAAATAGACCGGATGGTCAACAGCAAGGTTTGGGGCTACCTCAAGGCGCCGTGGCAGGAATCCCCGGAGCTTACCGCCACATATGGCTGGGAATAGAGCCGGCAGAAGGAAGGATCGGTTTCATGCTGTTAAGACACACGACAAAAGAAATAAAGGAACGAAAGGCGCTCACCGTTAACCCGGCGAAGACCTGTCAGCCGATCGGGGCAATGTATGCGGCCCTTGGCATTCACAACTGCCTGCCGCACAGCCATGGCTCCCAGGGATGCTGCGCCTATCACAGGAGCGCTCTCACCCGCCATTACAAAGAACCGGTAATGGCCGGCACCAGCTCGTTCACCGAGGGGGCTTCGGTCTTCGGCGGCCAGGCCAACCTGCTGCAGGCCATAGACACCATTTTCACCGTCTATGAGCCGGATGTTATCGCCGTCCACACCACCTGTCTTTCGGAGACAATCGGGGACGACATTCCCCAGATTGCCAAGAAGGCGGAGACCGACGGCAAGATCCCGAAGGGCAAATATGTCATACACGCGAACACACCCAGCTATGTGGGGTCGCACGTAACCGGCTTTGCCACCATGACAAAGGCAATGGTCGATTATTTTGCCGAATCCAACGGCCGCAAGATCGAGCAGATAAATATCATCCCCGGCTACGTCGAACCCTCCGATATGGAGGAAATAAAACGGATCGTCTCCGAGCTGGGAATCAGGTCGGTCATGTTTCCGGATACCTCGAACGTGCTGAATCGGCCGCAGACGGGCAGGTTCGACATGTTCCCCAAGGGCGGTACAACTGTGGATGCGCTGAGGAGCACCGGTAGCAGCAAGGCCACCCTGGCCCTTGGCAGACTCGCCTCCGGACCGGCGGCCCGGGCCCTGGACGCCAAGTGCAAGGTGGCGTGCGAAATTCTCGATCCGCCCATCGGGCTTGCGGCAACCGACGCTTTCGTGGACACCCTCAGGCGCATGGGCGGGGTGAGCGTACCCGAATCGATCAACACCGAACGCGGGCGGTTGCTCGATATCATCACCGATATGCATCAGTATTTTTACGGCAAGAAAGTCGGCCTCGTGGGCGACCCGGATCAGCTCATTTCGCTCACCGAATTCCTGGTTTCGATCGATATGTGGCCGATCTATGTCGTAACGGGCACACCGGGCAAAAAGTTCGAGTCGAAAATAAAGGAAATCACGCGCGATGTTCCCCACGAGGTGAAGGTCGCATCGGGCGGAGACATGTTCCTCTTTCATCAGTGGCTGAAAAACGAACCGGTGGATCTCATGATGGGCAACACCTATCTCAAGTACATCTCGAGGGACGAAAACATTCCCTTGGTCCGCTTCGGATTTCCCATCCTGGACCGGGTCGGCCACAGCTATTTCCCGACCGTTGGCTACCGGGGAGGCATGAGACTGCTCGAAAAAATCCTCGACGCGCTTCTGGACAAAACGGACAGGGAGTCACCGGAGGAATCCTTCGAACTGGTGCTTTAGGCCAACTCCCCGGGCTAATCGCGGGCCGGGCGGGCGCGGCGCAACAATACTTTTCCCGCAGGGAGGCAAATGCAATGAAAAAACCGGACTACCATATATTGATGTGTGCGAGTTTTCGTGGATTGGAAGCCAAGGGCAAGTGCATCAAGAAAGAGTCCATGCAGCTCATAAACTATATCGAAGAAGAACTTCAGGACCGGGGTTTGAACGCGATGGTATCGAGCACCGGCTGTCTCAAGCTCTGCGAGGAGGGCCCGATCATGGTCGTCTACCCCCGGGGAGACTGGTACAAAAACGTGAGCGACGAGAGCACGGTCGATGAGATCCTGGACGCACTGGAGGAGGGAACGGTCGCCAAGGCGCACCTGCTGGCCTGAGGCGAAAAGCCCGAAGGTTTGCGGCCGGAAAGGAATTACCATGAGTAGCAGTGCTTCTGTAATTTTTCAGGAACGTAAGGACCAGATACTGCGCAAGGGGCAGGGCGATTTCGACATGAACTGCAACCGGGAAAGCCTTGCCGGAGCGGTCAGTCAGAGGGCCTGCGTCTTCTGCGGCTCCAGGGTGGTGCTCTACCCCATCGCCGACGCGCTCCACCTGGTGCATGGCCCCATCGGCTGCGCCGCCTATACCTGGGATATCCGGGGGGCGCTTTCCTCGGGCCCCGACCTGCACCGGTTGAGCTTTTCGACCGATCTGCAGGAAAAAGACATCATCTTCGGCGGTGAGGAAAAGCTCTACCGGGCACTGACCGAGTTGATCGACAGGCACCATCCCAAAGCGGCTTTCGTCTACTCGACCTGTATCGTGGGGATAATTGGAGACGATCTGGAGGCTGTTTGCCGCAAGGTCGCCTCCGAAAAGGGAATCCCGGTCTTGCCGGTCCAGTCGGAAGGCTTCAAGGGCAACAAGCGCGAAGGCTACGGTGCGGCCTGCAAGGCGATGTTCCGGCTCATGGGCTCCGGAGATACCTCCAATATCTCCCCCCTTGGCATCAACATCCTCGGGGATTTCAACCTGGCCGGCGAAATCTGGATCATCCGGGGCTATTTCGACCGGATGGGCCTCCAGACCGTGGCAAACATCACCGGGGACGGAAGGGTCGAAGATTTGCAGCGGGCGCACGGGGCGGCCCTCAATGTGGTCCAGTGTTCGGGGGCCACCATGGAACTGGCGAAGATGATGAAAGAGTCTTTCGACATTCCATTCATGCGGGTTTCCTATTTCGGGGTCGAGGACATGGCGGAGTCGCTCTACCAGATCGCGCGGTTTTTCGAGCCCAAAGCCCCGGGGATCATGGAGCGTACGCGAGAGCTGGTAAAAGGCGAACTGAGCCAACTCTATCCCCGGCTCCAGGAATTCCGGCGCGAGCTTGCCGGAAAGAAAGCGGCCATATATGTCGGCGGGGCCTTCAAGGCCTTCTCGCTGGTCAAGGCCTTCCGGCTGCTGGGAATGCGGGTAGTGCTGGTGGGCTCTCAGACCGGGACCGAAGAAGACTACAGGGAACTCTATGAGATTACCGACGAAGGAACCATCATTGTCGATGATTCCAACCCGCTCGAGCTGTCCAGCTTTCTGAAGGAAAAGGACGTTGACGTCTTCGTGGGCGGAGTGAAGGAAAGACCTATCGCCTACAAGCTCGGAGTGGGATTTTGCGACCACAACCATGAACGCAAAAAACCCCTTGAAGGCTTTATCGGAATGCTCAATTTCGCCCGCGAAATCCATTCTTCGGTGATGAGTCCGGTGTGGCGATTCGTACCGCGAAGGAAAGCGAGATAAGAATGAAACGAGCAGACTACGTCTCGACAACAAACGCATGCAAGCTGTGTAAACCGCTGGGGGCCTGCCTGGCTTTCCGGGGAATCGAAGGCGCGGTGCCGATGCTGCACGGCTCACAGGGCTGCGCGACCTATATGCGACGATACATCATAAGCCATTTCCGGGAGCCGATGGACATCGCCTCATCCTCGCTTGGTGAAAAACATGCGGTCTACGGAGGGGGACCAAACCTCAAGCAGGGACTCAAAAACCTCATGACCAAATTCGGGGCGGCCATGATCGGGGTGGCTACGACCTGCCTTACCGAGACCATAGGCGACGATGTCCCGATGATCATAAGGGAGTTCCGAAAGGAGATGGAAGAGGCCGGAGACGGCCCCGGGCTCCCTTCCCTGGTAAGCGTATCGACTCCCAGCTATTCGGGTACGCACATGGAAGGTTTTCACGCCGCGGTCGGGGCCGTTGTCGATCAACTGTGCGCAGGGGATCTTCTTTGCGCCAATTCGGAGGGGAAATTCGTCAACCTCTTGCCGGGATTTCTCTCCCCGGCCGATCTCAGGCATCTGAAAGAAATCGTGGCGGACTTCGGCCTCGGCTGCGTCATGCTCCCGGACATCTCGGAGACGCTGGACGGCCCGGCCCTGGAGGACTACGAAAAAATCCCGGCCGGCGGAACCCCGATCTCCGGAATAAAGCGCATGGGATGCGCTGCCGCGACCCTTGAGTTCGGACGCACACTGGAAGGGGGCGCAACGGCGGGAATGATTTTGCATAAACGCTTCGGTCTTCCCCTGCACCAGAGTGGAATTCCCATCGGGCTGCGGGAAACCGACGCCTTCTTCAAGGCCCTGGAACAGGCCTCGGGAATGAAGACGCCGGAAAAGCACCAATCGGAAAAGGGCCGGCTTGTCGATTCCTATGTCGATGCGCACAAGTATCTGTTCGGGAAACGGGCGGTGATCTACGGCGAAGAGGACCTGGTGATCGGTTTGACCGCGTTTCTTGCCGAAATCGGCATAAAACCCGTGCTGTGCGCATCCGGGGGCCGCGGCGGCCGCTTTGCATCCTGCATCGAGCACGTAACGGCCGGATTGCTCGAAACTCCCCCGATGGTCGAGGAAGGAGCGGATTTTCAGAAAATTGAAGAGCTTTGCCAAGAACTGGCGCCCGACCTCCTGGTGGGCCACAGCAAAGGTTACAGGCTCTCAAAAAAGCTCGGGGTTCCTCTGATTCGGGTGGGATTTCCGATCCACGACCGATTTGGCGGCCAAAGGACCCTTCACGCAGGCTACCGCGGCACGCAGATGCTCCTGGATCGCATCGTAAACGCCGTTTTGGAAAAAGCCCAGGAAGACTCGGCCATAGGCTACGGGTATATGTAAGCCGGGCTCCGGATTCGGGAATCGACGAATCAGGGAACTAAAAAAGAGGACACATCGTCATCATGCAGACAAATCTCGAACGCCATCCCTGTTTCAATGCCGGGGCAAAAGGCTCCCACGGGCGGGTCCACCTGCCCGTGGCCCCCGATTGCAATATCCGGTGCAATTATTGTAACCGCAAAACCGACTGTGTTAACGAAAGCCGCCCGGGCGTTTCGAGCGCCATCCTTTCTCCCCGGCAGGCCCTGGCATACCTGGAAAAGGTCCTGGAAAAAGAACCCAGGATCGCCGTGGCGGGAATAGCGGGACCGGGAGACCCCTTTGCAAATCCAAGGCAAACCCTCGAGACGATGCGCCTTATCAGGGAGCGTTACCCGCACCTTCTGCTGTGCCTTTCTTCAAACGGGCTCTCGATGGCCGGCCATCTCGATGAAATTGCCCGAATCGGGGTCTCGCACGTTACCCTCACCGTCAATGCGGTCGATCCGGAAATCGGGGCGAAAATCTACAGCTGGGTGCGGGACGGCAAAGTGATCCACCGGGGAGCAAAGGGAGCCCAACTCCTGCTCGAACGCCAGATGAAAGCCGTCGAAGGGCTGAAAAAACGGGGCATAACGGTCAAAGTGAACGTTATCGTTTTGCCGGGGGTAAACGACCACCACGTGGAGAAAGTGGCCCGGACCATGGCCGGTCTGGGCGTCGATCTGCTCAACTGCATGCCGGTTTTTCCCAATCGGGACACGTTGTTCGAAAATATCCCCGAACCGGGAAAAGACTTTATGGAACAGGTCCGGGCGAAGGCGGAAAAATATCTTCCCCAGATGCGCCACTGCACCAGATGCCGGGCCGATGCGGCCGGGCTTCTGGGAGAGGATCGAAGCGGCGAGTTGCTGGGCAGCCTCAGGCAATGCGCGGCCCTGCCCAAAGATTTGGCCGAAAGGCCTCATGTGGCCGTGGCAACCGTGGAGGGGCTGCTCGTAAATCTTCACCTGGGCGAGGCGGCAGAGTTCCAGATCTGGTCGAAAACCAGCGACGGATATCGCCATATCGCCATGCGGGAAGCACCCGAACCCGGAGGGGGCACGAAAAGATGGGAAACACTGGCCGAGCTGCTTCGAGATTGCCGCGCCGTGCTGGTGGCGGGCATCAGGGAAACGCCCCGAAAAGTTCTCCGCGACTCGGGGATAGAACCGATCGAAATGAGCGGTTTCATTGCAATGGGTCTTGAAGCCGTCTATTCGGGCCGCAGCACCAGGGAATTAAAGGCGCGAAGAGCCGGGGGATGCGCAAAGGGGCTGGGCTGCGGAGGAACCGGGGATGGGTGTTAGGGGGGCGGGATTTGAGATAAAATTGTATCGATATGAGTTTACTGTACAAAATTGTTTCCAAAATGAACGATTTTTAATCCTGCTTTATCACAAAGCCAAGGGTGAAAAATTTCTGTTAGCCTTCTTTACCCTTGGCTGGAGCCGTTATGATAAATTTTACCGAACCTCTTCGCCAGCAGTGGCATGATACATGAAAACCTCCTCCTTCATGGAAACGAATCTTAGAGAAGCAGAACTGAACGTACTCTATGAGACCAGCCGGGTCATCGGGCAGGCGCTCAAGCTGGATCAGGCCCTCGAAACCATTCTGGCCATCCTTTCGTCCTCGCTTTCGATGAAGCGGGCCACCGTGACTCTAAAGGACGAGCAGACCGATTGCCTGGTGATCCGCGCTTCCCATGGCCTTAGCGAGCCGGAAAGAAAGCGCGGGATTTACCGGCAGGACGAAGGGGTGACCGGCTTGATTTTTCGGACCGCCAAGCCCTATGTGGCGCCCGATATCAGCAAGGAACCGCTTTTCCTGAACAAAACCGGCTCCCGGCGGATTCTGAAGGAATCCATAACCTTTCTGGGCGTGCCGATCATGCTGCACGGAAAGCCCATCGGAGTGTTGAACGTAGACAGGCTTTTCGGAGACGAAATCCCCTACGAGGAAGACATCCGGCTCCTTTCGATAGTCGGGACCCTCATAGCGCAGTTCGTAAGCCTGAACCGTCAGGTGAAGCTGCGGGAAGAAAGGCTCAGGAAGAGTTCGATTTCCGGATCGGACATCCAGGCGAAGCTGTTCATGGTGGGCAAGAGTCCCGCGCTGCAGGCGGTTCAGAGGCAGATCAGGAAA
>JAJYDE010000001.1 GCA_021777755.1 Deltaproteobacteria bacterium
TTGAATCAGGCGGTGGGGTCCTACAGAAAAAGAAGTCCTAAGATAGCGTATTTTCCGGATTTTCTGCCTCTTTCACCCCTCTAACCCCGAAACTCCTGTTCGAGGCACCTGCTACCGGGGGCGGCCAACTGGATCTACCGCGGGCAAACCCGGCGGTCGTGGTCGCTTCAACAGGGGATGAGCGTCATGGGGATTCTCTCAAAGATGTGCTGGTCTAACCGCTTTGCCGGAAGGCCAGGCAAAAGCCAGGGGATGTATGGGCTATGCGGATGGCTGCATTGAGTGTCATGGCCGGTGCGGGGTTGGGCACCCCTTTCCGTGCGGGGGGCGGGACTTCAAAACTCGTACTTCACCTGCATCATGAGCAGGTTGTCCTGCTGGTTACTTCCCACCGTAAGGTCGTAGTTCCGAATGTCTCCCCACGCATACCTCATCATGGCAGTAATCTCCGAATTGATATTGTAGGTGAGGTCGGCCCCTATCTGAAATTCATTTTCTATGGCACGTCCCACGTTGGCCCCTCTTTCCGTGTATCCTCCGTCCAATCCGACCTTGAGGTCGTTATATATATAGCGGGTTAGCCGCGCAAATCCCTGCCTGGCGTCCGGCCCCATGGGGTCCCCCAAAATGAACCCGTAGTAGGTCATGCCGGATCTATAGACGGAGTGGCCATACCAGAAGCCGTTCAATACCGTCCCCGGCCCTCCCTCGTTCACGTTGTCCGTGTACTCGAGTCTCAGGTCGGTCCTGGCGTCCGAGGTTAGCCGCGGGATGTACAAACCAATTTGGTAGCCAATGTCTTGTAAGAAAAATGTCCGAATATTGTCAGGCTTAAACCCGGTGTCTTCACCACCCCACTCTCCGTAGAGTTCGGCGTCCTGGAAGTAAGGCATCCGATAACGAAAATCGAAGGCGGCTTCGTGGTTTTCGTTCTCGTTGTTGGTTCCTCCCATTTTTAGCATGGAGGCCAGTTCAAACCAGTTCAGAAAGGTTCCCGGCGATCCGCTGCCAACCCCGCCGAATTGGAACGTCTGCGAGAAGCCCATCTCGAAGTTCGGGGTCGGCTTGAAGTCGAGTCGCTCCCCGCCGTAGAGGGTGTCGGAGTAATCGCGGTTGTCTTCGAGACGCGCGAAGAAAAAGGAGTATTTAAAGGGTCCCAGACCCCTTAGAAACCCTGGCAAAATGATCGGAGCGGGGTTGGAGACCTTTATCATGTCCAGAGGCGGAGCATTGTCTGTAAGGATAAGTGTTCCCGTATACCCCTGCCCCCACCACATCGAATCACGGCCGATTTCGATTTCAAAGGAATGCGAGCTTGCATACTTCACATACCCGGTGAGAAGAGCGACATCGTTTGTGCCGTAGCTTCCGACGGTGGCGGGCGTCCCTCCGCTCGCTATTCCGCTGGAACCGTCCTGACGGAGCAGGAAAAGAGGCTCCACGTAGCCGGAAAACAGCCCCAAAAATTCGAAACTGGATGCAAATTGGAACGCGTAGTTGCTCCCGTTTCCGTAGACAATTCCCTGGTCGTTTGGCAACAGGGGCGTGCCCGTCCAGCCCACAATGTCGTTGCCCCTGCTTATGGGATACTGGTTCACCCCGCCGGTGTTTAGAAAATACTGCGGCTGCCCCTTGGAGTAGACGTAGGTCGCCTGGGCTTCGACGATGGGTTTTAGGGCTGTGGCGGAAGTCTCGGGAGTGCCGTGCCCGTAACGAGCCAGTTCTTCTCGGTATTCCTGCTTGAATCTATCCAGAAAATATGAAATCAGCGAAGGAAGGGCGGCATTCTCCCCCTTTGCGGCATCGATCGCCTCGCTCACCAGTCTTGCGACTTCCATCCGCGTGTATGGGCGCATTCCTTTTACGTCAGAGTGGATCAGGCCAAAGCCCGCCAGTTTGTCCAGCCCCTCGTATGCCCAATTATCCAAAGGCACGTTGTTCGAAGGATGAGCCAAGGCCATTTGACCGCCCCCGGTCACACCCACGACGATAGCCAGCAGGGCGATAGCGCAAAACCGCAATTTGGCCCGAGTCGAACAAATCGGCCCATATTTTCCGTAAAATGGCATAAGGTAAACTTTTCTCGGCTGTTTGGTCAGAAGTCCCTGAGACCTTATATATCGAAAGGCCACATTGTTCAAGGCCGGCTTTTTTCCTCTTCTGGTTTCCTCTTTCGGGTGCCGTTTCAATTGCCGGTTCTGGTTGCCGTTTGCAAAGCCGGGCGCTTTCCCTTATACCGCTATCTGCCAGACCGAGTTGAGCCGGCCGTTTAAAGCCGGCATTCCGGAGTCCGGAGGCACTTGACCCTAAGACCAGCATCCAGGGGAGCAACCATGAAAACAAGAAAAATTTTAATCGCTATCGCTGCGGCGGGGGCGCTCGGGCTTCTGAGCACGGTGGCTTACTGCGGATGGGGCGGACCTGAGCCGTCCAAAAGCTTGGGGAACTACCGGAGTTTTTCCTTTTATGCGGACCGGCCCGGAAACGCCGCGGCAATTTGGATGCAGCCGGGCAATTCGCCGGCAAACCCGTGGAATGAGTTCTGGTTCGACCAGTCCGGGAATTTCAACCTGGGGGGGGGCATCATTGCCCCCGGCACGAGCAATCTCGGTTCCCTGAATATAGGCAATACGAACATCACGACTCAGGGCGTTCAAGCGCCAAACACCCCCGTTACGCCCAAGATGTACGACTCGTTATGCGGGACATCCGGCCATGATTGCACCTCCGGCCTTGCGGATGCGTTCGGCACCCTCAACTCGTATGGCCAAGCGTCCAATTTCGATGTGCTTTTACCACAGGGCTCGAATTCGGCCCAGGCGTATTACGACTTCGGAGCGCAACTCAGTCTGCCCGACGGCATATATTTGCATGGCCCCTCAGGTACGATGAATGTTCGGATGAGGTATACGGGATCGGCCAACAGTTCGGCGGCGCTCATTTGGGAAACCGCCGCGGCAAGCGGGTCGAATGCCGGTTGTACGGGCGCGGGCGTACCATACCCCTGGTGCTCCGGCACTGGAACCGCAAACGCGCATCCGTGGGCCTACAATGACATGGAAAATATAGAATTCGACGCCAACAATCTGGCCGGATATGCCTTCGCCCTCTCGGGCGCTCTCCCGGTTACTGGGAACGCGCAGTACAACAAATGGCAAGGCTGCTCATTCACGAGTGGTACTGTTGCCGCCATGATGCTTGGAAACAATAACCCCGATGTCTCAGTGTCTTCCAACTATTTGACTAACGATCAATGGCAGCTTTCACCTATAGGGATTATTTTAAACAGTCAAAATAATTACAACACTTATATTGACGGTGGAACATTCTATTACAACACGGCTTATGATGTCGTCCAGTTATCCGCAGGGAATACAAATATAACTGATACGGAGTTCTCCCTGAAACCGGTGACGAGTTCCTCGGCAACTTATACGAACAGCACTCCATATGCCGTCTATATGGTCGATGGCACACTCAATATCCATGGAATCTATATGGAAGATTTGCGCCTGGCCTATCTCGATCCGTCGGTGAGCGGTAGAACCTATCAACAAGTCACGATCGAAGGCGTCCACACGAATGCGTCCTGGATGACCACCACAAACTTTCCCAACGGTGTCTGGTCGATATACAACAAGTCGGCAAGTCTGTTCCTGCGCGATGCCAGCTTTAACTCATACAATGGCAGTAACGCACCGGCGGCGGCCAATATCTACAGCGCGGGTAAAATTGACATCGCGAATTGCGATCTTGGCCCTTACGGAATGCTGTTCATACCACCCGGAAGCATCGGTGCGCAGCAGTCGATAGTAGAGGGAAGAGCGGTAGGGCATTACAACAACCTCCTTCCCAACTGGAATTTTGCTTATTGGCTCTCCTCAAGTACGCCAGCCTATTGGGGTGGTTCCGGTTATGGTACATATACCCTGTCGCAGGATAGTACCTACGCATCCGTAATGCAGACCGGCTCGGCAAACAACCTGCAAATAAATGTGACAGCAGCCGCGGCGAGTTATCTTGCCGGGTTGGCGACCAACTTCCCGGTTGGAAATCAGCAATGGGTAACGGCGGTAGCGTTCGGCAGGGCAAGTTCCACAAGCCTTACCCCAAGGTTTTATGATGCACATGGTAATGGCGGAACTACCTGCGAGTTCTTCACGATAGGCAGCGACTCCAACTATTTCGTGGCAACTTATGAGATAAATCTGACGGGGCTGGCCGCGGGTAGTTTGGATACCCTGTTTTTCGGCCTTAATGTGGGCCAGACCGGTCAACTATGGGTGGGGTCGATTGTGTTGATCCCCGGCAGATTTCCCGAAGGGGAGGCCTCCGGTCTTTGGCTTGCGGCCCCGACCACCGTTTTCCCGCCTCTGAGCGGGGCGGGCGCCCCGACGTTCAACGCCTGGCAGGCCGGGCTGACTTACATTAACACAGCACCAAGTCCGCACACCGTTTACACAAGCGTCCAGACCGGAACCGGTGCGAGCGATTGGGTGCAGCCCTAAGTTCTATCAAGATATGGCAATATTTTTCTTCCGGAAAATCGATCGAAAAAGGGAGCCCTTGGCCGTAACCGGTCAAGGGCTCCCTGTAAGAAGCTGGGCCAGCTCCTTCTCGACGGCATGGTCTTCGGCCCAACGTACGGACGACAAACGTGCTCCTTCGTCAGTTCAACTTCCGATGAATATAGTACTTCACTGTCGCAGCTGTTTCGTAAAAGACCGTTTCCCACTTGTCAATGGATGAACCGCCGGGGATTCCCATACTGGCCTTGCAGCAATGTTTCACGAGGTATCCGGTGGGAGCGGCGAAAGGATTCATCCCCAATTGAGTGAATATTTTCATGGCGCGCGGCATGTGGCTTGCCGAAGTAACCAGAATGAAACGCCCGTTTTTGAGTAAGGGCTTCAACAACCGAGCCTCATCCAGGGTGGTCAGCGATTCTCTTTCAAGAATGATGTCGTCAGATTTAACACCGAGTTCCCGTGCAACGACAGCCATGAGGTCCGCGTCTGTCGAGGAACAGATTCCCGGGCCGCCGGAGAGCACCAATTTGGCTTTTCCGAGCTTGTAATAGAGCCTTACGCCCTCGACCAGCCGGACAAGGCCCGCGTAATTGAACCGGCTCTCCGGGGGGATGTCGGGGTCTTGGACGTGTCCTGCCGCCAAGACCACTATGAATCCGACATCATTTAGTCCTCTAATGGAGACCTCATCGAGTTTAAGCTGCCCGTAGCGGTGCTCGATGGGGCCCAAAGCCATGTTGGAAAAAAAAGGGAGACTGAAAAAAAGCAACAGTAGCGCCCCGAGGGTGGCTAAAACTCTTCCCTGCTTCCGGAACCTTGACGTCCACAAGCAGATAACGCCCGCCATAATAATAGCCGTGCATAACGGGACAGGCAGGAGGGAGTATAACAGGTATTCAATCATCAAAAACGGGTTGATTAAGAAAGCTCGTAGGCTTCGTTGATGATACGGTTGTTTACGATGTCCTGGCTGAATTCAGTTACCGCTTTAAATCGCGAGTGTCTGCCGAATTCTTCGCGCTTCGGGGCGTCTTCCATGAGTGACTCAAGCCGTAGGATAAAAGACTCACAATCCCTGATTGGGACCAAATAGCCGTTTTTGCCTTCATCGACAACTTCCCTGCAACCCGGATGGTCCGTGGTCACCACGGGCTTTCCCATCGCAAGCCCCTCAAGAAGCGTCTGCGGCACACCCTCGGGATAGTATGAGGGCAGAACAACGATGTCGGACATTGCAACAAATCGCACGATATCGTGTCTGAAATTATTGATGACAATAATCCCCTGGTCTTTGAACCTGGTCACGAATGATTGGGGGACGGTATCGGGGCTGCCCGGGTCTTCGGGCGCCACCAGGATAAATGTCCAGCCGGGATGTTTGAGTTGTAATGTTTGGGCTGCCACGAGGAATTCACGCACCCCTTTGCTCCATACCAGTCTCGCACAAACCATCAATATGCAATGGTTCCCGGGGGCCATTGCGAATTCTTCGCGCAAATTATCCACAGCCTCGGCATCAACAGATGTGGGCGAGAATTTCTCCGTATCTATTCCGATCCCTCGTATAACAATTCCTTTCTTTTCAGGCACATCTTTCTGATTGCCTCCTGTTTTTTGCGCATCTAAAGGTGACGATTACTTTCTTTCTCGTCGGCTCGATGACCGAGTTTCCTATTCGTCTATACTAACCGTGCAACAGCGTATTGAACAATTTTCCTTTCGTCGAACTTCTCTTTCGCCTTCAACCTGGAATACGAACCAAATCGTTTCATCTTTTCGGGATTATCTATCAAATCTTCTATGGATTTTGCAAGGGCCTTGGAATCTCTGATCGGAACAAGATACCCATTCTGTCCCTCTTCCACTGCGGATTTGCAATCAATACTGTCCGCGGAAATAAGCGGCTTACCCATGGACATTGGTTCCAGCAGCGACCTAGGGTAACCACCTTCCTTGTAGTACGTGGGCGCCACGGCTAAATCAGATACGGCGTAGAGTTCCCTTATATCATTTCTGAACCCCAGCCATTTGAGCCGAGCCTTTTTTTCCATTTCCCTGATATAGCTCTCCGGAACAAAATCAGGATTACCGGGCTCGAGGGGGGCAACGAGAACAAACGTGACGTCAGTGCGCTTGCTACTAATAAGCTCAGCTGCTTCGGCATATTCTCTTATGCCTTTGGACCAAATCATCCTCGCGACCATCATTACGGTCTTATCGTTCTCTCCTATCCCCAGCTCTCGTTTTAGATCTGCAATCACGCGATCACTTACCATAGATGGGGAATAAAAGTCAGTGTCAAGATAGTTTCTCGTCAAGATAGTCTTCTGGGTGCTCACAATTTTCTTGCGGATAAAAAAGGACATATCGTTAGGATTGGTGAACCATACCCGGTCACTTAAGAAACAGGAAACTCTATAGAGCAGTAGAAAAACGAACTGCTTAAGCTTTGTTTTGAAACCGGGAGGTAGCGTAAAAACCCCTCCCAGGCCCACAACATGGATGGCAATTTTTCGGGCCCCTGCCATCGCGGCAGCAATTGTGCCGTAAATGTTGGCTTTTGTAGAAAAAGTGAGGACCAGATCGAATCGTTTCGACCTGAAAACACGATACAAGCCGAACAAATATATCAAGTCTTTGGAAAAACTAGTATATCTATCAATGTCGACATCCTGGACATGAACACCCAGGTTTGTGAGCTCCTGCCTGTAATCTCCTGCTGAGCAAATCACATAGACTTCAGAATCCTTTACGGATTTAAGCTCTTTAATGATACCCTTGCAGAACAGTACAATGGATAGGTCGTCTGGACAAACCAATGCAATATTCATGTACACCTTCCGTAGTGAAATTGTCAATATTAGGCTGGTTCGGAAAATAAAACGAAACTTTCCTGTCGCCATCTCGGAATGAGCGAATGCACAGATAATCGAACAAGGCGGCTAAAACATAGAGTAACCGTTCACCGGGGAGTTTCATTTGAGAAGTGAGGGCGACGGCTCCTGCCGGAAGAACGCGGCCATAAGGTGAGAGAGGAACCGAAAAGAATTTTTCTGCTGCATCTGGTAGGTTCGAGTAACGGTGAGGATTCTTTCAGTGAAACGCTCTCCTTCGGGGGACTGATTCCCGAAGCTTATTTTTCGCCATTGAACGGCAGGCCGGATGGCCCGTTCAGCCACGTTGTTAGTTGGCTCGATACCCCCAACGCGCAAGAAGGTGAAAAGAATGTCCCGGTTTTTGAGGAAACCGGTTGCCCGCCTCCGGACGTCTTTATCCGAGCTTTCGTGGTAGCGCGGGCACGAGCTTTTCATGCGGCCCCGGATGAGGGCGCTCGTCTGCCACAACTCTTCGCGGGTGCAACCGGCTTCCGTGAAGGCGTACCAATAGCTAAAGAGCGTTCCGACTTCCTTTAGCATATGCTTGGCAAACTGATATGCATCCGGACTCGCGCTGTGTCCTTGAGACATTTTAACTTGCGTATAAGGTGCGCCCGGCAGAGTTGGCGAACCCCGGATTTATGATATTTGTTATACGCTGAGTGGTCGTCGCTCGTGATCACCCCTGAAAAGGATGCGCCAGGGACGGATTCCAGGACCTTCGATGCCCTGCTGGAGGCGACTTGGAAGAATATTCATCCAACTGAGTGCGCGAATGGATCTTCCACTGGAATCCGAAATTGTCGGCATAGTTTTCTGAAGGGACGAAACGGGGTATGCTCTGTCTTATGGCGAACTGAGCTGAACATGGTTGGCATTGCAGATAGCCCCCGCATGGCGACAAAGATAGCTGGGTGCTCTTTTGGCAGTCGGGGCAGCGCAGCGCGGCCAGAAGTTCGGATTTCGTCAACAAACTCCTTCAGTTTTCCTCTATATGTTTGATCAGCAAAAACGGCAGAGGCTAACACAATCAATTCGAGAACATCCATCTCTCGGCCCACATCTGCACATTCAGGAGCATCCAGATCCTTTCGGCCCGCCCCCCCTCCTGCCCGTAGAACCGCTTCAACTCGTCGGCAACGAATTTCGGGTCGAAAAGCCCCGTCCGAATCACCCTGTGGGGAGCGAGAGTGTCTAGCGCCACTGGTTTCCACGCGCCGCGCAGCCAGTAGTAGAGCGGAATAACGAAGCCGCGCTTGGGCTTGTCGAGAACTTCGCGATCGATCCACCTCTGCGCCAAGGTGCGAAGCAATTTCTTATGCTCGCCGCCGCTGTAAAGAAAGTCAACGGGCAGCCTGAATGCGAATTCCGCAATTCGATGGTCGAGCATAGGGTCACGACATTCCAGAGAGGCCGCCATAGACGCACGGTCGACCTTGACCAGAATGTCGTCTCTGAGGTATGTGGTGAAATCGGTACGCATCATCGCATCGAGCAACCCGTTATCGCGCCTCATGAAATTGCTGGCTGCCAGCTTTGTGCCGGAAATCGGATCACCCTGGGAGCCGGGCAGTGCGGCCGCGATTTCTTCCGGTTGGAAGGCAAACTCATGCATGCGTTGCAGAACATCGGCTGCCGAAGTGGACCCAAGGACCCGGATCATTTTTTCGTAACGAGCCGTGACCTGCGGGGCATAAGAATTGCCCGACTCTCGGATCGACTTGAAATATAGGAGCGGACGATAAAGTGGCAGCCTGCGCAGCACCGAGGCCAGCAAGTGTCGAGCCGTGAACGGAATGCCCTCGACGAGGGCCGCTCGACCAGCATAGGAGCCATAGCTTTCGTAGCCGCAAAACTGTTCGTCTCCGCCGTCGGCCGAAAGGGCGACCTTGACGTTTTGGCGCGCCAACCGTGACAAAATGAAGGTTGGAATGCCCGATGTATCGCCAAAGGGCTCATCGAAGATTTCTACAAACTTTGCCAGGATATCCTGGGCTTCCAGGGGACTGACGTAATGAGACAAGTGGCGCACGCCCAGCGACTCGGCGATGGCTCGGGCCCTTGGGGCCTCGTCGTATTCCTTATCCGAAAAACCAATCGTGATACTCTGGACATCGGCGCCGATGCGCTTTTTTAACACCGCGGCCACCAGCGACGAATCGACTCCCCCGGATTGGAAAAGTCCAACTGGCACATCGGCGACCAGACGATATCCGAACGCGCTTTCGCAAATGGAGAGCAGTTCCTCGACGGCTTCGTCGAAATTACCCTGGTACGAACCACGTTCGATTTCGTCGAGGCTCCAGTACCTGTGAAGCTCTGATGCTCCCGAGGCCCGGACCGTCAGGTAATGCCCGGCCGGGAGCCGAAGAGCATCTGCGAAGGGAGTCTCCGTGCCTATGGCATATCCGGTTACCATCGCCTGGCCGATTCCCCTCAAATTCACTTTTCTTATGAAGTCGGGGTTGGCAAGCAGACCCTTCAGTTCCGAGGCAAACAACAGCCGCGAAGAATTTAGTGAATAATAGAGCGGCTTGATTCCGATTCGGTCCCTGCAGAGCGTGACCCTATGTTCCCGCTCATCCCAAAGGACGAAGGCGAACATTCCGATGAATTGTTTTAAGGCTTTTTCGATCCCCCACGCATCAACGGCTTCAACGAGGACCTCGGTATCTGTCTCCGTGCGAAACACCCGCCCTTCGGACTGGAGTTGCGCGCGGATCTCCCGGTAGTTGTAGATCTCGCCGTTGTAGACCACGGCCAATGAGCCGGCGGCATTCCAGATAGGCTGCCTTCCGGCCTCCGACAAATCTATTATGGACAACCGGCGATGACCGAGCCCTATAGTTCCGCTACAGTACAGGCCTTCGGCATCTGGGCCCCGGTGTGCGATGGCGTCGGTCATTTTCACCACATGCGCGGCATCGACCAACCGGCCATCGAACCTAAACTCTCCTGCGATACCGCACATTGCCGCCCTCCGCCGTTTTGCGCTCACCGGAGCGAACCATGCCCGCCAGCATCTGCTCCAGCTCAAAAACTTTGTCCTCGACGACGTACTCGTTTGCGATGGTTTCAGCCGCGGCTTTTCCCAATGAACTGCGCAGGGATTCATCTTCAAGCAGGCGGTCGAGCGCGGCCGCAAGCTCTTCAACATCTCCCGGCTCAACGAGAAGACCGTTTAGGCCATGTCGTATAACTTCGCGTGAGCACCCCACGCGGGAAGCTATTACCGGTTTCCCCAGAGCCATGGCTTCCAGCACGACCCTTGGCATGCCCTCGGTCAAGGAGGGATGCACAAGCACATCCATGGCGCTCAGCAACCTCAGGGCATCAGTGCGATAGCCGGTAAAGCGCACATTGTCCGCCATGCCCCGTTGGGTTACGAGCGATTCCAGATGTTTTCGATAATTGCTGAAATCATCCGTAAGCTGATCGCCGACAATCCACAAACGCACATTGGCGAGATTGCCGGAAAGGCGCGCGAGGGCCTCGATGACCAGATGCACACCTTTTTCAGGGTTCAAAAAGCCGAGCACGATGATATTGACCTTGGTAACGTCGATACCCAGAGATTCGGTCGATACCGATTGGGTTTGCAAATTGCGAAATATTGGTAAATCCACTCCGCTCTGCACAACCCCGAGTTTTCGCCGGAAAATGCGTCGCAGGACAGGATACCTGTCGTCCCGGTTTGCGCCGCATTGGAAGACGATGCGGGTGGCCAAGGTGAAAGCCATGGCGTCGAGGACAGGGTTATTAAGCCTGCCGTTGACGAAGAAAAGAACTGGCCGCCGACACAGACGCGCGGCCAAACCAATCGACAGCATGGCCCTCAGGGAGCAGCAGTAGACCGCGTCAATATTTCTGGAGCGCATAAAACGATTGAGATCAAAGCTCTGCAAAATCAAATCGCACACCGCCCGGAGGCGGCCTAACGGACCTCTTTTGAGCAGCGCGCCTCCGTAGGCGCGCAAAGATTGTCGTGGTTCGATTACCTCGACCCGGATGTCGGGATTTACTTCGGCGTTAAGCGCTTCGACCTTGTGGGGCAGGACCAGCAGAGGCGTGAAGCGCGACCGGTCAAGATACTTGAGCAAGTAGAGTATGGTTCGGACTTCGCCTCCAAATTTCTCAAACACGTAACTTTCATAAATCATCAAACGGATAGGTGAACTCATAGGCCTCTCATACATATTCCACAAAACCCTGAATCACTTTCCCGCGCAAAATGCAAGCGAGACGGGGAAAATGACGCTGGGCAAATCGATAGACAGTCCCGTTGGCCCAAAGCACCGTAGGGTCGCTAAAGACCCCCCTCAGCACCGATTTTACACCCTCAGGAATCGAGCCGGTTCTCATCGTTCCGATTCCATGTTCAATTCTAGATATCGACCGCACCCGCCGGTTCAAACGACGGGCTTTCGAACTGAGCGGCAGCGTTTGCGCGGCATGCTCAAAATGAGCAAGAGCTTCTCCGCCAAAGACGCTGCTATACTTCTTGTCGCGGGTCATGCTTGTTGACACGACCCGCATATCACAGAGAAAGTCGTCGATTATCGCCAAGCTAGAACGTCGGGCCAGTTCAATTATCAATCCGAAATCCTGTGAATAGATCACATGCTCGGGATACCCGCCAGCCTCCAGGGCCCTCAGTCTGCGGTACATCACCGAAGAATGCACCATCGGGTTGGTCCATCCAAGACTGTCACGCAAGGCGACAGGATCGACCGGAGGTTTCCATTTGGCGATTACACTCGATTTTTCATCAATGTATTTGACCCATGAACCGACAAGGGCGACTTCAGGGTGCTTGTCAAGAAAGGACGACTGTCGCTCCAGGCGAGGTGGGTGTGAGATATCGTCTGCATCGAGCACCGCGACGTATTCCCCTCTGGCCTGGCTGAACGCGTAGCGAAGCGCGGGGGTGCGACCGATGTTTTTCTGAAATAGGAATGTCCGAACCCTGGGATCGGAATATTTTCTCAAGATAGACAAGGATTGATCCGTCGAACCATTTTCTATTGCAATCAACTCCCAATCGGAGAAAGTCTGGGCGAAAAGGCTGTCGATGCTTTCCCTGAGGTATGGAGCCGCATTGAAAATTGTCATCAGGACTGACACGTGAGGACCGGAAGATAAAGTCATATTCATATTGGAGCCTAAGTGTTGGTGTTGATGAACTGAAACGCTTGAAGAATGAAAAATCTGAGCATGCTTCCTGGGAGGCTAGCAAAACCACTGTTTAGAGCATAAAAGCAACTGATCGATTTCCGCCAAAGGATCCGCATCGGACCGAAAGCCAGTTTGAAGGAGTCTGTCAATACAGTAGTCAAGTCCGGCAGTAATTTCACAGTTCGCAGGCATCACTCTGCTAAGTTCCGGCTTAAACCCCATGGAGGCTTCACATCGGCTCCGGACAAGACACGCCATCTCCCACACTGTCGGCGCCCACCGACCGCCAACGTTGAACATATCTTCACCCAGCCGCTCTGCGGGTAAATGAAGCAAATGGCTGATAGCGTTGCAGGCATCTGCCATGGAGATAAAATCCCTCCTCTGCAGCCCCGAGGAATTGAGCACCATCTTTGAAGTCGTCAACGCCTGCCGACAGAGATCGTTGACCAGTAACGTCCAGCAGTCGGCGCTCTTGTGCGCCGGTGCTCCAAAAGAATTGGAAAGCCGGATAACAACCCCTTCTATTATGCCGCGCCGATTTGAGAACCGTACTGCGTCCTCCCCTGCTCGGTGGCTTGCGGCATATGGATGCAGATTCTTCGGGCAGGTTTTTTCCGTGATGGCGCCAGTCAAAGGGCTATCATATACATGAGCGGTGGAAACGTAGATGAACCGTAATGCCCTTTGCAGGCAAGCCGCTTCCAATAAGCGCGATGTGGCCACACCGTTGAATGCCAGCGCCGCAACCGGATCAGCCGCGCAAGCTTGGGCATTCATGCCGGCCGTGTGTATTACCGCGTCCATACCGTCACATATGTCTCTCAAAGCCTCGCGGCTATCCCACTGGCACCTGACAACACCAGCCTGGGGCAACCAATCCGGAGGACCGGTCTTGCGTCGAGTTCCCAACACAACCGTGTGGCCCAACCCGCAGAGATGCTGCGCCAAGCGACCTCCCACATAGCCCAGTCCGCCGGTAACAAGAATGTTCATGGCATCAGTCCGGTTTTTTCCAAGGCGCATTGCCTTTGGCCCACATCGACTCCAGCAGATTATGGTCCCGCTTGGTATCCATGCACTGCCAGAAGCCGTCATGTTTGTAAGCCATCAATTGTTTCATCGATACGGCCCGCTCCAGTGGTTCTCGCTCCAACATAGTGGCGTCGCCATCAATCAGATCAAAGAAACCGGGTTCGATCACGAAGTAGCCGCCGTTTATCCATCCTTGACCCAGTTGCGGCTTTTCCTGGAAGGCGGTGACAAAGTCGCCGTTCATCTGCAATTCACCAAATCGCGCACTGGGATGCACCGCGGTGACCGTCACCAGCTTGCCGTGACTTTTGTGGAACGAAAGCAGGGCTTCGAGATCAATATCGGCCACCCCGTCTCCGTAGGTGAGCATACAGGTCTCATCGCCGATAAAGGGTTGCATGCGCTTCACCCGCCCTCCTGTCATGGAGTTGAGGCCCGTATCCACCAGCGTCACACGCCAGTCATTCGAGTGAGTATAGTGGTTGATTAATTTCCCGGAACCGAGTTCTACGGTGAAGCTTGAATTTATGGCATGGTAATGCAAGAAAAATTCCTTCACCACCTCCGCCTTGTAACCCAAGGCGATTAAAAAATCCTTATGACCGAAATACGAGTAGGTGTTCATGATATGCCAAAGAATAGGCTTGCCGCCCACCGGCACCATGGGCTTGGGAATCGAGTCGGTATATTCGGCGATGCGCGTGCCAAGGCCGCCGGCAAGTAGGATTACTTTCATGTTGGTCGCTGACTCCAATCAAAAGGGACCTCGTTTATTTCTCTACGGGCTACTTCACCAGGGTCGTGGGCAATGTTCGCCAAATTAAGCAGAAGACTGTGCGGCTCCGCCAATCCTTGAAAACCGAACCATATCCCCGGCGGTACGGTTATCCTCCCGTAGTGAGAAGCGCCTATCACTTCTTCACGAAATGACGGTTGCGAAGCAGGTGCAAAGAATACGAACCGCACTTCCCCCAAGGGTACAATCAAATTGAGAGTCATTTGGCTGTGTTGTTTCCACGCCTTCACCGCCCCGGATTCCACCAAAGAAAAATAGGCTTCGCCAAAGCCATTATAGCCGATGTCGCCAGCTTTCATTGCGTGCATAACATCCCCCCCGGCTGTGGGGATTCGCGCCAGCAAAGTCACCTGGATTTGATTCAGGATATTTGTGCCCATTTTAGCCCTTTCTTTCTCGCGAATGCAGTGTAATCTGCAATCTGCGACTTTGTGAAATCCAGGATTGAGGGACACTCCTGTTGGTAATAGTATCTATACCATTCTGTAGTGAACTGTACGGTCTGATCGAAATTCAAAGCCGCCTGCCACTGTAGCTGGTGTAGAGCTTTATCGCAATTGAGCATGAGCAAACTGGACTCGTAGGGTCCATTGTACTCATCAGAGATATCCCGCCATTGAACCTGCTCCCAATATCGACTCATGTTCTGCACCAACTCCAGGACTGTGTGGTTCTGTTGGGTGGGCGGTCCGAAGTTGAAGGTTTCCCCATGCAGCTCCGGCCTCATATCCAACTGTGCCCCCAACAGGAGGTACCCGCTCAAAGGTTCAAGGACATGCTGCCAAGGGCGAATTGCCTGTGGACTGCGCAGTTCGACAATTTCATTGCGTGACCAAGCCCGCATGCAATCGGGTATGATTCGATCAAGTGCCCAATCCCCACCGCCAATCACATTGCCAGCGCGCGCCACCCCTATACGAACCTGCGACTCGTCATCATTGAAATAGGATTTGACATAGGAACGAATGGCAATTTCGGCCGCGCCTTTGGATGCACTGTAGGGATCGGGCCCTCCCAACGCGTCGGTTTCGCGGTAACCCCAAACCCACTCAAGATTGTCATAGCACTTGTCGCTGGTGATCAGTACGGCCCTACACGGCTTGGTCATCGTCCGCAACGCCTCGAGCAAATGGATTGTCCCCATGATATTGGTTTCGTAAGTTTCCACCGGATTTTGGTAAGCTCTTCGTACCAGCGGCTGCGCTGCAAGGTGAAAGACAAAGTCGGGCTGTATGTCCCGCATCGCCTCTTGCAGTTCTTGGCGATCGCGGATGTCCATACGATGATCGTCAACCACGCCTGCAAGACCGGCCGCCTCAAAAAATGAGGGCTGCGAGGGCGGGTCCATGGCTATTCCCGCCACCTTCGCCCCCAAGGCCGACAACCAAGTCGCAAGCCAGCTGCCCTTGAAGCCTGTATGGCCGGTGATTAGGACGTTTTTTCCACTATAGAGCTTGAACATGTAATCAACCCCAAACCCATCGTGCATCGGATCCTCCATTTCGGAACAATCACGTGAACCGGATCAACGATCAGGAAATTACCTTCCCAATGTTACAGCTTCAAGTACATTTGCCGGATTTGCGCGGCCAATTTCTCTTGCCTGATCCAGGCCAGGGGTTCCTGCGTTTTTTCAATTATCAATCCCAAATCCGGCGAACAGACAATATGTTCGGGATACCCGCCAGCCATGACCTGAGGTTTCCATTTGGCGACCATATATGACCCATGGGCAGACAAGGGCGACTTCAGGGTGTTTGTCAAAAAAGGACGACTGCCGCTCCAGGCGCGCGGTGGGTGGGAGATATCGTCGGCATCGAGCAACGCCGCGCATCTAAATCTGAGTAGGTCTGGGCGATAACGGAATTGATGATGTCGCGCAGATAGGACTGTGCGTTGTAGACCCTCATGATCACGGAAACGCGAGGATTGGACAGCAATTCTTGATTCATGATCTCATCAAGACCTGCCAAAAGTTCTCAAACAGACCCCGGTATTTAGGATAGCTCAGAAACCGCCGATGCGGTTAAATATCTTCCGTCCCCTGGGTGCAAACATTCTCGGTGGGGCTAACTTCACCGGTGGTGTAGAATTTTATGACACGGGCGGGATTCCCCGCGGCCAGGCAATTTGGTGGAATTGATCTGTTCACAACGCTCCCCGCTCCGATAACCGAATTGTCCCCGATATGGACACTCTTAAAAATGATGCAGCCATTACAGACCCACACATTCTTCCCAATCTTGACCGGGCTGTCTCGTTCTTTGGGTATGTAACTCTGTCTTTGCCCAGGGGGCCAGGGGACATGGAAATCGGAATCTGAAATAGTGCCATGGGGCGCCACCTTCGTATTGTCCCCAATCTCGATTAGTGTCGACCGGCAGGTAATTGAAGTTCAATAAATCCCCACGTTGGAGCCGATCCTGACTTGGGCTTCTTGGTAATGTGTGGGCAGTCTTATCGGGTGGTTCAGAGCTGCCGATGTGCTTTTCCGTGAAGATGAAATAAGACTAACCCCGTGACCAATCACGATGCGCCCGGCGGGAGAGCGAATCAACACCTTTCCATAGACCTGCCGGTTGCTTCCGCACCTGCACCCGTGAAACTTGCACTATATCCGAAACCGCACCGTCGAAATGAACGTAATTACATGCATCCGGGCTTGATCAAGGGCCAAACGAACGGCACCCCCAAATCCGTACCCGGAGATCAGCTCCGGAATCCAATTAGGCACAAATTAAATCCCCCGTGTTCCCTTTCAGGCCGTTAGCTTCCAAGTACGGCCATATGAGCTATCTTGTTCTTTTGCAGTATTTGCTTATCCAAGAATACCGGCGCCGCTATCCCGAGCAGCAGTGCAACGGGAATCCCGATCAGTAGAAGAGCGCCGGATAAGCCTAATTTGTTGTGCCCCAGGAACGGGATCAGCCAAACAAAAGGCTGGTGAAGCAGATAAATCGATGGGGAGTAAATTCCTATCGACAGTAGTATCGATCTGATTTGTCTGGTTCTGGCATACCTGTCGATCAAGACGGAGGCAGACCAACACATTAGAGTTCCGGACAAGCTTTCCACTAAATAAATAAATTGTCTATAATCTACTAATCGTTTTTCATTCAAAAGTGTAATTATCATAAATATCGATATAGACAGCACAAAGGCTAAAATAGGGTTAATATTTTTATAAAAAGAATGTCTATGAAACAAGTATCCGATTGTAAAAAGTGGCAAGGCCATGATTATCTGGTTCAAGCTGAGCCACGCAGGCGCGCTAAACAGTAACATGGGAGCAAGTGCCACAACCAACAAAAACGTGTCATTAACAAAAAGCCGTCTAAGTATAGCAAATATTATGAATATTAAAAAAAGAGTATAGATGAACCAAAGAAGTGAAGCCGGGCCTTGATCTGGCAAAACAAAAAAATCTAATAGTGTTATAAATGAGATGGGATGATAGCTAAAAAAAGGCTGACCGACAGTCTTGAGTATTATATATCCAATTGATATAGTGCAGTATGGCAATAACAGTCTTCTACTCTTCTTCTTAATAAAAAGCCATAAGTCTGTATTCCTGGATTCGGTATACGAATACAAATACCCTGATAAAAAGAAAAACAGGGGCATATGAAATTCATAGATAATTCTTACAAATGATGTATAGGCGCCGTTCCACCAAAAGGCAGGGCCGTAATGGCCCAGCAGAACCAAAATTATTCCTATTCCCTTGCATATGTCGACAATTTCCATGATTGGGTTATCTCCAATAAGTACAGCGGGATTTTCGGCAAAGTGAAACGAATGAGATATCTTGCCTTTAGCCCTCGGTCGGATTCAGAACCGCCCCACAAGACTTATTGCCCCCCGCAACGCCCCGAGCGAATGGATTGTCCCCTATCAACTCCCGATTGAAGAAAGTCTGGGAGATGACGCTATCGATGCTTTCGCGGAGATAGGACTCTGCGTTGTGGACCGTCATGAGCACGGATAAGCATGGGGGGATTGGCAATTCGATACACCTATTCCTGATACCGGTTGTTCCCGGCCAGCTTGGAGCTGGCAATTTCAAACAGAGTTCAATATAGCCCACAGCTTATCAGCAATGTACATGGCTCTTCCAGTATCAAAAACCTGATGGTGTACTCGAAACCCCATGCTGGCAAACAGGAATTAGTAGTCGGAACGCCTATAATAATGGTCTCCAGGCTTTTCATCCGGTTCGAAGAGCTTGTAAAAATCGGTATAAAATTTCTTCTGCTTGACCAGCACGCTCAACATTTTTCGTAAATGCAGCTTCTTACCTATAAAATGTTCACCCAGTAGTATGATTCTGCCACCTTTTTTCAATATTCGATCACATTTAACTAGTAAACAGAGAGGCTTATCGGCATGGTGGAATGCTTGCGCCAGGAAGATAATATCCATGCTCGAATCGTCGAACTTCAAATCATAAAAGCTGCCAAGATAGCGAAATATCTTTTGATGTCGGCAAAAAGCATTCTTGAACTGTGTTCGAAAAGCTTGCCCAGTCGATGTTCGGACATTTCAACCGCATGGACTTCACCGACATGAGGCAGCTTTGAAATCTATGCGGAAGCCCATCCCGTGCCAGCTGCCAAATCCGCTACTTTCAGGGGCATTCCCAAATGAGACATGATATGTTGTTCCGCAGCCTTGTATTCATCGAACAACCCGGACTTTCGTAAAAAATCCAGACATTTTTGATAATTTCCGTTGGCGATCCACCATTCCTTTTTCTTCTCTTCCTCAAGGTCATTCCAATATTTGGAAGAGTATATGGATGCCAACTGGTTATCTGTGATCCATCTTTCAATAGGTCTCATTGTTCTACGAGTTCCTCGCTAATACATAAAAATGAAGAGTAACGCGGGGAGTTCCTTATCCTGTGCCGCTCTCATTAGTTAATTGAAATCAGGGCTCCGGCGTCTTCGCACGAATAACAAAAGCGCGATAGATCGTCTGGCATTGGCTTCGGGGATCAAATTCCGTGGCAGTCCATCTCGCCCGGCAACGACAATTACCGGGATCGCCCTGGCGACTGCGTCCAGGCAGGCGCTTGATGCGCCGTTGACCACAACGTCCGCCTGCTCGGCGTATTCCACGAAATCGCTGTCGACGACGCTGAACCGAAAGGGCAACGTAAGTCCGGCATGAATTATGATCCGTGTAAATCCAAGCTAGATACCCTCTGAGCAGTTGCGGGCCCCGCTTTGGGGCGCCCTTTACCTTTGTCGTATGTCGTAGAATTTTATGACACGGGCGGGATTCCCCGCGGCCAGGCAATTTGGTGGAATTGATCTGTTCACAACGCTCCCCGCTCCGATAACCGAATTGTCCCCGATGCTGACGCCCTTAAAAATGATGCAGCCCGTACAAATCAACACCTTCCTTCCAATCTCGACCGGGGCGTCGCGTTCTATTCCCATGTAACACAGTCTTTCCTCTGGAGGCCAGGGGACATGAAAATCGGAATCGACAATAGTGACGTTCGGCGCAATCATCGCATTGTCTCCAATGTCTATGAGTGTCGACCGGCAGGTAATTGAAGTTCCATTAAGCCCCACATTTGAGCCGATCCTGATCCGGGCCTCTCTAAAGTGGGTGCGAAGCCTTATCGGGTGATTGAGCGCAGCGTATGTGCTTCTCCAGGAGGAGGAAACAAAATTGGCTCCGTCGCCAATCTCAATATGGCCGGCCGGGGAACGGATCAACACTTTCCCATAGACTTGGGGGTTATGTCCGCATCTACAACCATGAATCTTGCACTGTATCCGGAACAGCGCCGTGGAAATGACCGTGATTGTATTCAGCCAGACTTTGTCCAGAACCAGTCTGATGACGCCCGCAGTACCGTACGTCGAAAGTAGTTCCCGCCAACGATTAAACATCAGTTGCACTCCCCTTGTTAATATGTTTTCCGCAAGCTCAAGTCAAATTTTCTCAGGGGGGACAAATCGTGCGAGCGAACTTCAGGGCTCGATGCTCAATAATTTCCTCCAGCGCGGCAGTCCACTGTCAAGGCAGAAATAAGGTTTGGCTGTAGGTATATCTTTTCTCTTATCGTGTTGCAAGGCAAGCGCGAGTTCGTTCGGACCGGTAACATACACTACGCTACTCAGTCCACGTAATGGGCTTAAATTAAAACTGTTTACGTCCAGAACCGATATAACGTGGAGGCCGGCGAGGTAGGCGTCGACAGCCGCCGAGGTTACATTGCTGGTGAAAACCACATCGCAGGCAACCAGCAATTCCCGAAGAGGGGCGACCGTAATTTCCAGTTTAATCGAGGGATAGTCATCAGCTCTTATCGTGCAGGCTGGGTGGGGTTTGACAACATAGCGCGAATCTGACGGCAGACTCTTAGAGGCGGTCTCGAGCCACTCCATCATCTGGTGGCTCACTTCGGGGAGGTAATCGCCACAGATAAGGATATGGAGTGCACCTTCCCGATATGGAACCGCAACTGGCCACTCTTTCAAGTAAAGATACCGCAGAGCTTCGACCTCGATTAGCTGGTCTTCCGGATAGCCACCACCCTGGTAGGCCGCCCATGGGACCGGACCATTCACCGCAACCCGATCGGGCATGGGCAAGTCATTGAGACCCGGGCGTTCATAGTTTCTGGGATCGTAAAAGTAGCGAAGATCCCAATACCTGACCGTCGTATGGGGCACGCCGATCAAGGTGCCATGACCTGATGTCTTCCAGGCATGTACGAAGGCCATTTCCCAGCTCTGATTCTCCTGTAGGTAGACTCCAATTTCCTGGTACGGCATCTTCTCGAGGGTCGTCTCAAAAAGGTTCAAGAACATACAATTCAGGACTGCGCTGGCTCCAAATATGGAATCGCACCATTCTTGCTTAAAAAGCGGCCATAAGTCTAATTTTGAGCCCGCTGCGGAGAAATGGCGTTTGGCTGCTCGAATTCCAGGGGCCCGGAAAACAAGACGGACGTAGTCTCGCAAGGCAGCCAGCACCACGGGGATGTCGAGCGCCCCACCGAAGCATGCGTGAAGCTGTCCCCCTTTGGCATTGTCTCTGAACCGGTCCATCAGGCTTCGTGCCTTCGGGGCAGAGGGGACGTCCTCGCACTCGACGAAATGGTGCAGCCAGTTGGTCTTGAGTGCCGCACGATTGAGAACCTCAGGTAAGTCTGTCCAATAATTGGAGGCAAACTCTCCCGTCGAATTGATCTTTGGACCAAGATGGACCAAGTAATCGACAAAAGTTATCCGAGTTCCCGAAGCCTCGGCCTTTTGCCGCAGTGGCCAACGTTTCCAAAGATAGCGCATGATGGTGACAAACGCCCTGATGGGATGCGGCATGCCGTTGTAGAAACGTCTTGTAAAGGATAGCTCTCGGTTTTGAGATTTAAGGCGCCGCCACTCGAATGATCTGCCCACATTGCCACACCATAGCCGGCACACCGTGGCAAGGGTTCGATCACTGCTCGCCAAAGCCATTCGACCGGGTTGGATTGAATCAATTAGATCTTCCAGTGCCATTAACCGGAAGGCGTCATAGATTCTCTTGGAGTTTGCGTAGTTTTTTTCCACCAGCAGGGTCATCCACCAGTAGCTGAACCCCGGTCTGAGTTGAAGTCGATCAACGAGGCGGATGCTTCCAAGATGCGTCTGCCCCAGTTCATAAATCCATTCCAAATAGCGCTTTCGCAGAGCTTCCGCGTTTTCTTCGACCAACTGGGGCAGAGATAGTGTATCCTCGGCTGTCTCTTTGGCAAAACCAGCCCACAGAACTGTCCGCCAGGGTCCTTTGGGCGGCGGCGCTTCGGAATCCCACAGTAGCAAGGTGTGGCCTGAGCCTGTTTCTTCCTTTGCATCGATATGCCAGATACTCAATTTGGCAGGGCGACTTGAGGAGCGGGCAATTTTCATTTTCCTTCTCCGCGAGAAGCCATTTCAGGATCGCGCCACTTTAGAACTCTCGCAGGCACTCCGCCAACGACGGAGTACGGGGGAACATCCTTTGTAACAACTGCCCCAGCACCCACCACGGCGCCGTCACCAATAGTGACATCTTTGGTTATTACACAATGAGAGGAGATCCAAACATCGTTGCCGATAACAATGCTCCCCGGTTGGTGCCCCTGGTTTCTTATCGGCACATCGAGGCGAGCGAACCGATGGTCAGCCGAGCGCACAACACAATAAGGACCAATGAGGACATCATTGCCAATTTGGATGGAACCGTTTCCCGAAGCATCCAGGATGGAGCCGATGTTCACCGCCAGGTTGCTGCCCGTAGTGAGTTCTCCATCTATTGCGATCAACGAGCAACGATCCGCTATTGAATTATTGGGCCCTAGAGAGATATTTCCCGGTGCACGAAGCTCAACTCCTTTCCCCATATAGAAGGTAGTTGCCTGCCGGAATAGCGGACGGAGTGCGAACTGCCTGATCTTGACGCCCAAAGCGGTAGGCAGCAGGCCCAACAGCCAACAGTAGAGTTCAGTTAGTTCGCCGAACAATCTTGAAGCAAGCATCACGAAAGCCTTGTTCTATTCCACTACGTTAAGGAGACCATTGCTCGCATAGACTTCCCTGGGGTCCGTGCCGTGAGCTTGAAAGTTTCCACCGGCCTCGTTAACGAGGGCCAAGCCAGGATGAAGCAGCGGGAAAGCTTGTGGCATAATTGCCTCACGCGTTTGATAAAGCCATCTTTATCCGTGCAAAGTCGCGAGAAGATTCTCTACGATGTCGAGTTCCATTTTTTTTGTCACTCAAAGGTACACGAGCCAACTTGGGGGGTGAAAAGGACATTGGAAAAGCCGAATAGCGGCCAGTCACTCCACTACTTCAGAACTTTTGCACCAGTTTTGCCGGACGGTTGAGGAAGAGCCGAAAAACTACCACTGCCAGCCTTGCGCGAAGGCGAATTAGGCGGAAAGAGCGTCTTTGACCGTGAGCACTGTTAGGTCATAATGCAAAGAATTTCGGAAAAATCTCTTATCCATGCAATCTCGGGAGCAGCTTTGAGCAACGGTGCGCATGGACCCGGCAAAACTCCAATGAAGGGCACCCCGCAGGCCTTCGCCGCCTGGTAATCGCTTTCGGCGTCTCCGAAAAAACAGCACCTCGTAGGGGCAAACCCATGATCGCGGAGCAATTTCGCCAAATGATCTTTTTTACTGACCGGGGCGCCCAAAACATCTCTGAAGTATTTCGACCAACTCCTGCGGGAGACGATGTCCCTGATTTCGGTCTCGGGGGTTGCGGAAACGATAAAGCAGGGCGCATCTTGGCAGCACCTCCGCACGAAAAGCGAACTGGAAGGGATTTCGGGGGCGGCGACAACTTCATCGACAACGATGGCGGCAAACCTGGCACACAACTGGCTAAGTTCGGTCTCATCAAGGGGCAGGTCCAAAAACTCGCGGTAGTAACACTTGAACTTGTCAGTGCGGGTCATACCCCCGTTTTTTCGGTGATGATCGACCACCGCGTCTTCGATCGAAGGTCCGAAATGCTCGAACAGTTTTGCGAAAGCGCGGGTTTTTACTTCGACCGAATCCACCAAAACGCCGTCAAAATCGAAGAAATATGCATCGCAGTTTTTAAGGTCCATGACCTTTAACCTCGTTTTCATCTGGCCCGGCCCTTACCGAGTTCGACAGGGCTGGGCAGCGATGCTCCAGAGTGGTCGTTTTCGCGGTAGACCTCCTCCACGAGGTCCAGTATACCCTGTCCGATGTCCACAAAAACACTGGGCACCATCTTATGGGCGACCTTGGGGGTAAAACGGTAAGGAGTGATCATGTAATGGGCGGCATCTCGCATCTCGGGTCTGAACTCCAGATCGACATTTCCCCCCATGATTTCCCGGATCATCCCGAGCAGATCGTTGGAATCGAGAACCTGTGTTCCCGTAACGGTAAGACACTGATTTGCGAAGCGTTGGTCGAGGGCTTCGATGCTCATTCTGGAGGCATCCTTGACATGTATGTACTCGCGACGCTCCTCTCCGCTTCCCGGATAGACGATCCGGCCCTGGCGCACCGCCTGGGTTACGTAATTTTTGAGGCCGTTCCAGGCCTGAGACCTCGGACCATAAAGGGAGCCGTAGCGCAGGATGGTGTATTCCAAACCGAACCGCTCGTTGTAGGCTTCAATAAGAAGTTCGACAGCCTGCTTGCTTACCCGGTAAAAGGACCCATGCTGGCTGTAGACATACACGGTGGAGGCGAACAGGACTCTTTCGATTTTTTTCTTGAGGCAATTTTCAAGGACAAGGGTGCTGCCAATAATATTACGTTCCACCGTGGCCCTTGGCGAGGCGGCCGCCTCCCCGATATCGGCTATGCCGGCCAGGTGAAATACAAACCGTGCCCCATCGAGGCAGTTGCCAAGGGCGGTCTCATCGAGAATGTCGCCAACGTGCATCTGCTGGCCCTGCTTGAGCCACCGCGAAGGATGGAGATCGTAAAGGCAGACCTCATAGCCGGCATCTGTGGCCGCATCCGCTATATGGCTTCCCAAAAACCCCGAGCCGCCAATTACAACGACTTTGTCTTTCATAGTACCCCCGCCTTGCGCAGACCGTCCAAAAGATTCTCAACGGCGGTTTGTTCCATCAAGACCCTTGCTTCCCTTGCATAGGAGCCAATGTGCGGAGTAAGAACGACGTTTTCCAGGCTGCACAACGGGCCGTTGTAGGGCTCATTTTCGAAAACATCGAGGCAGGCGAACCGTACGCGCCCGTTCAGCAGACAATCATGGAGAGCGTTCTCATCGACAAGGCCACCCCTGGCCGTGTTGAGCACGATCGAGCCTTTTTTCAGGCTCCTTAGTTCTGCCTGGCCAAGAACTCTGTTCTGGCCGCTTGCATGGAGGGTGACAATATCCGATTCACAGAGCAGTTCGCCAAGTGATACTGCCCTTGCCCACGGAAAATCGAATAACTGGAGATCATGGAAGATTACTTTGGCCCCGAATGCATCCGCAAGTTTGCCAACCCGCTGTCCGATTTGACCGAACCCGACCACCCCGACGGTTTTGCCAAGCAGCAGGCTACCCATCTGTTTTTGCCAGACGCCAGAGCGCAATTTGCGGTCAGCCGAGGAAACAGATCTGAGAGCCAGGAGAACCAGACCGATAGTAAGCTCGGCAACCGCGTCGGTCAGCACGCCGGATGTGCGATAGACGAGGATTCCCAACTTGCCCGCCGCTTCCCTGTCCACGTTGTCCCAGCCGACTCCCACCCTGGAGATTACCCGCAGATATTGTGCCGATTGTTCAAGGACGGCACAGGTAACCGGTTCGGTGCCTGCCAGCAATCCAACCGGCTTATGTAATTGGAGCAGGTCTTGCAATTCTCTTTCGCTCAATTTCCGCCCCGTTGGATTGGTTATCAAGCTGAGTCCATGTTCTGAGAAAACAGATGGTATCTCGGGCGATTCGGCCCCGAAAGACGAAGTGGTTGCAATAACTGTTTTTGACGAAATCATTGGAGCACCTTATCCTCATTTACCTCAGCACAACGGTAGTCCCGCCAGCCTTCAGCCTTGTGGAAATTATGCAAAAGAAAATAACCGCCGGGCAAGACAAATATGTCGGCATCGGGAATGCCGAGCCTCTTAGACCCGTAAAGGACTGCCTGTAAAGCGATGCCCGCTGCAAGAAATTACCTTCTCGCGCACACCACCATCATATGGGAGCTGAGAAGGTGTGAGGCGAGATATTCCTGTAGATCCTGCCTGTCGGTTTCCGTGGTGATACGGAAAAAAGTATGCCAAAATCTGTCTGATACGCTATCGATGTTGTTATGGACGATGTCTACGTCCAGTTTGCCGGGAGTGCTGATTTCCAATGGCTCAAAACCGCATGAATCGAGCAACAGCTTAATGGAGCGCGGGTTGAAAAAATTGAGATGATGGGGCGGCGAGACAGATTTCGAATTCTCCCACAGAACTTGTATGTCAGCCCCGGCGCTGCTGAGTGTCGTGAAGATGAAGATATCCTGCTCGCTCATGAGGCCCCTAAGGCTGCCAAGAAACAGTGCGGGGTCATGAAGGTGCTCGAACAGCTCGAAGCTTACAAAACAGCGTTTCTTTTCATCGAGATCGGCCTCGCGAAGATCTTCAAGAAATTTTTCCACAACGATGAAGCCTTTGGCCCTGCATACTTGTGCCAAACATTTCGACGGTTCGACAATGGTGACCTTATGATTGGAAATCCTGCGAATCTCTTCGGCAAAGGTCCCGTAGCCACCTCCTATGTCAATGAGCTGTTCAATGTTTGGAAACCTCGACAGAATATCCATGATTGATTTGGCCTTCGGTTTCCATAACTTTTCGCGCCTGGCGGGTTCGGTCTGCCTGTAGAAAGTGGTCGCCCAATACCGGGTGGACGGTGAGTCGGTATAGTAGTTTTCGAAGGCGCTTCGCACCGGACGCGGATTAACGAACAACGTTAGGCAGTTCGGGCATTGCGCGTAGGCAAAACCATTTTTTTCAAACGCGGCCTCTCCGTCAGCCCCGCAAGCGGGACAGGGCTGTCCGGTACGAGGAGCATCGGCGAAATAAGTCTGAGTATCTATGGCGGTCAGGCGAAGGTATTCGTCGAATATGTCCTGCGGCCGGATCTCATGCTCTTTCATAGAGTCTCACAAGTTGGTCGTTTTCCATGAGCGCCTCGACGTGTTTCAGATCCTCGGCCGTATCGACGGCATGAGTCGAAAAACGGGTTTTGATCATCCGGATTTTCATGCCATTCTCAAGAATGCGGAGCATGTCGACAGATTCGATGATTTCCAGGGGGGTCTGCTCCATGCTGTTATAAGTCAAAAGGAAATCGCGCCTGAACGGAATAATCGGAACTTGCTTGAACATTGGCGGCCGGCCCGAATATTTTTTGCGTGAAGGAACAGGTTCCCTGGAAAAAAAGAGTGCGTTGTCGTACTTATCCAAGACAACCTTGACCTGGTTGGGATCTTCGAATTCCTCCCGCGACTCAATTAGCCCCATCAGGTTGGTAACTAAAACGGCCGGATCTTCCAGCATGGGCTGGAGGGCTTCACCGATCATTTCAGGGTGCACCATTGGCTCGTCGCCCTGTATCATCGCCAGAATATCAATGGGCTTTCCGGTCAGTTCCTCGATTTTGAGCATGGCCTCGGCGCATCGGTCGCTGGCCCTTTCGTGGGTATCGGCCGTCATTACAGCCTTCCCCCCCACCGATTCGACGTAGTCGTAGACCTCCTTGTCGCAGGTGGCCACGAAAACATCGTTTAGCAAAGAACACATCGCGCATCTATGATAGACGTGACCAATCATGGGAATGCCCCTGATTTTGGCCATCGGTTTATTTGGAAATCGAGTCGATGCCATCCTGGCAGGTATGACTCCAACAATTTGCATTTTAGACTCCTGGGTTCAGTGGAAGCAAGACAAATTATCGACTGCGGGCTTCACAGGCTCGGTCGACCGGCGCCCCGGCAGAGAAATACGGTATCAACCCCGTAGGCGATGAAGACATAGCCTTGGGCGATCCTCTCGGCTAGTTCGCCGGGGTCAGGCTGGACTACATGAATTCCAACGGCAACACCGCTGTCGAAGGCTTTGCGTGTGATGGTT
This sequence comes from Deltaproteobacteria bacterium, assembly GCA_021777755.1. Taxonomy (GTDB): domain Bacteria; phylum Desulfobacterota; class Syntrophobacteria; order Syntrophobacterales; family Syntrophobacteraceae; genus SbD1. The sequence goes on from JAJYDE010000001.1 coordinate 28,021, forward strand.
TCGAGCATGGCCTTGAAATCAGGATGATCGAGTTGCCCGGTCAATCCCATGGAGCCCGAAAGATCGTAAGGACCTACCATGATGGCGTCGAGGCGGGGGTGTGCCAGGATTTCCCCTAGGTTATCGAGGGCACGGATGTGCTCGATCTGCGCGCAAAAAAGGGTATCCGCGTTTGAGGCAAGCCCCCGCACAAATTCCTCCCCGAAAGAATTGGCCCGACAAAAACCCACCCCGCGCATGCCTGCCGGAGGGTAGAGCGAAAGAGCGATGGCTTTGTCCAATTGCTCCCGGGATTCGATCATCGGGAAAATGAGTCCTCCGGCCCCGGAGTCCAGGGCACCCTTGATGGAAGTCATTGTGCAATCGGCCACCCTGGCGAAAGGAACAGCTCCGCCCGACTCGATTGCCCGGAAAATACCAGGCAAATCGCTTCTTGTAAAGGCACCGTGCTCCAAGTCGACCGCAACCCAGTCATAACCGGCCCGCCCCATTATTTCCGCTACGTCGGGACTTGGTATCTGCAGCCAGGAACCAATGGATGCTTTCTTAGCCTTGATCGTATTCTTGATATCGACTACCGAAGACATTTGCAGACTCCCTTTTTCATGCAGCGCCGCCAAACCGCTTTAGGGAACTCAGGTAAGGCAGGCTCCCGTCTATAAATGACGCAATATCCCCCCGACTTAGTCCGAAGATGACCGGCCACAAATAGGCCAGAGTCATTACAAATCCGGTATAAAGAAGCCCGGAGGCAACAAAATGAAATATGACATTGCCTTTCAAAGTGACAATTTGTAAAATAATAGCTTCAGAGAACAAAGCGGCAGCGCCAAGGCAACCCATACAAACTACTTGGTGTCCTAAATATTTAATGAATGAAAGCTTGAGCAAACGAGTGCTAAAAAACAATAACGAGTTAACGCTTAAAAATTGAAGAATAACAAATTTGATAGCAAGCCCCGTAGCAGCTTGTCTGAATCCGAACCATTCCGAATGAGCAAGTATCACATATGAAAAGGGAAGCCCTAGTGAATTGAAGAAAATCAGTATATTCCGATATAATTTAGTCTCCCCAGAGGCAAAGAAAATCGCCCCGACAAGCTGGCCATAGGTTTGATGGATAGGGTAAAGCGCCATTATCATTACCGGCAAAAAAGCGCCGGCAAACTGCCTGCCGCCGAAAATACGCGTTATTATATCGGCCTGAACGGAGGCGAAGCAGGCGAAAAAGGCCGCGACGCTGAAGAACAACGGTAAATAACGCCGAAAAAGGCTCGCCACGCTCGCCATATCATTTTTCCCGTAGGCAATTGAAAACTCCCTGGTGATCAATGACGTCATGGCCGAAGTAAATAGAAAGCAGACGGTGGCAATTTGGAATGAAAGACCAAAAAAACCTTGTTGCACACTGCCACCGAATTTCTGGAGCATCCAGCGATCGAGAATACCGAGAACCATACCAATCACAGTATAAACAAAAAGTGGGTGCGTATATTTATAAAATTCTGAAAGATAGTTCTTCATTTGATGCCGACTCAGCTTCCAATGCTGATAAAACAACCTTCTGTCGCGATTGATCACAAATAAAAAACCGATAACGATAACAATTCTTATCCCACATTCATACCCGAAAAAAGAGGTCAGCGTCAAATGATTGGTGAAAAAAATGAACACGATGGCGCATAACCCAATGGATCTGATTATGATCCTTGATATTTCAATTGATACTGTTAGACAATACGCATCACCTATCATTGTTAACATATTAATAAGCATGTTAAGAACGCCCCACCCGGCCGCAAAACATACGAAGAAAATGGTCTGGTGTATCCACAAGGTATGCGATGCTCCGGTAAATTCGCTAATGGCAACAAAAGTAAATATGCCCGCAATGGACATGGCAATCACTCGGGCATAAAAGCTGAGAAGCTCGAATTCATCCTGGCGTTGGCATAGTTTGGTATAAAAAGCCGTATCTGTACCCAGTGTGAAAAGTGGCAGAACCTGCGAGAAAAAATTCGACAGAAAGGAAAAATCGCCATAAGCTGTCGGTCCCAATCCGCGCGGAATTATACTTTGCGTCAGAACGCCGATAATCATACCAACAAGGTTGGTCGACAGCTTGGCGGCGTACCGCTTTTTAAGAGAAGACATAATAGCTTGCCATTGTCAATCGACGGCCCGTATTGAATTCGCTATTGAGATTTTTTCCGCGTCCCACATACGATAATCGCGAATGCCGTTAAATGCGTTCAAAATTCCATAGTATAAACCGATTACAAGAAGGTTTCTTATGATCGCCGTTATGAAAAGGGACGCACCCATATTAATGAGAAGTTCCCAATAGGCTTCACAAAACCACACAATTATAAAGGGTTTGAAAACGCTCTTCCCGTAGGCGATTTTCCTCCACACATAAGATATCAATAAAGCGTATATATAGAGAATGGGCAGTGCCGCGACATAACCGAAAAATAAGTATATGTATTCATAAATACCGAAATACTCGGTATTGTAAATTGTAGGGTCTGTCAGCCCAAGATAGACGAATGAGTAAACCGCCGGCCCACGAATGACATCATCGAAAGGCTTTCCGATGACTTGAGGTACACACCCATTTATAGAATCTTCCAAAATAGTTTTAAGATTAATATATTTCTCCGGAGGCACTTTCCAACGGTCATTCATAATTGCAAGCGATGGCGGCAGATTGGTGACTCTTAATAACACATCCGTTGCCAATAAAGCAAAAGCCGAATCATGGCGTTGATTATTATTAAAGTAAAGCCATTTGACAGAATTAATAACCGATTTGAATGATAATCTGTTATGTATGGCATATCGTATTCCGGATGTCACGCCAAATAAGAGAATTGCTGAAAAAGCCACTAATGCGAATATAGGTATGCTGCGCACTGGTATTGTGGGAGATCTAAATTTGACGAAAAACAGAAATACCGTCAAAAGAGATAGGGAATAAATAAAAGACCTGGAGCCGGACAAATAGCTGACAACAGAGCACAGACATAAAATAACGACGCATATTCGAAAATCAGACCGAATGAGTGATTTGTATTTCAGTATAATGTATCCTAAAGAAAGCCAGATAAACGGACTCGGATTAATAAATAGTGAAAGGAAGTTAGCATTGGAATTTGCATTTGCTGAAGATGATCCCTGATACACATCATAAACAAAAGTATTGTATAGAAACCTGATGCCAAGCAAAAAAATCACCATGATTAACAGCGTTTTCGGTTTTATCGGCAGCATCGACTTCGTGGATGATATGTCGTCATTGGAACGGTCCATATTGCGTGCATCATCGTCCGAAAACCTACATAGCGCAGATACAAACATGAATGTAGAGAAAATGGCATATATCATGACGTGATTGACGTCATGATGGGTAAAAGATTCGAAGGATGAAAATCGCCATCCTCCGTTGACACGTGGAATTATTAGCATTCCAACCACGGATCCACAATATTTTTCGAGCACATAAATAGCAAGAAAAACCAGGAGGGGATAATTAATTCCTTTATAAAAAGCAAGAGGGATAATTATGATGATGGAAAGGCAAAGCATATACAAAATGGTATTTGAATTCACCAGGTCCTGAAGGGGTCCCGTGGCGAAAAGCGCCATACAAATAATAGCGTTAAAGATGAATGCGATGATCAGGAGAGTCGAAACACGGACCGTCATATTGTTTAGTCAATCTCGCAAATGATATATTCGACTGTGGAGGTGAAAAAACAGGTTTACGGAAGGAAGATTGTAAGGTGGTATTCATGCATCGTTTTGATGCGTAATCGATTAAAACAATGCCTTCACAACATCTGTGAAGGTGTCCTTTCCAATGTAGCGAGCGAGTTCATTGCGTTTTAATACATAGTCATCATCTATATAAAGCTTATTCTCTTTATACGTTAGGCCTGGAACCGTATCGTATATAGTGGCATGATGAAGTAGGGCCTCAAATAACTGAAAGTGTTCTGGATTAAGTGGGGCAACCTCGTTTGTGCCATAGACGATACTCTTTTTGGCTACGTCTTTTGTTACTATTGCGCCAGCGGCTACCAGACTGCAGTCGCCGATGTGAATTCTGCCTGATATAATAGCTCCGGGGTAAATCCTCACGATGGAACCGATTCGCGGTTTAAAACCATCAGTGGTGTCGTCCAGTTTCATTCCTCGTCCGTTGGTTCCGATAGTTACGTTCTGGCCTATTGAACAATCGCACCCTATTTCATCAATGCTCAAGGTTATGCCATACGGATGCGGAATCATCATGCCAAAGCGGGTAAAAAACAATGGCGGTTCGAGCATGCATGCAATATTCATCTGATCTTCAACCGAAAATCGCCCGCTTACTCTGCAGGCCATCTTGTATATTGGTCTCAATGCGGATTTTAGCCGACCACCGCGCTTTGCGAGTTCTAGAGATCGAATTTCCTCTTTCGTCAGTTCTCTCAATGCCATTGTTCTCCCAAATACTGAATTTTTGCAAATTTAGACTATAAAAAGATCTTGCTCGAGTCACATCTGCAAAGGTTCAGTCATGACGCCCTCCAAAATGCAACCTCACTTTGCGCCAAGCCAACCCCGATGGCCTTGCGGCCGAAGTAGCTTACTGAATTCTTCCGCCCAATCTTTTTTCCAATTGGTGCTCTTTTTTGCAAACTGGCGGCAAAATTCGTCCCTTGCACCTTTGACATCAGGCGTATTCCACCAACTGGCAGGATCGCCTGAAATTTCGTTAAGTTTGAAGGCCGCGCCCTGGGATGAATCGTGCAATATGCCCGCTTGACGCAAAGAGTGGAAATATGGTTCAGCCGATTCGCGCAGCTCCCAATGTAAGGGATTCCAGAACAAGATGGTGGGTTTTCCGCTTGCCAATGCTTGTAGCATGGTAGTTACCGGATGATCGATTATCAGTAAGGTACTTTCGCTCAGGCGGTTTTCGAAGGCTATTTGATGTGTATCGAAATGCAATTCCGGAAATTCTTTTAATAACGCGTCCTTTTCGTTTCTGCGGTAATCGCTAAAATACATGCGCATGAGAACGTAATCTCTATTGTAGTCAGATAATGCGTTTAAAAATGAAGACCTCCAACGAATGTATTCCTGAAAAGAGTCAGAAACGGGGGTGCTGGTAAATCGGTACAGGTAGCGTGGGTGAGAGGTTGTTACGAACAGGTACAATGCTTTCAGAGGCCCCGACGTCTTAACGCTGCCGTTTGTCTTTGGATTGGGTAAAGACCGTATTAAAGGTGAACCGGTGGAATTGCACCCCCATGTGTAATACAGATCGGTTATATCCCTCTCATGTCGTTCAACCGGCATCCATTTGGCTGAGCGATATAGTCCGCCATGTTGCATGCCACACAGCAGCCCTCCATTTTCCGCGAATGTGGCCGCATAGAATTTCAATCTTTCATTTGCAAAAAGACCTCCGGTGGTGACCAGAACCGAATTGTGCCTGGAGGCGGGCATGCAACGTCGAAGATGCTCGAAACCTTCAAGGTAGAGGGTTGGGAAATTGACAGGCAAGCTGGCAACAAGCGCCCTCGTAAAATCGTCGATGCAGGGCAAATTCGCAAGGCCCGATCTATTCTCGGAGATAATTTTTTCATAACAGGGCAAGTTTTCGTGAGTGTAAACCGGGACAGCACGGAAACGGCTCACGAGCGCAATGTGCAATAAATCACGAATGGGCAGATTAACATCCAATAGGGCAATTGAAAATTTGGAAGCCAGCAAGCTTGTGAGCCTGAAGGCGGTTTGTTGCGGAAGACTCTTGGATTTCGCCCGCACACGCCCGGATAGCATTGCAATGTCCGCTCCTTTAACCGGACATTGAATGCCAAGAAAATTCATGACCTGGCTGTATTGTTGGAGAGCGCAGAAATCATCATAAGAAAAAGTGGCAAAGTGAGCCATATCGTGGGGGGTGATGAAACTCCCGGGATCGAGCAAAATCGTCTCGACTTCGCCGTAGCTGTCGAGAGCCTTTAAAATAGAGCGGTATCTATCATAGAAAGTCTCGATCAGCGAAAGCAGCCATGGTCCCAGAATTATTTGCCAGAAACGTTTGGAATGATTTGTATGGTGAACTGCGTTCAGGTATTCGGTGAGGTTATCTAAAAGCTTATGATAAATTTCGTAGGTGTATTTGCCGGCCAGGTAGTATTGCTCGCGATCGAGCCAAAGGCTGGGCATTACCTCGTATTCAAGATTCTTCAATGCAGGCTCGTTCGAGGGCAAGAGGCACCACGACCCCAGAAAGACCGTCTTCTTTCGAGTGTCCCAGAAGGAGTCGATTGCAGTGGTTGCCAGAAACATCTATCTCAACATCTCCCAGTGGAGCACGTCATCTTCGGAAATATCGGAAGCTGCTCTTTTGCCGATAACATCGGGGAAAAATCTCGGGCTGACGCCCGTGGCCGGCCGTTTCCAGGTCAAATCGGCCTCTGCCAGGATTTTTCCCGCAGGGATCGACTTCGCGGCCACCAGACTGCGCCTTGCATTTTTCCGCGCAGGTTCTTCAGAAGGAAGGGGCGCCTTTCTAAAATCGCCAAGCAATTCAAAAGTCCGCTCGATATTGGCTTTAAACATCTTAAGATCGTGTCTGTCCATTGCATGATAGTGATCATTGCCGGGCAGCGACTTGTCGAAGGTAAAATGCTTCTCCAAAATGGAGGCGCCGAGCAGTGTGGCTATTTCCAGCACTTTCATGTCATTGGGTAAAGTATGATCGGAATAGCCAATAAGGGTGCGAGGAAATTTTTCACGCAGGTGCAAAATCATTCCTAAATTGGCGTTGTGGTCCTCGGTGGGGTAATTGAGTACGCAGTGAAGCAATGCCAGGGAATTTCCGCACTTCTCAATCCAACTGACGGCCTCCTCGATTTCATGGAGATAGGATGCTCCGGTCGATAAAATGATTGGTTTGCCAAACCGGCAGATATACTCGATGAAGGGCCTGTTGGTGATGTCGGAAGAGGATATCTTGAAGACATCCATCAAATCGTTTAAGAAATCCGCCGACTCCAGATCGAACGGCGTGCTCAGGAATTCGATTCCCTCCCTGTCGCAGCGGTTTTTGAGCTGGACGTATTCATCCTTCCAGAAGCGGTCGTATTTTTTGAAAAGTTGGAACTGACTGGGTGTGGGCTCCTTGTTGAGGTCCCAATAAGCCGGTGAGTTCTTTGAAGCGATTGTATGCGCTTTGTAGGTTTGGAATTTGATGGCGTCGGCGCCGCCTTCGGCGGCTTCGGCGATGAGTCGCATCGCCAGGTCCATGCTCCCCTCGTGGTTCACTCCAGCCTCGGCAATAACGACAGGTTTGTAGAGCCTGGGTTTTCCCGGATGAAACTCTTTGGAAACATCAAAAAGCCTCATTTTTGTCCTCCGAATATGTCAACGAGCTCAAGGGCTGTTGCTTCCAGATTGAAAGCCTTAAGCGCCAGTTTCCGATAGTCTTCAAACGTGTCTATGTCCAGTTTGATCCCGGGGTTGGCAACACGCGGCTCCGGGGGATCGAACGTCTTCATGACGAAGTCCCCGGGATGGTCGGCGATGTAGGAAAGGCAGTGTTCCCTGTGCCGGGGCAGTGTCGCTAATCGATCCAATTGTTTTAGCAGTTCAAACGAAACGATCTCGGCCCCCAGGCCGTCCGGATATGAATTTCCAATCGGGCTTTGATTGAACGCGTAGTCGCAGGGATTGTCGCGGTAAAAAAGGATGAGATTATCGATCTCATCGCCGCAGATAAGCGGGTTGTCGGCGCAGATCCTCACGACGTGAGTCGCCCTTTTCCCTTCTGCTGCCAGCACGAACCTTCTCAGCACGTCCTGTTCGGGTCCGCGAAAGCACTCGACTCTCAATCTTTTGAGTTCGGCCTCCAGGATATCGTTTTGGGGCGTATCGGGTATGGCCACAATCATCGAGTCGAGCAGGCGGGAGGCCGAGGTCCTTCTGACAACCCATTCTATTATGGGGCGCCCGTGAAGACAGAGCAACATTTTGTTCGGGAGCCGGGTCGAACCGAGTCTGGCCTGGATTACGCCGACAATGAAATCTTGGTTCATCTACTCCACCAATTTTTGTATCATGGAAACTACTGTGGACTTGTTTTTAAGGAAATCAAACCGGACCATCCGGTCGAAAAGCGCTCTGCGATAGTCTATATCCAGCACGAGGTGTTTTAGCTGCGCTTCAACGGCAGTCTGGACGCAGCCGTCCTCAACACAGCCTGCGGAAAGAAAGCCGTTATCAGCGCAAGCAAAGCCGTGGGTTTCCTCACGTTTGTGCTGGGAGATGACGATTGAGGGGATGTTCATGTGCGCCAGCTCATAGACCGTCCTGCCATTGGAGCACACGGCGATATCCGCGGCCTCCATGAGCTTGGAGATGATACCGGTGGCGAAAGTAAAATCAACTTCCTCATACCCGCAGTTCCGGATGAATTCGGCGAGATCGTTTTTATGGGAATAGCCTGGCCCTGTCACGATTTGAACGAATATGGAGTGTTGTTTGCAAATCGGCAGTATTCGTGACAGGACTTTCTGTGTCAGATTATGCTGGTCCGTGCCTCCGAAGGTGACGAGAATGTTGCGCACCATCGGTTGGAACGAACGAGGAACGGCATAGAGAAATTCTTCCCGCAGGAAGAAGTATTCATGGCCCCAGAAAATGTTGCCGCTTTCATCGGTTGCCGACTCCGCGTAGAGCTCGTTGAATGTGATATTGCTGTGGCAGGCGCCCGAGCCGAGGTCTTCGAAATTGACCACCCGAATGCCGTTGTCTCTTAGCCTGCGGACATAGGATGCGTCGGTGTCGAGAATGTCATTTATTACCAGATGCGGTTCCAGCGCAACAATCTGATCCGCTATCTCCTCGTCGGGGAAAACGTGAATGAGGTAATCACTTCCGGTGATCCGATTTACGGCGAGCATGCTCGACTTGTCGGACACGAAGATAATCTCGTGGTCCGTTATTTCGTGGGCCAAAGTCAGGCAACGGTAGATGTGGCCCATGCCGACGTTGCGGTTTCCTATGACTCTGAAGACTATCCGCCTTCTTTTGAGCAGTTTTTCGCAAACCCACCAATCCCGGTAACTGGTTATCTCACAACTCTCTTTTTCCAGTATAAACGGCTCGACAGATGGATTCGTATTTTTCTCTCGAATAAGATTAGACCTTAGAAGTACGAAACCTTTCACCTCGACCATTATCTGGCTGTGATTATCCGCCAGAAAGGTCTGGCCTAAGCTTGCGTGATTGGCCCCATATACTCTCAGTCTTTGCTTTTTGACCGAAACGAGCACATCGGGGCGCTTATCTTTGAATACGTTATATGCATCACAAATTACATCCGGAGAGATTAAAGGAGCGTAAGGGTACATTATCAGAAGATAGGGGTATTCTCTGTAAAGCTTGAGTGTTTGGACTCGAAGGTTTTGGAGGATGTTGTCCCCCTTAAGTCTCAACTCCGGATTATAAAAGCATCGCACCCCATTCTTTTCGCATACGAGGCCTATTTCCTGAGAATCGGTCGCAACGACAATGTTATCGGCTGATGTTATTGATTTTCCGGTGTCGATTATTCGTTGAATGAGGGGCGTTCCGCCAAGCTTCTTGATCAGATCGTCAGGAAACGCTACATTCTTCTTAATCGCAGGTATGAGGATGCACAGTTCGCTTTTCATGCCTGCAATCGCAGTTGAGTCAAGACAGACCTCGAAGCTTCGAGCATGTATTCCAGGTCGGCCTCGCTCATCCAGTGATGAAAGGGAAAGGAAATCATGTTGTCAAAAAACAGATCCGCGTTGGGGCAATCGGCTGCGCCGAAACCGGCTTTTTGGTACATGTCATACCGATTTAACGGGTAATACTGCACCACGCATTGAACGCCCTTTTGCAAAGCCATCTTCCTGATAAAGGCGTCTCTTTTCCCGTTGGTCATTCGCGCAGGCAACAGGTGGTAGTTGTGCCGCCTGGTGTCAACCCGGTGGAATTCGAGTTCTGGGAAATCCGCGAGAGCGTCGATAAACCACATGGCCCGCTCGCGTTTCTTGTCGTTAATTGAATCGATGCGGTCGAGCAATTTGATTCCCAAGGCACACTCGATCTCCCCAAGACAATAGTTGTTGGGCCAGAGATCCTGGCCGTTTAAAATTGGGAAATCCACGTTGCCCATCGCCGGAATCCAGTAGTCTTCCCTTGGATAATCGAAAGCGCAATGTCCGTTATGGCGTAGCATCGGGACAATTCCGGCATATTCCGGGTTTTTGACCACGAGCATGCCGCCTTCGCCAAGAGTGGTGATATTCTTGTGCGAATGAAATGAAAAAACCCCGAAATCGCCGAACGCCCCGGCCTTGCGCCCCTCGATCTCGGTTCCAATCGCTTGCGCGGCATCCTCGATAACGATCAGTCCGTGTTCGCGCGCCAACTCCATGATCGCGGGCATATCAGCGATAAATCCATACAGATGGACCACCACGATGGCCTTTGATCTGGCTGTCAGGCATTTCCTTATGCTTTCGGCCGTAATAACTCTGGTAGTGAGGTCGATATCAGCCCAGATCGGCCGTGCCCCCTTTTTTAAGAACGGGTAGGCCGAAGCGGTGAAGGTGTGAGATGGTATTATAATGTCGTCGCCATGGCTGAACTGACATAATTGAGCCGCCATTTCGAGGGAGGCGGTCGCATTGCATGTAGTGTAGGCGAACTCTACGCCGTTGTAGTCGCAGAACTTCCTTTCAAACTCGGTGCGATATTTCCCCTGAGTAAGCGGGTCGGCATCCCGCATTGCCGTCGCGACCGCGCTGATTTCCTCTTCACAATACTGGTGGGATCGCCCGCTGAATGGCAGTATGAATTTCATCGCTGTTTCCATCTTTGGTGATGCGGATAGTAATCAGTTATTGGACGTATCGATTAGCGTTCTCAACGCACCCTCGATTTCATTTCTTCCGAACGGAACAGGGTTTTGGTCAAGGGCGCCGCCCAATTCCAACGTCTCCTCGACAAATTGATCAATGGCGTATTGGTCAAAACCGCAGCGAAGGATGTTTTCGCCCGGTATACCTACGCCATGCAACAAAGCCGAGAGTCCTTCAACCAGTTGTTCCGCTTTTTGCCGGCTTGACAGAGCCGCATTTGGTTCTGTCAGTAAATCGGCGTAGTCAAGAACGTCCTGGCGGATGTTATTAGCGATCACGAGCGGAAGAAAAATCCCGCCGGCGATTCCATGCGGGACCCCGTAGCGCACTCCGAGAGGATATGACATTGCGGCAGCCGGGCCAGTTCCCGAATGCATGAGGGCGACTCCTGAGAAAAAGGCTCCCAACATTACTTCCGTACGAAGGTGGAGATTTTGAGGGTCATCGAACAATTTGGGTAGGGAAACAAATACCCTGGCGAAGCCCTCCTTAGCGAATAGGCGTGCAATGGCGTTGGTTTTCTTCGCCACGTAAGCTTCCGATGCATGGACTAGGCTGTCAACGGCTGCGGAAACCGTTGGGCCTATGGGGCATGACAGGGTAAGCTCGGGATCTAGAAAGGCGTACTTGGGCCTCACGACCTCGCCGTTTATGCCCATCTTTCTTTTTTCGACAGTATCAACGAATGAAGCGTTCGGGGTCACTTCACTGCCGGTTCCGGCGGTGGTCGGGATGGCTATGATGGGCAGAACCGGGGCCGTGGTCTTGTCGAAACCACGGTAGGAAATGGCCGGCTTTGTATTATGGACAAGCACGGCCATGGCTTTGGCCATATCTATGGCGCTGCCCCCCCCTATACCGATTATAGCCTGCAATGAGGGATCCCTGAAATCTTGCCTGACCTTTTCGAGTGAATCATAGGTCGGTTCGGATATGGAACATTTCGATATGACGGTTAATTTGACCGCCGCCCGGATTTCATTCAGCAGTTTTTCGATCCCTGGAGTATTTGCGAGATTGTGGTCGACAACACAGCCGACCCGCTCCCACCCTTCTTTGGATAAAAGCTGAGGTAATTTTTCCCGTACTCCGCAACCGAACTGAACGTTGGTGCTCACGCAAAATTGAAACATCTTTCAGCCTCTCTGAACACTGGAATAATTCTATGATTTTTTTGGGTGTGAAGCCTGATGGTTAAGCAAGAAATTAGGGGTCAAAAACAAAACCTGCCGGCAAATTCAGCGATCGCCACCTCAATTCCCAATTGTTTTCAAGATAGGGTTGCTTTCCGTCCGTTCCGCAATAACTCCGCAATAGTTCGGACCGTTTTGTATTCAAACAGCGATTGCTTAATTTTTGATATTGCCGCTTGCTTCGAAGGATCGGTCATGAACTTTTTGAAGTACTCGGACGCAAATACAAATTGCACCGCCAAAAAGCACCCCAAAAATGTCCATGTAATAACTATTTTCCGGCGGATGGGGGCTATTTTAGTTTCGGGCTTTTTCGCAGCGTCAATGACCTGAATAGAAACTGGCTCTTTGGCCTCTTTCATCTTGGCGGCCTCATACTGCTTTAACAGAATCTCATAGAGAGTTTCCTTAAACTTGAACTTACGGAATTTACGCAGATAATCAATGCTCTTAACAGGTATCTGTTCCGTTGGAATTATGCCATCTTGGAAATGAGCATTTCCCGTGGTCTGCAATTTTTGGAGTTGCTCTTCAAGTCCACCCAGCTCCGCTTCAACCGTGTGAATATCCACATTATAAGGGGTCTCGTAGGTCTTCATCACCTTGAGTCGAATCTCTTTTGCCGCAACCTCGGCCTGCAACTTCGCAATTCTCTCCAAAACAGTTTTTGCCTGTTCATCAATCTTGATTACTCCGGATTTTTCCTCGAATTTGCTCATGGCGATCTCGGCGTCAGTAAGCGATTCGTAGGCCCCCTTGAGCTGTTTTTCGAAAAAAAGTCGCTGCCGGGAGGCGGAAGTGATGGCAAGATCTTGAAGGGCCTTGGCAAGTTCGTCCGAATAGCCATTAGCCATATCCGCCGCCCTCTGAGGGTTTCTATCCCGAACACTGATGGATATGATCCCGGTTTTGTCATCAACGGAAACAGTGGTGTTCGAAGCAAGATTTTCCCGGGCAGTTTCACGTAATTTGGCCTTGTACACAGACATGAGTTTAAAACGGTCGATGATCCTGTCGGCGATGGTCGGCCCCTTGAGAATTCCTGCGTACAAATCGGCAGGGCCCGAAAGGTTTGCCATGACGATGTCTCCCAGGGCTGATCCCCCACCCTGCATTTGCGCCAACAAAGCCCCCATCCCGGCGTGGCCTTTGGGGGGAGGGAGTATTCGCACGGTGCTTTGGTAAATGTTGGGAGTGAGCAGGCTGTAGATGATAGCTACCAAAGCGAACCCGAAGGTTACCCAGGAGATCAGCTTTATTCGTTTGAGGACGATCAGAATGGAATTGAGCAATCTCGATTCATTGCCGGTTTTTAGCTCTTCACTGTTTTCCATTTGCACACTCTGTCTATCCGGAAAAGTTCTGTGGTTCAATGGCCGGGGAATGCGTTGAGTCCGCAGAAAAGCAAACGAATTCGAGACTCATTACCCCCAATAGGGCTGTGAGGACTTTGGGAGCCGCACGGAAGCCCAAGAGGTGCCCATCACTAAGCGCACAAAGCACCAGGAAGAAAGACCATGAGGTCTAAATACCGGTACAAGCCGAGAATCGGAGTGTTGGTGATTTTCGCGTTCTTCCTGTTAAAATCCCTCTATTCGTTTCTATCTAATCCCTGCAGCGAGGGCGATACCAGCCGCGGTAGCTATGTTGAACACGATTGAGGCTATATCAGTTACCCCACGCAACCAGGGCACCTTTTCGAGCTTATCCGGAACGACGATGGTATCGCCCGGTTCCACCGCGCCGTAGCCGACTCTCCACTCGTGAAAAAGCCGATCCCAGAAAAAATTAGCCTTGGGCCGCAACGCGCTGCCGTCAGCCCTGAGTATGTAGACGGCTTTCTTGTTGGCGTTATCCGTATATCCTCCGGCCATCGATATGTAAAAGCTGCTGTCCTTGCCGGCTTGATACAGAATGCCGGTTTGGTTGTAAACAGCGCCTATGACCTGTACTGTATGTGGATTGGTGGGAACGAATATCGAATCCTTGTTCTCAAGTTCGACGTCGTATTTAGACTGTTCGAGTTTGGGGATCTGCTCGAGGTGGACAATCATTCTCCCATTGGCCTTGACCGACTTTAAAGACGCGAGGAACGCCTCTTTCTGCTTCGCCTGCTGCTGCATCATTTTGGCGTCATCGGCGCTTTGAGCGGTGGACATATTGGCCGCTCCACTGGCCATGAGTTCATGTTGCAGGCGCGCGACCATCCGATTTATCTCTACCTGCTGGGACTTCTGGACACTTTGCCTGTAAAAAACGGTTCCCCTGATATATGCGTTTGAAGTATACCCGCCTGCACGAATCAGCACAGAGGAAAGCCTTTCCCCCTGTTTGAACGTGTAGATCCCCGGGAACCTGACTTGCCCCGCAATTTTCACTGTCTTGTAGAGTTCCCAATCGGGAATGGTGCGTACAAAAAGAAAATCGTTTTGCTTCAGCAAAATGTCGGCTCTGGGGTTTCCCGCACATGCGCTTGCAGGATCAACGATTATTCTCTTCGTTACGGGACCGTTGGGAGTAGGGGTGATGCGTGTGAGTTCCGCCCTGTGGGGTAGGGCGAAGTACTCAAGCCCGCCCGAGAGCGCGATGAGGTCGGAAAGTTTCATATTCTCCCGATACTCAAACCTGCCGGGTCTGTTGAGCGCTCCCGCGGAACGGATCTCAGGCATTAGCACTCTTTGCCGTTTATTGAAAACATGGATGACGTCCCATGGCTTCAGGACCAAATCCTCGCTTTCATCGTGATCGAAAAGCACCTTGCCCAGATTGAAAGTCCTGTATTCCATGTGGTAATCAGGTGGAACCACACGATCGATCTGTACGTTTTCCAGATAGGACTCGGGGAGCAGATCTTTGGAGGACCGGATCACGTCACTGACCCTCATGCCCGGCCGCCATTGGTATTCTCCGGGCCGCCAGACATTTCCGGTCAGTGCGACCTTATTGATAACCTTCGGGGTTACGGGAAAAACCTTCACTATGTCGCCGTCTTGCAGGCGGATGTCCTCTTTCCCCTTGAGCTTGGCAAGATTCAGGTCGATGATTACACGAGAAGATTTATTGGATATCCTTTCAACCTGCACCCTCTGCATGTAGGCTTCCGCAGTGGAGCCGCCCGCAAGCTTTATCAGCTCCGAGATTCTCGTCGGCCCTTTGAGTTCGTAGATGGCCGGCACCTTCACGTTCCCCGCAATTCCCACCATGGGGCCGATTGTGGGAATAAAAATCACGTCTCCGGGCATCAAGCGGACATCGCCCTCCCTGCTCCCGGTAAGAAGAAAATTATAAAGATCGAGCTGAGTGATGGTCTTTCCATTTCTCTTCAACTCGATATTGCGCATCGAGCCCACTTTGCTGGGACCGCCGCACAGCTGGAGCGCGCCGATTAGCGTGGCAAGCGACGAAACCGTGTACGCACCGACCTTTTTCGCCTTACCGACCACGTAAACCCTGATGGTCCTGAGCTGTCCCATGCTGACGTTCATTTGGAAACCGGTGTAGTTCTTCGAATAGGCCTTTTCGAGAACCTCTTTTACCTCCTTAAAAGAGAGTCCCGTAACGCCCAAAGTCCCGATCTTCGGCAAAGTTACGCTTCCATCCCGGTCTACCGTGACAGTCCAATGCCCCTCGATACTCCCCCAGACATTTATGGAAAGTTGGTCGCCGGGGCCGATCACGTAATCGGGCCCCACTGGCACGTCCTTTTGAACCGCAATGTTGCCGGGACCGAGGACATGATCGGGCACAACAGGCACGTTCTTTTGAACCGGAGTGACGCTGGATTGCGGCCCATGGAACAGATCGTACCCGAACTGCTTGATGTCGAAATCCAGCTTGAGGGATGACTTGCCGGCCACATATTTTTCAAAATCAGATGATTCTTCCCGCGGGGCCGCGGAGGGTGCGGGAATGGTGCGGAACGGAGCCCCCTCATGCGGATACAGGGCAGCGGGTCCGTGCTGGGACATGAGCGCCTTTTTGAAAGCCCCGGCAGTGGGCGTAAAACCGGATTGCCATGGAGACTGCTGGGTACCACCAGCTTGGTTGTAACCTTGTGTCTGACCGGCTTGGTTGTAGCCTTGTGGCTGACCTGCTTGGTTGTAGCCTTGTGTCTGACCTGCTTGGTTGTAGCCTTGTGTCTGACCTGCTTGGTTGTAGCCTTGTGTCTGACCTGCTTGGTTGTAGCCTTGTGGCTGACCTGCTTGGTTGTAGCCTTGTGGCTGACCTGCTTGGTTGTAGCCTTGTGGCTGACCGGCTTGGTTGTAGCCTTGCTGAGTTCCGTCTTGGGTAGAAGGCTGCTGACCGTTTGCCTCGGCGGAGCCTGTTCCGTACTGCCCTTCCAGTGGACCGGGTTCATAGATATATGGCGGAATATTTTCGGGAGGTTCTCCCTGATCCGGCTGTTGTGCTTGTTGTGGTTGCTGCGCGGATTGCTGGGTTGTCGGCTCAGGTTGATTTTCCTGTTGATCCGTACCCGGAGTTGGAATTGGCTGGAAAACGATATTCTGAGCAAAAACAAAATTGCTGTTAAAAAGCAACAACCCCAACAAGAAGCAACAAATGAACTTTCGAAACATCCCGCGACCTCATTTCCAACTTATGGTTTAAAGATGTCCGCTCTGGGAAGCGCAACGCTATTTCCACCATATTGAGCCATCTGCCTTGGCTGGGACGGCATCAGGTCAGCCTTCGCCGAAAGCTCCCTTGATCCGCCACGCCCTGTGTTTAACCTCGTAAACCGCCAAGAGTTCTTTCAGCCAATCACCTCTTTTATTACAGAAACAATATCGGCGGCGATCAGATAATAAGCCTTTTCAAGAGATAAACTGGTGGGGGCTGGACAGTCTGGGAGCGTAGGTCTCCCGACAGGGGCTTCGAGGTGATCGAACGCTTTTTGCCGCAACCAAAGCCGCATCCTCAGCAGCCAACCCGCAGGTTTTCCAACCTGCGTCGACAACGATGAGCCTGCCTGTTTTTCTTGGCGAATTCAGGATGAGTTCTTCCTCGATAGGCTTGGCGGTCCGAAGGTCGATCAATTCAACGTCCATTCCGTGTTTCAACAATTGCTAAGCCGCGCCTTGCGCCCCGGGGGCGGGCCCTTTCCGGATAAAACAGACAAAAGTCCCGGTCAACCGGGTGTTACAACTTCAGCCGGTCGATCCTAAGACAAGCCTCGTCCAAGATCCCATCTCTTTTGGCATAACAGAAACGAGCGAGATCCTCGCCCGTCTGGTCGTGATAGAATGCCTCTCCAGGAACACAGGCGACTCCGGTTTTTTCCAGGAGCCACATGGCGCGGTCCTTGCCCTTTTTCCCTGGAAGTCTGGATATGTCCGCCAGGATGTAATAGGCCCCCGTGGGTTTGTAGGGCTCAAGGCCTGCTTTGGATAAGGCGGCACACAGATTGTCTCGCTTAGTCGCATATTCGGTCGCAAGTCCCTGGTAGTAGCTGACGGGCAAGGAAAGAAGGCCCCTTGCGACGCCCATTTGTAGTGGGGCGGGGGCGCAGACATAGACCAAGTCATTAAAATAACCGATTGCCTGGGTCCATCGGGAATTGCAGATGCTATACCCGATTCTCCAGCCGGTTATGCTGAAAGTTTTGGAAAGACCTGAAATCGTTATGGTTCGCTCAGCCATGCCTTGCAGGGTTGCCGGGGGAATGTGCGTTAATCCGTCGTAGATAAAATGCTCATAGATTTCATCTGTGAATACGAATAGATCATGGTTGGTTGCAAACTGCGCGACCAATTCCAGCTCCGAGCGACTGAACACTTTCCCTGAGGGGTTTGACGGGGTATTGAGTAAAATTGCTCTTGTTCGAGGCGTTAAAACCTTCTCCAACTCCTCGATAGAGAAACTCCAGTCGGGAGGGGAGGTCCGGACATAAACCGGCACGGCCTCGGTAGCGATCAATGTGCTGACGTGATATCCGTAATAGGGTTCGAACAAGATAACTTCATCACCGGGATTCAGGAGGGCCAGGCAGACACAGTACAGCGCCCCGGTCGCCCCCGCGCTGACTACGATCTCCTTTTGGGGATCGACCTTCATGCCCGTGAATAGCTCCTGCTTGAAGGCAATGGCCTCGCGCAGTTCATCCAGGCCGTCGTAGCGGGTGTATGTGTTGACACCGTTATCCATAGCTTCGCTGGCTGCTTGGCGGACTATGGGAGGGACTTCCGTGTCGCACACTCCCTGGGAGAGGTTTATACCGCCAATCCTGTCACACTCGATGGACATGTTCCGGATTTCGGACTGCATGACCCATTCAGTGCGATTGCTCAATTCCAAAGCCATTTTCATCCCTCAAAATATTGGCCGTAGCGAACACACGCATAAACCGACCACTATTTATGCATGCGAACGTGCGGGTCGGTCTTGAGTCAATCGACTTTGCCAAAAAACCGTCGAACCACCGATATTACGTAATCGACATCCTCGTCAAGGATCTCCACGTTCATCGGCAGTGAACAAACTTCCCTGCTCAGGGCCTCGGTCTCAGGAAAACCACGGTCCTCGAGCTTGAGCGCCTCATGTCTGTAATAGGGTTTTCTAAATTGGGTCAGGACCTCGACCCCGTTTGCCTTCAGGTATTCCGAGAAATCGTTGCCCTGTTTTGCGCGAACCGTATAGTTTTGGTAGACGTGATCTCGCCGGGGATCCTCATAATGGGGCAGCAGCAGACCGGCGATGTCCGCAAGCCCTGCCTGGTAACGTCGTGCGATTTGCTTCCTTCTCACGATCCATTCGGGCAAATGTCTCAGCTTCACATCGAGAAAAGCCGCCTGGAGATTATCGAGCAAACAGGTGAAGCCGTGGCCGTGATACTCGCCCGTCAGCCTGTCCTCGCCATTGTAACGCATCCTGGCGGCGAACATCGCCACGTCGGGATCATTGGTCGTGATAGCCCCCCCGTCACCGTAGCCGCCAAGTATTTTGAAAGGATAGAAGCTCCAGCACCCCGTGAGTCCCCAAGCGCCGGCCATTTTGCCGTTCATGGCAGCCCCGAGGCTCTGGCAGGCGTCCTCCACTACGATGAGGCCGTGCTTATCGGCTATCTCCATCACTCGGGGCATGTCCGCCATCCAGCCGCTCAGATGAACCGGAATCATAGCCTTTGTCCGAGGAGTAACGGCTGCTTCGATCTTGTCACAATCGATGTCGAAATCTTTTCCCACATCCACGAGTACGGGGCTGGCCCCGACATTCACCACCGCGGAGCAGGTTGCAACGAAGGTATGGGCCGGGACAATGACCTCGTCTCCTTCTCCAATCCCCGCGGCGCGAAGCGACATATGGAGCGCATCGTAGCCGCTGTTGAGGCCCACGGCATATTTTACGCCGACAAAACGGGCAAGGTTGTTTTCGAACTCCCGCAACTGCCCCCGGTCTATCAGGTCGCCTTTGGACATAACCTCAAAATAGGCGGCGTCTATCTCATCCTTTATCATCTGGTAGTTGATGGCCGGGTTTACGAATCTAACTTTGTAAGACATGTGCGGCGCCCTCCGATTCCTGTTTCAACATCTTCATGAGACGAGAGTATATTTTTTGAGCGGACAGGCCGTAATGATCCCACAGGTAGTCGGCATGCCCGATAACGGTATCGAGTTTCTCAGGGATACCGATTCTGGCAAACCTGCCCGTGTATGGGGCTTCGGCAAGAACCTCCGCCACAGCGGAGCCAAGACCGCCGGTAATGCTGTGTTCCTCGGCCGTCACGATTATCGGATGCTCCGCGGCGCACCGCCGCACCATCTCGGAATCAAAAGGCCTGATCGTATGCATATTTACAAGTGTGGCGGCGATTCCATCACGGGCGAGCTGTCCGGCCACGACATCGCAAACCGGGACCATGTTACCGGTTGCAATGATGGCCAAATGGCGTCCCTCACGCACTACCGATGCCTCACCAATCCGGCGGATGGATGGCTGTGCGTCAGGGGAGTGAACGCCTGCTCGTCCCAGGCGGATATAAAGCGGGAAAGGATGACTGTAGCTGAGCTCAGCAACTTTTACCGCATTTTCCACAGTGTCGGGCGCAACGATATGTAGCTCGGGCAGCGCCCGCATGAGAGCGAGATCTTCTATCCCGAAGTGAGTGAAACCTTCAAGTCCGTATGTGAACCCTGCCCCCATTCCGACAAGCTTGACTTTGAGGCCGTGATAGCAGACATCCACCCGCACCTGCTCGTAAGCGCGCATCGTGAGGAAAGGAATTATCGAATAGCAGTACACATTTTTGCCGCAGGTGGACATGCCTGCAGCCAAGCTTATCATATTCGCCTCGGCCACTCCCACGTCAAGGAACTGTTCAGAACAAGTGCTTCGTATTCGATCCAAGAACCTGAAACCGAGATTGGCTGTCAATATGTAGAGGTTTTTGTCAGAACGGGCTATTTGTTCAAGTCTGTCGTAAAAGGCCTGCCTCATTATTCAATCTCCCCGCACGCCAAGGCATATTGGTCGCTATTGGGACAATCGTAATGCCACTGCAGGTTATTCTCCATGAAGGACACTCCCTTGCCCTTCACAGTCTCGGCTATTACGACACTGGGCTTGCTGTCTTCTCGCGATGCGAGGTCTAACGAACTCAATATAGCCTGAAAATTGTGGCCGTCGATTGTCTGCGGGGCCCAGTTGAAAGCTTCGAACTTGGCCGCCAGCGGATCCAGCTGTAAGGTGTCATGGGTGAAACCCAGTGCCTGCATACGATTGTAGTCGATTATGAGCACCAGATTGTTCAACTTGTGATGGGCTGCAAAAAGGACCGCTTCCCAAGTAGAGCCTTCGTTCAACTCCCCGTCGCTTAGCATTACGAAGACACGCGCGGGGCTGTTGTCTTTTTTCAAGGCATAGGCCATCCCTGCCCCGACGGAGAGACCATGGCCTAGCGAGCCTGTCGAAAATTCGATACCGCATCCAAGATTATAGTCGGGATGCTGTTGCATTGTTCCACCGTTTACGGCAAATCCCTGCATGCGCTCTCGGGATATGAAACCCCGCTCGAAGAGAACAGAGTAAAGTGCGGGACAGGCATGCCCTTTACTGAAAATGAAACGATCACGTTCCGGATCCTCGGGATGTTCCGGACAGGTCTTGAGCGTATTGAAGTACAAAGACACCAGCAACTCAATGCATGAAAACGCCGGACCTATATGAGGGCACCTGGTCCGACATACGATGTCAAGAGTATGAAGTCTGACCTTTTTAGCTAAGGCGACCAGACGTTCGCAGTCAACTTCCATTGATGATCTCCCGGTGGAAAACGAATTCCAACCTTCATGTAGCCCTTGGTCGGACCAATGCAAATTCAATTTATTTTCGCCAGCTCTTGCCTGATCTTCAGTATGACGGGATCTGCGGGCTTGATAATTGCCAAAAGGGTCAAACAAATGATTTTTAAATCGGATACAAATGAAACTTCCCTGGCGTATTTGAGTTGAAGCTTCAACTTGGTTGGACGGATAATCTCCATGTAAGTCCGGTCAGGGTCTTTGGCGCCTGCCAAAATAGAGCCTTCGTCGGAATTCCAGATGGACGCCCAGTCTGTGATACCAGGCCGGATCGTGAGGATGGTTTTTTCCTCCTCGGTATACATATCCGTAAACTGCTTTACCTCGGGGCGTGGTCCCACAAAACTCATCTGCCCCAAAAGCACGTTGAATAATTGAGGAAGTTCGTCCAACTTATATTTCCTCAAGATCTTGCCAATCCGCGTTATTCTGGGGTCTTCATTGGCAGTTGACGCAGGGCCGATTTTCTCAGCGTTTACGATCATGGTGCGAAATTTGAAAATACGAAACATCTTGCCGTGGAGACCCACTCGCAACCCGCGATAAAACACGGGGCCGCGGTCCTCGCGCTTGATTATGATCGCAATAGCGGCAAGAAGGGGGCCAAGAGCCAGCAAGCCGGCTGCCGAACATAAGATATCGAAGATGCGCTTCATTTCCTCGCCACCGCATATATGATTTTGTGGAGACTATTCTCTTTATCCGCTGTGATTGGGACAGGGGCGGTGTATTCAGTCATCCCGTCATAAATTTGCTCAGGCAGAGAAACGAGTTTTCCCATGAAGATACGTTTAAGGTAAGCTCTGCTTTTCAGTGTGCCGGGAATGAGATCAAGCGAAACCGCAGCCCGCTTTAACATTGATATGGCCTTCTCCAACGGCCTTGAGTTGTCTGCCGGAAACCCCCCATAAAACTCAACCGTACTGAAATCGCCTCGCAGTAAGTGATGGAGTTCCGGTACGGAAAAGTACTTGAAGGTGTAAGGCGAAGGATGGAAATCCACCCAGTTTTTGTTAACGGTGCACAACAGAAGCTCTCCGCCCGGTCTCAGCACTCTGGCAGCTTCGCCGATAAACTTCTGGGGATGCTCCAGGTAGTAGAGGGCCTCGAACAAAATCGCCAAGTCCACACTTTCGTCGCAAAGGTCCAGGTTTTGAGCATCAAGGAACCTGACCTCTATTCCAGACTCAGGTCCCAGATACATGTGGACGGATTTCAGATTTTGCTGATCGATATCTCCAGCAGTGACATTTCGAGCACTTTGGGCAAGATACCTCAAGCCAATTCCTGTCCCGCAGGCAACTTCCAGCACGTCTTTCCCCACCGCGCGATCTCTTGCAAATCTATAGCGCTGATAAAGTCGTCCAAGCTGCTCGACGGAAGCCCTGTGGCCAGGCGACTCAGTGATTAGCGAGAAGTCAAAACGCTGTTCTACCTCCACTTAACAAATCCTTCTTCGTGGTTTGCGGGAAGAACTAACAAACAGTGTGCATTCGGTGACATTCCTGTGACATCGCACACTTTTGCCAGACTTGGGCGGAGACGGCATCAAACGGCCTCGACTTAGCGGGAGAATACCTAATACTGGGCGAAAAGACTCGGAGAAGCGACTGGCACGGCGATCATTACCTGTACAGGCTGGATTTTTCACAACCATCCTACTGTTTCCGACCACCCGAAAATCTCCCCTATCCTTTGCGTTTCCGCATGCTGACGGCATAAGCCTTATGGCGGGTCGTCCGAGCATGGGTGGCTGAGTGCATTGTCTAGCTAGGTGGGGAACTGCATTGATTTGCCCGTTGAGCTGCCGGAGCTATTGTGGGAGCGCGAATAACCGAATAAACAGCTCCGCCAACTCGATTACATGACCATCGAGTGTCCGAAATAAAAGGGGGTGGTGGAAACCGGCCAAGTCGGAATAAAAACGATCCCTGAACTCAGCTCAAGGCTGCATAACCTCGATTCGCCGCCGTTAAGGATGAAAGTCTAAGCTACCTACCCGGAGATTGCACCACTATCCTGCTCGGCCTCCCCACGCCAGCAAGGAAAAAGCATCTAACCAAATGTTTGGACCCAAACGCCGTAATAGCGAATTTAGTAAGAATTGCGAATTATTATGGCCGTGACTCGATCCTCTCCTCTGCCGCGACATAACGCCCAAACCCCGTCCCCTCGCCAACGCAAACGGGCAGGCGGCATCCCACTTAGGCATATAGATCCGCAAATGTTCATTTACATGAATATTCTTAAAGGCTTATGGCCCTTGGAATTATTTCGTTAACTCATCTTTCAGTAAAGTGAAGCCTACTGAACCTTGCCCGGAAACTCAACAAAATTGATTAAGGTCTGTTACGTACATAACGCCGCACTTTCTGAGCACAATTATTGCCGCAACAAGGTGTGGCAGCCCTTCGTACGATTCGGTGGATTTCTCGTATCTAACGAGTAGCCTTCTGAAACAATTGAACCAGGAATGAGCGGCTTCAACAACCCGGCGGCGGGCTTTGAAATTTAAGTTGGCCCTCTTTTCCCGAATCGCCTCCCCTCGCTGCCTTACCTACTGAACATAATTCAGTGTTTTTCCAGCCTATTCAAACTGACTGGCCAAGCATAATCCTTCTCGCCACAAAAATGTTGTTCCGTGTCGTCTGGACGGTATATCATAATTTCGTCTTCAAGTTGTATGTGACGTCAGGTCTGTTCGCCCCTGTTACGGTAATCGAAAGCGGGACACCACGGCCGTCCAGCAGGAAATGACACTTGGTTCCTTTTTCCCCCTATCCGTTCGCGATGTTATAAGTTTTCAGCCGCCACCCGGCTTGCGAGGACAAATTTGCGCAAGAAGCCCAAAGTCCTTTGTGCCGGACTGGTCCACTTCTACACGTCTGCTTTGAGAAAGTCAATTATGACTTTCCTGAAGTTTGGACATTTTGAGTAGGCTGTTACATCCATGTTTGACAGACATACCTTGTAATGATATCCTCCAGTGCACCTCGGGAAGGAGGATAGAGCCATGGACAAAGACGAAATACGCGACATTATTCTTAATGCAATCGAAGAGTCTCTTGATGCGCAACTGCGCGCGATCCGACGGATCAGAAAACCCATCGCCAAAAAAGAATCCAAGGAAAAGAGTATGTCTCGAATCGATATGGTTCATGACATACTCAAAAGAAGGCAGCCCCTCCACGTCACCGAGATCATCGACCAGATTGAAATGATCCATGGCGTTCGGCCTGACCGAGAATCGCTCGTCTCCGCAATCACAAAAAAAGTTGCGAGAGACGAACGCTTCGTGCGCACCGGTAAAAACACCTTTGCGCTG
Organism: Deltaproteobacteria bacterium; assembly: GCA_021777755.1. Classification (GTDB taxonomy): domain Bacteria; phylum Desulfobacterota; class Syntrophobacteria; order Syntrophobacterales; family Syntrophobacteraceae; genus SbD1. The sequence continues at coordinate 52,793 of JAJYDE010000001.1, forward strand.
AAGGGGGAAAATCCATGACTATTTTCGATCCGTTTGGCCGTCTTTTCCGGGATGTCTTTTCGCGGGTATTCGTTCGGGAAACGTAGTCAAGGGCGGCCGTGCAACTCGGCATGGAATGGCTCTGCTCCACCGGACAACGCACTATATCCTGCGGAGGATTTTGTTTGCATTAAGTGGAAGTCTTTACAATAGAAGGATTTTCAAATCCCTGGTGGACCGGGTCGATCCGGTCCAGCCCCCGCCAAATTCGTGGTGGCGAACGCGAAAAAACCGGAATTGGGTATAATCTAATCATTTCGACGTGTTGGGAATTGGTGCGCAGCCTGTGCGCCTTGCAGTGGGGAAGAAGTCTCCCGCAAAGCCCGGTCGCATGAAGGTGGCTCCGGTCTCCTTGACCGAAATAGCCGATGCCCGGCTAGTGTCCGACCGGAAACTCGTTTAAGTCGGAGACCAGGTATGGTTTTTCCGCCTTTAAAAAAGGGGGGCAGGGATTTGCGGATGTATCAATCCGGTTTATTTGCAAAAATCCCCTAAATCAGACCTCGGTTAAGGGGGAATCGAGTTCTAAGCGCCCTCCGAATCCTGCGGTTTTCGGACGGACACAAGCTAGCCGCCAATTTTCTTGCGGGCCATTTCCGAGATCCGGTCCACTCTTGAGTCCATCCGTCCTTGGGTGAACAGGTCGCCTCGGGCGACATCTCTACAAATTATCTCTGTCGCAAAGCTCAACCTCTCCCTGTTTTCCTGGCCCCAATCAGGCCGAAAGTCCGCGTATCGGGCAATGGCTTCTCGGGCTGCCACCGCTGAGGACAATTGGGGATATTTCTGCAAAACCTGGTCAAACGACGAGCTGCTGGACTCATTTCGTGCCGCCTCTCGCAGTGCCTGGGCGAGTTCAGGCGGCGAAGCGGTTCTTCTGCGCTGTTCCTCCGCGCGAGCTTGAGCGAGAGCCATCCCGGCCCGGATATCCACGGGCTGCTGTGACCTACCCCGGATCATTTCCTCTCTGTGCTGCATATAAGCATTACGCATAGCGACGTAGGGATCCAGGGAACCTTTTTTCATCGTTTCGTATTGATCGATATGTTCGGAGGCCTTGTTGACATATTTGACGAAATCAACTGGGTAAGTGAGCCAGAAAGGTCCGGGCACCCAGTAGAGTGGGTCCATGAACGAATCGGCCGCCAACCCCGTTAGATCTCTTGTGTTCGAGGGGCCAAGCACCGGGACCACCAGGTAGGGCCCTGGTGCAACGCACCACGTGCCCAAGGTCTGGCCGAAATCAGCATCGCGCTCATGAACCCCGAAAGTATTTTGAGCGATATCGAACATGCCACCGACTCCGAGGGTGGAATTTATTACGAAACGTTCCATCTCTTCACCGGCCCGGTGAGGCTTTCCCTGCAGGACGAGATTAACAACCCGCGAAGGGGCATCCAAATTTTGGAAACCGTTGTGGAAGACCTTGCGGGCGGGTGGGGGCAGTTGATCATAAACGACGGTCAAAGGTTTCACGACATCGGTGTAGAGCAGATCGTTAAAGGAGAAGACTTTCCTGTTGGAACGTTCGAGAGGGTCCCAGACTTTTTGTTCAACCGCGTCCGGTGGAGTAGCGACGGATTGTTCCTGATTGCTGAAAATCTGAGCACCGACCAGCCTTGGAAAGGATAAAGGGCTGAAAATAAAAAGAAGAAAAAACACCATTGCCAAGCGGACGATCTTTTTCACCGATTGCTCCTGGTTGAGTGAACGGCCATCGATACGCTTCTTATATTAAAAGCGAAGATATGTGTCAAGTTCTACAAATTTGTTCAGAAATACGGGCTGGATTGAGCCTTCCGGCTTTCCCGAAGAGACGGGGTTGGGGCGGATGGCTCAATAAGATTCATCCGACAACTAATTTTTTTGCCACGCCTGCGTGAAGCGTTCCGGCGCCTGGTTGGTCGTCTCATCAGGGAACGCCATGCCGCGGTCAGGTTGGCGGTCAGGTTGAACGATCTACAATGGAACCTTCGACCGGGCTTTTCAAAACACATGGTGGAATGGCCAGTAACCTTCAACAACCGGGGTATGCTCCCTGTTAAACGGTCTAAGGACCGTTTCGGGGGATTGTCATTCCGCGAAAAATTGCTGGCTTGGATTTGCGATCTGCGGTAGATATTTTACTCATTACCCGCTCGGCTCACCGCAAAACCGACTCCGGTTCTGCTATGGAATTACCTGACTCCGAACACCATTTCTCACAGGGAGGAAAATCCCTTGCATTTACCGGTGATAACCCTTTTGAGCGATTTCGGGCTCCGGGACGAATACGTGGCCGTGATGAAAGGGGTGATCCTTGAGATTTGCCCGGCCGCCCGCCTCATCGACATCTCTCATCTCATCGCCGCGCAGGATATAAGGGAGGCCGCTTTCGTTCTGTTTGCCGCCTGCGGCTATTTTCCCCGGGGGACAATACACCTTGCGGTGGTGGACCCGGGGGTGGGGACGGATCGAAAGGCGGTGGCGGTAAGGGCGGGGTCCTCTTTTTTCGTCGGACCGGATAACGGCCTTTTTTCCCTTGTTTTGAAAAAAGAATCGGTCTGGGAGGCAAGACTTCTGGAAAATCGGCGACTGCGGCGGACCCCGGTTGGCAGCACCTTTCACGGGCGTGACATTTTCGCGCCGGCGGCGGCCCACTTGGCCGCCGGTGTTGAATTCGAGGCCCTGGGGGCCTCCTGCGGCCTCATATCCGCCCCCTGGTGCGAACCGGTGGCGGGAAAGGATTTGGTGACGGGCGAGGTGATACACATAGATCGCTTCGGAAACGGTGTCACCAACGTGGAGATAGGCTTACTGGAAAAATTGGCCCCGGCGGGGAAATGGACGGTGTGGACGGGGAAGGCGGCGGTTTCGATCCGGAAGACCTACGGGATGGCTCTGGCCGGGGAAGCTTTGGCCCTGGCCGGGAGTACCGGGTTTATCGAAATAGCGGTCAACCGGGGAAGTGCTGCTCAAGCTCTTGAACTGCGTCCTGGAACCGAGGTGATCTTCAGGCTTTAGAGCCGGACCGCTTTACTTTGCCTTGATTCAATCTTAACTTGGCGGCCAATTCCGGTTTTTCCAAGTGGATATGAAATCTTTGATAAAGGAAGGATTTTTTTGAATTTGTCCAATAATTCGCTACAGGGCAAAGTTTTCAGGCCGTGGGCCGGGTTTATTTCTTCCGGAATCCTGTTAAGTTATAATGAGTTATCGAATCATCCGCTTTTTTTGAACTGATGGTTTGACTTGGCGAACTTCAAAGGAGAAATCTTATGGCAACTCGCATAGCTCTGAACGGGTTTGGACGCATCGGACGTACGATTTTCAAAATCATCAAAGACAGGAAGCTACCCTTGGAAGTAGTTGCCCTGAACGATCTGGCGACCCCGTCCGAGCTGGCTTACCTTCTCAAGTACGACTCGGTTCACGGCGTCTGGCCGACCGAGGTCGTGGGAACCGAAGACGAATTGATCGTCGAGGGCAGTGCGATCAAATGTTTGAAGATCGGAGACCCGGCCCAAATGCCGTGGCGGGAGTTGAAAATCGACGTGGTTTTGGAAGGCACGGGCCGATTCACCAATCGCGACGACGCGCAGAAGCACCTGGACGCGGGGGCTCGAAAAGTGATCATCACCGCTCCGGGCAAGGGCATGGACGCGACTTTCGTCATCGGGGTAAACGAGCAGAGCTATGATCCCCGGACCCATAACATCGTTTCCAACGCCTCGTGCACAACGAACTGTCTTGCTCCCGTCGCGGCCCTTCTGCACGACAGGTTCATTATCGAGCACGGGCTCATGACGACCATTCACGCCTACACGATGGACCAGCGGTTGCACGATTCGATGCACAAAGACCGCAGGAGGTCGCGGGCCGCGACCTTGTCGATGATTCCAACCACTACCGGTGCGGCCCGGGCGGTGGCCGAGGTGATCCCGGATCTCAAGGGCAAACTCGACGGCCTGGCCATCCGCGTTCCTACACCCAACGTTTCCCTGGTCGACCTGGTGTGCAGGCTCGGGCGCGATGTCACCAAAGAGGAAGTCAACAAGGTGATGGAAGATGCCGCAAACGGTCCGCTCAAGGGGATTTTGCGGTATGTGACCGAAGAACTCGTATCGGTGGATTTCAATCACACCTACTATTCGTCCAATTTCGATTCCAAGCTCACCACCGTCATGGCCGGCCGCATGGTCAAAGTGTTTAGCTGGTATGATAACGAGTATGGATATTCGAGCAGGGCGGCCGACCTGGCTGTGATGCTCGGACAGTCGCTGGATTGATTTCTCCTCTTTTTCAGTAGTGAGTGCCGACATAAGGAGGGTAGCGGTGAAAACCCTTGATGACGTTGATCTCAGCGGCAAGCGCGTGTTCATGCGGGTCGATTTCAATGTGCCTCTCGATAAGCAACAGCGGGTAAAAGACGATCTGCGTATTCGAGCGGTGCTACCCGGCATCCGAAAGGTTCTGGACTCCGGGGGCAGGCTGCTTCTTGCTTCCCATCTCGGAAGACCCAAGGGCAAGGTCGCCCGGGAGTTCTCGCTTGCCCCCGCGGCCGAGCGTCTCGGCAACCTCTTGGGTGGACCCGTGACTCTTGCGCCCGACTGCATTGGACCGGAAGTGGAGAGTATGGCGGGCAAACTGAAAGAGGGCGAACTGCTGCTTTTGGAAAACCTGCGCTTCCATCCGGAGGAGGAAAAAAACGATCCGGGGTTTTCAAAGCTTCTCGCGGACCTGGCCGACGTTTACATTAACGATGCCTTTGCCGCCTCTCACCGCGCCCACGCCTCGGTGGAAGGCATAACGCATTTTATGTCCGTGTGCGCCGCGGGCTACCAGCTCCAAAAGGAGATCGACTATTTCCACAAGGCGATGGACCATCCGCAGCGGCCCCTGGCGATCATAGTCGGCGGGGCCAAGGTTTCCACCAAGCTCGGGCTGCTTGAAAACCTGATTTCCCGGACCGATTACCTGCTGATCGGCGGAGCGATGGCCAATACCTTCTTTAAAGCCAAGGGCCTTCAAACGGGCCGCTCCCTGGTTGAAGACGACTTTACCCAAAAGGCCGCCTCGCTGCTCCATGCCGCAGATAAAAGAGGGGTGAAGATCCTTTTGCCCGTCGATGTCGTCGTTGCGCCAAACGAGTCCGAGGGGGGGCGGGCCAGGCAGGTCCCCGTGGAAAGCGTCCCGGAGGATATGAGCATTCTCGACATCGGCGACAGGTCGGTTGAAGCCTTCCAAGCTGCCCTGAGGGGCTGCCGGACTATCATTTGGAATGGCCCGATGGGTGTTTTCGAATCACCTCCTTTTAACAAGGGCACCTTCGCGCTCGCCGAATTCATGGGATCTCTCGATGCCCTGACGGTGGTCGGGGGTGGGGATTCGGCTTCGGCGGTCAGGCAGGCGAAGGCCGAAGACAAGGTGAGCTATATTTCCACGGGAGGTGGCGCTTTTCTGGAGATGCTGGAGGGAAAAGAGCTTCCCGGCGTTTTAGCCCTGGAGAAATGTTCAGAGAAAAGGCCTTGTTCGATATAAGAACAACTACCGCAGGAGATAACGATGAATCCGGACAGAAGGCCGCTCATCGCGGCCAACTGGAAGATGCACAAGACCTTGGGGGAAGCGGTTGCCTTCGTGGAGTCCATCCAGGAGCAAACGGGTCCGTGCGCCGACCGTGAAGTGCTGATTGCACCGCCTTTTACCGCACTGCGGGGGATAAGCGGTAAACTGAGCCTGCACGGATACTCTCTGGGAGCACAGAACTGCCATTGGGAGCAAAAGGGGGCCTTCACGGGCGAAATTTCCGCGGCGATGTTAAAGGATATGGGATGCGCCTACGTGATCGTGGGCCATTCGGAGCGCCGCCAGTTGTTCGGAGAAACCGATGAAACGGTGAGGCTTAAGACCTCGGCGGCCATCGGAGCCGGGCTGGCTCCCGTTGTGTGCGTGGGGGAAGCCCTGGAGGAGCGCGAGCGGGGAGATGCTTTCGAGGTTATCGGCAGACAGCTGGAGGGGGCGTTTCAAGGTCTTGGCCCGGAGCGGATGAACGGAGTGGTCATCGCCTACGAGCCTGTGTGGGCGATCGGCACGGGCAGGACCGCCACGCCCGGCCAGGCGCAGGAGGTCCATGCCTTCATCCGGTCGAGGATTTCCTCGATTTTCGGTAAAGCCATTGAAAAAAGCGTGAGAATATTGTATGGTGGCTCGGTTAAACCGTCTAATGTGGACGCACTGATGGCCGAACCGGATATCGACGGGGCGCTGGTGGGTGGGGCGAGCCTGGAGGTCGGTTCATTTAAAAGCCTCATTCAATTTAACGTCTAGGCGAAAGAGAATTTCAATTTGGCTACTACACTCATAATAATTTTTCACGTCATAGTCTGCATTGCCCTGATGGTGATCGTGCTGCTCCAGACCGGCAAGGGGGCCGAAATGGGAGCCGCATTCGGGGGGGCGTCCCAAACACTGTTCGGAGGCTCGGGCGGCAGTTCTTTCATGAGCAAGCTGACCACGGGTGCCGCGGTGGCGTTCATGATAACCTGCATACTTCTGTCCATGGCGTCGCGGCACCTGATGCGATCGAGCAAGTCGATAATGGACGTCCAGCCTCCCGTGACACAGCAGCAGACAAAGGCGCCGGCGCAGCCCGAAGTTCCTGATGCCCGCCCGGTGAGCCCCGCCCCTTCAAACAAGTAAGGGCATAATCCGAATCGTATTTTCACGGGCCGGCCGGCAAATCGCCGTGCCGGCCCGTGAATTCTTCCAGCCCTCGGGTCTCCGAGCCCGGTCACGGCTCTCGCCGGGACACCCTCTTATTTCGACTACCTCGGAAAGGAGAAAAGAATGAAAGACCAAAGAGCGCAACTGCTCGATAATATGTGCGCCGCCCTGGAAATTAAGGAAAAGATGAAATCATTCTATTCCGATGCGGCGGGCAAATGTAGCGACCGCGTTGGGACCGAGACCTTCGAGATGCTGCGCGACATGGAAGAAAAGCACCTCGCGAGGCTCCAGCAGATGTATGCCGATCTCTTGAAGGGCGAAAGCGGGGTGGATGCGTGCCGCTTTTACGATATCGATGCTCCCGACAGAGCCGAGGTCCTGCGCAAGCTCAAGCAAAAGCGCCAGGCCGTGCCCGAGGCCTGCCTGGACGATGTGGCGGCCATCGAAGCCGGCATGGATCTGGAAAACAAGGGCATAGAAATGTTTGTCGCCAGGCTCAAAGAGACCTCCGGGTCCTCGGAGCGTGAATTTCTAAACTACATGATAGCCGAGGAAAGGTCGCACTATATTCTTCTGGCCGATCTGAAGTTCTATTATCTGGACACGGAGCACTGGCTGATGGAAAAATCTAAATCCGGCCTGGACGGCGCATAAGGCCAGGGAGGCGAGGATTGCTCCTCGTGCCCCGGGCAAAAGTGGGGATTACAGACTTGCCGCGGGCTTTTTATAACCGGCGGGGCGGTTTATAATGTAATCGACTTTTACTGCACTTTTTCCCGGGGCCTTGTCTATGACATTCACGTTGAAAAGCCAGTTCGAGCCGACCGGCGATCAGCCGGGGGCAATTGAAAAACTGGCGGCCAATATCGCCGGGGGAGCCGGGGAGCAGACCCTTCTGGGGGTCACGGGGTCGGGCAAGACTTTCACGATGGCCCACGTCATCGCAAGAGTCCAAAGACCCAGCTTGGTGATTGCGCCCAACAAGACCCTGGCGGCACAGCTCTACGGCGAATTCAAGTCGTTTTTCCCGGAAAACGCGGTCGAGTACTTCGTATCCTATTACGATTATTACCAGCCCGAAGCCTACATCCCTCAATCAGACACCTATATCGCCAAGGATTCGTCCATAAACGAAACCATCGACAAGATGCGCCACTCGGCAACCCGCTCCCTGCTGGAGCGGCGGGATGTGATCATCGTTGCGAGCGTATCCTGCATATACGGCCTGGGTTCGCCACAGAGCTACCGGGAGATGCTCTTGCAGCTCAAAACCGGCCAGGAAATCCCCAGGGAAGACGTGCTGCGAAAGCTCGTCGATATTCAGTACGAAAGAAACGACTATGATTTCCATAGAGGTGTTTTCCGAGTCCGGGGCGACGTCATCGAGGTTTTCCCGGCCTACGAGGAAGACCGGGCGATACGCATCGAGTTTTTCGGCGACGAGGTCGATTCGATAAAGGAAATCGACCCTCTGACCGGCAGGACCCTTCGGCGGACAAACAGGACGGACATTTATCCTGGGACCCATTACGTCACTTCCGAAAAGACACTGGAGCGGGCGGTAAAATCAATCAAACTCGAGCTGAGCGAAAGGCTGGAATACTTCCACCGGGAAGGAAAACTTCTCGAGGCGCAGCGCATCGAGGAACGCACCCGTTTCGACCTCGAAATGCTCATGGAACTGGGATTTTGCCACGGGATAGAAAATTATTCCAGACATCTCGACGGCCGCTCCGCCGGTTCACCTCCCTACACGCTGCTCGACTATTTCCCTGCCGATTGGCTCCTGTTCGTCGATGAAAGCCACATTTCGATCCCCCAGATCCGGGGCATGTACAACGGCGACCGGGCGAGAAAGGAGACCCTTGTGCGCTACGGTTTCCGCCTCCCCTCGGCGCTCGACAATCGGCCCCTTGATTTCGGCGAATTCGAAAAGCGCGTTCAGCAGGCGGTCTATGTTTCCGCCACTCCCGGGCCCTATGAGCTGGCCAACACGAAAGGACGGGTGGTCGAACAGATCATCAGGCCAACAGGCCTTGTAGACCCGCCAATCGAAGTGCGGCGCGCGGACTTCCAGGTCGATAACCTGATAGGAGAAATAGGAAAGCGGATAAAGGAGGGCCACCGGGTCCTGGTGACCACCCTTACCAAGCGCATGGCCGAAGATCTCACGGAATACCTCTCCGAACTCGACATTCGGGTGCGCTACATGCACTCGGATATCGACACGATCAACCGAATCGAGACGGTTCGGGACTTGAGGCTTGGAAACTTTGACGTTCTCATCGGGATAAACCTGCTGCGTGAAGGCCTCGATATTCCGGAAGTCGCCCTCGTGGCGGTTCTTGACGCCGATAACGAGGGCTTTCTGAGATCCGAGCGCTCCCTTATCCAGACTGCGGGCCGGGCGGCCCGAAATGTCATGGGAACGGTGATACTCTATGCCAACAAGATCACCGATTCCATGCGCCGGGCCATACAGGAGACCGACCGGCGGAGGCAAAAGCAGCTCGAATACAATGCCGCAAACAACATCGTCCCCAAATCGGTGGAAAAGGACATTACGGACATCCTGGCCGAATACCGGATGAAGCCGCGCGACTCCGAATTTGTTTTCGAAGCGCAGGCCGATTTCGATTCGGAGGGCGAGGTCTCAGCCGACCAGAAGATCGCCGCCCTCGAAAAGGAGATGAAAGAGGCCGCCTCGCGGCTCGAATTCGAACGAGCGGCCGCCCTTCGAGATGAAATAAAACGGCTCAGGGAAAAACAGCTGATACTGCAATAGGCAGCGGTTATGCGAGGCTCATCGGCTCTAACTTAGTGCGAGGAGGAGAAACATGGGTTTGCAATTGATCAGAGGTTTTCCGGCCACAACGGGGGATGATTACCAACTGAACACCATCTCTGTTCTAAGATTTGCATCCGAGGTCTATCCGGAGGTGGAAGTCGCATCGAGACGAGATGACGGGACGCTTTTCAGGTATTCTTACCAGGCGGCTTACGAGAGGGTATGCAGGCTGGCAAACGCACTCGACCGGTTGGGCATCAGGCCCGGCGACCGGGTAGGCGTCATGGACTGGAACACCTACCGCCATTTCGAACTGTATATGGCCATATCGGGGATCGGGGCGGTGATACTGCAGATGAACCCCAGGCTTGCGGCCGAAGATATCGCCTATGTTGTGGGCCATAGCGAGGCGAGGTTCATTTTCGTAGCCGATTCGCTGATGCCGGTAATCGAATCGATCGCGGGCAAAGTCGGTAGGGTGGAAGGATTCATCGTTATTACCGACAAGGCCTCGGGGACGATCGAAACCACGCTCTCTCCCCTCGCGAGCTATGAAGAACTCCTCGGGGTCGAAAAACCCGATTACCCTTGGCGGATGATAGACGAAAAGTCGGCCTACAGCGCCTGTTACACTTCCGGAACGACCGGCAGGCCCAAGGGGGTGTACTATTCCCACCGATCGGTCTACCTTCACACAACGGCGGTTGCTCTGACCTTTGGCATAAACGTTGCGGACGTACTGCTCCAGATGGTTCCCATGTTCCACGCCCAGGGGTGGGGCTTCTGGCTGGCGGGTCCAATGACCGGGGCGAAGCTGGTCTTTAGCGGCCGATATACCTTGGAGACCACCCGCGCTCTGGTGGATTTGATCGTGGCCGAAAAAGCCACAGTGACGGCCGGGGCACCCGCGCTTTTCATGCCCATGCTCCAATATATCCGGACGATGGAGAAAAAGCCCGACTTGAGTGGGCTGCGGATAGCTTCGGGTGCCACCGAGCCTCCCTTGGCAATGATGAGAGAATTCTGGGAGCTTTGCGGGGCCGAATTCATCCATGCCTATGGCGCCACGGAGACCTCTCCCGTAGTGACGGCAAACCGATTGAAGCCTTCGCTTCTTTCCTGGCCGAAAGAGCGGCAGTGGGAGAATCAAAAAAAACAGGGACTCCCGGTGGCGGGAATCGAAATACGGATCCTGGGGGCGGACGGCAAGGAGACGGCCCGTGACGGCAAGAGCGTGGGCGAGGTGCTGATAAGGGGACCGTGGATCGCCACGAGCTATTACAACGACCCGCGCACGGCCGATTGTTTCCGCGATGGCTACTGGATCAGCGGAGACGCCGGGGTTATCGACGAGCATGGCTACATAAAGATAACCGACAGGGTGAAGGACATGATCAAGAGCGGGGGGGAGTGGATATCTTCGATCGATCTTGAAAACGCCATCATGGCCCACCCGGAGGTTGTGGAGGCAAGCGTGGTCGGCCTGCCCCATCCGAAGTGGCAGGAGAGGCCACTGGCGCTTGTGGTCCTCAGGCCGGAGGCGAAGGGCAAGACCAGCGGGAAGGACATCCTGGAATTTATCGGGACAAAGTTCGCCAGATGGCAACTGCCCGACGAAGTGCTCTTCGTCGCTTCCATTCCGAAAACGAGCGTTGGAAAATTCAGCAAGAAGACGATGCGCGAGCGGTATGCTGATTTTTTTACGTCCCGGGCCGAAGGGGCGTGATATTTGGCCGGGGTGGAAAGCGGTGGCGAGGCTCGGTTTTTGTCAAACTCCGCCCCTCGCAGCGGCGGGGATGACCCCGCCGCTGTGAAGGGGCGCCGATTTACTTGTTCTTGAGAATGTTTCGCGCAATCACAAGGCGCATGATTTCATTTGTGCCCTCATAGATCTGGGTGATTTTGGCATCTCGCATATGTCTTTCCATCGGGTATTCCTTGCAATACCCGTAGCCGCCCAGAATCTGAACTCCCTCCACGGCCGCCCACATGGCGGTATCCGAAGCCAGCAGCTTGGCCATGGCGGATTCCTTCTCGTAGGGCTTCTTTTGGCTTTCGTGCCATGCGGCGCGAAGAACGAGCAGTTCGGCCGCATCGAGTTGGGTGGCCATGTCGGCAAGCTTCCACTGGATGGCTTGAAAATTGGCGATGGGCTGATTGAACTGCTCGCGGGTCTTACTGTAGTCAACGGATTCTTCCAGGGTGGCCCTGCCGATGCCGATGGCCTGGGAGGCGATCCCGATGCGGCCTCCATCCAGGGTTGTGAGCATCTGCTTAAAGCCTTCCCCGGGTTTTCCGAGCAGATTTTGCGCCGGAACCCGGGCGTCTTCAAAAACCAGTTCGGCTGTGCCCGAGGCGCTTATGCCAAGTTTTTCCTCGACCTTGCCCACATGGAAGCCGGGGGTGTTTTCGAAATCGATTATGAACGAGCTTATGCCCTTATAACCCGCGGACCTGTCGGTAACGGCGGCAAGCACGCAGTAGCGCGCCACATTGCCGTTGGTGATGAAGCGCTTCGTGCCGTTTATGACCCATTCATCGCCTTTTTTGACCGCTGTTGTAAGCATCTTCGCCGGGTCTGAACCCGCGCCGGCCTCGGTCAGCCCGTAACAGCCCAGGGCTTCGCCGCTCGCAACGGGCCGCAGGAACTTCTGCTTTTGCTCCTCGGTGCCGTAGGCATACACGGGGAAATCGTAGAGGCTGTTGCAAACGCTCATGATCACGCCGCAGGAAGCGCACGCCTTCGATATTTCGATTACCCCCAGGGCATAGCAGATGTAGTCCATGCCCGCCCCGCCGTACTCCTCGGGGATCGTTACGCCCATTAGGCCCAGTTCGCCCATTTTTGCGCAGATATCGGCCGGGTGGGCGTGGGTCCGGTCGAGTTCGGAAGCAACGGGCCTGATTTCGCGTTCGGCGAATTTACGGGCCATTTCCTGGATCATCTTTTGTTCTTCGCTCAATTCGAAATTCATATTCCAAGCTCCCTGTGGGGTATCTATCTTGTCAAGCCGCCCTTGAACTGTGGTTTCCGTTTTTCGAGAAAGGCCGAAACACCCTCACGCATGTCTTCGCCTCCAAAGCAGGCGCCAAAGGCTTCGGCTTCCAGCGCGCAGCCGCTTCGAAGATCGATGTCCGAGCCCAGATCGACGACCTTCTTTATCGACCCCAAGGCTGCCGCCGGTTTGGAGGCCAGAAGACGGGCGAGCTTCATGGTTTCATCGAAAAGCCGGTCGGAGGGGAAAACTCTCGCCGCCAGGCCAAGCTCTTTTGCCTGCTGGGCGTCGATGATTTCCCCGCTCATGCACAATTCCTTTGCCCTGGCTCGGCCTACCAGGCGTACGAGTCTTTGGGTGCCGCCAAAACCCGGTATGATGCCCAGATTAATTTCGGGCTGGCCGAACCTGGCAGTGTCGGAAGCATAGATGAAATCGCAGGCCATGGCGATTTCGCAGCCCCCTCCCAGCGCAAAGCCGTTAACGCAGGCTATGACCGGCTTGGGGAGTCGCTCGAGACCGAAGAAGATCTCCTGGCCCCTTTGGGCAAAAAAACGGGCGCCCAGGGTGGTGAAATTGAGAAACTCGTTTATGTCGGCGCCCGCGACGAAGGCCTTGTCGCCCGCCCCGGTCAGCACGAGGACCCTAATCTGCTCCTCCCGTTCCGCCCGCCCGACAACATCGGCAATTTCTTCCAGGGTGGCCGGATTGAGAGCGTTCATCACTTTTGGCCTGTTGAAGGTCAGGAGCCCCACGCCGTCTTGAATTTCAAAAAGAATGTTTTCGTAGCTCATGATTGGGATATCCTTTCGGATTTGATGCGTTGAGGTTTTTGGGGCACGCGCCCCTCGACAGGGACAGGCTCGCTTTGCGATGGCAAAAAAGGGCGGATTCGTGCTTGAACGCGCCTGACATGTCTTGGAAAACCATATCACTATAAGGTTGGCTGCCCCGTCTTGTCAAATCGCGTCAGCGGCTAAAGGCGCTCCGGATCGAAGTCGGGATAGTCGTCGCTGCAAAGCTCCCTGCCAAAGCGCGTCAGGTTTTCAATCGCTCCTATCGCCACGAGGATATCTCCGGCCCTGAAGAGCTCATTTGGTGGCGGGTTGAACACCATCGTGCCTTCGGCCCGTTTTATGGCCACTATGATAAGATTGTATTTGTTGCGAATGGCCGAGGCCGCAAGGTCCAGGCCGATCAGCTTCGAATCGCCGGGAATGAGTATCTCCTCCATGCTCAGCCCCATTCCCTCCCCGGAAAGGGCCAGTTCGAGAAAATCGGTGACGGTTGGCCTCAAAATGTTAAGGGCGATTCGGGCCGCACCGAAGGCGTAAGGGGAGACGACCCGGTTGGCGCCGGCCTTGAGCAGCCGTTTTTCGGTCCCCGGAGAACCCGCCCGGGCAAATATGTGCAGCTCCTTGTTCAGATCGCGCGCCGTGAGCACTATGAAGACATTTTCCGAGTCCTTTGCCACAACGGTAACCAACCCTTTGGCCCGGCCAACACCGGCCATGATCAGATTTTCTTCCTCCTTGGCGTCGCCCGAGAGATGAACGAGTCTTTTTTCCCTCAGCCGTGCGAGCGCCGATTCATCGGATTCGATGATCACAACCGGGACCTTGTTTGCATGAAGCCGGTCGGCGATAATTTCTCCCATCCGCCCGTAGCCGCAAACGATGTAATGGTTTTCCATCTGATCGAGCTTTTTTGTCAATCTGCGCCTCCGATACGCTTCCAGAACGTCTCCGTCCAGTACGATCTGGCTGACATAGGCAAGGGCGAAGGCGACGAACCCGGCGCCCGTAAAAATCAGCACGATTGTGAAAATACGGCCCGCGGTGTCGAGCGGGCGCACTTCGGAAAAGCCGACCGTTGAAAGGGTGATGACGGTCATGTAAAGAGCTTCGATGAAAGTATAATGTTGCAACCACATGTAGCCGGTCGTGCCGAAGCCAAGGATTGCGACCGAGATTGCCGCGATCACCACGATCCTTCGCCCGATTGCTGAATTCCAGAACCCTCTCATGTAAAAACTTCTCCCTTTTTATCTGCCCGCGTGACAAGCGCCGGGGAGCCTGGCGTGCCCCTTGCCAACCATGGCGGCCACGCGGGGAAACCGGGGGGAAGTATCTCAAAATTTTCTTGACATAGCCAGCATCTTCGTATAATTAGGCCTGCGTAACTATTCGCACAAACCCCTTGACCGGCAAGGCAGTTGCAGCGGGATCGAAGCCGGGGAAGGCGCCTGACAGCCTCTTCGGTGCGGCAGGGAAGGTTTAAATCTCAAGCTGGTTCTTAGTGTCAGGAGAAACTGCACATCAGCCGCATGAGGTCACGAAATGCCCCTCAGTTAAAAATCTTCGACTATGATCTCCGATAATCAATTATTGGCTGTCTGTGGTAACTGTGAAGACAAGGAAGTTGTTTGCCTATCCCCACCGGCAGACAGACGAGAGGAAGGAGGTGTGGAGGCTCGCGTTCAATCTGGAATTTTGTTGGTCAGGCAGTTCATTCGACTAACCTTTAGGAGGTAAATCATGCCAAGTTATGTAATGACTGAGAAGTGTGACGGCTGCAAGGGCCAGGACAAGACCGCTTGCATGTATATATGCCCAAACGACCTGATGGCGCTCGATAAGGACAGGATGAAGGGCTACAATCAGGAGCCCAATTACTGCTGGGAATGTTACTGCTGTGTTAAAATCTGTCCTCAGCAGGCCATGGACGTAAGAGGCTACGCCGACTTCATGCCTCTTGGCGCCGCTTCCACCCCGCTTCGCGGCTCCCAGGACATCATGTGGACCATCAAGTTCAGGGACGGCAGGATCAAAAGATTCAAGTACGCCACCAGGACGACGCCAGAGGGTTCTATTAAGCCCTTCGACGGATTCGCCGAGGCTAATCCAGCAGATCTGGACAATGGATTCCTCCTTGGTGAGCCCAGCATCATGGGTATGACAGAACTCCTGACAATCAAGAAATAAGGAGACATAAAAATGAGAGATTTCGCTACAGAGGTTGTCGAAACTGACGTGTTGATCCTTGGTGGTGGTATGTCCGGCTGTGGCGCCGCGGTTGAGGCCGCTTACTGGGCCAAGCCGCTGGGCTTGAAAGTGACTCTTGTCGATAAGGCTGCAATCGATCGAAGCGGTCCTGTGGCGATGGGTCTTTCGGCCATCAACACCTACATGGGGTTGGACGGCAAAGTTACCCAGAATCCCCGCAAGCCCGAAAGATTTGCCGAGTACGTCACCAACGATCAGTGCGGTATGGCTCGCCAGGACCTCGTCTATGACGTGGCCCGCCATGTCGACTCCTCTGTGAAACACTTCGACAAGTGGGGTCTGCCGATTTGGAAAGATGAATCGGGAAATTATGTAAAGTCCGGTGAGTGGCAGGTCATGATCGCCGGTGAGTCCTACAAGATCCTCGTGGCCGAAGCCGCCAAGTCCGCATTGGCCGCTATGGGCGATAAAGGCCAGCTCATGGAGAGGATCATGATCACGCACCTGGTAAAAGACGACAAGGATCCCAGCCGGATCGCCGGTGCTGTCGGCTTCTCCGTGCGTGAAGACAAGTTCTACGTCTTCAAAGCCAAGGTTACCCTGGCCCTTATGGGTGGCGCGGTTCACGTTTTCCGTCCCAGGTCCCAGGGCGAAGCTTTCGGCCGCTCCTGGATGCCTCCGTTTGTTTCCGGCTCCGTCTATGCCCTGGTGTTGCAGGCTGGGGGCGAGCGTACCCAGATGGACAACACCTTTGTTCCTCCGCGGTTCAAGGACTCCTACGGTCCGGTTGGAACCTTCTTCCTGCTCTTCAAGACCCCGGCCACCAACGGCGAGGGCGGATCTTACATCGGCGCTTATCCCGACGAGCTGGCAAAATGGGCTCCTTACTCCAATGCCAAGCCCTGCCCGACCCCGATCCGCAACTACGAAATGATTCTGTGCCAGAGGGAAGGCAAGCTGCCTTTCATTATGCATACGGAAGCGGTCGTGGAGAGATTCAAGAAGGAAATCTCCGATCCCAAGGAACTCAAAAAGAAGATCAAGGCCTACGAAAGCGAAGCCTGGGAAGACTTCCTGGATATGACAATCGCTGGCGCCACCAACTGGGCGGCCCACAATGTCGATCCGCTCGAGAAACCCATGGAACTTCAGCTTTCCGACTCGGTCTTCATCGGTTCGCATGCATGCTCCTGCGGTTCTTGGACCTGTGGCCCCGCAGACCTTATGCCTGCTGAATTCAAGGATGCCTTCCCCGCACAGTACAACCTGATGACGACCGTTAAGGGTCTTTTCACGGCTGGGTGCGGTGTTGGCGCCTGTGCTCACAAGTTTTCGAGCGGCTCGCACGTACAGGGCAGGATCGCCGGCAAGTCGGTTGTGAAGTTCGTCAATGACGAAAAGGCCTACTCTCCGACGATTTCCGACGCTACCGTTGCCAAGTACAAGGAAATCATCTTCAAGCCTTTCGTAACCTATGATACGAACAAGGATTTCACCACCACCCCCGATGTCAACCCCAACTACATTTCTCCCCATAACTTCCTGTTCAGACTCCAGAAGATCATGGGCGAGTATGCCGGTGGCTGGGAGACCCTGTACGGAACATCGGACAAACTGCTTGAGACCGGCCTTTGGAAGCTTGGTCTTCTCGGCGAAGACATCGAGAAGCTGGCCGCCAAGGATTCGCATGAACTGATGAGAGCATGGGAATCGGTCCACAGGTACTATGTCGGCGAGGCGTGTTCCCGGTCCAGACTGGCTCGTAAAGAGTCCAGGTGGCCTGGCTACTACTACAAGTTCGACTACCTGAAGCTCGATGACAGCCAGAAGCACTTCGTCAACGTGAAGTTCGACGAAGCCACGAATGAATGGACCGTTCTGACTCGTCCGATGATCTCCATCGTCTAGTCAGGTCTGTGTCTTGGAATGTGTATGAAAGGGGGCGGCCTCCGGGTCGTCCCCAATACTTTTATTTAAAGGCCGTAAAATAACGTGGGTTGTTTGGAGAGTTTTATATGAGCGAGCAAAATGATAACAAATTCCTGTATACCCTGGATGAAGAATTCACCTTCTCATGCGAAAATACGCTTCCGTGCTTCAACACCTGCTGCCGTGATATAAATATTTTCCTTACCCCCTACGATGTTTTGAGAATGAGAAAAAGCCTGTGGATTCCATCGGAAGACTTCCTTAGAAAGTATACGGTCGCGCTTCTGGGAGACGACGGCATACCCCTTGTTGTGCTCAAGATGCGGGAAGATGAGGAAAAGACCTGCCCCTTCGTCGGACCTGACGGGTGTACTATCTACCAGGACAGGCCCTGGTCGTGCAGAATGTTTCCGGTTTTTCCGGTCTCAGCCGAGGAAGAGGAATTCCTGATCGAAGAGAAAATTTCCTGCCATGGGTTCCGGGTTAAGAAAACATCGACTGTCAGGCGGTGGAAAAACGAGCAGGATATAGCCAAATATGATTCCATGAATGAAGGGTATAAAAAGATCACCCTTCATGAATTTTTCCAGAATGGAAACAAGATCGAATCGGGCATGTCCAAGCTGGTCTACAACACCTGCTATGATCTGGATGCATTCAAAAGATTCATCTTCGGCTCCAGGTTCTTCGATATCTATGACATCGACGTGCAGACTATCGAGGCGATAAAAAACGATGATGAGGAGCTGCTCAAATTCGCCTATCGCTGGGTGGAATTCAATCTTTTTTCCACAGGGGATCTGAGACTCAAAGACAAGGAGATGGACAAGCTTCTGCAAGCCAGGAACAAGGCCACATCCTGATCCGTTTTGGCCGATGCCCGGGTCTATCGCGCCTGTTTTACTGAAAATCCTGTTTTTTGCGCCGGCGGGTATGGCCATTTGTGTGGTGAGCGGTTAGAATCGACAAGCCAATCGCGGAATAGCCTTCGTCGGGGCGGTCCCAACCGCCCCCTGGCGATCTTGTTATCCGCATCCTCCCGGATCGGAAATCGCTCCATGTTGTCTATTTAGTGTACAGAAAGGATTGATCGATGCTACCCAGTACCGAGTATGTTGAGGCCGTCGAACGTTCCCTGGATTCGAAGTTCACTTTCCAGTGCCATAAAGATATCAGTTGCTTCAACAAGTGTTGCCACCACACGGACATGCTCCTTACGCCCTACGATATTATAAGGATCAAGAAAAGGCTCGGGATTTCCTCCACCGAGTTTCTTGAAAAATATACATATACTCATATCGATGAAAAGTCTTCTCACCCCTTTGCCGTTCTTACAATGAACCAGGACGAAGAGGGTGCCTGCCGTTTTCTGACTTCCGAAGGCTGTAGTATTTACGAGGATCGTCCCGAGAACTGCAGATATTATCCGGTGGGCAAGGGACTGATGATCAGGGATACGGTCGATGGGCCGGCTCCGGTTGATTTCTATTTCTTCATTCGTCAGCCGAGCTGCCGCGGCTACGAAGGCGGAAGGGAGTGGACCATCGCCGAATGGAGGGCCGCCCAGGGCGCCGAGCTCTATGACGAGATGAACAGGGAATGGCAGGAGATTCAACTAAGAAGAGACAATCCTGGAAAACCCAAACTGGACGACAAGAAGCAGTCGCTCATGTACATGGCAAGCTATGATGTGGATAAATTCAGGCAATTCGTCTTTGATAGCGGATTTCTCGACTTGTTCGATTTGGAAACAGACGAAATTGAAAAGATTCGCGGCGACGAGGTAGCCTTGATGAAGTTTGGTTTCAAATATCTGAAATATATGCTCATGCTTGAAGAGACATTGAAAATTAAGGACAAACACATTAAGGAAACAAAGTCGGTCGGTTAAGATTTTCACGGCCCCGGCTGAAGATATTGACCGGGCGGGCTCGTGAGCCCGCCCGGTTGTCGGGATTCTCCTTTCGGCCGTATCCGCAAGTTCTAGTTGGCCGGCGACCGCGGTTGTTCATGATTTATCCCGGTAATGGTTATTGTTTCGATTTCTTCGGAAAACAGATCCAGCGGGAAATGGTCCACTCCGGGATCTCCGGCCCCGCCCAGATTCATCCAGTCCGCCCAGGGTTCATAGCTTCGGGCTACGTTTAAAAGTTTTTCCCTCAGGGCATCACGTTCCTCTTGACTCATATTTTCAATATCGAGCAGCATTGGCTGTATACCTCCGATTCAAGCAAACTATTCAAACAAATAACTCATTGATTATTGTAAAATAAGTCGGCCACGGGGAGAGCGCAAGCAAGCTCGAAAAATCGAGGCGCGATTCCATGGGCTCCGCTTTGGAAAGATATCCCCGAAAATGGACGAAGCAGTCCTCGCCGGGAACTCACTTTTTTGTTGCACACCCAAAGGTTACGTGTTAAGTAGTGAGATGCGGGAAGACATTCCCGTGCCGACTATCCCGAGACTTACGAGAAGGACGGCAAGTGCTTTTGAGAGTTACTCCAAAAATCATCGACCGGCGTGTGAGTTCCGGAATAAATGAGCATCGTCGATTCTCCGGGCCCCGCCATTTGAATTTTTAATCTGGAATACAGGAACCTCCGGTGCATGGCGCCAGGAGGTGTTTTTTTACCCTGGTGCTTGAATTTGTTCGATATTTTGGTTATTTTCGATGTGATTGAGGCGTGCAGTCGTGGGGCTTTCCCACGTCACGGTAATTGATTGAACATTTCGCTAACTTTAAGGAGAAAGAGACTAATGTCACAACTACTCCCCCCTCATGGTGGAAAGGGCTTGACCTGCTGTTTGCTGGAAGGCGCCGAGCTGCAAGCTGAACTCAAAAAAGCTCAAGGTCTCAAAAAAATCGAAATCTCTCCTCGTGAAAAGGGCGACCTTATCATGATGGGCATCGGCGGCTTCAGCCCGCTGACCGGGTTTATGACCAAGGCCGACTGGAAGGGCGTTTGCGAAAAATTCCTGATGGCTGACGGGACCTTCTGGCCCATCCCCGTGACCCTTTCGGCCAGCAAGGACGATGCTGCCGCAATCTCTTTGGGCGATGAAATTGCTCTTTTCGACCCTGAGCGCCAGGAGATCATGGCCACTATGAAGGTCACCGAAAAATTCGAGATGACCGAGGCCGATAAGAAGTTTGAATGTGAAAAAGTCTATATGGGCGAAGGCACCAAGACGGCCGATGAATTTTGGAAGATCGCCAAAGACGATCATCCGGGCGTCAAGATGGTCATGGAACAAAAGGCCTTCAACCTGGCCGGTCCGGTAAAGGTTTTGAGCGAAGCCGAATATCCGACCAAGTACGCTGGCGTCTACATGAGACCTGCGGAATCCAGAAAGATTTTCGAGGAAAGAGGCTGGAGCGAGATTGCCGCCCTTCAGTTGCGCAACCCCATGCACCGTTCGCACGAATATCTTTGCAAGATCGCAGTTGAAGTGTGCGATGGCGTTTTCATCCACTCTCTGGTCGGCAACCTGAAGCCCGGCGACATCCCGGCCGAGGTTCGCGTCAAGTGTATCGATGTTTTGGTGAAGAATTACTTTGTGGAAGACAAGGTCCTCCAGGGCGGCTATCCTCTGGATATGCGTTATGCCGGTCCCCGCGAAGCTTTGCTTCACGCCACTTTCCGCCAGAACTACGGCTGCTCGCGCATGATCATCGGCCGCGACCATGCCGGTGTTGGCGATTTCTACGGGATGTTCGAAGCTCAGACCATTTTCGACAAAATCCCCAAGCCGGCGGGTGGTAAGGGCCTTCTGTGCACCCCGCTCAAAATCGACTGGACTTTCTACTGCCATAAGTGCGACGGCATGGCCTCTCTTCGCACCTGCCCCCACGGCAAGGCCGACCGCGTTCTGCTGAGCGGCACCGCCCTTCGCAAGGGACTTTCCGAAGGTACCACGATTCCCGATCACTTCGGTCGTGAGGAAGTTCTCGATATTCTCCGCGAATACTACGCGGGTCTGGAAGAAAAGGTCGAGATCAAGCTGCACGCGGCCGCGACCGGTAACAAATAAGGTCGGAACTTTATTTTGAACCATGGGAGACGCACTGAAAAGTGTGTCTCCTCTTTTTTTTGTAACGGATTTACAGGGCTTTCCACGTTAAAATTGTATGTTACGGAGGAGTGGTATGGCTGATGCTAAAGATAGCTCCCGGACAATTGTTGTCGCAGGCGGCGGAATAGCCGGGCTGAGCGCCGCTGTTGAAGCCGCGGAAGCCGGCTTCAAAGTTATCCTGGTCGAACGGGAACCGTTTCTTGGCGGTCGCGTGGCTCGCATGAACAAGTACTTCCCAAAACTTTGCCCTCCGCAATGCGGTCTGGAGATCAATTTCCGCCGCATTCGCAGCAATCCCCTCATCGAGGTCATGACGATGTCGGAGGTGGAGAAAATAGAGGGAGAGGCGGGCAATTTTGCGGTCTCGATTCGTGTATATCCCCGGTTCGTAAATGAGAAGTGCACCGGCTGCGGCAAGTGCTCGGAAGCCGCCCGAACGCTGATCCCCAATCCTTTCGACTACGGTCTGAGTTCGGTAAAGGCCGCCTATCTGCCCCATGAATTCGCCTATCCGATGCGCTACGTCATAGCCCCCGAGGTCGCGGCCACCGAGGAGGTCAAGGCGATCGAGGCTGCCTGCGAGTACGGGGCCGTTGAGCCGGATATGGCCTCACGCAGCGTTGAAATCAAGGCCGGGGCCATCATTTGGGCAACCGGGTGGAAGCCCTTCGATATCTCGGCGATTTCTTACTACGGGGGCGGAAAGCACCGAAACGTGGTTTCCAACGTTGTGATGGAGCGGCTTGCCTCCGCCAATGGTCCCACCAAGGGTGTGATAGCGAGGCCTTCGGACGCGAGGCCGGTGAAAAAAATCGCTTTCGTACAGTGCGCGGGGTCCAGAGACGAGAACAATTTGCCTTACTGTTCGAGCGTGTGCTGCCTTGCCTCTCTGAAGCAGGCGACTTATTTGCTCGACCGGGAGCCCGAGGCGGAGGTTGCCATCTTTTATATTGATATTCGCGCTCTTGGTCGCCAGGAAGGCTTTTTCGATAAAGTCCGCCAGGACGGCCGTGTTCGTTTGGTAAAGGGCAAGCCCGGCGAAATCACCGAGAATCCGGAGACGGGTATGGTCACCGTGCAGGTCGAAGATCAGGAGACAGGCAAGATTCTAAGGGACGAATTCGACCTGGTCGTGCTGGCCGCCGGTATGGAACCTTCCACCGCGGGGGAGAAAATCCCCGCGGCCGGCGTCGTCTACGACGAAAATGGCTTCGTTGTCTCAAACGGCCCGGTTCCAGGCATTATCGGCGCTGGTTGCAGCAGAAGGCCCGCCGATGTTTCATCGACCGTTCAGGATGCGACCGCGGCCGTTCTTAGGGCTATCCAGGCTTGCAGGAGGTAGAGGATGGAAAAGAAAATCGGCGTATATATCTGTTCGGGCTGCGGGATCGGCGGGAGCCTCGATGTGGAAGCGCTGTCGGCGGTGGCCGGGGAACACAAGGCGGCGGTTTGCCGCACGGACCCTTTCCTGTGTGGGGGTGAAGGCGTCGGGCGCATCAAGGCCGATATAGAGACCGAAGGAATTGATCGGATTGTGATTGCGGCCTGCTCTCCGCGTGTTATGGCCGACGTTTTCGATTTCGGGCCGCGGATGGTGCTGGAAAGGGTCAACTTTCGCGAGCAGCTTGCATGGTGTCAGCCGGCGGGGGAAGAAGACACCCGCATGATGGCTGAGGACGCTTTGCGGATGGGTCTTGTCAAAGTCGGCGACTCCGAGCCCCTGGAGCCCTTCATCGCCGAGGATATCAGCAAGAAAATCCTGGTGGTGGGCGGCGGGCTGACCGGAATGACGGCCGCGCTGGAAGCCGCAAGAGCCGGATATGAAACGGTCCTGGTGGAAAAGGGTGAAAAACTGGGAGGCTATCTCAAGGATGTGTATCGCCTTCCGCCGAGTGGGCCTCCCTATGAAAATCTCGATGATTTCGATTTGGAGGCGATGAGGGCCGCTATTTCGAACGAACCGGGAGTCAAGGTCTATACGGGCGCGATGGTCTCATCGGTCTCAGGGGCGCCCTGCATGTTCGACGTCGAGGTTAGCCAAAACGGGGCGACATGCGGCGAACGGGTCGGCGCCATAATCCTGGCCACGGGTTCTGTGCCCTACGATGCCTCAAGGCTGACCAAGCTTTCCTACGGGACTTCGCCCGATATCGTAACGGCCCTGGAGCTCGAAGTCATGTTCAAGGAAGGCGCGGTGAAAAAGCCTTCCAACGGGCAACCGGTCGGGTCCGCGGCTTTCGTTCTTTGCGCCGGTTCGCGAGATCCGGAGCACCTGGCCTACTGTTCTTCGGCGTGCTGCGTCGAATCTCTTAAGCAGGCGCGATACTTCAAGGAAGCCAACCCGCAGACACCTGTTTATATTTTCTACAAAGACATGCGGTCCACCGGAAACTATGAACTGCTCTACAAGCAACTCCAGAAGGACGGCGTTATCTTTGTGCGCGGCAATGTCACCGGAATCGATGACGATGGCTCGGGCGGCCTGGTGGTCACTTGCGATGACGTGCTTACCCGCTCGCCGGTCATCTCGGAGAGCGTGGACCTTGTGGTGCTGGCAACGGGAATGGTTCCGACGAGCGCTCTTGGTGAGCCTTTCAAGGTGGCTGCCCCGCAGCAGGGTGCGGAACCCGCGCCGATCGCCTCGGACGCCATTTTGGTCTCCAATCTGCTCAACCTCAAATACAGGCAGGGGCCGGAGTTGCCCGGGCTCGAATATGGATTTCCCGATTCGCATTTCATCTGCTTTCCCTATGAATCGCGGCGCACGGGAATTTACCCGGCGGGAACCGTGCGTGCCCCGATGGATTACCAGCAGGCCGGGACCGATGCAATGGGCGCGGCTCTAAAAGCGATCCAGTGCGTTGAAATGGTCTCGGTCGGGCAGGCCGTGCATCCCAGGGCCGGTGACCGGAGCTATCCGGAGTTTTTCATGCAGCGTTGCACCCAGTGCAAGCGTTGCACGGAGGAATGTCCCTTTGGCGCGATAAATGAAGACGAAAAGGCCAATCCCCTGCCCAATCCCACCCGGTGCCGCCGGTGCGGGGTATGCATGGGGGCGTGCCCGGAGAGGATTATTTCCTTTAAAAATTTCTCCGTGGGCATGATTGGAAACATGATCAAGAATATCAACGTTCCGGACGAATACGACGAAAAGCCAAGGATCCTGGTGCTGGCGTGCGAAAACGACGCCTATCCGGCCCTTGACATGGCGGGGATTTCGGGACTTTCTTTCAACCCGTGGGTCAGAATCATCCCGGTGCGCTGCCTTGGGTCGGTGAACCTGGTCTGGATCGCCGATGCGCTCTCCAAGGGAATCGACGGCATCCTTCTACTCGGATGCAAGCACGGAAACGATTACCAGTGCCATTTCATCAAGGGTAGTGAGTTGGCCAACACGCGCATGACCAAGATCCAGGAAACCCTTGACAGGCTGGCCTTGGAATCCGACCGGGTGAAGATGGAACAGGTCGCGATTACCGACTTCAACCTGGTGCCTAAGATGCTGGACGAATTTGCTGAAAAGATAAACAGCCTTGGACCCAACCCGTACAAAGGGTTCTGATTCGATTTTTTTCGCGCCGCCGGTCTTTCCGGCGGCTTTGAATCAGACTGCAAGGAGCGCTCTTTATGGAACCGAAAAACATCCTGCTCGAAATGAAGGACTATATAGTTGAAATGGGGGCTGAGACCATCAACTGGTGCATGCAGTGCGGTCTTTGCACCAATCTTTGCCCCTGGAGGCTGGTGCCGGGGCAGACCGGCGAAGAATTTAACATCCGCTACATGCAGCGTTTGGGACAGATGGGAATTGAGGGTTTCGAGGACGAAAACATGCTTTTCGCCTGTTCGACCTGCGGCATGTGCCAAAACAATTGCCCGAGGGGTGTGAAGATCATCGACAATGTGCGGGCCATGCGGGCCGGCATTGTTGGCGGAGGCATGGCGCCTTCGGGTTTGCGCCCGATTCTGGGGAGCTGTCACGCCAACGGAAATCCCTGGTCTGGCCCCAGGGAGAACAGGACCAAGTGGCAGGAGGGACTCGATATCCCGCGGTTCGGACCGGATACCGAATACTTCCTGTTCGTGTGCTGCCACTCCTGCTATGATCCTCGCGGGATGAAGATCGCCCGAAGCATCGCTTCTTTGCTGCAAAAGGGCGGGGTGAGCTTCGGAGTGATCGGGACCGAGGAAAGCTGCTGCGGTGAAAGCATGCGCAAGGTTGGCGACGAGGAGCTTTTCCAAAAGCTTGCCGGTGCCAATATCGAGCTTTTCAACGGCAAGGGGGTAAAAAAGATCATCACCACATCCCCCCATTGTCTGTGGAGCTTCAAAAACGATTACGCTCAGCTCGGGGCCCAATGGGAAGTGGTCCATTACACAGAAGTGCTGGCCGGGCTTGTTGCCGAGGGTAGAATTGTCCCGGCCAAAAAATCCGCCAGGAAGGTGTCTTTCCACGATCCCTGTTATCTGGGAAGGCACAGCGATATTTACGACGCTCCGAGGGAACTGCTCAGCTCCATTCCCGGAATGGAATTGAGAGAACTTGCCCGTTCGCGCGAGTCCAGCCTTTGTTGCGCCGGGGGCGGCGGGCGCATCTGGGCTGAAGTGCCCATGGGGGAGCGCTTCGGTGAGTTGCGGGTGCTCGATGCCGAGGCGAGCGGGGCGCAGGTGCTTGCCACCTCGTGTCCTTATTGCGTGAATATGCTGAGCGATGCCTGCGCCAGCCTTGGCAAACAGGATAGCCTCGAGATCATGGAACTCTCGGAGTTGCTGGCGGACAGTCTGTAACGGAAAAGTTGGGCGCCGCCCGGCATTCCTCCAAATATAGCCGGCCGCACTTCCAGTACCTGATTGAGCCGGAAGTGCGGCCGGAACCTCTTTTTTATTCTTCATGTCCACCCCTGAGTGGTGTTTAAATCAGTCTTGATTCCAACCTGATCTTCGACTATACGTTTCACAAAGCCTCAAAAGAAGTGAGATCCTCGGCTCCGAACCATTTGTGCGGCGGTTAAAAAAAGTTGCGCCAAAGATGGTCGTCTGTAGACTTATTGCTCCAGTCATTCGTTATCTCATTCGAAGCTGACGGGTGTGAAGCTCCAATTGTTGATACTTTATGACAGAAGTGGAAAAGGGAGAAGCTTATGAAGTCGAAAGCACTTTTAGCCCTGGCGTTACTGGGCGTTTTGATCGTCACCGCCGCCCCTTGTGCTGTCTTCGCGCAAGGCCCCGAAGGCGGTGTCACCTTCAGCCGGGAGCAACTGGACCAAATGCTGGCCCCAGTTGCCCTGTATCCGGATTCCCTGCTGGCGCAAATCCTTATAGCGGCCACTTATCCCGACCAGGTGATGGATGCGGATCAATGGTTGCATGCCAACCCCGGGCTAAGGGGGCGCGCGCTCAACGCCGAACTCGACCGGATGCGCTGGGATCTTAGCATCAAGGCGCTCGTGCCTTTCCCGGCGGTGCTCGACATGCTGGCCCAGCAGCCGGATTGGGCCCAACGGTTGGGTGAAGCTTTCATGGCCCAGCAGGCCGATGTCATGGACTCTGTTCAAAGACTGCGCAGAAAAGCGCAGGAGGCCGGCAATCTCAGGACGACCCCCCAGCAGAGGGTGGTTGTAACCGACGATTATGTGGAGATCCAGCCCGTTGATCCGGACATGGTCTATATCCCGCGCTATGACCCCGCGGTGGTCTACGGCAGTTGGTGGTGGCCGTCTTATCCTCCTTATGCTTATTATCCCGTTTGGCCGGGGCCGGTCATTGGTTTTGCCCCGGTTGTGGGGGCTTTCGGGTTTTGGGGCGGCATAACCGTCGGACCGGCCTGGGGCTGGGGCTGGGGCAGTTGGGGTTGGGGGGGGGGCAATGTGTTCCTCAATGTCAACCGGAACATTAATATCAACACCACGAACGTTACGGTCATAAACAGTTGGCACAACAATTTCCGCTACGCCAACGCACATAATTTGGCAGTGGCGGGCCGTGTAGGTTCCCCCACGATCCGGACGAGGGCCTTGGGAACAAGCAGAGTAAATCCCGCCGCCCTGCAGGGCCATATCCAAACAGGCCGGATCACTCACGGCCAGCTTGTAACACGCACAGGCGCACGTCCGGGCATGGCCGGTGCGGCCGCGGGCCGCCATCCGGGCTACGGCAATAACGGTTTCGGGGCTCCGGGAAAAATGAACGCACCCGGTCAGCATCCGGGGTATGGCAAAAACGGTTACGGGGCTCCGGGAAAAATGAACGCACCCGGTCAGCATCCGGGGTATGGCAAAAACGGTTTCGGGGCTCCGGGAAAAATGAACACACCCGGTCAGCATCCCGGGTATCGAAATAACGGTTTCGGGGCTCCGGGAAAAATGAACGCTCCCGGTCAGCATCCCGGACGACCTTCGGCAAACCAGGTCATGCAGGAACTGCATGGCGGCAAGACCGGGGCGGGGGGCTCACAGGGTCGGGGCGGCTACGGCAACACCTCTCACGGTGTTTCCCGCGGAAGCTACGGCGGGGCCAACCGGGGCGGCTACGGGCAGCAGCACAATAGCGGCTACCGAGGCGGCTACGGCAACACCTCGCACGGTGTTTCCCAGGGAAGCTACGGCGGGGCCAATCGCGGCGGCTACGGACAGCACAATAACGCTCCTCACGGAGGGTATGGCGGTGCTGCTCCCCGCGGTGGTTTTGCCGCTCCGCACAATAACTTTGGAGGCGCTCCCCGCGGTGGTTTTGCCGCTCCGCACAATAACTTTGGAGGCGCTCCCCGCGGTGCTCCTCATGGCGGTGTAGGCGCTCCCCACGGCGGTGTAGGCCAAAACCAGAAAAAGAAATAGTCGACCAAAACTTTCCTGTCTCAGGTTTGCATGTTCGGGAGCGCCTGCTCCCGGCCATGCAAACCGGTTTTGAATCGCCGACGCCGATTATTCCCAAATGCCCCGGTTCGATTTTTTCAGGTCGATGTAGCCGATCCCGCCTCTTTCATTTACAAACGAGCTCAGAAGCCAGCTCACAAGGCTTATGACCAGGGAACCGAAAAGAGCGGCCCAGAAGCCGCTCACGTAGAAGCCCGAGACCACTCCCGAGACCATCAGAAGAAGCACCGCGTTGATTACGAAGGTAAAAAGGCCCAGGCTCAGGATATTGATCGGCAGGGTTATGAGGATCAGTATCGGACGAAACAGGGCATTTAGTACGCCAAGGACCATCGCGGCGAAAAAGGCTGAAAAAAAGCTTCTCACGTGAATGCCGACTCCGAAATAGGATGTGATGATGATCGCAATCGTGAGAAGGAGCCATCGTAGCAGAAGACCTTTCATTTGGAGCCTCCTTTTGGGAAATCACTGCAGCGCCATGGCCTTTTCCGGGCACAGCTCCTGGCAGCAAAAGCAACTGATGCAGACCTCGGGATCGACAACGGGAATGGCTTCCAGAATTTCGAGTGCCGAGACCGGGCATTGATCGACACAGGCGCCGCAGCCGGTGCACAGCCCCGGGTTTGCCAGGGGGCGCAGGATGGTGCGGCTTTCGATGAGTTGTTGCACATGTGGGTTGTTGATATTGGCCTCGCCGCCCAGGGGCGGGAGTTTGAAATCGGGGATTGCCTTCAGAGTCCCGATCAGTTCGATAGCCGCGAGGTCGAAATCACCGAGGCCAAGTTCGCGTGCTTTCTGAAGAAATCGAAGCCGGCCGGGATCGCAACCCATGAGGGTCGCAACAACCGAGTCCATGGCCACGCCGTTATCGGAGGCCAGTATGAGACCAATGTCGCGCAGCTCGGGTGAGGCCGGACCGTTACCTTCCATTCCGACCACAGCGTCCATGATGAAAAGATCGGGGACCCTCAGCCGGTAGACTTCGACCAGCAGTTCGTGAAACCGGACCGGGCTGCCCGCGGCCTTGTGGAGCATGGCTTTTTGCGCGCCGGGCAAAATCCCGTAGGAATTTTTGAGCGCTCCCGACATGACGGTCAGTCCGTGGGTCTTGAATTTGGGAAGGCTGATGAGGACCTCGGCTTCAATGACTGCCCTGGAGACGCTCACCGCGGGCATGAAATCAGGGTCGAAGGCGACCTTGAGCGAATCGAGTCCGATATTTTCATACCGGCCAAGACAGGCTTCCATAAGACCTGTCGAGATGAAGCTTTCTTCATTTGCTCCGTAGCTGAACATCCCGGGGTTGTCGCCCACGACAATGGAAGCGGGCCTGAGCGTCTCGACCTTTTCGAGGACAGCCCGAAGCACCTCCGGATGGGTTACAATGGCTTCCTCGGCTTTCGATACTCTGAGTACGTTGGGCTTTATCAAAACCTTCCTGCCTGTTATCTCCACCGGGAAAAGTTCGAAGGCCCGGTCCACGGCTTCACGAACATTGTGATAGCCGGCGGGATGAATCAAGACTTTCGACATCTTCGCTTCTCCTTTGAGCGCCTCAAAGGCGCCAGTCCGGTTTTCGTTCCAATATCCATATACCGGTATACACGCAAAGGACAGGAAAAATTGTGCCGGAACAGAATGCCCCCCGGGGGGCTTGCATGTTTTTTTGGAAAACGGGGGGCGATATGGTATACATTTCAACTGGAAACCATCCAACCCGCAGAGGAGCCAATCAGCCACGATGAAAGTCGCATACTTCAGCATGGAAATCGGCCTCACCGAGAATATCCCGACCTACAGCGGGGGCCTTGGCATCCTGGCCGGCGACCACATCAAATCAGCCGCGGATCTGAACATCCCCCTGGTCGCCATAACGCTCCTGTACAAACGGGGCTATTTCATTCAGAACATCAATCCGTTCGGGCAGCAGGAAGAGATGTATCCTTATTTCGACCCGCGCGCCTTCATGGAGCCGCTGCCCCTCAAGGTGAGGGTAAGACTCGAGGGGCGTGACGTCCAGATCGGCGTATGGAAGCACAACGTGCGGGGAGCCGGCAACGGAGAGGGAAATTCACGCGTTTCGGTCTATTTTCTGGACACGGACCTTCCGGACAACGCCCCCGCCGACCGGCTCATTACGCAATACCTCTACGGAGGCGACCAGCACACGAGGATATCGCAGGAAGCGGTTCTGGGAATCGGGGGCTATCTTGCGATGAAACGGCTCGAGCCCAATATCACAACCTATCACATGAACGAGGGACATGCTGTTTTTCTCACCCTGGCCATGCTCAAGGATTTCAACGGAGAGGGCGAGCAGGTGAAGTCGAGGTGTATCTTCACCACCCACACCCCCGTTCCCGCAGGCCACGACAAGTTCGATTACGATCTTGCCCGGAAGGTTATCGGCGATTATCTGCCGGCCAACATAAAGAGCCTTGCCGGAGAAGATTTGCTGAACACCACGGTGCTGGCACTTAATTGCTCGCGCGCCGCAAATGGAGTCAGCCAGTTGCACGGAGAGATCTCGCGGCTCATGTTTCCCGGCTACAACATCGGCCACATCACCAACGGGGTGCACCACTTGAGCTGGACCGGCCCGGAATTTAAAAAGCTCTATGATAAATATATTCCGACCTGGCGTAACGACCCCCAACAACTGGCCGATATTTCGCAGATTCCGGACAGCGAAATCGTGGCTGCAAAAAAGGGGGCCAAAAAACGGCTCATCAGCTACATTAACTCTCTTTCCGACGCGGGATTTACGGACGAACGTCTGACCATTTGCTTTGCGCGGCGAGCCGCGGCCTATAAACGCGCAACGCTCATTTTGAGCGACCTGGAATTTTTGTTCAACCTGTCCTACGACCGGGTTCAGTTCGTATTCGCGGGCAAAGCCCATCCGCAGGATGAGGCGGGAAAAGAGCTGATAAAGCAGATCGTCAATACCGGCAAGCAATATGAAAATCAGCTCCGGCTGGTCTTCGTACCGAACTATAACATCTGGGTGGCCTCCCTCATGACAGCGGGGGCCGACGTCTGGCTCAACACACCTCGCCGTCCAAGGGAGGCGAGCGGTACGAGCGGCATGAAGGTCTGCTTCAACGGCGGGGTCAACATGAGCGTTCTCGACGGATGGTGGCGGGAGGCGTGCAAAAACCGTGTGAACGGATGGGCGATCGGCGACGATGAAGACCAGGACGACGAGGAGGCGGCCTCCGATTTGTACCAGGACCTCGAAGACATGGTCACCACCTATTACGCAAACCCCCGGAAGTGGCTGTCCGTCATGAGGCACTCCATCTGCGACATAACTCCTTACTTCAATACCCACCGGATGGTGCTGGAGTATTATCGAAACTATTACAGGTGAGCAGGATAAATCTTGAACACATAGCCGTTGTGCTGGTCGAGCCGCATTACCCGGAAAATATAGGCGCCGCGGTACGGGCGGCCAAGAACATGGGCATCTCGCGGGTCCTTGTGGTAAAGCCTTACCAGTGCGATCTAACGCGCATCTTGAAAACCGCCACGCACCACGCCGAAGAACTCGTTTTGGGCATCGAAGTCCACGACCGGCTCGAACAGGCCTTGGAGCCGTTCCAATACGTGGTGGGTACCTCCGCGCGTCACGGCTCTCACCGCCAGTCGGTTAGAAATCCCCGCCAGCTTGCCCTGGAACTTATCCCCGTAAGCCGAAAAAACCGGGTGGCCCTTCTTTTCGGTCCCGAGGCGAGTGGCCTGGCAAATGAACACATCAGGTACTGCGATGTGCTCGTCACCATTCCGACCTCCGAGTTTTCTTCCATAAACCTTGCCCAGGCGGTCATGATAATGGTCTACGAAATTTTCACCGCGACCGCGGAAAAAAAGGAGCACTTCGTCCCGCGCCTGGCCACCCGCTCGGAACTCGAAGCGATGTATGCGCACCTTAAGGAAACCCTTACCAAGATCAATTTCTTGAGCCCTGAAAACCCGGACTACCGCATGGAGAGCCTTCGACGGTTCTTCAGCCGGATGCAGGTCCGCGGACGCGATGTGCAGCTTATCCGCGGAGTTTGCAGGCAAATCGAGTGGTACACTTCCAGAAGACGTTCTTGAGTGGTGTTGCGCGGACCGGAGGGGGGAGGGTACACACGGGCCCTCCGACGCCCGCGGGAGGCAGGCCCCCGTTTCCGGGTGCCCGCCCATCTTGTCTTGTTACCTGCGACCGCCACCACCCAAATGTGCGCCGCCACCGCCGAAATGAGCCCCGCCTTCGAAGTGAGGCGCTCCACCCCTGAAGCCCGGCGATGCGCCGAAGTGAGGCGCGCCACCGACGGGGCCGCGGAAGCCGCCGCCGCTAAACCCCGGAGCTCGGCCGACGTTGGCCTTGGGGGCGGCAACACCATGGCCCCGGAAGTTTCCCGTGCCCGCCAAGCCGTGGTTTGGAACCGCGCGCCCGCCGGTCACACCCGGTGCAGGGGGAACCGCCGCCCCCCTGTTTGCCGCAACGCCCGGGCCGCGGCCGGCAAAACCGTGGGCTGCTCCGGCCGGTGGCCTTGCGATGCCCCTTTGGACCGAGGACGCCGAGGGTCTATTGAAAGCGCCGGGGCGAGTGCTGTGGCCGACAGCGCCGGGCACCCTGCCAAGACCCGCCACCTGATGCCGGGCAAAGGAATTGAAATTGGCGGTTCTCATGGTCCTTTGATTGATCCGGGCATGAGGATCGTTGATGTTTACGGTTCGGTTGGTGTTGACGTAAAGGTCTCTGTGATGCCAGTTCCAATGTCCCCAACCCCAGTTCCAGTAGGGACCCACGCTCACGGCCGCGGCAAACCCGAACAGACCGAAGGAGAGGAAGGGGCCCGCATAGGGATAGAAGGCAAAGGGAGGATATCCCGGCCACCACCATGACCCGTAGACATCCCAGGGATCGTAATAGGGTACGTAGACGACTTCGGGATTTACGGGTTCGATCGCGATATCGTTGTTCTGATCGACCACGCTTTGTTGCGGGGTGGTTTTGAGGTTGCCGGCGGCGTAAGCCTTTTGCCGCAACACCTGCACCTGCGCCATGACCTCGGATTGCTGCCCGAGGAAGGCCTCACCCAAATTCGTCGTCCAGTCAAGTTGACTATTCATCATGTCCAGCACTTTGGGAAAGGGAACAAGGGCTTTGACGCTGAGATCCCAGTTTTTCTTGTTCAAGGCCTCATTGATGCGAGTCTTGCTCCAACCCTTGCGGGACTTGACCCATCTGTCGGCCTGCACTACCTGGGACGGATAGGTCGAGGCCAAAAGAATCTGGGCCAAAAGCGAATCGGGGTACAAAGCGATCGGAGCCAGCATCTGGTCGATTTGAGCCCGGCTGAAGCCTTGCGGAGCACCCCGGGTGTTCGGAGCAGTTTGAGCCAATGCTGCGACCGGGGCCGTCAGCAACACTGACAGGAACCCGATCAACAAGCGAGTCCATATATTTTTTCGGATCATTACCGGTCCTCCCCGTAATCAACGCGTTCAATCGTGTACATCCGGAAACGCGGGTCACCGGATGCAAAAACACAGATCGTTAATATCTCAATATAAATTAATGTTTGAAAGGGAGGATAAAAGGTGGGCCAAATCAAATTGTCCGATCTTTTTCCACTTTGCCGTGATTTTTGTGCCAGCCGAAGGATACTGCCTCGCTTTTGTTCCTTCAGTCGAAAGGAGTCGCCTTCCAGGTCCCGGTTGGACGGGGGCGGATAGACCGTATCGGATTCGGCTATCATGCCCTCTTTTGTTTCCACCACGGTAATGTTGGCGCGACGCTGGATGAGCTCCGGAAGAAGGCTGGAGCGCGTTGGGTCCGTGCGGGTTATGATGACGCAGGCCATGCAGCTTTTTTCGGGAACGTGATGGAAAAATTCCACGAGGGCTTCGAGTCCGCCTGCCGAAGCGCCCATGCCGATGATCGCAAACAGCCTTTTTGCGGCCTCTTTGCCTGTTGCACCGTCGTTGTCGGGAGCGGACCGGGCCTGCTCCTTTGATGGGTTGAAAACCGGGATCTCTCGATTATCGGTACTTTCCACGGGATTTCGCGCCCCCTCATCCGGGCGGCCTTCTTTGCGAACCAGTGACTTTTTCTTCCCGGCTTTCGATTTTTTTTCTTCTTTATCCGGTATGGCGGCTCTTTAAGACAGAAAACTAATACCGAAGAGGTTGAAATTATAGCCGGAGAGCGGACTCATAAGAACATCTATTGCCAGGCCGACTCTTTGCGTTCGCCCGGGGCGTGCCACCAATGGCATGAAATTGATCCGGGAGTTGTATCCCCGTTTTTGCAATTATGGCCGATCCGGCGAGAGACTCAAGCTGTTATTGGAAAAATATTTTTTTGATCGGTTTGCTTAACAGTTCGATTTAACGAATATTTCGGGATTTCGGGGTAAAAATTAACAGCGCGGGAACAGCATGGGAACAGCGGGGATAACAGCATGAATAACAGCAGAGGTAACAGCATGGGTAACAGCATGATAACAGCATGGGAACAGCAAGGGGAAAAAGGGCGAAAAGCGAAGGAGAAGAGCGAAGCGCGTAAATAGGCGATAGTACGGGGGGATGGACGAAGAATTAGTGTCGTGTCCGTCCGCAAACTGCGGGATTCGGAAGGGCGATTTGAGTTCGAGGCGTCCTTAACCAATGTGGGGTTCAGGTGGGAGCCAGGGATTTTTGCCAATAAATCGGGTGCGAGCTTGTGCAAAATCCCCCCCGTCCCGCCTTTTCAAAGGGGGCGAAACCATAGCCGGTTTATTCAGTTTTCAAAGAACCCTGTCGTCGGGTCCGCGGGTCGAAAGGCCCGGCGGGCGATAACGGTGGAATCCCACCGTGTTTGATATCACAAAAGGATTTGGAACCGCAAAGCGGCACCCTGAAGCGGCAAATAGGGGCGGCAATGGAAACGGCAACCAGAAGGGGAAAATGGTGGGTCGATGTGTGGAGGATTGGAAACAAGCTTTGTCGATCTGAATTTCATTGCGATCGCCCCGGCCGCCGCAGGGTCAGACCTGTTTTACCGGCAGGGTAATGGTAAAATCGGCTCCTTTTCCCGGGAGCCCTCGGGCCGCGATCGAGCCACCGTGGCGCTCGACGATACGCCTGCAAATGGCAAGGCCCATTCCCGTGCCTTCATAAGCGCCCCTGCCGTGCAGACGTTCGAAAAGCCGGAAAATGCGTTCGGCATGTGCATCCTCGAAACCGATGCCGTTGTCTTCGACAATGATCTGCCGGTATTCGCTCTCATTTTCAATGAAGCCGTCAGTCGGGCTGGATATTCGTAGCCTGACCGGCTTATTACCGTGAAATTTCAAGGCATTGGATATTAAATTCTGAAAAAGGCGACGCAATTGGTCCGGATCGGCCTCAAGGGTGGGAAGCTCCTCCAAGATAACCCTTGCCTCATTTTTTTCTATTTGCCACTCCAGATCGGACAGAACTCCGCGAACCAGGGGCTCCAGGGCGACCGGCACGAAGCCGCCCCGGGCCGAGCAGACCCGTGAATATTCGAGAAGTCCCCGGGTCATATCCCGCAGCCTTTGGGCCGCCGCGCGCATCCTTTGAACGTATTCGAGGCCTTCTTGTCCGAGGCCTGGCCCACACCTGCTTTGCAACCGATCGCCGAAGGCTTCGATTTTTCGAAGAGGCTCATTGAGGTCGTGAGAGGCAATGAAAGCGAAGTCCTGCAATTCCTGGTTGCTGCGCTCCAGTTTGGCGGTATATTTTTTCAGGTTCTCTTCGTTTGCCTTTTGGGCGGATATATCCGTGAAGGCGACTCGAAAGCCGTCCGATCCACCCCGGTCGTCCGTGACGTCCAACAGATCGACGCGAGCATAAAACGGTGCCGCTTTGCCTGCTAGAAGCCGCATTTCTCCGGTGCGCCGGCCGCCTTTGGCCCCGGCCGGCCCGCGCGCCAGAGCCCAATAAGACTCAAGATCGGCCCGATGGATAAAGCGTGAAAATTCCTGTCCGATCAACTCCGGCCCCGTCATGAGCAGCAAATCGCAAGCCACGGGATTGGTCATCACAATGGCCCCGCGTTCATCCAGCCACAGGTATCCGAAAGGCGCAAAATCAAAGAGCTCCCTGTACACTTTTTCGGATTTCTCCAGTCCACCGCGCGCCCGCCCTATTTGCTCCTTTCGAGCTTGCAGATCATGAATCAGTGCCCGCAACTCACGGACCATTTCCTCGGCATCCTCTCCCCTTTTTTCGACGATCTCCTCGATTTGCCGCCGAAGTTCCCCCGACTCGCCCCGCGCAGTATTATTCATCTTTGTGTCTTTTCAGTTTTGATGTGGTCGGACCTGCCTCTTTGATAAAAGCAAGGGTAATCATCCCTCCAATGTTAGGAAACGGGCTGGGAGTTAAATTAAGGCGTGCCATTTATTAAATTCCGATATCAAGGCAAAAGGTCTTCGCGGAGGAAGACGATCGATATGGGTGGCGGGCCGGAGCCGGGCGGCTCACGTGAGTCATCCTTTAACGGGCAGGCTATTTTTACGAAAAAAGGCCGGAATCATGAAAAATCGTGAAAACGGGCGGAATACATCGAGGCTTTGGGATTGCCCGGCGGGTTGGATCGACCGGCCTCTGCCCGGAATAGAGCCTTCCGGCCGCCATTGGCACCAAATCTGCATTTTTGTCGCCGCGATTTAATTTCGAAACCGGTGCGCCCCCCGAAGGGGCGGAAGGTTCAAAGGAGATTAACCATGTTGTCAAGGGTCGTACCACCTTCAGGGCGGCCGGCAACACCAGTCACAGGAGCCTTGCCCGATGAGTCCAAAACTCAAATGGCCGGCCCTTGCCGTCTGCGTGCTCTCATTCGCGCTGCCCGTTCAAGCTCATGGGTTTCAGGTAAGAGTCAGTGCCTACGCTGCCGATCGACGCTGTACGAAGCGGTTTCATCCTCGCATCACAGCCTCCATGCATCGTATAACAAGCCGTGATTACTACAGCCTGGTCGCGCTATCGCCCGATCTTGCCAAACACTTCCGATTCGGAGATCGCTTCCGCCTGAGGATAAACCACAAGGTCTATACCGTCCGATATCAGGACAAGATGCCGAGAAGCAGACCGGGCCGAGTGGATTTTCTTTTGCCCTCATACGGGAGTTGCAGAAAGTTTGGCATCAAAAGAGCAACCCTTACGCCGCTAAAAGGTGGAGGGCCCCGAACCTGACCCGGTCCGGGCGCCTGCTCCAAGGCCGCAGGGTTCAGGCAGCCGGGAAATGGAGAATTCCTGCTTCTCGTTCGTTTAACCGCCAGCGGCCCTTTGCGGTTCCCGCTGATGACGGGTGAGCAGGCCCTCCACGCCCGGCATGCCTTTGAACTCTTTTTTGCCGTACATGATTACCATGAACAGGGCGCCAAGAGGCGCCGGGGATACCAAGCCGGAAGGGGGAGCCATCCCGGCGAACTCGCAAGCGGGGGGACCGGTTGTTGGCCAGGGGGAAGCCCGCCAATCAGGGTCTTATTCGCTCTTTACTCAAACCCGATGATTGGCGAGGCGGGAAATCTTATCGGCGAGATGATAATTTTCATCTTTTTTCGGAAGGCCCGCTTTCAGCCGTTCGGAAAGGCTGGCAATACGGGAGAGCGCTTCACGTTCGGCAAGAAGTATCTTTTCGCTCTCTTTTAGCAGAGCGAACAACTTGTCGATCTCATCGTTTAACGTTATCAAGGATTGCTCCAGGCCGCGATCGGACATTTTCGACACGCGCTCGACCACATCGAGCATTCTTCGCTGCAACCCCCGGTAGAACCCGATGGTCAGTTCCGGATTGACGAAATTCTTGTACTGCGACAGCCGCCTGATTTTAAGCCGAAGGTCTTTAAGGGAAAAGGGTTTGCTTATGTAATCGAAGGCGCCCAGCTTCATGGCTTCGATAGCCGTTTCAACCGTCGGATCCCCTGTCATCATGATCACTTCGGAGGGCAGGGACAAAGAGCGCACGTGTTTTAACAAGTCGATGCCCCCTTCGGGATTTGCGTTCATGCCGGGGAAATTCTTGTCGAGCAGCATGATCTCGTAGTCGCCCGATCCCATGAAACTGAGGGCTGTATCCATGTCCGGTGCCGAATCGACGGCATATCCGTCGGCTTTTAAAATGGATTCAAGCATGGAGCGAAGATCTTCATCGTCGTCAACAAGCAAGATCCTTTGTGTCATTTTCGAGGACCTTTCATTTGGAATCGGGGCCGAAAGAGCACAGGAGTCATTCAGCTATCGGCGGGGAAAAGACCGTGAGACAGCCCACTTCATCCCAGTCTATATGGGATCGCCGCAGCCTTGTCAATGCCTTTCGCCGTGGACCTGCAAACGCCTGCGGGACATCCTCCGGGCGCCTTGGAAACGATCGGGAGTACAAAAAAACCTCAAGAAAATTCGTCCTTGTGCCGACAAACCTGTTTAGCACGGTCGAGATCGCAATCGCAGACGAAAAGAAGGAATGCTAATGGAAGCCAAACTGACAATTGGAAAACGTATAACGATCGGTTTTGCAACAGTCCTTGTCCTTGCGGTCCTAACCGGCGCCACAGGCTACTTGAGCGTGCGCTCCATTTCAAATGACGCCATAACCCGATTCGATCGGATGCTCCACACCGACGGGGCGCTTGCCGGATATGCGGCCGCAACCGGGGAAGGCATTCTGTCGATGAGGCGCTTTGAGAAGGACATGTTTATCAGTATCGAATCCAAAGAGGCCACGGCGAAATATCACGCACAATGGCAAAAGAAATCAAAAGAGCTTTTGGAAAAGCTCGATGCCATGGAGAAGGTGGCCACGCGGGCAAAAGAGCGAAACAGCCTGAAGGCTATGCGAGTGGAGTTTGGCAAGTATGAGGCGGGCTTCGCCGGGGTTTTTGCCAAAATCGACTCGGGCGAGATAAAGACCTCCGATGCGGCCCAGGCGGCAAGCCTGCAGTACAAGAGCGTTGTCGAGGACTTCGAGCGGGCGGCCAGGAGTTTTTCCGATCAAAGCGAGCGGCGCATGGCGGCCATCGAGACTTCGCTTGGCACAAAGGCTTCCCGCACCCAATTTCTGATGCTGCTGTTTTCCCTGCTGTGCCTCGTGCTTGGCGCCGGGATCTGCGCGTTTATCACCCTGAGCACCACGCGGGTTTTAAAACACGCCGTAAACGGGCTTAGCGAAAGCGCCGAACATGCATCCACGGCCTCAAACCAGATTTCATCGACCAGCCAGCAATTGGCTGAAGGTGCATCCGAGCAGGCGGCTTCCATAGAGGAGACTTCTTCGTCGCTTGAGGAAATGGCCTCGATGACCAAACAAAACGCCGACCATTCGCACCAGGCAAGCGTGCTGATGAGCGAAACGGCTGGAATCGTCTCGGAAGCCAATGTTTCGATGAACCACCTGACACAGTCGATGGCTGAAATCTCCTCGGCCAGTGAGGAAACTTCCAAAATAATCAAGACGATCGACGAAATAGCCTTTCAGACAAACCTTTTGGCTCTCAATGCCGCGGTTGAAGCCGCGCGGGCCGGAGAGGCCGGAGCAGGCTTTGCCGTTGTTGCCGATGAAGTGCGAAATCTGGCCATGCGCGCCGCTGAAGCGGCGCAAAACACCGCTCATCTCATCGAGGGCACGGTTAAAAAAATACGAGACGGTTCGGAGATCGTGAGCAAAACAGGCGTTCAATTTTCCAGGGTCTCCGACAGCTCTTCCAAAATGCGCGAACTCATAGGTGAGATATCCGCGGCTTCGGCCGAACAGGCCCAGGGTATCGAGGAGATCAACAGGGCGGTAAACCAGATGGACAAGGTCGTGCAACAAAACGCGGCAAACGCCGAGGAATCGGCCTCGGCGGCCGAAGAGATGAGCGCCCAGGCCCGACGCGTAAGACACTTCGTCTTTGAAATAGCCGCCTTTGCCGGCCTTAAGGTCGATGGAACCGAAAGGGAGCGCGGAGAAGCCGACGCCCAGGGTCAAAAGCCGCTAAAAGAGGCCAGGGCCAAAGGCTCCAAACCCCTGCCTCGGACCGTTTCGGGTGGTGAGAGTGCGCGAAACGCCAACGGGAAAAGCGCCCCCCGCAACGGCAAGGCGGAAATCGAGCCCAGACATGTGCTGCCGCTCGACGATTCGGAAATATCGCAATTCTAAAATGGGCTCTCTTGACGTGGAGGTTATAATTTCAATTGGAAAGAAAACTCTTTCCTCCTCTGGAGAGCCAGGTTCCCTTCCTCCTCCTTTCCTGGCTCTCCTCTTTCAATTTTTGCAGCTTGTTGCAAAAAATACAGTATTCCCCCCATGCGAACTGGGGTCTTCACCCTATTTCAACTTCCATTCGCGATGTCTATATGAGTATCATAGCCATCGGCTGCGCATTAATCCGGCCGACTCTTCCGCCCGAAAAGCCATCGATCCACTTTTTACCTGCACCCTGGAGGTTGCGATGGAGCTTATCAAGGGTCATTACGATGCCAATAACTCTTTGGAGCGTCCGGCTCTTTGCGAGACGTTACGCTCGGCAGTCATTTCGACCTATCTGAAGGTGCTGGAAGATACCAAGGGGCTGCTGGCCTCCGAACTGGCGCTGCCTTTTCCCAAGGAGCAGATCGGGCGGGCGATTCTTGGCGAATTGGCCAATGATCCCGAGTGCGATTGGAAAAAGCAGCTTGAAATCGGCTACGTGCTGCTTGAGTCCTTTGTTTCCCACGAAGAATATCGGACGGTGGAAGACTTCAAGAATGCGAGTTCTTGTGCCGAAAAGACGGCCGATCTGCGCAATCCCTCCTCGATACTCAAATCGGCCCGGATCATGAGAGGGGCCAGGGGGGAAAGAGCCTTAAGTGTCCAGGAGCGGGTTCACGAAAGGATGCAGAAAAGAAAGTCGGACCTTTTGGAGTTGCAAAAGGGGGAGGCGGCTTAAAGGGGCTCCTTCGGGGAGGAGGAGCGAACCATCCACGGGTGGCTCACCGGCCCGGAGATCCGAGGGCGCGCGCGGAAATTTTCAAGAAGTCTTTCCGCGCCCGGCCGGCCACTGAGTAAGGCCCTTGATCCCGGTCTGAATCACTCCGTTCGAGAGGCGAACAAGTCGCCGAGATCCAAAATTTCCAAGGTTGCCTTTTTGCGAAAATCGTTCCAGCCTGTTCGAAAGACAATATCCCGAGTTTTCCCGATATCCCGCCTGCCGGGAAAGCGGTTTGCCCCGCGCCACCAGACCCCCTCGATACCGTTTGGGAATTCGATCCTCAGATGATTTTGTTCTTTTCCGAAAGTCTTTACAGAGGTAGGCTTTGCGCCGCGAAGGCAGAAAACAGGGGTGGGGTTTCCAATGCCGTGGGGTTCGAGTTGCTCGAGTGTTCTGATGAGAGGGGGCCCCACGAGGGTCAAGGGCAGTTCGAGATCGACTTTGCCGCGTTGGACAAAGATGTCCGCCGGCTGCTCGCTGGCAATTGCTTCCATCCTCTCGGTGAATTGTTCGATCCGGTTGGCGGCAATTGTCAGGCCGGCGGCCGCCTTGTGGCCCCCCCACCTGACGAGCAGATCGGAGCAAAGAGAGAGGGCGTGGTGCATGTCGAAGCCGGGAATGCTTCTTGCCGACCCCCTTGCGGTTCCGTCTGTCGGGTCTATGGCAAGGACCACCACGGGACCGTAAAAGTGGTCTTGCTGGACCCTTGAGGCGGCAATGCCCACGACTCCGGGCAGCCACTCGGGGCTGGCCAAAACGAGCGTTCTACTTGCGGGCGGGTTATGAGTCAGCCGGGAGGCGATCTCGGCCACAATTTTGCTCTCCTGTGCCCGTCTGAGCCCATTTAGTTCTTCGAGTCGCGCGGCCAGCCGGGTCAGTTCGGCCGGTTCCCGCGAAGTCAAAAGATCGTAGGCGATTTGCCCCTCGGAAACTCGGCCCGCGGCATTGATGCGCGGGCCGAGATAAAAACCTATGTGGCCGGCTGTGAGGGTCTTGCCCGCGAGCCCCGCCCCCTCGGCAAGCCGGCAGAGAGGGGCGAAGCTGTTTGCGTTCAGATTTCGAAGACCCGTTCGAGCAAGAATCCTGTTTGCCGAAACGAGGGGAACGAGGTCGGAAACGGTCCCGGTAGCCGCAAGGGCCAGGTATTTTCCGCCAAGGCGGGGAAGCAAGGGGCTGGCGGGCAGCCTTTTCAAGGCTTGCCTGAGTGCTGCCAGAAAAAGGAAAGTCAGTCCCGAGGCGCAGAACTCCTTGAAATGAGAACAGCAGTCGGGGTGTTTGGGGTTTATCAGCACGGTGGCCGGAGCATGGTTGAGGCCGCCCTTGTCGGCGGGGACCTCGTGGTGGTCTATGACGATAAAGTCGGCTCCCATGGAGCAGGCGCTTATCACGGGCTCGAAATCGAGAGTGCCGCAATCGAGAGCGACAAACACTTTTGCATCGGGATTTTGCGTCACGGCCCGTTCCGGGACCCCGTAGCCTTCGAGGCGGGAA
Source organism: Deltaproteobacteria bacterium (assembly GCA_021777755.1). Lineage (GTDB taxonomy): Bacteria > Desulfobacterota > Syntrophobacteria > Syntrophobacterales > Syntrophobacteraceae > SbD1. The sequence continues at coordinate 95,648 of JAJYDE010000001.1, forward strand.
GGGATCAGGACCTGGAAGTTGGGGTAGGCGATATCTTGAAGGAAGAGGGCCATTTGCGCCGCGGAGGTGATTCCATCGCAATCGTAGTCGGCGACAATCACTATTTTGTGGCCGAGGGTGATGTGTTTTGCCAGTAGCTCCGCGCCCTCGGACATGCCCCGAATGCTCAGGTGCTCGGCAAGATCCTTCAGGTCTCCCGAAAAAGCCGAAGCGTCCAGGTTGCGATTTCGCAAAACGATGTCTATCACCTCAGAGACGGATGCGGGGATGCGACTGTGCACGATCTTCCAGCGCGGCCGGGTAAAGTTATCTTGTGCCATCATGGGTCTATTCCTCCTCCGCGGCGCCTTTATACCACTGTTGTACGAGGGGGTCGAGCGGGAGCTGTCGAGCCGCTCGAAAATTAAATGTGGCCGGCTGTGCGTAAATTTCTTTCATAATCGAAGGATAGCTGGTATAAGGGCCGCCGAAGCCCGAAGGGGAAAAGAGCCTGTTTGATCTGAAAACAGTTGGCAGGAGCATGCTGGAAATGGATACATTCGTTTACATAATGAACTTTATCAGGGACAAAAATGTTGCTTCGATAACTCCCACATCCACAGTCGGCGTGAAGAAGGTCTGCAGCAAGATAGATTTCAGCCATAGCGACCTGATCGTGGAATACGGTCCCGGCACGGGTGTTTTTTCAAAGTATCTGCTGGGGCAGATGGGGGAAGAGTCCCGGTTGATCCTTATCGAGCGCAATCGGCATTTCAACTCCTTTTTGAAAAGGAAAATCAGCGATCCCAGAGTCGTGCTGGTTCAGGACAGTTGTGAAAACGTGCTGGACACGCTGAGGAAGTGCAAGGAATCGGAGGCCGACTACATCATCTCCGGCATCCCGTTTGCCTTTCTGGACCACGACCTGAAACACAGGATTCTCTATAATACCCATAGAGCGCTCAAGAAGGGCGGTAAGTTTCTTGCCTACCAGACCTGTTTTCAGACGAACAATCACCTGAAAAACCACCTGAAACAATATTTTCCGATAGTACGTTCGAAATACGAACTGGCCAATATCCCGCCCATGAGGACCTACGAGGCGATCAAGGCCTGAGAGCTTTGCGTCATCAAGAACAGGAAATCCACTGCGGAGACGGGGGCGGGCGCGCATGCGCCCGCCCGTGGAACATTACCGCGCGGCCTTTTTCTGCGTTTCCACGATGTGTTCGATCCCGGATTGGATCAGTGGGCCATGTCCGTGCGACTCCTGTTGGGCCAGGTCGCTGTAAGGGCTTGCCCGGCTGTGGAGGGAAAAAAGTCCCGGGCCGGTTGCCAGTGCCTCGCGAACCCCATGCGGCCCATGACCGCAGGGCATCCTCGTCCTCGGAAAGCAGGCGGGTGATGGTTATATCGCCCGCCATGCCGGCCGTTTCCCTGTCCGAATCGATCCGGGCCACGAGCGCCTCATCGCCAGCGCCTTTGACTTGCGGCTTTGCCGGCCTTCCGGCACTCGGGCTTGGAGCAGAATCTGCGGCGTCGCTGGTTCCGGCGATCTGGTGTGAAGAAAATCCCGCAACACAGGCACCTTCGCTTTCCGATCCCTTTTCCCATCGGCCACTGACCTCCGCCGATCAATGCATCGATTGAAGAAGAAAAGGAATTAAGGAAGAAAAACGAGTTGGAATAAGACTTTATCCGGAATTTGGGGAAGAAAATAGAGGGGGACATTCAACAGTTTCAAGTCGCCAGCTTTAGTTCAGTTCCAGAGCGCCGGTTACAGGACCGGGCCAACGAAATCGCCTCCCGCAAAATGGGGAATGCATCGCATTTCCACCCATGATCTTGATAGCTTGAGTTGGTCATACTCCGGGCGCTGCGACTAGCGCGCGGACTGCCTTGAGGAGGATAAAATGAAAGCAATAACGATTCCCCAGCCTTACGCCTTCGAAATTCTCAGCGGCCGGAAGACGATCGAGGCCACGGAGTGGGACAGTCTGCACAGAGGCGATATCCTTATCTGTTCAGCCCGCAAACCCGCTTTTTCCAACGAGGAGATGGAGGAGATCGAAGACGAGTACGGGACACTGTTCCTGTACGGACACGCACTTTGCATCGCTCGCGTCGTAGACGTGCGTCCCATGAGAGATGGAGACGAGGAAAAGGCCCTGATGGAGGAAATCGATCCCGATGCCTACGCTTGGGTCTTCGAGGAGATCCGTCCGGTCGTCCCTTGCCCGGCAAAAGGGAAACAGGAATTCTTCGAGGTTGACGACAGTCTCATTGAGGCTTCTCCGTTCAAATTCAATGAACCGGTTGCGGTAAAAGAGGGGACGGCGGCTCAGGAGTTCGGGGTCGACTTCTCGGGTTGGCACGGCCGGGCCGCGGATATTTATAATGAGGAGGGAGAACCCAGGATACGGGTGGCTTGGGACAGCCTGTCTTTAAAAATGATTCCACTTTCGATTCTGCAAAGATGCGAAAAAGAAGGGATCGACTGGACGGGGGCGCTCCTGCGCTTTCCTCAGATCGAATCTTCGCAGGCTCGCGACACGTTCGACGATGTCGAGGAAGCAATCGAGGAAATTATTGAGAGTAACCCGTCCATTTTCGGATCGTAGCGAGTCTTATCGGCTGTTGACATCGCCGCTTCCTGCTGCTACTTTGGTCTGAAAGGTGATGAAGTTCCACCTCAAGCGCCCCTGCCCGGCAGGGGATGATGACTTCTGCTTCTTAAACTGGAGGCGGAAGTTTTTTTTGGGGGGGGAAACGGTTGGGGACCAAAGCCTTTGGAGGGTATCCCATGTTCGACTACGGGCGGCTGCTAGACGGTTTGTTCGAAATTATCACCCGGCTGGAGGGAAGCGTAGGCGACGCCGGTGCCAAATCGCTTGGAAAAACGAGGAGAAAGCTCGAAGAAGAAGCCTTCAACCTCGTGGTCCTCGGCGAGTTCAAGCGGGGGAAATCCACCTTCATAAACGCTCTTTTGGGCGAAAAGATCCTGCCCACCGCCATCGTGCCGCTTACCTCCGTTGTCACGATCCTTCGATACGGACGGGAGCGGACGGCCGAGGTCGAATATCTGAGCGGCCGGTGTGAATCGGTCGAGCTTTCCGCCCTCCCCTCCTTCATAACGGAACGCGAAAATCCGCAGAACAAAAAAGGGGTCAAGGAAGTCACGGTTTTCCACCCTTCGGAATATCTGAGGGGAGGGGTACGCATCATCGATACCCCCGGCGCCGGATCGGTCTACAGCCACAATACCGAGGTCGCCTACGCCTATCTCCCCTGCGTTGATGCGGGAATATTCGTGGTATCGGTCGATCCGCCCCTTTCCAAGAGCGAACACCAATTTCTCAAAGATGTCCGGGAATTTGTGGACAAGGTTTTTTTCGTCCTGAACAAAATAGATCAGGCTGATGAAAACGAGCGGCAGGAGTCGCTCGAATTTACGACGCGAGTCATAGAAGAAGAAGTCGGGCAGGGGAAAGTCAGGATCTATCCGCTTTCGGCCCGCTACGCGCTCGAGGCGAAAAGCGCGGGCGATGAGCATTTACTCAAGCGCAGTCTTTTGCCCGAATTCGAAAAGCAGCTCCTCGATTTTCTTACCCGTGAGAAGGGCGGAGTTTTTCTCAAATCGGTGGTAAACAACCTGCTCAAAGTGATCTCCGACGAAACCATCTCCTTTCAACTCGAGCAGGAAGCCATAAAGCTTCCTGTCGAAGAACTCAAAACCAAGATCGGGCGATTCGAGCAGGAAATGGGAACTATCGCCAAGGAGCGCGAAAACAACCAGTTTTTGCTAAAGGGCCATCTGGGAAAGATTACCTGCGAACTCGACGAAGAGATCCAGGCCTTTAAAAAGGACACCTTGCCCCGGCTCCAGCAGGCACTGGATGAAAAGTACCTCGAACTCGTGCGTTGCGGAACAGGCGGACTGCGGGAAGAACTCGAGCAATTCGTCTTCGATTCCATCCGGGAAACCTTCACCCCTTGGCGCCAGAGTGCAGCCGGAAATATATCAAAGAGGCTCGAAGAGGCTCACGGGGAATTCGCACACAAGATAAACGACATCATCGAGCGCATCTTGACCCTGACCGGGGATATCTTCGAACTGAGGCTCAAGCCCTTTACCTCGGTGGAAGGATTGAGCAAGAAGAGCGATTTTTATTTTCTGTTAAAAGACGATCCGGTCGGGCTGGAGTTGATTCAGCTCGCGGCAACCTCGGCCATTCCGCAGTTTCTGGCCAAAAGAATGATCCTGAGGAACATGAAGGAGTCTTTGACCGAGCTTTTGGAAAGGCATTGCGGAAGGGTGCGCTACGACCTCCTGAACAGGGTGAACAACACCATAAGGGATTTCCGGAACTCGCTTACGGAAAAGATCGACATTACGCTTTCCGGCATTCGCATCTCGTTTGAAAAGGCTCTGGCCCTCCACCCGGCGGGGAAAATCAACGTGGAAAAAAGCCTCGGAGACCTCAGCCGGAAGCTCGATTCCATCTCGGCCGTCCGGGCGGAACTGCTGGTCTGCGCGGCTGTGCTGGATGAAGAGGGAGAATAGCAAGTCCGGGGGGGAGGAGGCCGAAGGCCGATAGGCCCCTGGAACATTACCGCGCGGCTTTTTTCTGCGTTTCCATGATGTATTCGATCCCGGATGCGATCAGCGGGCCATGCCCGAGCGCCTCCTGTTCGTCGAGGTCGAAATCAAGGCTTGCCGGGCTGTGGACGGAAAGAAGCCCCAACCCGGTTGCCAGGGCCTCGCGAACCCATGCGGCCCAAGACCGCAGGGCATCCTGGTCCTCATCGGAAAGCAGGCGGGCGATGGTAATATCGCCCGCCATGCCAGCCATTTCCATGTCCGAATTGATCTGGGCCACGAGCGCCTCATCCAATCCCGGACGCCTCACCAGGACGGACGCAACGGTCACCTCCAGGTAGACGACAAAAGGCTCCGGGCCGGCCAGAGCCGCATTGCACACGGCGCACCGATCGCGGTCGTGGGCAAGGGTTGCGTTTTCTGCGAACCGATTTTGCCTGGCTATTTCCTGGAAGTGCTCAATCGTATATTGAATCGAGTCGTCACTGTCTTGGCCGCGCATCGGGATCAACACCTCCATTTTCAGGCGCATTCGCCGCCCGGGTCGTTCGGATTACCAGAACCTGTAAGTTATGTCCCCGGCGATCATACTGGCATTCTCGCCGCCCTGATGGGTGGGATTGAGATAGCCCAGGGAGCCTGAATTGGTCACATCGCGGCTTTCGATCATGATGTATGTGTAGGAAAGATCCAGGGCCACATTGCCATAATGGATGCCGGTGCCGAAGGAGAAATAATTACGGTTGTTGGACGGAAGCACATAGTCGGCAAAGTCGTTGGGTATGGCTTCCTCATCGTAGATATAGCCCGCGCGCAGATCCACATGGGGTGTCAAATGATATTCGACCCCGGTTTGAAGTCGCCAGGTGTCGTTCCAGTTCTTCTGGACGGTAAGCGGGTTATTCGCCGGTCCGTAGATGGGGGCGTTCAAAGCGAACTGCATCGACTGGAAATTGCTCCACCTGGTCCACATCCCTCCGATTTCCCAGCTCCATGCGTCCGCGGGATAGAACACCACGCCCATATCGAGCGAATCGGGGAGGGTGGTGCTGGAATGGGCAACCGTGTAGGCGGCCTGAGCGCCACTGGCCAAATGGATGTAGTCGTTCATGTCCCCGCCCTCGGTTATCTGGCTGCGGTAGGATATGCCCATGGCCATCCATTTGCACGGCTTGTAGTGGACGGCGAGGTTGTAGCCATAACCCCAAGTATCGCCCTTGATCTGGCTAATAGGCGACAGCCCTATGGGGAGGAGAGCACCGCCGACAACTTCGGGCAAGCGGTTCTGGAGATCGAGGCCGAACTCCATGGCGTCAAGGCCCGCGGCGACAGAGAGTTGATCGTTGATTTTGAAGGCAATGTTCGGGTTAACGTCCACCGACTGGACCTCGGAGTAGAAGCTGTTGTAAGCCCCGAACCAGTTGCTGGGGAAAGCCACCGACAAGCCGAAGGGCGAAAAAATGCCAAGGCCCAGCCAGATCCGATCGCTCGCCTGGTAAGTAGCGTACATGTTGGGCACCAGTGCCCATTCGTTTATGACGTTCTGACTTTCCGCCGCGTTTGAAAGCGGCAGCACTCCGCCTGTGCCTTGGAGCGTGGCGTTGGCGGGCACACTTATCGTCCCGGCTGTCCGGATCCCCGTTGCTCCGGACTCCACCTGCAGACCCGGCAACTGGGTGATGCCTGCGGGGTCGTACATGATCGCGGAAGGATCATCTGCCCGCCCGACCACCGCATCGCCAAGAGCGTTGGCGCGCGCCGAGCCCTCCCAAAGCGCAAAGCCTGCCGCAAAGCACTGACTGGAGACCAGCAGTGATGCGACCATTCCCAAAAACCATCCAGCCAACCATACTTTTGCCCTCATCTTTCCTCCTCCTCACTTGTTTGGTTAATTCCCCCCCAATTACACCCCCAACCGCAAACGGCCAAGGCACAGGCGGTTTCCCCACCCGTGCCGGGCCAAAATAACGGCTTTATATAAAGAGCGCTCACCGCAAAGCGGCCCTCGCTCATAACAGCTCATCGGCCAAATTCGGCATGGAGCTGCCTGATTTGCCTTTTGTTCTGCTTTCCCACGCTGGTCTTCGGGATCGATTCGACAATCATCACTTTGTCGGGAACCCCCCACTTGGAAATGGCGCCCTTTTCCACAAAAGTGGTGAAAAAGGCCTTGAGTTCCTCTTCGGAGACCTTCCCCTTGTACTGTTCTTTCAGGGTCACAACCGCGCAGGGCCTCTCCCCCCACACATCGTGGGGGATTCCGATGACCGCGGCTTCGCTCACCGCCTCGTGCATGGTGATTATGTTTTCGATTTGCAGAGAAGAAATCCATTCTCCCCCGGTTTTGATCGCGTCCTTGATCCGATCGGTCACCTGGAGATAACCTTCTTTGTCTATCGAGCCGATATCGGCGGTGTGAAGGTAGCCGCCGGCCCAAAGCTCCTCGGAGCGTTCCCTCTCCTTGAAGTAGCCCTGGGTAAGCCAAGGGCTTCTCACAACGATCTCTCCCACGCTCACGGCGTCGTGGGGTACCTGGCTGCCGTCGAGGTCAACGATTTGAACATCGACCAGGGGAATCGGCAGTCCGGTTTTGCAGCGGACGGCGACCTGCTCGTCTTCGCTCCAGTCGAGCATGTGCGGCTTGATATGAGCGAGTGTAAGCACGGGGCAGGTCTCTGACATTCCGTAGCCGGTATAGGTGCGGATGCCCAGTTTCCCGGCCGCCTTGCAAAGCGATCTTGGCAGGGCCGAGCCTCCGATGATGAGCGTCAATTTGGAAAGGTCCAGGGAAGACACCACGGGGCTTCCGAGCAGCATGTGCAGGATGGTGGGAACGCAGTGGGAAAACGTGACGCCTTCCTTCACGATCAGTCCCAGCAGCACCTCGGGGATGTAGCGGCCCGGATAGACCTGTTTCAGGCCAAGCATGGTGGCAAGATAAGGCATGCCCCAGGCATGGACGTGAAACATGGGTGTCAAAGGCATGTAGACACTGCTCGGGTCAAGGGCTCCCTGGCAGGTAAGGGGCATGGAGGCGGCAATGGAGAGCGTGTGGAGCACGAGTTGGCGATGGCTGAAATAGACCCCTTTGGGGTCGCCCGTGGTCCCGGTGGTATAGAAGGTGGTGGCCATCGAGTCTTCGTCGAAATCCGGGAAATCAAAGCCCTCGGGGCTTTTCGACAAAAGCGCCTCGTATTCGCCCGCCGCTTCGAAGCCGGTTTCGGGCGCCGGCCCCTTGTCGGTCAAAACAACTATCGTTTTTACCGTTTTCATTCCCGGACGCAGTTTTTCCACCAGGGGCAGGAACTCGGAGTTGACCAGGAGCACCTTGTCCTCGGCATGGTTTATGGTGTAGAGGATCTGCTCGGGAGAAAGCCGCACGTTTACGGTATGAAGAACCGCGCCCATCATCGGGACGGCGAAGAAGCATTCGAGATACCTGTGAGAGTCCCAATCCATCATGCCCACGGTATCGCCCTGCTCCAGGCCCAAAGATGACAGGGCGTTGGCCAGTCGGCCGATCCTTTTGTAGAGCGTCGCATAATCGTAGCGCGAGATGTCCCGGTAGACGATTTCCTGATGCGGGCAGCTTCGAAGAGGGGTGTGGAGCAGGTGCTTTATGAGAAGGGGATACGCATAAGCTGACGGGGTATGTTCGATCAGCTTGGTAGCCATAACTGTTTCCTCCTTGCGGTAAGACCGGTGCGGCCCGGCATGAAGCGCCGGGCCGCGCCGGGCTGTTAGAGGCTGAAAAAGACTTTCTGGAGCGTCTTGGCGGAGATCCCGGCAAGATCGAGATACATCGTGAGACCGCCGGTGAAAAAGGGCCACCCGGCACCCATGATCATGCCCAGATCGATTTCCTTGGTACCGGCAACGACCTTTTCGGACAGGATGAGGTCGGCTTCCCTGGCCAGATTGGCCAGGGCGATGTCGCGGATTTCCTCCGGGCGGAAGGAGCGGGTGTTATCCTTGACCCAGAGTTTTTCCACCTCGGGGGCCACCTGGCGGCCTCCGCCGGGAAGATAAATTTTAGGCTGACCCGCCTCCACGAGCTTTTTGAGGTTCGGGCTCAAAGGAAATCTCTCGGCCCCGAAGGCTTTGTTCAGGGTTTCGTTAACGTGCAGGGCGATCGGCAACCCGGTCATGTCCATCAGTTCGAAGGGCGCCATGGGCAGTCCCAGTGCAAGAAGAGCATCGTCGACTTCCTGGAAGGTCGCCCCCTGGTCCACCAGGGAGACGCAGTCGCAAAGATTTCGAACCAGGATTCGATTGACCAGGAAGCCGGGGGAATCCTTTACCAGAAGAGCGGTCTTCCTGAGCTTCTTTGCGAGATCGAAAGCCGTTGCCAGAGCCAGTTCACCCGTTGTCTCACTTTTTATTATTTCGATCAAGGGCATAACAGCAACGGGATTGAAAAAGTGAAAGCCAACGACCCGTTCGGGATTTTTCAGCTCGGAGGCCATTTGCGCCACGCTCAAAGAGGAGGTGTTGGTTGCAAGGATGGCCTCGGGCTTCATGACCGACTCGGCTTCGGCAAACACCTTCTTTTTGACCGACATCTCCTCGAAGACCGCCTAGATGACGAAATCGCAGTCGGCGAAGTCGTTGATATCGAGCGTTCCGCGAACCAGGCTGCCCAGATAAGCCGCACGAGCCGAGGAGATTCTGCCCTGGGCGGCGGTCTTTTCGAACTGGGCGCGAACATAGCCCACGCCCTTGTCCACAAATTCCTGCTTGACATCTTTCATCACCACCGGAACCCCCAGGCGGCGAATGAAAAGGTGGGCCAACTGGGAAGCCATGAGGCCGGCGCCGATGACGCCCACTTTTGCGATCTTGCCGGGCTTGGTTTCGGGAACTCCTCTGGGCTTTTTCGCATGCCGGTTCACAAGGTCGAATGAATAGATCGAGGCCTTGCACTGGCGGGTCTTGATGAGATCGCCCAGGGCTTTGTTTTCTTCTTCGAAACCCTGCTCGATATCCCTCGACCCCGCGCCCCGGATCAATTCCAACGCCCGATAAGGAGCGGGGGCGGCCCCGTGCACCCTCGAATCGACAAACTCTTTTGCCTTGGCGACAAGGCCCTCGATGCCGTCGAAGGAAGCCGGCTGTCTTTCCACTTTTTCCTTCCCCGCCACGATCGCGAGCAGAAAATCCATGGATTCATCCAAAAAATCGGCTGAATCGAACAACCTGTCGGCAAGGCCCAGTTCGAAGGCTTCCTTGCCCCCGATCATCCGGTTTTGCCGCATGGTGTTATAGATGATGAGTTGGAGCGCTTTTTCCGGCCCGAGGAGCTTGGGGGTCAGGGTGCAGCCTCCCCAGCCCGGGATCAGGCCAAGAAAGCATTCGGGAAATCCGATCATGCCCACGCTTCGCGATACGGTTCGGTACTTGCAGTAGAGCGATATTTCGAGCCCCCCGCCAATTGCTGCGCCGTTGATGGCTGCCAGGGTGGGAAAATCGAATTCCATGAGGCGCTTCATCGCGTCGTGGCCGGCTTTCCCGGTCGCGTAGCCCTGCTGGAAAGTGGCGATGAAGGGCACCTGGCTAAGATCTGCCCCGGCGGCAAAGACGTAGGGCTTTCCGGTCAGCATCAGCCCCTTTACGCCATCTTCGGCTTTGACTCGATCGATGGCTTTTACCAGGGAGGCCATCGCCCCTTCGCTGAAAGTGTTGGGTTTTTTGTAGTCCTGACCGTTATCCATCGTCAGGATGGCTATCTTTCCTACCGGCGACTGGTAGAACTGTGTATAGAAAACGGTAATCGGTTCGGCCATTGTAAACTCCGTGATGAGTGGATCCAGTAAAGAGCGATCAGTGACTAATGTTTTCCCAGATGGCGGTGGCGCCCTGTCCCAGACCCACGCACATGCTGGTCATACCGTAGCGGACATCGGGGCGTTCGGCGAACTGGTTCAAAAGATGAATGACAAGCCTCGGGCCGGAGGCCGCAAGGGGATGGCCGAAGGCAATCGCCCCGCCCAGACGGTTCAACCGCTCGTCGGTGGGGAACTTCAACCCGAATTCCTTCATGAATATGATGGCCTGAACCGCAAAAGCTTCGTTCAGTTCGATCAGTCCGATATCGTCGATACTGAGGCCGGTATTTTTCAACGCTTTTTTGGTGGCCGGGATGGGACCGTAGCCCATGATCTCGGGTTTTACCCCGGCATAGGCGTAGCCCTTGAGGCGCATAACGGGCTTGATTCCGAGTTCGGCCGCCTTCTCGGCGCTCATGAGAAGCACCCCGGAGGCGCCGTCGTTAAGACCCGAGGCATTGCCGGGCGTAACATTGCCCTGCACGCGAAAAGGGGTCTTGAGGCCCGCCAGCCCTTCCATGGTGGTCGGACGGGGCTGCTGGTCGCGATCGGCGACAATCCAGCCTTCCTTGGTATAGACCGTCATGGGGACGATCATCTTTTGGATTTTGCCGTCCTCATAGCCCTTGGCGGTCTTCAGCTGGCAATGGAGGGAGTACTCGTCGGCCATCTCCTTGGTAATCTCAGGGAAAAGATCATGGAGGTTTTCGGCCGTTTTGCCCATCACCAAGGCGTCTTCGGACACCAGCTTGTCGGTTAGAAAGCGCGGGTTCGGGCTCGCTGTGGCCCCCATGGGATGGTGGCCCATGTGCTCGACGCCTCCGGCGATCGCGATGTCGCAGGCCCCAAGAGCTACTTCAGAGGCCGCCGTGGTGACCGCGGTAAGGCCGCCCGCACACATCCTGTCCACGGAAAACCCGGAGCAACTGTCGGCCAGTCCCGCGAGCAGCGCGCTCGTTCGCCCCAGGGTAAGGCCCTGGTCGCCTTCCTGGGTCGTTGCGCCCCAGACGTTTTCTTCCACCATTTCCGGCTTGACCTTGGGGTTTCTGCGCATCAACTCGCGAATCACCCGCACCGCCATATCATCGGCCCGCGTATTCCAGAAAAAGCCCTTTTCTCCGGCCTTTCCGAAAGCAGTCCTTATTCCATCCACTACTACCACGTCTCTGGCTTTCATCGGCCTATTCTCCTTTTTTATGATCTAGTCCGCCACGAATGCAAGATCGGGCATCTCGAGGGCGGATTTGTCGTCGTTCATGATGCCGCGGGCCTTCCCCTGCGCCTGGGTAAGAACCTGGTTTACGAAGAAACGGGCCGAGGCGATTTTGCCGAAGTAGAAGGCCGCACCGCGGTTTTCGCTCACCAACCGGCTCCGGGAGCCTTCATCGTTTGCGCCCTGTTCGGCAAAGAGCTGCTCGAGCTTCTTTCCGGCAATGGCCGCCTGCCAGATGAGCAAAAATCCCATCACCACATCGCCGAATATATCCAGGAAGGGTTTGGCGTAGAGGACGGGGACCTTGAAATCCTCTGTGATGCTTTTCATGGCAAAAAATTTGGTGACCTGGATGAGGCTTTCCTGCGCTTCATCGTAGACTTTCAAGAGGTCTCGCAGGCTGTAATCCTCCCGAGCCCCGGCCAGGACCTTGGCAACGGCCTTGAGACCGTTTTTCAGAAGAAGCCCCTGCTTGTAGGCGAGCTTTCTGCCCACCAGGTCGAGGGCCTGGATTCCGTTGGTTCCCTCATAGAGGGAGGCTATCTTGCAGTCTCTCATGAACTGCTCGACGGGGTATTCCTGGATGAAGCCGTAGCCGCCGTAGACCTGGATGGCGGTCTCGCAGACCCTGAAGCCCAAATCGCTTCCAACCGATTTGCAGATCGGAATCAAAAGGTCCACATAGCCCTGGAAAAGGTCCTTTTCCTCCTGGTTTTCGGCGATCCTTACCCGGTCGATGCAGTAAGCGGTCACGTAGAGCATGGCGCGCATGCCTTCGGTGCTGCTCTTCATCGACAGGAGCATGCGTCTTACGTCGGGGTGCTCGATAATGGCCACCCTGGGGGCGTTGTCGTCTTTCATGTTCTCGACCGCCGAGCCCTGGAAACGCTCCTTGGCGTACTGCAGAGCATGCAGATAGGCGGCCGATCCGTGGCAGAGTCCCTGCATGCCCACGAAAAGCCGGGCTTCGTTCATCATGTCGAACATGATTCGCATGCCCTTGTTTTCCTCACCCATGAGGTAACCCGTGCTGCCGCCGTTTTCACCGAAGTTTAGAACGCAGGTGGCCGAGCCGTGGATGCCCATCTTGTGTTCGATGCCCGCGCATGCCACGTCGTTTGCGACCAGCTCCGCGGATTCGGTCACGCGAAGCCGCGGGACAAGAAAGATGGAAATTCCCCGGGTTCCCGCCGGTGCGCCCTCGATGCGTGCAAGCACCATGTGAATGATGTTGTCGGTAAGATCGTGCATGCCCGAGGAGATAAACATCTTGGAGCCGGTAATCGTGTATGTGCCGTCAGAATTTCGAACGGCCCTTGTCCTCAAATTTCCAACATCGCTTCCCGCGCCCGGTTCGGTAAGGCACATCGTCCCGCCCCATTCGCCGGAAAACATCTTTTCCATGTAAATTTCCCGGAGTTCGGGAGTCCCGTACTTTTCCAGAAGCAGCGCCGCCCCGTGGGTGAGACCCGGATACATGAGAAGCGACCAGTTGGCCGCGCCCATCATTTCCACGCAGGGCTGGCCTACAACGATCGGCAACCCCTGGCCTCCCACCTCCTGGGGATCCGACATGGCCAGCCAGCCCCCCTCGCGGTGCAGACGGTAGGGCTCGTGAAAACAGTCTGGGACCTTGACCTGCCCGTTTTCGAACCGGCAGCCCTGCTGGTCGCCCGGTTTGTTGGTCGGATAGAAAGCCCGCTCGGAAAGTTTTGCGGCCTCTTCTATGACCATATCGAAGGTTTCCCGCGAAAACTCGGAATACAGGGGCGCCTTGCACAGTTTTTCCTCAATATCCAATTGTTCGTAAAGGATAAACTTCGCGTCTCTTTCATCAATGAGCAGCTTCATCCATTTCTCCTTCTATATTCAACTTGATGCTCCGCGGGGCCGCTGTCGGCCGTAGTGCCCCGGTCGGAAATTTCAGTCACGCACGGCCCAATGCCGTTAATGAGAAGACCCACCAACTGGTCGGTAAGAGAGATGAGGTTGTATTTCATGCCGGTCATCACCCAGGTCGAGACCACCTCGTCAAGAGCGCCGAAAATGAGGTGGGTGACAAGCCCCGGGGATACCTCCTTGCGAAAGACTCCCTCCTTGCGACCGAACTCCACAACTTCCCTGATCAGCCCCAGGTATTGCTGAAGCCCGCTTTTGACGCCCCGGCGCATGAAGCGTCCGCTCTGGCGCAACTCGACCTGGAAGCAGGCCGCAAGCTCGGGGTCCGCCTGAAAATCGGAGAGGTGCATACGCACCAGACATTCCAGCCGGGACCTGGCATCTTGTTTTTCCATCACCGCCACGCGAAACCTCGAGACGATTTCTTCCATCCTGACTTCAAAAATCGAGATGAGCAGATCCTCTTTGTTTTTGAAGTACAGGTAGACGGTCCCCGGAGCGAGTCCGGCGTCCTCGGCGATCTGGGAGACCTTGGCCTTGAAAAAGCCTTCCCTGGCAAATACCCTGACGGCCGAATCCAGGATGCGGAGGCGTTTATCGGGAGCTTTGACGCGCATGAGCAATGCCTTTTTTGGCCAGAGAGTCGGTTTCTTAAAATGAATGAATCATCATTCATTTTAAGCCCGTATAACACCGCCCTCTTTTGCGTGTCAATAAAAAAATTCATTTTTTTGTGGGGGCACCGACCGGGGATTTAGTGGCCGGCAGGCTCCCTCGGTAAATCCGTAAGGTTTACTTTACTATACCTGTTTGAAAAGCTCAAGAATCTGCAACGGAATCTTTGAAGGAATCTTCATTGGCGCCTGGAACCGTGAGGGTGCTCGACTCGCTTCTTAATCGGCTATGAACGGGGCGGGGGGCTTTGGCCCCCGAGGGGCTCAAAAACCGGGAAAACCCTCGCTCGCAATGTGGACGTCCTGCCAAAGATTTCACTTCAGCTTCCTTATCAAAGTGCCGATCTAGATAGCTTGAGACGGGATGCCAAGGGCTGTTGCGAATCGAGTGTATATGATTTCGCTCGAGCATGGCAGGCAGGTATGAGAGGGGATTTCGCGCCTGTACCAAGAAAGAGCCTTGGAATTGTCTGACAGGGTGCTGCAATGGCGAAAAATGGCTTAAGCAATGGCGCACTGGAACGGAGAGCGACTCATCTCGCCATGCCCGGAGCGCTTTCAACTGAAAATCCGTGGACCTCGAACCAGGACGATCCTTTTAAGTTACGCAAAATCATCTCTTTTAGGATGCTGAAAGGAGATGAGTGCTATATGACGCCCCGACTTCGGGGCATATCCGGTAACTGTCGACCAAAGGAGCGGATCGTGAAAAAATGTCGATTATGTTGTCTGGTCATATTGTTCCTGGTGTTTTGCCAGGTAAGGGTCTCCATTGCGAAAACCCTGCGGGTGGCGAGCTTCGAAACCGACGTGCCGGGGATCACGCCGCTGGCCCAAAGCTTTGATCCGGATTCATACATCCTCATAAGCCAAATTTTCAACAGCCTGATCGAATTCGATCTGAACGGCAAGAAGGTCCCGGCTTTGGCCATCTCGTGGAAGCAGGTGAACCCTACCACCTATCAATTCGATTTGAGAAAGGGCGTAAAGTTTCAGAACGGAGACGACTTCACCGCACAGGACGTCAAATATACTTTCGAGACGGCGGTCGATCCCAAGACGAAGGCCGGCAGCGCCTGGATTCTAAACACGATAAAAAAAGTCGACATAATCGACCCGTACAAGGTGAACATTGAACTGACGCACCCGGACGGAATGTTTTTATACCGCATCACCATGTTTGGCGCGATCTGTCCCGGAAACTACATAAAGAAGGTGGGGTTGGACGAGTTCAATAAGAACCCGATAGGCACCGGTCCGTTCAAGTTCGTGCGATGGGACAAGGGAAAGGAGATCGTCCTGGCGAAGAATCCAGGGTACTGGAAGACCGGGCTGCCCCACTATGACGAACTGGACTTCATGATCATGCCCGAGGCGCAATGGGCGGGCGCACTGGCTGCTGGAAAGGTCGACCTCATCACCGACGTTCCCCTCGCGGACCGCGCCGCCGTGGCAGGCAACAAAAATCTCAAGACTATGCAGAGACTGGTTTTGGAATCTTATTGGGCGATGCTCAGAAACAAGGGCCCGCTGGCCCATGTCAGGGTGAGGCAGGCGCTCAACCATGCCTTGAACAAGGACGAGCTGATAAAGGTCCAGGCAGGCGGCCAGGGGGTCCCCATGGCGTCTTTGGGCATGGAGCACGAGGAGGGCCAAAACCCGAATTTGAAGCCCTATCCATATGACGTGGCCAAGGCCAAAAGCCTCATGGCGGCCGCCGGATACCCGAACGGCTTTACAATTAAAGCCATTTCCATCGATGACGCCACTCCCTTGAATGAGGTCATTGTAAAAGACCTTGCGGCGATAGGGGTCAAGGTGGAGATGGAAACGGTGAGCCGTCCCGATTTCGCCAAAAGAGTTGTCGTCGGCAAGATTACGGGACATCCCTACGAAGGGGACATGGCCATAGACCTCGTGGACAACCCGATCATCGACATGTCTTTTCACGCCGGCCTGTTTTTGGCCTCAAGCAGTCCCTGGGCGCTATTGAATGATCCGGCATACGACAAGAAGTTCCTGTGGACCCAGCTCATGGCCGATCCCGCGCAACACATCAGCGCGCTGCAAGCCCTTGACCAGTATATCCACGACCAGGCCCTGATGCTCTTCACCATTCAGCCCGTCAGGATGTTTGCAATGAAAAAGGAGGTAACCATTCCGGGCATAGGACTCAACGGGCATATAGATTACGTCGTCTTCAGCGAAGCCAACTAGTGTGCATCCGCGGAGCCTTTTCGTTGCGGCGGCAGGTGCCCAGCGGGTCTGCCGCCGTTGCCGGGAGGGGCTCCAAGACGAGATGGGCGCAATTTTGCCGCACCCGTTTCCGGGTGGAGGCCGGGTGGGCGGACAAGTAGCGAGAATGTAGAAAAAGAGGTCGCCAATTATGCAGGGCCTAAATAAATCCATCAGTCTTAGAACGAAGATGTTGGTAGGGGTGCTTATTCCTTTGGTACCCATGTTCGCCATCATAGGGATCAACTATCACTCCGGGCGCGAGACGACGCTGCGCCACTGCTCCAGCATCATGAAGCTCCTGGGTCGCAATGGCGCCGATGATATGGGCAATTTCATGGATGCTCAGGCGAGAGTCTTCAGGACATGGACCAAGCAGGACATATTTGGAATGGCTATCGAGTTCAGTTCCGTCAGCGAACTGAAAGACCAGGTGGCCAACTTTTTGAATGGCCAGGAAGGAATAGAGCTTCTTCTGCTTACCGATCCCGGAGGCAAAATCCTTTATGCGGCAACCAACGGACAGTTGAACTCCCGATATGTCGGCGGGCTGCCGGGAAAAGAAGTGCCGCATATGATCAAGCCTGCAGGCGAGGGCCGCTATGGATGCGCCTTCGTCAAAGCTCAAATCCTTAAAGGCTCGGGAGTCAAAGACCCTACCACCTTGGCCTTTTCCTTCCAAACCAGAGACTCCTCCAACAAGCCAAACGGCTTCCTGCTCGGGTACGTGAACTGGTCGGTGGTCGAACAAAAAACGATTGCCCTGGTGGCAAACGCCAGGGCAAACGGGTTTAAATCGGCAGGGGCCGCGGTGATCGAAAGAGCAACGGGGCGCGTGCTGTCCAACTCCGGGCTTCAACCGCAAGGGAGCTTCACGGGTCTCGCAGCTGTTCTGAAGTCTCGCTTGAGCGCCAGAGGAGCAACGGATGTCAGGTCGGTTTACTTGGACAAAAGAATTGAGTACCTGGAAACCGAGCCGGTCGGAGCCCCTTCAGCCATTCTTGGGAAACATTCCCGCTCAAAGGATGCTTCCGGCGCGGTCCTGGCAATACTCGTTCCTGAAAGCGACATATTGTCCGACCTGCGAGCGGCGCTCATAAACTCCTCTTTTATCGTTTTGGCCGCCATAGGCGTCATTGCCCTGCTCGGCCTGTTCATGGTCCGCACCATTTTCGGCCCCATCGAGAAAACCAATTCCATGTTGAAAGACATTGCCCGGGGCGAGGGGGATTTGACCAGACGCCTTGACTCCTCCAGAGGTGATGAGATTGGCCAAATGGCGGGCTGGTTCAATCTTTTCGTCGAAAAGATCCAAAATATCATAAAAGAGATGTCCGGCAATGCGGAGGTCCTGGCGGCCTCGGCCGCGGAACTCTCGGCGGTGTCGGGCAAGATGGAGGCCGGGGTGAAAGAGATTTCCGAGATGTCGAACACCGTTGCGGCCGCCGCCGAAGAGGCCAGCGCCAACAACACCTCCATAGTCGGCAACATGGAGGGGGCCGCGGCGAGCTTGACCACGGTGGCGGGCGCCACGGAAGAAATGAGCGCAACGGTGGGCGAGATCGCCTCCAACACCGCGAAAGCCAGGGCTATAAGCAGTGAGGCTACCGAGCAAGCCGGCGCCGTATCGGAGATGATGAAAAATCTGGGCAGAAGTGCGCAGGAAATAGGCTTGGTGACCGAGGTCATAAACAGTATTTCGGCCCAGACAAACCTTCTTGCGCTAAACGCCACCATTGAGGCGGCGCGAGCCGGCGCCGCGGGCAAAGGATTTGCGGTGGTGGCCAATGAGATAAAGGAGTTGGCCCAGCAGACGGCCGTGGCCACCGAGGACATCAAGAGCAAGATTTCCAGCATCCAGGCCTCCACCGGAGGAGCGATCGCGGACATCGAGAAGATCGCCGGCGTCATCGGCCAGGTCGGGGGTGTCGTATCCACAATAGCGGCCGCCATTGAGCAACAGTCGGTGGTTACCCGCGATGTGGCATCCAACATAGCGCAGGTGTCCGAGGGTGTGAGGGATTCCAATGAGCGCGTGGGGCAAACGGCCTCGGTTTCAAAGAGCATTGCACGGGACATGGCCGAAGTAAATTCGAAGATCGATGAAATCAGCCAGGGCGGGGCCAGGGTCGAGACCAGCGCCATGGAACTGTCGAGGCTGGCCGGGCAGCTCAAGCAGGTAGTGGGCAGGTTCAGGGTGTGAGGCGGGGCTTGGTCAACCGCGCCGATTGAACCCGTTCATGGCGTGAGCCGGGCCGTCGGCAAGGAGGGCCCGGGCGGTTTCCGCAGCACAGGGCGCGGCCTGCGAATCTAAACCGGAGGGCCGAATCGGCCGGGGACGACAAACCGGAGAACCGGGGAGAGTTCGGCCATATTTGGCCCCCATAGCCTCAGACTTTGCCAATGAGCTTTCGGTGCAAATTGACCACGAAATCCTGGGCGTTTGTAAGAATCGAGCGTGCTGTAAGGGAGCCGCGGTCGGCGAGCTTGTTGGCGGCAAATTCGGACATGTCGATCACGAAAAAATAGACGGGTCGGATCGAGCCGTCCTCCATTACCCGGTAGGAGGGGGTCATGTTGCCGGTGGCGATCGAGTGAAGCTGGGTGGCCATGGAGATAACCGTTGTGGCTTTTCTGGCAAGAGCGCGCATCCGGTCCTGGGCTTCACTCACGTTTGCAAAAACATCGGGCAGCGGGCCGTCGTCACGGATGGAGCCAGCCAGCACGAAGGGAATGGAGCGTCTGACCAGGGAGGCCATGATACCATCTTTCAACTCTCCGCTTTCCACCGCCGCCTTGATCGAACCGATTCGCCCGATGCGGTTGATCGTGTCGAGATGTTTGTAATGGCCCAGGGAGGCATGCTTTTTTGTGTAAATATCCTGCCCGAGAGCCGTGCCGAAAAGAGCGGCCTCCATATCGTGGGTGGCCAGGGCGTTTCCGGCAAGAACCCCGTGTACGAATCCCGCGTCTATAATGGCTGCGAGGCAATCGCGCGAATCCTTGTCGAAGGCCACCGCCGGTCCGAGCACCCACAGAAGGAAGCCCTTCTCGCGGTCATGTTCGAGAAGGTTGTAGAGTTCGTCATAGTCGCAGGAAAAGGAGGTCTCCCTGGAGATCCCGGTGCGAAAGGCGAATTTTTCATGGCTCGAGCGCTGCCGTTTGAAAGCTTCGGTATGGACCAGTATCCCGTCTTCGCCGTTTTCCCGCCGTCCGCAGGCGACGAGTTCTCCGGGGCTGAGGCGCCGGAACTCCTTGATTTCTATCGCGATCTCATCCCGCAAAACCGCCACGCAGTCCATGCGTGAATCCTTCGCAAGGACCCACTTGCCTTTTTGAACATGGAAATATTCGGGGTAGATCGAAGTGGCGTGATAGCCCCTCGGGGCAATCCCCGGCTTTTTCACCTCCTTAAATTGCACAAGGGGAGCTTCGAGTAGTCGCGGCGAGTTGAATGCGGGCGGAATGAATTCCGGCAGCTTGAACATTTTATCCTCTAATTGCCGGGTTGGCCTTGTCGTCGCGCCTCCCTGAAAAAATTGACGAAGTAATCCAATGCGGAGGCATAGCCCAGGAGCAGCGATGCCCACAGGAAAAAAACCCCTATGGGAGTCAAGACCCAGTGCAGCTTAGGGATCGCCGGCAGCAAAAACATAAGGGCCAGGGTCTGGGATACCATTTTGTTTTTGCCCATCCGGCTCGCGTTGATCATAAGTCCGTTTGCGGCCGCAATCGAGCGCAGCCCCGTTATGGCGATCTCCCGGCCCACGATCAGAAAAACCAGCCAGGCGTAAACGTAGGGGACCTTCGGGATCAGCATGATGAGCACGGCCGTTGTCAGAAGCTTATCGGCGAGCGGATCGAGCAGTTTGCCTATCGAGGTGACGGTGTTGGAGCGTCGTGCCAGATGACCGTCGAGGTAGTCGGTAATCGAGGCTATGCAGTAGAATACAAAGGCGACATTTTGAGCGACTATGGATGACCGGGGAGCAAGGAGCGCCACAATCAATGGAATTGTAGCCATCCTGGAATAGGTCAGGACGTTGGGCAAAGTCGTAAGGCTCTGCCTGGACAGATCACTTCGTTTCAAAAGGACCATAAGTCAAACTCTCAGATTCCAACGCCCGCGGCACTGAGTCCCTAAACCAATCCTCCCGATTAGTAACGGTATCGATCGTAAAAGTCCATAACTCTCTTAACATAAAGTTGGGTTTGCCCGAAGGGCGGAACTCCTCCCCAGGCGATCACCGCCTCCGGGCCGGCATTGTAGGCGGCCAGAGCAAGAAGCGTGTTGTTGCCGAACATGTCGAGCATCATCTTGAGATACCGCGCCCCGCCGTCGATATTTTCCCTGGGATCGAAGGGATCCGACACTCCAAGGTCGCGCGAGGTCCCGGGCATGAGTTGCATGAGGCCCATGGCGCCTTTGGAGGACACCGCGGAAGGGTTGAAGCCCGACTCGGCCCGAATGACCGCCTTTACCAGATTGCAATCCACGCCGTAGAGGCTGCATATCTGCTTTATGTTGAGATCGTAGGCCGCCTGGTTCATATGGTAAAAGGTCGCCGGGCGGATCCCCCTGCCGTACGAGTAGGAGGGGAAATATTTGCGAAAGTTGGCCTGGTTTAGAGGCGGCAGACTTACCTCTTTTGACTGCGTATAAGTTGGAGTGTTGGTGTAGTGAATTGTGCCGTCTTTATCAACATACTTGTATATTTCAGCCCGCAGAGCCAACGGGAAGGAAACTGTCAAAACAATGATCAACACCGCGAAAACGACATACGGGGACCTCAATGCCGTTTGCTTCATAGCTCCTCCTGTTTTCACAACCCGGAAAACCCGCGCCGGCCGGCTTCCTTGACCGGGGCGGTTCGGGATCTGCCCCGTTGCCCCCCGTGCCCCTTACTTTTCAACTTTTTTCCAGTCTTGCGAAAACATCTCCATGCCCTTGTCGGTCAACGGATGGCGCGCAAGCTGTTCGATAACCTTGAATGGAATGGTTGCAATATCCGCGCCCAAGCGCGCGGCCTCAAGCACATGCACCGGATGCCTGATGCTGGCCACAATCACTTCGGTTTCGAAAAGGTAATTGGAAAAGATCTCAAGAATATCGCCAACCAGGCTCATGCCGTTTTGAGAAATATCGTCGAGTCTACCCACGAAAGGGCTGATGTAGGTCGCGCCGGCCTTGGCCGCAAGAAGTGCCTGAAGAGCAGAAAAGACCAGGGTGACATTAGTATTGATCCCTTCGCCCGACAGGATTTTGACCGCCCTTAAACCCGTTGTGGTCATGGGTACTTTTACGACCACGTTTTCGCTTATGGCCGAAAGCTCCCTGGCTTCGGCGAGCATACCGTCGAGTTCCTCGGCGACGCATTCCGCGCTGACCGGGCCTGCGGCCACTTCGCAAATCTTGCGTATATGGTCCTTGAAAGCCTCCCTGCCGTTTATTCCCTCCCTGGCAATCAGGCTCGGATTTGTTGTGACCCCGTCAAGGACACCCAAATTGAAAGCATTGCGTATTTCTTCAAGATTGGCCGTATCGATAAAAAATTTCACATCATTCTCCCGATATGGAAAGTTTCTTTCCTACTTGGCGCTTCGACTCTTGAGATAGCGCTCGTAGCATTGTTTACTGCAAAAATAGAGCTCGCGACCGTCGACGACTCCCCTTACCCCTTTTTGTTTCATAAAGTAGACGCCGCATTGCGGATCCCGTATCAGTTCCGTATCCGAGCCCTTCTCGCGCGGCTCTTGCCTGGAATAATCCAAGTAGGCCTTCGTCATGATTTTTATCAGATGATAGACGCCCCATAGCAATAGGAGGAAGATAAGGAGATCGGCCATTTCAGTTTTCCAGTTTTTCTATCCGCTGCCCGTGATCGGTTTTAAGAAGCAGGGCCAGCATTTCACGCACCGAGCGCCCGGTGGCCGGATCAATCCAATCAGGCTCGATTTCGGCAAGGGGCATCAGGACGAAAAGCCGCTCACTCATAAGCGGGTGAGGCGTCTTGAGCTGTGGAAGATCGATTTGGCGGTCCTCATAGAAAAGAATGTCCAAATCCAGGGTCCTGGGCCCCCATTTTATCGTCCGGACCCTGCCGAAGCTCCTCTCCATATCGAGCAAAAAATCGAGCAGTGCGGGCGGCTCAAGGATGGTCTCGAGCACAACGGCCGCATTTACAAACCAGCCCCCGGCCGAACTGCCGACAGGGCTGGTTCTGTAGAGGGAGGAAATTCTAACATTATCAATGGCCGGGTGATTTCGCAACTGGTTAAAAACATCCCGGCATATTCGGACCGAGTCCCCGATATTGCTTCCAACCCCGATGGCCGCTTTTTTCACGGGCGTCAGGGCTTTTTCAGGTCGAGGCGGCAAATCCGCTCCACGGCCTCTTGAAGGCGCTCGGCGCAAACGGTGAGCGCCATGCGCACATATCCTTCCCCCGGTTCGCCAAAACCGCTGCCCGGAGTGGTCACTATCCCGGTTTCCCGCAAAAGAAGGGCGGTAAAATCCTTTGAACCATATCCGGGCGGGGTGGGACACCAGATATAGAAGGTGGCTCTTGGGACCGCGGGATGCAGGCCTGCTTTTTCCAGGCCGGCAATCAAAATGTCGCGCCTTTGCTCATAGACCTTGCGCATTTGCTCCACCGCATCCTGATCGCCCTCCAGGGCCGCAATGCCGGCCCACTGCACAGCGTTGAAGGCCCCCGAGTCGATATTGCTCTTAATCTCTCCAAGAGCGGCTATAATCTCACGGTTTCCGACCGCAAAGCCGAGTCTCCACCCGGTCATGTTGTAGGTCTTGGACAGAGAATGAAATTCGACGCCCACTTCCTTGGCCCCCGGGACTTCCATGAAGCTCATCGGCCGGTAGCCTCCGAAAGACATCTCCGAGTAGGCGGCGTCATGGCAGACCACGATGTCGTAGTTTCGGGCAAAGCGCACCACCCGTTCGTAGAAGTCCCTGTCCGCGGTTGCCCCGGTAGGGTTGTTGGGATAATTCAAAAACATGAGTTTTGCCCGCCGGGCGATTTCCGGCGAAATTGCCTCGAGGTCGGGCAAAAATCCGTTTTCCTTCAAAAGAGGCATGAGGTGGCATTCACCTCCCGCAAACATGGTGGCGATCTGGTAGACCGGATAGGCCGGGGAGGGAACCAGTGCAAGGTCTCCGGGGTTTATCACGGCAAGGGGCAGGTGCGCCAGACCTTCCTTGGAGCCGATGAGCGTCAGAGTCTCAGCCATGGGTTCGAGCTCGACTCCGAATCTTCTCCCGTACCATTTGGCCACGCTTACCCGAAAGTCGTTCATGCCCGAATAGGATGGATACTGGTGGTTGGCGGGATCTTTTGCGCTCTGCGCCAATTTTTCAATAATATGGGGCGGAGTCGGTAAGTCGGGATCTCCCACCCCCAGGTTGATAACATCGACTCCCTTTGCGATCAGTTCGGCCTTGAGCCGGTCGATTTCGGCGAAAAGATAGGGCGGAAGCCTTCGCACCCGCTCGGCTTTCACAAATGACATCAGTTGCCTCCTTACTTTATTCCCAGCACATCGCCCATTTCGTAGACGCCGTGGGGCCGGGTGATCACCCATATCGCGGCGCGCACGGCTCCCCTGGCAAAATTGTCCCGGTTATGGGCCTTGTGAACGAGTTCGATTCTTTCGCCGAGCGAGGCAAAAATGACGGTGTGCTCGCCCGTTATGTCGCCGCCGCGAATGGTCTGAATGCCGATCTCGGTTCCCGTGCGCTCCCCGATGATGCCGTGGCGTGCATAGACACCGACTTCGTCGAGTTGCCTGCCCAAGGCTTGGGCCGCCACCCGGGCCAACTTCAGCGCCGTTCCGCTGGGGGCGTCTTTTTTGAACCGATGATGGGCCTCGATGATCTCTATATCGCAATCCTCTCCGAGCAGCCGTGTGGCTTCGGCCACGAGTCTGAACAAAATATTTACTCCCACGCTCATATTGGGTGAAATGACGCACGGGACCGAAACAGCCAGTTTTTTTGCTTCCTCGAGCTGTTGGGGCGTAAATCCGGTCGAACCGATCACCATGGGAGTGCCTCGCGCCGAGGCCGCCCTCAGGTTTTCCAGAGACGATGCGGGATTGGTAAAATCGATCAAGACGTCCGCACAATCGAGCACCTCTTCGACCCGGCCGCCTATCTTTTTACCGGTCGGAGCCCCCCCGACGGCTTGAGCCAAATCTTTTCCAACCAGTGGGTGGCCCGAGAACTCGAAGCCTGCCGAGAGTTCCACGCCCTCAGTTTCACCGAGGATCTGCGCCACCCGCGATCCCATCCTTCCGGCAATGCCGGCAACCGCTACGCGTATCATACTGAAATCCCTCGTACGGAAACGATCTCGGTTAAAGAAGCCCCTGGGCTTGGAGCACCTGCCGCAGCCGCTCCCTGTTAATATCCGACATGGTTACCAGCGGCAGCCTCACTTCCTCGGAGCCAATTTTTCCCATCATGGCCAGAGCGGCTTTTACAGGTGCCGGGTTGGTTTCGATGAAAAGGATGTGAAGAAGTGGCAGCAGCTTGTAATAGAGCTTGCGCGATTCCTCGAAGCGGCCTTGAAGGAAAAGAGCGCAGAGATCGGCCATTTGCCGGGGGGCAACATTTGACACCACTGATATGACCCCTTTACCCCCCACGCACAGAAGCGGGAAGGTAAGAAAGTCCTCGCCGGAGAGCACCGTGAAGTCCTCGGCGCAAAGCGAAATAATATCTGTGATCTGTTTCATCGAACCGGCGGATTCCTTGACCCCGACGATGTTGTCTATTCTTGAGAGCCGCTCCATGGTGGCCGGTTCGATGTTGGTCGCCGTGCGCCCCGGTATGTTGTAGACCACTATGGGAATATCGACGGCCTTTGCCACCGCCTCGAAATGGCGGTAGATCCCTTCCTGCGTGGGCTTGTTGTAGTAGGGAGTGATCAAAAGGGCCGCGTCGGCGCCTGCCTTTTTGGCATGGGCGGTAAGCGAGATCGCTTCCGCCGTGGAGTTGGAGCCGGTGCCGGCAATGACGGGTACGCGCCCCGCGGCCTGCTCGATGACGATTTCGACAACGCGCGCGTGCTCCTCATGGGATAGAGTCGGGGATTCGCCGGTTGTTCCGCAGGGTACTATGCCCCTGGTCCCGTTTTCTATCTGGAAATCGACCAGGCTTCTAAGGCCCGCCTCATCGACCGTACCGGCCTTAAAAGGCGTTACAATCGCCACAATCGCGCCGCTAAACATCGCAACCTCCTTCTTATCTCAAGGTTTCGTCCCAAAGTTCGGCATCGTAGACAACCTTGGCGTCGCCTTCCAGGAAAACGGCCGAGAAACTTGTTACACCGCCTTGTGAAATCTTTTCGAAATGAATGGTCAGGGTCTCGCCGCTCAGGGTGAGCACATCGACGGGAGATTCCGTGTAATTTCTGGCCGCGGCCACAAGGGCCGCCGCAATGCACCCCGTGCCGCAGGCAAGGGTCTCGCCCTCCACGCCGCGCTCGTAGGTCCTGATTTGCAGGCCGTGAGGGCCTGTCACAACGACGAAATCGGCGTTGGTGCCGGCGGGCGCAAAGCGTTCGTGGCGCCTGATGGCCCGCCCGCGCTCGTGGACATCCATTGCTTCGAGGTGCTCGGGCGAGTCGGCAAAATCCACCGCGTGGGGAACTCCGGTATTGATGAAATCCAGGCTTATCGGGTGCCCGTTGAGATCTATAGCGATATCGAGCTCCAGGCCGTGGGGTCGAGGCATAGCCACCCTGGCTCCCTGGCCCATGATCGTGGCTTCGACCACGCCGGCAAGGGTCCTGAAAGAAAACCGCTCCTTGTTCGTTACTCCCTTGAGCAAGGCGAAACGGGCCGCACAGCGCGCTCCATTGCCGCACATTTCGGCTTCGGAGCCGTCGGCGTTGAAAAATCGCCAGGCGAAATCGACCTCAGGATCGTTTTCTATGAGAATCAGGCCGTCGCCCCCCGCGGAGAGCTTCCTGCGGCAGGCAAGCCGTGCCAGGTCGCGCCCGTGCTCCCCGGACAATTTGAGTTCCCGGTTGTCTATAAGCAGAAAATCGTTTCCGCTGCCGGTCATTTTCGTAAAAGGAATTTTATTCGTCATTTCGCCCGCCTTGGTCCTCTTCGGGAAAATCGGGGACGGTTTCGGGCCCGACCAGATCCTCCCAGGTTTCCCTTCGCCTGATGACGTGGTAATGTTCGCCGTCCACGAGCACCTCCGCGGCCCGGGGCCGCGAATTGTAATTGGAGGACATGCTGAAGCCGTAGGCCCCGGCGCTCATAACCGCCAGATAGTCGCCCTGGGCGGTAAGCGGCAGTTCTCGTTCCCTGGCCAGAAAGTCCCCCGACTCGCAGATGGGACCCACCACATCGACCATTTCGGTTTCCTGGAGGCTTCTTGCCACCGGCTGCACGGTATGGTAGGAACCATAGAGGCTGGGGCGAATAAGATCGTTCATGGCCCCGTCGCAAATCACGAAATTTTTGGCCTGGGTTCGTTTCGTATAGAGCACCTTGGTGACAAAAATACCGGCGTTTCCGACAATTACGCGCCCCGGCTCCAAGATCAGCTTGCAGTCGATATCTCCGAGTTCCTGCAAAAGGGCCCTGGCATATTCGTGCGGCTGGGGAGGGGCTTCCTGATCGTAGACGATGCCCAGCCCTCCGCCCAGATCGAGGTAGCGAATTTGTGCCCCGCGCAGGCGAAAGCGGTCGATAAGGGCGCGAAGCCGCTGTAGCGCGTCAACAAAAGGTGTGACGTCGGTAAGCTGGCTGCCGATATGGCAGTCAAGGCCCACCAGATCGATGTTTTTGAGGCTTTTTGAATCTTCAAAGGCTCGCAGAGCGCTTTCGGCCGATATTCCGAATTTATTCTTCTTCATCCCCGTGGAAATATAGGGGTGAGTATTGGGATCGATGTCGGGATTTACCCGCAGGGAAACCGATGCCTTTAAGTTCATCGCCTCGGCGCGCCGGTTGATCTGTTCGAGTTCCTGGATGGATTCGATATTGAACATCAGGATCTTTTCGCGCAGAGCAAAGTCGATTTCTTCCACCGTCTTGCCCACTCCCGAATAG
This sequence comes from Deltaproteobacteria bacterium, assembly GCA_021777755.1. Classification (GTDB taxonomy): domain Bacteria; phylum Desulfobacterota; class Syntrophobacteria; order Syntrophobacterales; family Syntrophobacteraceae; genus SbD1. Next base: position 123,161 of record JAJYDE010000001.1, read on the forward strand.
ACGATGCGATCCGAGGGGATCCGGGCCTTCAGCGCGCGGTAGAGTTCGCCCCCCGAGACGATATCGACCCCTCCGCCCATCGAGCCGAACAGTTTCAAAATGGCTATGTTGGAATTGGCCTTCACCGAATAACAGGTCAGGTGCTCCGCATTGGCAAAGGCCGAATCAAAGGTCAGGAAATGGTGCTTAAGAGTTGCCATACTGTAGATATAGCAGGGTGTGCCGACTTGTCGGGCTATCACCCTGACGGGCACATCCTCGCAGTAGAGTTCCTCTGCTTTGTATTGAAAATGGTGCATGGAGTCATCCCTTAATGCGTCGGCAGGTTTCTCAACTCGACCCACTTGGAAAGCAGGCCTTCTTCATGCTTGTGCCCCGGGCTCACCGCGGAGACCGCGTAACGGTATGTCACCCCGCCTTGTGCGCGGTGATCGACAAAAGGCGGGTGCAACACCGGGTTTGCCGTCAGCCTGACAATTTCTTTGCCCTGCTTGCGGTAGACGTGGTAGCCGGCGGTTTTGCCTTCGTCTTCGAGCCAGTGCACTTCGATGCCGCCATGGACCGGTACCGCCCAGACTTTGCCGGGAGGAGGCGGAGGCGCGGAGCGCGGCCCCATGACCGAAATTTTTCCGGAAGGCTCACCGTAGACATTTTCCGCGTCGATATGGCGAACCGGCACCACCCGGTAGACCGATTTTTGACCCGGGATGACCTGCCGATCGTAATAGGCGTCCCCTTTGACCAGCGGGGATACATCCTTCCAGATATCGGTGCTCGAAAGCCTTTGTACTCGAAAAGAAAGGGTGAAGGGCTTTATGTCATGGCCTTCAATGTCCTTGGGCGATTGTTTCCACTCGATCAGGATTCCCTGCTGCTGCGTTGCAGCCCTCAGACCCACCGGAGCGACCGGACCGGGGTAGATTTTGGCAATGACCGGATTGGAGTGGCTGACCGTGTTGCCCTTGTCGTCGATGATGGCGATCTGGTAACGAAACGCCTTGTGATCGCAGACCTTGTGATCGCTCCACCCAAGCCTGCCGTCGGGGCCGGGCTTTGCGGTCGCCCCGTCCATGGTCTCCACCTGCAGTTGTGCCGGGGGTGGGCATTCGAGACAATTGCGCTTGGCCCAGTCGACATCGTTTTTAAGAATGGAGTAGCGAATTTTCCTGGCTGCCCCGGCAGGAAGAGCGCTCCAGGAAATCTCCACGGCCCCGGGTTCGACCCTGGCGCTCAGATCGTTTATCCTCGGAGGAGGCGCGGAGCCTATGGGGCTTGGAAAGGTTTGATGCCCGCAACCTGAAAGAAGAGCGCTCAGAGCGCAAATCAAGATGCTCCCAAACCGCCCGTGTCTTGTTAAATCAGGCATAATTCGCATACTCTCCCTATTCTTCCATCTGAGTGTTCTTTTTTGAACTCGCCTCGCGCGAGGCCAACTCAGCTTTCGCCCGAGCTATGGCTTCGGCTACCCTTGGAGCCCCCGTTCCCCCGACCGATTGCCTGCGTCCGACGATGCTTGAGATATCAAGGTAGGAGAAAACGTCCTCATCGAAGGCCATATGGAAAGTTTTGAGTTCGTCGAGCGAGCACTCGCCCAGTTCCTTGCCGGCCTGAATGCAGTATTGAACGATTCGCCCCGCCACATGATGGGCTTTGCGAAAAGGAACGCCACGCCTGGCCAGGTAATCGGCCAGATCGGTTGCCGCGGTAAAACCCTGCCCGGCCATCAGCGCCATTTTGTCTTTGTTGATGCGGATTTGGGGAAGCATTTTGCCAAGCAGGCGCAATGTTGCCCCGACCGTATCGACGGAATCGAAAACCGGTTCCTTGTCTTCCTGCAGGTCGCGGTTATAAGCCAGCGGCAGCCCTTTTGCGATCGTAAGAAGCGCAAACAGGTTCCCGTAAACCCGACCGGTCTTGCCCCGCATCAACTCGGGCACATCCGGGTTTTTCTTCTGGGGCATGATGCTCGATCCGGTGCAAAACGCATCGCTTATCTCGACAAAGGCGAATTCGGCGCTCGACCAGATGACAAGCTCCTCGGCCATGCGACTGACGTGCATCATGAGGATTGCCGCGGTCGAACAAAACTCGATCATGTAGTCGCGGTCGCTTACCGCGTCCATCGAATTTCCAATGACCCGGGGGAAACCAAGCTCGCGGGCGGTCCATTCCATATCGGTGGGAAAGGCTGTGCCCGCAAGGGCCGCGCTGCCAAGAGGCATGACGTCGGTGCGGACCGAACACTCGCCAAGCCTGGCGAAATCGCGGCCGAACATTTCATAGTAAGCCATCAGGTGATGGGAGAAAAGTACCGGTTGGGCATGCTGCAGATGCGTAAAACCCGGCATGATCACATCGAGGTTTTCTTCCGCCATCTCCACCAGGGTCGATTGAACAAGGCTCACCAGGTCTCGTATTTCGTTCAGCGCTTCGCGCATATAAAGCCGCATATCGAGCGCCACCTGGTCGTTTCGGCTCCTGGCTGTGTGGAGTTTGCCGCCGGTCTCGCCGATCCGGGCGGTAAGCTCGTTTTCGATCGCCATGTGGATGTCCTCCTGGGAGGCATCCAGCTTGATCTTTCCCCGTTCGATGTCACGAAGAATTTCACCGAGGGTTTGCACGATCAGGGAAGCCTCTTCGTGGGGGATTATCCCGCATTCGGCCAGCATGCGGCAGTGCGCAATGCTCCCCTCGATATCATGTCGATAGAGCCGGCTGTCGAAGTGAATCGAGGCGGTGTATTCCTCCACCAGTTTGTCGGTGGGCTGTTCGAAACGCCCATTCCACAGCTTTTCGGTCATCAGCTTTTAAAGCCCTTCTTCACAAGGGTTTCGATCCTCAGCCTCAGCCCGAGAAGCCGGATGAAGCCGTTCGCTTCATCCTGCCGGTAGACCTCGTCTTCTTCGAAGGTGGCGAAGTCGGGCTGATAGAGCGAGCGATTCGATTTGCGCCCGACAACCTGGCAGGTGCCCTTGTAGAGTTTCAACCTGGCGGTGCCCTGCACGTTTTCCTGAGCCAGGTCCATCATTTTCTGCAGGTAATTCATCTCGGGCGAATACCAGAATCCGTTGTAGATCATCCGCGAATATTCCGGGACAAGGTTGTCGCGCAGGTGCATGACTTCGCGATCCATCGTGATCGATTCGACCGCCATATGGGCAATCCTCATAATGGTGCCCCCGGGGGTCTCATAGACGCCGCGCGATTTCATGCCCACGAGCCTGTTTTCAACCAGGTCCACCCGGCCGATGCCGTGTTTGCCGCCGATTTTGTTGAGTTTCTGGAGAAAAGCGGCCGCGCCCAGCCGCTCGCCGTTTATGGCAACCGGATTTCCCCTCTCGTAGTCGATCTCGATTATCTCGGGCTTGTCGGGGGCCTCTTCAGGATTTACCGTCATTACGAACATGGCCGGATCGGGCTCGACCCAGGGATCTTCGAGGATGCCGCCCTCGTAGCTGACATGGAGCATGTTGCGGTCGCTGCTGTAAGGCTTGGCCTTTGTGACCGGGACCGGTATTCCATGCTTTTGGGCAAAAGCAATCAGATCGCTTCGCGACTTCATATCCCACTCGCGCCAGGGCGCAACCACCTTGATATCGGGTCGCAGGGCCATGTAGGTCAGTTCGAAGCGCACCTGGTCGTTGCCCTTGCCGGTCGCGCCGTGGCTGACCGCATCGGCGCCCTCTTCGTCGGCTATGCGGATCTGGTGTTTGGCTATGAGCGGGCGGGCTATGGAGGTGCCCAGCAGGTATTGACCCTCATAGATGGCGTTGGCCCGAAAGGCGGGAAAGACGAATTCGGATGCGAACTCCTCTCGCAAATCTTCAATGCGCGCCTTGAGCGCGCCGGTTGCAAGGGCCTTGGCCTCTATGCCGTCGAGTTCTTCATCCTGGCCCAAGTCGGCCGAAAAGGCCACAACTTCGCACCCGTATGTCTCGATGAGCCATTTTAAAATGATCGATGTATCAAGTCCGCCCGAATAGGCGAGAACAACCTTTTTGATGCCCATTACAAAAATCTCCGTTCCATGAAAAAATTCTTTTAGAGCTCTTTACTGCCGATAAGCCAGTCAAGCAGCGCCATTTGCAGGTGAAGCCGATTTTCCGCCTGATCGAACACGGGGGCCCGAGGGCTTTCAATGACCTCGGCGGTGATCTCTTCGCCACGGTGGGCGGGCAGGCAATGCAGAACCATGGCGTGAGAGGGCGCGCAGGAAAGGAGGCGCGAATTTATCTGATAGCGCTGAAAGGCCTGTATTCGCACCTTTGCCTCGTCTTCCTGGCCCATGCTGGCCCAGACGTCGGTATAGAGCACATCGGCATTGGATACCGCCTGCTCGGGATCGGTGATCAGCCTGACTTTTCCGTTGGTTTCCCTGGAGGCGTGCTCGAAGAGTTCACTGTCCGGTTCGTATCCCGGAGGGCAGGCGAGATTTAGTGAAAAACCCAGGCGGCGGGCCGCGTTCATCCATGAATTGGCCACGTTGTTGCCATCCCCGATCCAGGCCACCGTGAGATTTTCAAGCGAGCCGCGCTTTTCAAAGACGGTCAGAAGATCGGCCAGCACCTGGCATGGGTGAAAACGGTCGGTAAGAGCGTTTATTACCGGCACGGAGGCATACTTGGCCAGTTCTTCGACATCGCTGTGAGCAAAAGTGCGAACGACTATGGCGTCTATATAGCGGTCGAGCACCCGCGCCATGTCGGACAGGGGTTCATGCCGGCTGATCTGGGTATCCTGGCCGGTCATGAAGATTGCCTGGCCTCCGAGCCGGAAAACAGCCGACTCGAAGGAGATCCGAGTTCTGGTCGAGGGTTTGAGAAAAACCAGGCCCGCGATTTTTCCTTCAAGAGATTTTGGCAAAACGCCCGCGGCAAGCTCGGACTTCATCTTTGCCGCCTTGGCGATCAGGCCCGAAATTTCCTCGGCCGAGAGGTCCAGGATCGAGAGCAGATCTCGCTTCATAGGGCTTCCTCTTTAAATGCTTCTTCCAGAATGGCGACCATCCGGTCGACTTCCGGCCGACCGGCGATAAGAGGGGGAACGAACCTCAAAACCTTATCGTGGGTGCAATTTATAATGGCGCCCTTCTCAAGGCACTTCGAGACAAATTTGCCCCCCGGCATGTCGAGTTCCATGCCCACCATGAGGCCTCGCCCGCGCACATGATTTACGAAGGGGAACCGGTATTCAAGTTCCCTCAGCCTGGAGACGAGATAGGCTCCGGTCGCGCGGACCTTCTCCAGAAAACCGGGTTCGGAGACGACCTTGAGGGTGGCCAGGGCGGCCGAAGCCACCAGTGGCCCCCCTCCGAATGTGGTGGCGTGGCTGCCGGGCGTAAAAGCCTCCGCCACTTCATCGGTGGCAAGCATGGCCCCCATGGGCAGTCCATTTGCCAGCCCCTTGGCCAGGGTCATTATATCGGGGCTCATCGCCTCATGTTCGTAGGCAAAGAGCGAGCCTGTCCGGCCAAGCCCCGACTGGATCTCGTCGAAGATCAGCAGCAGGTTGTTTTCCCTGCAAAGCGCCTTGAGGTCCCGGAAATAGTCGGGCGAGGCAAAATTGAGACCGCCTTCTCCCTGGACCGGCTCGACCAGTACCGCGCAGGTCTTGTCCGTAATGGCCGCCTCGACCGCGGCAATCGAGTTGAAATCAACGTGGACAAAACCTTCGACCAGGGGTTCGAACCCCTTGTGCACCTTGCTTTGACCGGTTGCCGAAAGGGTCGCCATGGTGCGGCCGTGAAAGGAGTTTTTCATCGAAATGACATGAAACCTGCCAGGGCCGTAAAGATCGCTGCTGTGCTTTCTGGCGAGCTTTATGGCGGCTTCGTTGGCCTCCGCGCCCGAATTGCAGAAAAACACCTTATCGGCAAATGAAAGTCGTGTCAATTCCTGCGCAAGCTCAACTTGCGGATAGGTATAAAACAGATTTGAGACATGGATGAGATTTCGCGCCCCCCGCTCGATAGCCCGGCTCACTTCCGGGTGGCAGTGGCCAAGGCCGCACACGGCTATGCCCGACAAAAAATCGAGGTACTCCTTTCCCTTGTCATCCCAGAGCCTGCACCCTTCGCCTCTAACGAAAGCCACAGGAAATCTCGAATAGGTCCCGAAGATATGCCTGGCGCAAGCCTGCTCTATGTCTGCGTTAAACGAGTTCATTGTTTTGTCCGCCGCCTTTCAAAATTTCGGTCCCGATCCCCGCGTCCGTGAACATTTCAAGCAAAATCGCATGAGGCAGTCTGCCATCGACTATGTGAACCTTTGCCGCTCCCGCATCGATGGCATCCAGTGCGCATCGCACCTTGGGGATCATCCCTCCGCTCAACGTTCCGTCGCTAATAGCCGTTTCGACCTGGTGGGCCGTCATGCTCGATATGAGTTCGCCCTGGGCGTCGAGAACTCCGGGCACATCGGTCATGAGCACGAGTTTATCGGCCTGCAGAGCTCCGGCGATCGCCCCGGCGACCAGATCGGCGTTTATGTTGTAGGTTTCCCCGTTTTCGCCGGTACCCACCGGCGCAACGACCGGGATTATATCGCTTTGCGAAAATATTTGCAGTATCTCCAGGTTTATCTTGGTGACCTCGCCCACCAGCCCTATGTCGATTATTTCGGCCGGCCTGTCCTGCGCGGCTTCTCGAACGATCTTGAGCTTTCTGGCTTCGATGAGTCTGCCGTCCTTGCCGCTAAGTCCGACCGCTCGACCGCCGTGCCTGTTTATGAGCGAAGCTATTTCCTTGTTGACCTTTCCGGCCAGCACCATTTCCACAATATCCATGGTTTCGGCGTCGGTAATACGCATTCCCTGGCAAAATTCGCTCTTCTTGCCTATCCGCTCGAGCATCCTGCCTATCTGCGGACCGCCCCCGTGGACCACAACCGGGTTTATCCCGATGTACTTCATCAGGACCACGTCCTTTGCGAAGCTCTCCTTCAAATCTTCGTCCACCATGGCGTGACCGCCGTATTTTATGACGATGGTCTTCTGATAGAACCGGCGGATATAGGGAAGAGCCTCAACCAGTATATTTGCCTTTTCAATCATCTGCTTTCCTTGCAAGAAACAAAAAATCCTCCCTTTCCGCGCTCAGGCGGGAGGATTGATAATAGAGACACTTTTTTTCAGGAATTTAAAGGATTATGGAAACCGTTTCAACGATTTTCGACCGTCATGAGCTCCGAACGGCCCACATGATGAGCAGGGCCGCCAGGAAAGCCAGTCCCGAGCCTAGGTACATAAGGCGGATCATACGGTCGTAGGTTTCAATCGTTATCGGGTGCACGGGTTCACCCAGACAGGGTTTTTCGATAGTAGTCCCGAAATAGCGGCTCGCCCCTCCCAGCCGAATGCCCAGCCCCCCCGCGGCCGCGGCCTCGGGATATCCGGCGTTGGGGCTTTTCATCTTCCGCGCATCCCTTCTCATGATTCGGGCGGCCGCCCGCCAGTCCAGGCCCGAGCAGGCGCATGCGCCCACCATGAGCCATCCGCTGATCCTGGCCGGGATCCAGTTGGCGACGTCGTCGGCCCGGGCGGCGAAAGAACCGAAGAAGCGGTAACGTTCGTTTTTGTACCCCAGCATGGAATCCATCGTGTTTACGGCCTTGTAGAGAACGGCCCCGACCGGCCCGCCAAGAGCGAGAAAGAATAGAGGTGCCACGATTCCATCGGAGAAGTTTTCGGAAACGGTTTCCACCAGGGCGCGCAAAATGCCCCCCCGGTCGAGATGTGAAGTCTCCCGGCTGACGATTAACGACAGGCGCGAGCGGGCAAGGGCGATATCTCCTGTTCGAAGGGCCTGTGCGACTTTACGCGATTCATCGTGCAGGCCGCGGGTGGCAAGCGTCGTATAGGCAAGCCATATGGCGGCAAGCTCTGCTAAAACCCTGTGAAAAAGGCTTGAGAGAACCAAAAAGCCGATTGCGCCAAGCAGGACCACTTCCATCACGAAGGCCCACAGAAGGAAGCCTGAAAATCTCATGCGGACCGGGGAAGCGTTTTGCGAATAAAGAGCCTTTTCGGCCCGGGAAATGAGCCTGCCGATCCAGCGCACCGGGTGGGGCATCCATCGCGGATCTCCCGTCGCGAGGTCTAAAAAATAGGCGCAAACCAACTGCCAGGGCAGGAAAGCCACCGCACTTCCACCTTTCTGTGTTTACCCGATTACTTCCTTGAGGATCCGGTCCACATCCACATGCCGGCCCACGAATTCGGCAAGCCGTTCGTATTGCTCTTCCTTCCAAACACCGAAGGAGAAGTTGTCCGAAATTGCGCAAGCGACCTTGCCGGACCTGTTTGCGACATACTCGAGGAACCCGTTGCGGAAGCCGTCGTTGTCGAAAATACCGTGGATGTAGGTGCCCCAGGCGCTCCCGTCGGGCCGGGAGAGCCCGTCCCGGATATCCGCGGACTTTCCGTCCCGCCGCGAGATCCTGAAAAGGGGTCTTGCCATCCCGCTCGAAACGCTTCGACCCATGTGAATTTCATAGCCCGCAAGCACCTCGATCGAGCAGGGAAACGGCAGGGATTGGCAGATAAGGCCGGCTTCGACCTGCGAGGTGGTCTTTTCCGGGTACATCTCCGTTTCCATATCCAGAAGGCCGAGGCCAGGGATAACTTTTATACAACTTTCCACCCCGTGGGGGTCGCGCACGACACCGCCCATCATCTGGTAGCCTCCGCAAAGGCCGACCACGACCCCGCCCGATTTGTGGAAGGCCGAAAGCGCGTCCGCCATGCCCGTTTTACGAAGCGCGTCGAGGTCTTCAATCGTGTTTTTGCTCCCCGGAATGATCACCGCGTCGAAGCCGAAAACTTGCGCGGCTTTTTCGAAATAGACCAACTCCACCCGCGGATCGCTTTCGAAGGGATCAAAATCGGTATAGTTGGAGATGAAGGGAAGGCGGACGATACCGATGCGAAGCGCTTCGGGCGCGGCTCCATTGCGCCTTGCCGACATCTTTCTGCCAAGGGCCACCGAATCTTCTTCCGCAAGTCCGATATCCTGGAAATAGGGTACAACGCCAAGGACGGGGATGCCCGAGCGCTCCTCCAGGATCTTCACCCCGTCTTCGAAAAGGCGCGGGTCCCCGCGCAGCTTGTTGACGATAAAGCCCATGATGCGCTCCCGCTCGGAACCCGAAAGCAGGGAGTAGCTGCCAAGAAGCGAGGCGAAAATCCCCCCCCGGTCGATGTCTCCAACCAGAATGCATCGGGCATCGGCCATCTCCGCCATGGCCATATTCACCAGATCGTGGGCTTTGAGATTGAGTTCCACCGCGCTCCCGGCCCCTTCGATCACTATCAGGTCGTTTTTGTCCCGAAGCCTTTCAAAGGCGCCCCGCACAACGGAAACGAGTTCTTTTTTATATTCGTAGTAGTGTGCCGCCGAGAAATTCCCGATCGCCCGCCCGAGCACAATCACCTGGGAGCCCATTTGCGAAGTTGGCTTCAGCAGGACGGGATTCATGTCCACATGAGGCTCGATCCCCGCCGCTTCGGCCTGGACCACCTGGGCGCGCCCCATCTCGCCTCCCTGCGGGGTGATGAACGAATTGAGGGCCATGTTTTGCGCCTTGAAAGGCGCCACCCGGTAGCCGGCGTTTCGAAAAATCCGGCAAAAAGCCGCCGCCAGAACACTTTTGCCCACATCCGAGCCCGTTCCAAGAAACATGATCGATTTTGCACCGCACATCTTGAAGCGATTACCTCCTCAAATCCCATTCGACGCATTTCCGCACGAACCCTTCGGCGGCCCGCGGAGCGCTTCCCCAATGAAGATGAACGTAGCTGGCAAGAACTGAACCCGCCTGGTAGCCTTCCTTTCGCAAGACTTCGCCTCTGCGTCCGCAAAGTTCATAGACCAGCTCCAGGCCGGGGTCCTGTGTTTGCTCGACAATTTCGGAGTAGTGAAATTCATGGCCTCGGACAACCGTACCCGGCGCCCCCAGGAGGCATTCACGGCGAAAAACCGCCTCGGTGTACCCCAGGGCCTTGAGCCTCGGAAGCATTCTCGTTCCGAAGGGCAGTATGGCCGCCATCGGCAGCCTTTGCCCTTCGATGGTTTCAATGAAACGGCCGAGCGTCATAAGGCCGCCGCATTCGGCATAGATGGGCATTGCGCTCCGCGCGCGCGCGCGAAGCGAGTCCAAAAAGGCGCGATTGCCGGATATGGCCTCCGCGAAAAGCTCCGGGTATCCGCCGCCAAGATAGGCCCCCGAACAGTTTTCCGGCAGGCTTTCGCCGTTCAGGGGAGAAAAGAAATGAAGCCGCGCTCCGGCCTTCTCCAGCAGTTCGAGGTTGTCGGGATAATAGAAACAATAAGCCGCGTCGCGCGCCACGGCGATTTCCGGCCGGCGAGCCGCGGCAGGCAGCCCGCGCCCCTGCGAAATAGCCGGGCGCACGGCTTCGCCCCCCACCTCTTCAGCCACGCAATACTTTGTTCTTTCCAGGAGCAGATCGATATCCAGGTGCTTTTCGACAAGCTCGCTCAGTTGTTCTTGCCAGGCGGAGTCAAGCTTCATTTCATCGGCGGTAACAAGCCCCAGGTGGCGCTCGGGCATCCGCACGGCCTCTTCGCGCGGAACTGCTCCCAAAACGACCGCTTCGGGACACGAGGAGGCGATGGCTTCTTTGAGATACGCCAGGTGTTTTGCTCCCCCGATCCGATTGAAAATAATCCCGGCAAATTTGAGCGCCGGGTCGAAATCCATGAACCCGCGGACCAAAGCCGCGGCGCTTCTGGCCATGCTTTTCGCATCCACCACCAGGACGGCCGGAACCCCCAGCCATTTGGCCATCTCGGCGCTGCTGCCCGATTCGGTCTTCCCGTCGTAGCCGTCGAAAAGGCCCATGACCCCTTCGATGAGACCGACATCGGCTCCGGCCATGAATCGGCTGAAAAGCGCCTCGCTCCACCCGCGCCCGACCATCCACCCGTCGAGGTTTCGGCTTTGCGCGCCGCAAATCTTCGTGTGAAGGCCCGGGTCGATGAAATCGGGTCCCACCTTGAAGGGCCGCACATGCAGTCCCCTGGCTTTAAGAGCAGCCAGAAGGCCGAGTGTAAGGGTGGTCTTGCCGCATCCGCTGTGAGTGCCGCAGATCAGGAACGCCTGTTTTTGACCGGGATGACTTGTCATTTTGGAATTCTACTTGGTTTGCGGATGGCTAACAACCCCAAAGAAACAGCTCGGCGTGCAATCCCCCGGGGGCGGGAAGGGGAGGAGGAATTGCGGATTTATTGGTAAAGGGCAGGGCTTGACTCACGGCAGTATGTCCGCACCCCGCCCCTCACCCTAAAACTCGGCATTAGTTATGGATATAGGGCAATATTGCTGTTGCATCGGTTTCTTCTCGCAGGCGGGTTCGGGTCCGCCGCCCATGCGGACGGCCATTGCCACGATTCGCAGTGGCGGGTGGACGTCCTGTGCAAACCGCACTTGTGACGCAAACGGCAACCGCTCGACGGCCGGTTTCGGCAAATCGCAAGCGAGTCAATGAAACCTGGTGCGTTGGTCTACGATTCCCGCGGAAGTTCTTCCGCCCCCTGGCACGAGTGTGCCTTGATTTTCTCTATGACCCGTGGCCAGGCGGTTTTGAGGGAATTTTTCCCCATGAAAAGTCCGATATGGCCGGAATCAACCAGGTGACGTTCCATTCTCTCGGGCGGGGTGGAAACGTATTTGCCGGCGTTGAACACCTGGCCCGGTGTGGTTATGTCGTCTTTCGATCCGGCAATCATGAACAGCGGGCAATCGATATTTCTTAAATCGATCTTCTTGCCGAACAGCCTCATTTTGCCTTTGACCAAATTATTTTTGATGAACAACTGGTCGACTATCTGCAAATACCATTTGCCGGGCAGGTGACTGACCGTTTCGTACCAGTTTCTAAACCTGCGATGTCTTTCAAGGAAGACCGGATCCTCCACATTCTTGTACAGTTCATAATAGTCCTGGAAGAACCTTTCGTAGGGATTCATCATTTTGAATGCAAAGAGCTGAAATTCCCCCCTGTAAATGCCTCCTCCGAGAGTGACCAGGGTCATGAAATAATTATAGGGCAAGACTGCGCAGGCGGCTTTGAGTTTTCCATCGTCGGCATGGGCGTCTATGGGTGAACCGGCGAGCACGAGGGAATTTACCTTGTGGCCGAAAATAGTGGTGTACATCGCTCCTTGCCATCCGCCCTGGCACAGGCCGACGAGGTTGACCTTGCGGCCTATGTGGGATACGCACCGGTCGGTGTGCATAATCAGGGTTTCCAGATTTTCACAGGCCCGTCCGTATGTGGCGCTTTTCCAATCGATCGCATAGACGCTTTTTACGCCGTTGCTCAGAAAGGTGCGGACCAGGGAGTTCTCGCCGGAAAAATCACAAATGCCGCTATGATGGCCTGCCTGCGGAGGAAGAATCAGGACCGGACTGCTGTCGTCTTTTCCTGAAAAACGCCTCAACCGGTAGGCATCGGTTTCCAGAACTATCTCATTTTCTGTTACAAAGACAGGCGGAGTGATAGGTCTGGTGGCTTCAACCACGAATTGCATCCATTTATTACACACTTCAAACATCTTTGTCCCCCTCCCAAGGGATATTGCTTATACCATCTTGCCAGCAGCCTGAAGAAACGCCGAGTTCCTCCTTTCTCGACAGGTTTTTCCCTGTTTTGAGTTTTGCGGCAATCTCCGCCCTGGTTCCGCTGGGCTGGGTGAAAGGACGTGGCAAAAAGCGTGAAGCTCCAGCGTTCAAGGGTGCGAAAACCTGCCCCGGAAATCGCCTCGGAATTGTCTGAAAGTTTGGGATTTAGGGCGAAGACTATGACAGAATCGGGGACAATGCAAGGATAATTGATATCAAAGGGATGAAATTATCATCCGGGAATCATTCCTGGATACGGCCGAAGATATTGTGACTTCTGGTTCAAAAGTTTCAGGCCGGGCTCTGGAACAAAAAAACGGGGTTTTATTCACTGTAAAGTCGGCGCGGCCTTTCGGGCCTGGTTTTGATCCAGAATCTTTCGGATTATCGGTGCGAGCTCTTCCATGGAAACGGGTTTCATAAGGAGCGCGCTTATTCCGCACTCTTTCGACCTTCCTTCACTCAACTGTTCGCTGTAGCCGGTGCAAAGAATTATCGGAATGTCGTCCCTTATGCGGTGCACCTGCCCGGCAAGTTCTAGGCCGGTCAGGTTTGGCATGGTTTGATCCGTGATGATGAGATCGAACATGTCGGGGCTGTTGCGAAAAATTTCGAGGGCTTCAAGGCTGCTCGAACTGACGCTCACCTCGTAGCCGAGCCGGGTGAGCATAACCAGTCCGATATCGGCAATGGCCGGCTCGTCATCGACAAACAAAATAGGCTCGCCGCTACCATGAGGAAGTTCGCGGGCGGGGGCAACCGCGGCTTTTTCCATCTCCATGCCCAGCATCGGAAGGTAGACCCGGAAAGTCGTGCCTTGTTCCCGCCGGCTTAAGACCTCGACCGCTCCGCCGAGGTTTTTCACTATTCCGTGAACCAGGGCCAGGCCCATACCGGTCCCTTCGCCGGGCCCCTTGGTTGTGAAGTAGGGCTCGAAGATACGTTCGATGATCCGGGGCTCTATTCCAGGGCCTGTATCCTCTACCGTGAGCAGCAGATGAGGTCCGGGCCGCAGTTGACGAAGTTCCGGTCCCGCCTGGACGCCGATTCGGACGCCCTCCAGACTCACTGTGAGAACCCCGCCCTTGTCGCGCATGGCATGGCCGGCATTCGCACAAAGATTCATGACGATCTGTTGGATCTCGGAGGGATCGGCCGAGATGATCCCCTCGGTGTCAAGGGCCGCATCTATTCGGATCGTGGCGGGAAGCGAGGCTCTTAGCAGTTTCACGGCTTCCCGGATGATGGGGCCGACTTCGACGGGTTTGCGTTCCCGTTCGCTCTTGCGGCTGAAGGTAAGGATTTGGGCAACAAGGTCTTTGGCGCGCGAAGATGCCTTTTGGACATTGCGCAAGGCGCCGCCCACAGAGGAGTTCTCCGACAGTTCGATCAGCGCGATATCGGTATAACCGGTGATTATGGCCAGGATGTTATTGAAGTCATGGGCCTTGCCCCCGGCCAGGGCGCCCAGGGCTTCCATCTTTTGCGCCTGCCGGACCTGTCTTTCGAGCGCTCTTTGGCCGGTGACGTCCTGTATGTAGTGTACCGCGCCGATCATTTGCCCCTCGGAGTCGCGAAGGGGAGTAACCCGGATCAAAAAATCACCGCCGAGTTGCTCGTCGTGTACCTCGACGATATGCTCCAGGCCGTCGCGGAGCAGCAAGGAAAGAGGGCAGTACTCGGGGGGGCGATCCGAGTTGTGGGCAATCCGGAAACAGTTCATCCCGACCCAACGCTCCTGCGCGAGCCCGAACTTTTGAGCCATCGCCTTATTGACCCGAACGATCCGGTGGTGCGTGTCGATTATCGCTATCATATCCGGTACGCTGTCGAAGGTCAGCTCCCATTCGGTCTTGGCTTTTAGCAGTTCCATTTCCGTTTGCTTTCGCTCGGTAATGTCGAGCCAGACTCCGACCCAGTACTTGCGGCCGTGAATATCGATGACGCGGTTTCCCACCAGGACATCGCGAAAACTGCCGTCTTTTCTTTTCTGCCGGTCTTCGGAGTGCGTCCGACCCGCCGCCAGGAGTTGGCGGATTTGCTCTGCGAACTCTTCGCGTGTATTGCAGTCGGCATGGAGATCGAAAAGCGAAAGGCGGGCAAACTCTTCCCGTGAATATCCCAGCGAGTTGCAGGCCGCATCGTTGAATTCGGCAAAGCGCAACGTTTCGGAATCAACAAGCACAAAGCCTTCGATCGTCTGATTGAGTATGGCCTTGTTTATCTCCTCCCTTTCACGCCTGGCGGCTTCCTCACGCTTGCGCTCGACGATTTCCCAAATGGAGTCCGCAAGCAGGGCGACCGTTTCAATGTCTTTGGGGGTGTATTCCACCGGTTTATTGCCAAGGCCCAGGATGGCGACAACTTTACCTTCCCGCATGACCGGGAACGCCAGTTGGCGAAAGACTTCGGCGTGGCCTTCCGGCATTGCCTTCTTATGCTCCAGGGAACTGCGGGCGTTATGTATTAACGGTTTTCTCTCACGCAGACACTCCGCCCAGACCCCGGCCCGATCGATGCCGCACTGGGAGCGTGCCGCCCCGGCCCGGCAGAATTCGTTGATGGCGCGGGTGGACCACTGCTGGAAGGAGATGGTCTTTTGGTCGCTTTCCACGAAATGGTAAAACCCCAAGGGGCTTTCAAGCAACTCCCCGATCCGGTCGAGGGCTTTTCTCAAGAATTCATCCAACGGGTTGAAGGCTGCGCTCTCAACTATTTGCATACGGGCCTCGACCAATTTCCGCGCCGTCCGTTCTTCGCTCTGGTCACGGAAAACCAGCACCACCCCGAGGATTTCGCCCTGTTCGTTTCTTATGGGCGCCCCGCTGTCGGCAATGGGAATCTCCCGGCCGTCGCGTGCTATAAGAACGGTGTGATTGGCCAGGCCGACCACCAACCCTTCACTCAGCACCTTGGGGACAGGCGATTCGACGACACTGCGGGTTTGCTCGTTTACGATGCGGAAGATATCCTCGACGGGGCGTCCCGCAGCTTCTTCTTGACTCCAACCCGTGAGTGCGCGGGCCACCCTGTTCATGCCCGTGATGAGGCCCTTTTTGTCGGTGGATATGACGGCGTTGCCAATGGAATCAAGCGTGATGCGGAAATCTTCCCGACTCACCCACAAATGCTGTTCCAAAAGAACCCGCTGCTCCTCGTTCCTGATGAGTATTGCGCACAGCATGGTCGCAGGCGGCAAGACCAGCATGGTCGGAAGCCAGAGACGGCCAAGAACCTCGTAGGCCCCGGGGTGTGGAAGAATCAAGAGGCAGGAGAGCACGACCGTTTGAGTTATCAAGCCAAAAACATAAAAGGAGAGGGGGCCCATCTTGTCGGGCCGGTTGTTGCAAATACGCCGGAAAGCCAACCCGATCAACGGGGAGACGGCTATAACGGCCAGGCCCGCCCAGAGCCCCGCGCCTCCCGCCCAGACCCTGTAGATGGCCGCGAGCGCGGCGGAGACGGCGGCCGCTGTTACTCCGCCGAAAAGGCCCGCCATTGAGAGCACCAGCGATCTGGCGTCGCAGATAATGCCGGGGGCGGGTCGAAAGGGCATCTGCATGCCTGCCACGGCCGCAAAGCCGAACAGCAGGCCGATCAGGAGCCTGAAGAGTAACGGGTTTTTCTTGCGGAACCGGGCCAACAAGGAGTAGAGCGCGGAAAGCGCTATCAAGAGGGCTGAATTACGGATTAGAACTACCAACGCGTTATAATGCATCGATGCACCGCGCTCTGGTTCCAAAATGCGTTTTCAAAAGGGCCTGAGCCGGCCGCATTTCCCCTGGCGGAAAATGTGAATCAGGTCGATCCGTTTTCAAAGTACACGATGGGGCGCAAGGAATCCACCCAAAAGTGGGGAACATCCTGAGGCCAAGAAGGGCTTTCCGCCCCCGAAGAGCTCTTGCGGGGGCGGTTTTTTCATCGCGATCGGGGTTTGGTCTTCAGGCTTTGACGCCCTGGCTTGGGCAGCCCGCGGAGGAGACGACCCAGTTGGCGTCTCCGTCGAAGGTGAGAGTCTCGCTATGCCATGCGCTAAGAGTCGTGCGGTGCCCGACGCTTATCACCGCCAGGCAGGGCAAATTTTCTTGAAGCTGCTTGTACAGGTCCGCTTCCGATTTTTCGTCCACCGAGGCTGTGGCTTCATCGAGAAAGACGAAATCGGGCTTAACCAGCAAAATCCTCGAAAAGGCCAGCCGCTGCTGTTCTCCAAGGGAGAGTACATGTGCCCAGTCGTCGTCCTTTTCCAGATCTTGGATGAGGTGGGTCAGGCCGCACTGCTCCAGTACTTTTTCGAGTTCCTCGGGCCTGCAGCCGTTGCCGTCCGGGTAACGCAGGGCGTGGCTGAGGGCGCCGAGCGGCAGATAGGGCCTTTGAGGCAAAAACATGATCCGGGAGGATTCGGGCAGAATCGCCGTGCCTTCGCAGAAGGGCCAGATGCCCGCCAGTGCCCGGATAAGGGTGCTCTTTCCGCAACCCGAAGGGCCGGTGATAAGAAGATGGGCGCCAGCTTCAATGTTTAGTTGAAGCTCTTTTACCAGAAGTTTTCCATCCGGAAGGGAAACGTTCAGAGCTTCGATCTTTATGACCTTATCGGGCGCGCACGAGCACCTGGTGCCCGGCAGCAGTTCGGAACTCTCCAGCCTGTCCATGGTCCTGGAAAATCCCATGAGACGGTTTATGACAGCATGCCAACTGGCTATCGTGGTATAACTGGTGACCAGGAAAGACAGCGAGTTTTGAACCTGCCCGAAGGCGTCCACCGTCTGCATGAGCCCGCCCAGTTCGATACGGTGGGCAAAGTAAAGAGGAGCGGCCATAAGCAGGGGAAAGATCACCGCCGCCTGGCTGTATGAATTGGTTACCCAGGAAAGCCTTTTTTGCCTCTTCATGATTTTCCAGAAATTTTCGAGAAGGCTTTTGAAACGGTCCATGAGGTGCGATTGTTCCTGCCCCTCTCCGCCATAGAGGGCAATGGATTCGGAGTTCTCGCGCACCCGCACCATGCTGAAACGGAAATCGGCTTCATATCTTTGCTGGTCGAAGTTGAGCCGCACCAGAGGATTTCCCACCAGAATGGTCACCCAGGTGCCGAAGATGGCGTAGATGAGGGCGAGCCAGACCATGTACCCCGGGAGTTTGAAGGAATGAGCGCCCAGCGGAATGGGCAGCGACCCGGAGAGCACCCATAGAATGCCCAGAAAAGAGAGGAGGGTGGCAACCGAGTTGAGCAGGCCCGTTCCGAGACTGATAGTCTGCGAGATGTAGGAGTTTATGTCTTCGCTTATCCGCTGATCGGGGTTGTCTGTGGCCGCGCCGTCGAAATTGATTCGATAGTAGGCCTTCCGGTTGAGCCACTCTTTCAAATATTTGTCGGTCAGCCAGTTTCGCCAGCGAATCTGAAGCATCTGGCTGAGGTAGAGCATGTAGACGGCCAGAAAGATATATGCCCCGGCAAGCAGGCAAAAACGGAGGATGGCGGGAAGGAAGGCCGCCTTGTTATAGGTCTGGAGTACGTTATAGAACCCTTTGTACCACAGGTTGATTTCAACGAGGAAATAGACCATGCCAAGATTGAAGGCGATGATTACCGCGAGCAGCGCGAAGGCTCGCCACTTGTCCTCGGATTTCCAGTATGGAATGGCAAGTCTTCGGAAAGCTGCGATAAATTCCAACATATCGGTAAATTCCCATGGAGTCAGGTTGTTGTTTGGTTACTGTAGGCCCCGTGGAGGGCCGGCCTTTCGACGTACGGTAAAATGATACACTTGTAGGTCTGTCCAATTCAAGTGGTCAGAATCGATTTAAGTGGCGAGTAACGAGTGGCGAGGAGCGGGTAGCGGCAATCAAGTCGCACGAGAGATCACCCGCGATTGGCGCGGAGCCACTGTGCTCCTTAGCTCTGTCGGTTCGGGCCATCAAGCCTCCCCGACTTCCCCCTCGCCTTTGGAGCGGGAAAAGATGCCGGCCAGCAAAACAGCCGCTATCCCGGTAAGAAATATGCCATCGAAGGTGCCCGCCCCTCCGATCGAGACTATCGGGGCGCCGAGCCCGCGAACCTTGTCCAGGTTCATGAGGTCGGCCCCTATAAGAGTGCCAAGGGTGCCGGAAATATAGGCCAGGGCGGGAGCCGCCCGCCTGGCGAAAAGGAGGCCGGCCGCGCAGGCGACCAGGGGGGGCACGAAAAGGGGCTCCGCTATTCCCAGCCCTTTCACCGGATAGGCAAGCTCGTGAACGACCAGTGTTACCAAGACCACGGCGGGCAGCGCCCGGACAAAGAGTCTATTTTTCACCATGAGGTAAAGTGAGAGCAGTGTCGGTATGAGGGCGCCTCCGACATTGATCGCGAGCGCCGGTCCCAGTGTCGAGGATGCCATGGGGATGACGTAGCGCATCCCGAAAAAGTCGATTCGGGCGTTGGAAATTATTTTTTCCGGCGGGAAGTGATAAACCGTGATGTTGTAATAGGTGCTTAGAAGTGAGACGAGAAGCAGCAGAAAAACATAATGCCTGCTGATCCCCATCCGTTCATAAGCGTAGCTTAAGACCTTCACTTCGATCATGACGATCATGAAAACGAACAGCAAAAAGAAAAAGAGATAAAAGGGAAAAGTGGATGGAAAATATTGCACCTTTGGGGTTCCTTTCAAAAATGGCCCGTGGAGCGGCGTTGCACCCGGTATGCCGTTTTCCGGGAGGCAATCCTTTTTTCCCTCAGGGTTACACGACGTTGATAATAATTAATTCAGGGTTGGCAAGTCCACCGGGGAGGAGGAAAGGGGTTTTTCGTTGTCCCGTCGAGGGTTTTTGCCCCTGGCGTTTCATCAAGTGATTCCCGCCTGCCAATTACTATTTTACAAGAAGTATTCTCGCAATGTCTTAAATATCTTCAAATGAATCAGCTTTATCGCGCTTTGGGGTAGTAGGACACGGATGGATTTTTCTACTATAAAAAAGATTGACATTTGTGTAAATATGAGTAAAAGGCGGTAGTAGGGAGGTACGTTCGGTTAATGCCTGGTGTGGTTTACGAGCGGATATGGAACCGTAGCTTTCCGTACTGGGATTTTTCATCAAGTCTTCGGTGTTTCGCGTGCTTCAAAGGGTGCGTATGCATAACCGCGGGGGAGAATTCCAAAAGAGGCGGCTGGTTTTAGGCATCTTGGTTTTCACCTGCCTGGTGGGGACGTTTTTAAAATGCCCCGCTTGTTTTGCGGGGTGCTCCATCCTCTACAGTTTCGACAGTTTTGCAAACGACGGGATCAATCCTTACGGCTCACTCACCCCTTCTGGTTCGACATTCTATGGCGTTGCCGAACAAGGAGGGGCCTGGGGTTACGGGACCATTTTCCAAATCAACGCCAATGGTTCGGGCTACCAGGTGCTCTATGATTTCGGCGGCGTTACCGGAGACGGGGCCAATCCTTTCGGGGCATTGACGCTCTCGGGCTTCACCCTCTACGGGATGACCTCGGGGGGGGGAGTAAACGGCCAAGGAGTGATTTTTAAAATCAACACGGATGGATCGGGCTACCGGGTTCTGCACTGTTTCGCAGGTGCTCCGACCGATGGGGCCAACCCTTACGGTTCTTTGATCATATCGGGTTCAATGCTCTACGGGATGACTCGGCGGGGGGGCGGGGCGGTCGCCTGGGGTGGAGGGTACGCGAACACGGGGGCGATATTTCGCATCAACACGGACGGTTCCGGATACGAGGTGCTCTACAACTTCGGCAGTGTTGGCAACGATGGGGCGGGACCCTACGGTTCCCTTGCCCTGGTGGGTTCAACTCTCTACGGAATGACCGCGGGGGGCGGCAACTATCAAAAGGGTGTGATTTTCCGGGTCAACATGGACGGGTCGGGCTACGGAGTTCTATACGATTTTGGCGGCTCGAGAAGTAATGGCGCAAATCCTTACGGGGTGCTTACGTTCTCGGGAGCCACCCTTTACGGGATGACCAATGGCGGAGGCCTTTACGGGCTGGGAACCATTTTTCAGATAAATACCGACGGCTCCGGGTACGGTGTTCTGCACAGCTTCGGAAGCGCCGCTAATGACGGCGCCTATCCACTGGGGCCGATAACGGCCAGCGGCGCCACACTCTACGGGATGACACCGAGCGGGGGCAGCGGTAATTTCGGAGCGATTTTCCAGATAAACACGGACGGCACGGGATATCAACTGCTTTACAGTTTTGTCAATGCCTGCTGCGGGAACAATTCAGCCTATCCTTTGGGTCCTCTTGCCGTGTCGGGTTCCAACCTGTGCGGGACGACCGTGGCGGGAGGCGCGCACGGCCAGGGGGCCGTATTCTCGCTTGCCGTTTCCCCGGCAAGCGGTCTATGGCAAGGTGCAACCGAGCTTGGGGGGGGCTGGATGTGGCTTGACTGGTTCGGCTACTTCAACCTCAACAATTCCCCCTGGATCAACCACCTGACGCTGGGCTGGCTTTATCCGTACGGAACTTCAACGGGCAGCATCTGGTTCTGGGACCCTGTCATGAGAAGCTTTTGGTGGACCAACCAGAGCATCTATCCCTACCTCTTCAGGCAAAGCGACGGAGCGTGGCTTTTCTACGAGGAGGGGGCTTCCAATCCCCGCTGGTTTTATAATTTCAAAACTGGGTTGTGGGAAAGAGATTGAGGCGCCAGGGCACAGGGGCCCCCATTGCGCCATTTCATTTTTGATGCAACCTGTACATGGACATTCCCACAGTTACGTAGCGCCAGCCGCTCAGAACGGAAAAAACCGCCGTTACGGCGAACACGGCCTGGTATAGCCATCCTGGAAGTTCAAAGATCGATCTGCCAAGCACGGTAAAAATTGTGAGCAGTTGAAAAAGAGTGGTGAGCTTGCTGGATACGAGCGGCCGTATTTCGAAGCGCACCTTGTAGAGGGTGAGGAGGAAAAATCCGGTCAGAATCACAACATCACGGCCCACGGCCACAAAGACTAGCCAGGCGGGAACGGGAATCCCGCGGATGGGGATTCTCCATAAAATAATGAAGCAGGTGACCAGGAGAAGTTTGTCGGCAAGCGGGTCGAGAAAAGAGCCCAACCGGGTTTTTTGATTCAGGACCCTTGCGAGCAGTCCGTCGAGGGCATCGGTCAAGCCGGCGAAGACGAAAACGCCGAAGGCCCAGGCCGGCATATCTTTTAGCAGCAGCAGGACAAGAAGCGGCGTCGTTAAAATTCGGGTGATCGTCAGGATGTTTGGTATCTTCATTTCGTCTCGGCCTGGAGTTTGCCCGGGGATACAAACGATATCTTCATGACGTCAGGCCGGGTCGAATAGGAATCGATTCGGATCTCGACGCCGCTTGGAAGCTTGGTTTGGTTCAATTTCAAAAGGTATCCGCCGTCCACTCCGCTCAGGTTCAGCGTGGTTTGTGCCGGCCCGATCTGGAGGTCGTCGACGTGCATGGCTTCAAACCGGGTGTGCAAGATTTTTTCCAATTCGGTCCAATGGGAGTACTGGAGCGAGGAGAGATGAATCAGCAGATGTCCGGGATGCGGGGCAAGCTCGGCTGAACCCGGAGCACTTTTGTCGGCCGGGCTCTCGGGGCCGCCAAGCAGTTCATTCAACCGGGGAGCGATTCTGCGGGCAAGTTCGAGTGCGCCGGCCTGGTTTGAAAGATCCTCCATGCTCAAGGTCTTGTGAATTTCCACCCCTGCCTGGTCCTGCCCGGGTCCGGGCACCCTCAGATCGGCGTGAAGCGATACTTCCCGGGTTTTCCGATGAACGATGTAGGAAATCTTGCCCACGACCACATCCTTTATCCCGAGTTTTCCGGCAATGGCAACCGCTTGATAAGGCGGGATATTGCCGTCGGTATCCATTTCCACCGAGCCGGGTTGGGGCAGGAGGATGGAAAAGCCGAAGCCGTCCATTTGTTTGGCGATGCTACGAGCAAATATACAGCGGATATCGCCGCCGTTGGTGGGGAGCACCCATTTTTCATCCCATTTTTCCACAACCGCCCACAAGACGTCCTTTTTTGTGGGACTGATGCCCCGGGAAAGTTGTCCGGGGCCGTTTGGTCCGGTAGCCTCGGACGTGGCGGGGGTTGTGGAGGCGGCCAGGGGTTTTTCAGGCTGAGCGGTCTGGTTTTTTGCCGCCGCGGGCGCCGGGGAAGTCTCGGCCGGATTTGCGCCCGCGGATGGCGGAGCCTCGGGCGGTCGCGAGGCGGTTGCGCCTTCGGGTGCGGCGAGAAACCCCTGCTTTTGGAGTTCTTCCTTCAAGGCGGTCATTGAGACCGTCACCTTCCCGACGACCTGGAATTGCCCGTCTGTTTGCTTTTCAGAGAAAACCTGGTATTTATCGATGAATTTTTCCGGTCCGGCGAGCAGCTCTTTTTGGAGCTTTTCGAACTGCGAGCCCATCTGGTCCGGGCTGAGATAGTGAGCTACGGCCTGGACAAGTCCCCGGGTCAAAAAAGCCTTGAGTGCCTGTTGTCGGCTTTTGGCCTGGTTTTGGGGGTCAAAGGCGGCCTGCCCGTTGCTGAAATAGGTTTTTGAGCAGGACTGTGCGGCCAGAAGGCCGCGAGGGGCAAGCATCAAAATCACAGCCAGGAAAAAAAGTATTCGGACTTTTGGTATCGTGGCGTGTTTTCTCATTGGACGGTCATCTCCGGTACTCTGTTGTATCAACTGGCCCATCTGGCGAACAACCCGTGTTTTCTTTTCAAAACTTTATTTGCTATCATACAAGCGGCTCGAGGAAAAGGAGAAAAACTCTGCCAAAGTCGATGGAACCATGCTCCGTGCACCGATATCTGATTGACAGGCGCCAGGTACACCTTCTAAGGTTCATAATCGAGGCCTATCCCGGGATGGCTGTCGTATCGACCATAGATTCAGCCCTGGGACTGGTGGCGTTGGCAATTGCCCCCGGATGCGAGCCGGATGTGCTTCGGATACTCGAGGCTGAGCGGGAGGCCTTGAAACTGCGCGAGGTTTGTGAGGCGTGAGCCTTGACCGGGAGCGGGCCCGTTTGCTGAAAGTGTCACAAATTTTTGGAAATGGAAACGTGGAAAGTTATTCCTCTTGCATCCTGATTGTCCACCCAAACCATCCCGCCGTGCTGTTCGGCTATTTCCTTGACTATGGCAAGGCCAAGGCCTGCTCCTTCGATGCCCCTGGATGAATCATTTCGCTGAAAGGCGGCGAAAATCTTCTCTGAATCCCCGTCCGTAACACCCTTGCCATCATCGGAAACGGAAAAAACGTGGAATTGATCCGAGCTTTCATATCCGATAATAACCTTGGTGAGGCTTTGCCCCCCGTATTTCAAGGCGTTGTCGATCAAGTTTCTAAAGATTCTGAGGATGGACAACCTGTCTGCTTTGAACTCCACTTCGTACTCGGGCGCAAACCACTGGATTGCGCGGAGGCTGAATTGAGTCGCGAACTCGTCCTCAAGGAGTCGAACAATTTCTGAAATCTTTAAAGACTCGATCAAAGGAGCGGATTCCTTGGTGGCTATGTAGATATTAATCTTGTCTACAAGGTTCGCAATATGTTCGGATACTTGCAGAATTTGATCGCAATAGGTTCTACCTGTTTCGTCCAGAGTATTTCTTGCAAGTCGGCTGAGCCGTTTTGTAAGCCCGTAAACTCCAATGGCCGGGCTTTTGAGATCGTGGGCGACCGAATAGGCGAAAAATTTCAACTTCTGTATGCTCTCCTCGAGCGCATTTTCGGCCCTCTTGCGGTCCGTGATGTCGCGGTTGCTCCCTCGCCTGCCCATGAAATTGCCGTTTTCATCGAAGACGGATTGGCAGACGTGTTCGATCCAGCGTGTCGTGCCGTCTTTGTGAACGATTCGAAACTCCATGGCGCCGGGTTCGCCACTGTTGGTTCTGTAGTTTCGCAAATGCGTGTTGAACAGGGCCAGGTCGTCGGGGTGGACGATCCGGAAAACCAGTTCGGGGTCGATTTCAAACTCGGCCGCCGTGTAGCCGGTAATCCTTTCGCAGGAGGGCGAGACGTATAACAGGGTCCCTTCGGGACTGGTCCAATGTTCCCAGTCATAAGTATTTTCGGCAACAATCCTGTACCTGGTCTCGGAAGCCTGGAGCATTTCCTCCATTCGTTTTCTTCCCGTTATGTCTTCATAGGTGCCGAGGACTCCCTTGATCATCCCTTCGGCGTCGCGAAGAGGGACTTTGTTGGTGCGCAGCCAGATTGTGCCGCCATTGGGGGTTGTCTGAGGTTCTTCGTAGCCGAGTTTGGGGATTCCCGTTTGCATAACCAGCCGATCATCGGCGCGGTAGGCCTCGGCCTGATCTTTCCAACTCATTTCGAAATCGTTTCTGCCCGTGATCTCCCGGGATGAAAGGAGGCCGGCATCGAGGGCAAAGGGACGGTTGCACCCCAGATAGTTCAGATCGAGATCTTTCCAGAAGACCCGGACCGGGATTGTATCGAGCACCGAGTGCAGCATCTGCTGCGACTCACGAAGCGCCTCCTGTGTCCTTTTGCGCTCGGTTGTGTCCCTGGCGGTGGCAAAAACACCGAGGATATTTCCTGAAGCGTCCTTCAAAAGGGAGGCGTCGCAGAGAAAGTCGGTCAATTGTGCGTCCCTGTGCAAAATCGTCAGAGGATAATCTTTAATGGCGCCTTCCCGAAGGACCTTCCGGTAGGCCTTTTTTGCTCTTTCCGGTTCCGTCAGGAAGGCGGAGAAATGGGCGCCGATGAGCGCCTCCGCCGGATAACCGGTCGCCTCGCAGGTGGCCTCGTTAACGTCGGTGATAAATCCTTGCGGGCTTATGGCCACCATGGGATAGGGGCTGGCCTCCAAGAGAAAACGGGTATGGTGCTGGGCGGCTCTCAGATCCTCCTCAGCCCTTTTACGAAGGAGATTTTCCTCCTCGAGTTCGCGGAGCCTATTTTCGAGCTGTTCGTAACTTGGCTTGTCATTCAACGGCGGCTTCCTTTTCGATATCCCCGAACAGAGCGGAAAAAACGAATCGTTACCTGATTACCCCTATAATATCAGTTCAGGCGAATTGTCAAAGAGCCCCTTAAGAGGTTGTTCATTTTTTCCGATTGACTGTATCGAATCCCGGGGTTCCATTTCAAGTTGAGGAGACAGGTATGGAGCAGGGCGACCTCAAAAGCGGCATTCCGGCCCCTTACGGGGAAGAGGGCTGCCTGGAAGAATTCAAGGCTATTTTTGAAAACAGCCAGATCGGGCTGATGCTGTTCAAACAAGACGGGCTCCTTGCAAGAGCGAACCGGCGGCTCGCCGATATCCTGGGTTATGATTCGCCCCTGGAAATGGCGGGCATGAGCATGCGCGACATGCACCTTTCCGAGCTGAGTTTCGGGCAATATGTCGAAAGATATTGCGATCCGTTGAAACATGGAGCGCAAGTACATGTCGAATACCAATTAAGGAGAAAAGACGGATCGCCCGTGTGGTGCAGCTTGTCGGGCAGGGTGATTGATTCGAGGACTCCGCCCGACTTGGACAGGGGGGTGCTTTGGTCCGTTGACGAGCTATCCCGCCGCAAAGCGGCTGAAAAGGAGGCAACCCCGCAGCGTGAAACGCTGAACAAAATGTTTGAAAGCGCGCCTTTCGTCATGATGCTCGTGGGCAGGGACGGTCATGTAACCAACATCAACCACAAGGGGGCAACCCTTTCGGGAATGCCCAGGGAGGAGAGCCTCGGGCTTCTTGGCGGAGAGGTGCTTGGCTGTTTGAATTCTTTTTCCGGGCAAGGATGTGGAAAGAGTCCGGCATGCGGCGTTTGCCCGGTTCGCTCGGCAGTCTTGCGCACTTTGGACACGGGCGAGGGTGTTCGCGACGCCGAAGGAAGTATAACGCTTCTGAGGAATTCAGAAGAAATAACTCTGGACCTTCTGATAAGCACAGTGCCGATCCGGGATGAGAATTGCGAAAAAGTGCTGGTGACCCTAAACGACATAACGGATCGAAAACAGGCTGAAGCCGCCCGGCGCGAGAGGGAGGAAATCCACAAGGCCATTTTCCGCCAGGTAACGGAAGGGATTGTACTTATCGATTCTCGAACGCTTGGTTTTGCCGAATACAACGATGCGGCCTGCCTGGGGCTGGGTTATAGCAGGGAAGAGTTTGCCCGGCTTACCCTTCGGGACATCCAGGCAAGCATGACGCGCGAGCAGTTCGAAGTCCGGATTCGGTCGGGCATGGCAGAGGGCTGCAACCGGTTCGAGGGTCGGCAGAAAAGAAAAGACGGCGGCTTTCGTGAGGTTTTGAACAGCTATTGCGCCATCGATATTCGTGGTCGCAAGTACTGGGTCGGCTTTTGGCTGGACATAAGCGAGCGCAAGCGGATGGAGAAGGCCCTTCGGGAAAGCGAAATGCTCCACAGGACCATTTTGCAGACTACAAGCGAAGGCTTTTGGATGATCGACAACAGTGCGGCAACCCTGGATGTGAATCCGCGAATGTGTGCCATCCTGGGCAGAGAGCGCGAACAGATGCTTGGAAGGAAGATTTTCGATTTCGTTGACGAGGAAAACCGGGCGATCTTCGAGCGGCACCTGTGCATGAGGGCGCAGGGCAAGCCTGGAGTCTACGAGATCGCTCTTTCCCGCTCCGACGGCTCCCGGGTACCTTGTCTTTTCAGCGCGACGCCCATTCTGGACGACTCGGGGGGCACGGTCGGCTCCTTTGCCATGATCGCCGACATTACGAGGCTGAAACGGGCGGAGGTCGCATCGAAGGAGTTCGCCGACAGGATGTCCCAGATTCTGGATTTTCTGCCGGACCCGACCTTCGCAATCGATTTGGATGGGAAAATAATAGTTTGGAACAAGGCTTACGAACAGATGACGGGTGTTGCGGCCGAGGAGGTTCTGGGAAAGGGAGACTATGAGTATGCCTTGCCGTTTTACGGGTATCGAAGGCCGGTTTTGATAGACCTGGCAATCGGGCGGGACCAGGAGATGCCGGGGAGGTACGCGGCGGTGCGAAGGGAGGGGGATATCCTTTTGGCCGAAGCCGATGTTGTGTTGCGAGGCGAGGAGTTCCGGGTCCTGTCATGCAAAGCGAGGCCTCTGTATGATTCGAACGGCAAAATTATGGGCGCCATCGAATCGGTAAGAGACATTACCGAAATCAGGAAGACGCAGGAAAGGCTCCGAGAAGGCGAAGAGCGTTACCGCAGCGTGGTCGAAAACATTCAGGACGTCTATTTTCGCACCGACAGCCATGGCGTGATTACCATGAGCAGCCCTTCGGCATCCCAGATTTTCGGGAGATCCTGTGAAGAAATAGTGGGTATGCATGTCGACAGTCTTGCGATGTATCCCGCCGAGCGTGAAAAGATGATCGAAAGGCTGCTTAGCGACGGCGTGGTTCGAGATTATGAGCTGACGCTTCGAAAAAAGGACGGTTCGCCGGTCTACGCTTCCTTTACGAGCAGTTTGATAAAAGATGAGCAAGGCGATGTTGTGGGCGTCGAGGGAGTTATCCGGGATATAAGCGAGCGGAAGCGAACGGAGCAGGCCTTGCGTGAGAGCGAGTTCCGTTTCCGAACGATATTTGATTGCGTGGACATCGGCATAGCCCGGGTTTCCCTGGACCTTCACATTCAGAGCGCCAATCCGGCCTATTGCCGAATGCTTGGATATGGTGAACAAGAACTCGTGGGTAAGGTCATCGGTGAGATCACCCATCCGGAAAACCTGCCGGAAAACCTGGAGAAGCAAGCCGCGCTGGCTCGAGGCGAGATCGACCATTATGAAATGGAAAAGAGTTTCATACATAAAACCGGCAATATCGTGCACGGCATTTTGCGGGCCAATCTCGTTCGCGATTCAGACGGAGAGCCCGCCTACACCATAGGTTCGGTTCTCGACATCACCGAGCGCAAACAGGGCGAAGAGGCGCTGCGCAATGCCCTTGACAGAGAAAAACGCCGCGCCCGTCAGCAAAGCGAAGTTGCCGCGTTCGGGCAGAGCGCCCTTGCGGGAGCGGTCAACCTGGATGATCTGTTTGACAAGGCCGCGGTTCTGGCCTCCAAGGTGCTTGGAACCAAATACGCGGCCGTATTGGAACACCGCCCCGAGGAGAGAATGCTCTTCATGCGCGCCGGGAAAGGCTGGGAGGAGGGGCGGGCGGGACACCAGTGCGTACCGGACGACGCCCGCTCCCAGGCCGGTTGCACACTGCTGCGGCAAGAGCCGATCATCGTTGGAGACATTGCCGGCGATTCGCGTTTTTCGCCCACCGCGCTGTTGGACGGACTCCATGGCGTGAGCGCTATGACAGTCGTCATTCCCGGCGGGAGAAGGCCTTTCGGCGTGCTGAGTGTCTATAGCGATCGCCATCAGCATTTCGACAAAAACGATGCTCATTTCCTGGAGTCCGTGGGGCATGTGCTGGCGGCCAAAATCGAACAGGCCAGGGCCGAGGAGCAGCAGTCCCGATTGGCCGAGGAGCAGCGGATCCTGCTCGACAACATCCAGACTCAAGTCTGGTATCTCACCGACGACCACACCTTCGGCGCGGTGAACAAGGCGAGCGCGGCCTTCCATGGTCTTGAGCCCGAGGAGATGGCTTTCAGGAGCATCCATGACATTTTCCCGCCAGACGTGTGCGAGTTCTGGCTCAAAGGAAACAGAGAGGTCTTCATCACGGGCCGGCCGGTGCGCGGCGAGCAATGGCTGCCCCATGTCTCGGGCGAGCGACGGTTGATCTCCATTTTGAAAGCTCCCAAACTCGGGGCCGACCATAGAGTGGAATACGTGGTCTGTTCGGCGGAGGACATCACGGAGCGCAGGTTGGCGGAAGTGGAATTGTTAAAGACCAACCGGGCGCTGGAGAAGGCGATGGCCACGGCAAACGAGATGGCCCGGGAGGCCCGTTTGGCCAATTCGGCCAAAAGCGAGTTCCTGGCGAATATGAGCCATGAGATCCGCACCCCGATGAACGGGGTGATCGGCATGACGGGGCTTTTGCTCGATACCGGGCTCACAGAGGAACAGCGGCGCTACGTGGAGATCGTCAAGTCCAGTGGTGAGGCGCTTTTGGTGCTCATAAACGATATCCTCGACTTTTCGAAGATCGAGGCCGGAAAGCTGGAGCTTGAAACACTCAATTTCGATCTGCAGAGTTTGTTGGACGACTTTGCCGAGGTGATGGCGCTCAAAGCGCAGGGCAAGGGGCTGGAGTTTTCCTGCGCCGCGGACCCGGATGTGCCGACGCTGCTCTCGGGCGACCCGGGCCGCCTGCGTCAGATCCTCACCAATCTTACGGGAAACGCCATCAAATTCACTCATCACGGCGAAGTCGCAATCAAGGTCACCGGATCGGGCGGGGATGAAGATTTGGAAAAGGGCGCGGGCGGGTCCCGCTTATTGCGGTTTTGCGTGCGCGATACGGGAATTGGCATCCCGGAGGAAAAATTCGGCAAGCTGTTTCAGCAGTTTTCGCAGGTGGACGCTTCGACCACCCGCAATTATGGCGGTACGGGGCTGGGGCTGGCCATCTCGAAGCAACTGGCGGAGATGATGGGTGGCGAGGTGGGGGTTGAATCCGTTGAAGGCCGGGGTTCGCAGTTTTGGTTCACGGCCCGTTTCGGTTTGCAGGCGGAGGCCGGCGGCGAGCAGAAGCCGGCTTGCGCCGACCTGGCCGGGGTGCGCGTGCTGATTGTCGATGACAATGACACCAACCGGGAAATCCTGCTCGTTCGCCTTGGCTCCTGGGGCATGCGCCCGGAAGCGGTTCCCGACGGCCCCTCGGCCCTGCGGTCCCTTTACCGGGCCCTCGACGATGGGGACCCGTTCCGGCTGGCCATCGTGGACATGCAGATGCCCGGCATGGATGGTGAAAGCCTGGGACAAGCGGTTAGAGCGGACGAAAAGCTGTTGAACACCTCCCTTATCATGCTTACCTCCCTGGGGGCGCGGGGCGACGCGAAACGTCTCGAGAAGATCGGATTTTCGGGATATGCGACCAAGCCGGTACGCCACGAGGATCTTAAGGGGGTTATCTCGCAGGCGCTTGCGGTCGGGGTGGAGCACGGGTCCAACCCCATTGTTACGCGTCATACGGCCCGCGAGACGCTCTCGGATTTGGCGAGCCGGCGGACGCGCATTCTGCTGGCCGAAGACAATCTAACCAATCAGCAGGTGGCGCTCGGCATCCTCAAAAAATTTGGCCTGAGGGCCGACGCGGTTGCCAATGGCCGCGAGGTTCTCCACGCTCTGGAAACCATACCCTACGATCTGGTGCTGATGGATGTTCAAATGCCCGAGATGGACGGACTGGAGGCAACAACAATAATCAGGGAGGGGGCGGGGGCTTGGCGCGAAATTCCAATAATCGCGATGACCGCCCACGCCATGCAGGGCTACCGGGATAAATGCTTGCAGGCCGGGATGAATGACTATGTGAGCAAACCGGTCTCCCCCCATGCCCTGGCCGAGGTCTTGGAGAAATGGCTGCCGAAGGATTCGGCGGCCGTGATGCGGGAATCCGGATCAAAAAGCCCGCAGGTAAAGGAGTCTGATGCCGTGTCGTCGCCAATGATTTGGGACCGTGCCGCCATAATCGAGCGGTTGATGGGTGATGAGGAATTGGTCGGGGCCATCATCGAGGGGTTTATTGTCGATATCCCCCGGCATATGGAGGCTTTGCGTGCTCACCTGGAGGCGGGAAACGCACCGGGGGCCGAACATCAGGCGCATACCATCAAGGGCGCCGCGGCCAATGTGAGCGGAGAGGCGCTGCGGGTGGTGGCCTTGGAAATGGAGAAGGCGGCGCGGGCGGGGGATCTCGCGGGCATGAAAGCCCTTTTGCCCGCGCTCGAGGCGGCCTTTGAAACGTTGAAGCTGACGATGAAAGGAGGTGCGGTGTGAACATTCTTGTTGCTCGGATGAGGCGTCAATTGATAAAGCCGGGCCTCTTGGCGCCCGTAACCGGTCGAGGGGCGGGCCAAGAGCGCGGGGGCCCGGGCAACGAAGCTCCCCGTGCCCCCTGAAATATTTAAAAACGTGGTTTTCTCACAATCGGGCAGGTCTTAGAAACACATCACTTTGTCGCAGGTATGAACTATTTCATAAAGATTTTGTTGTGTGGCGACGTCGCCGTACTCGGTATCTCCCAGTCCCCGGGAGCGCATGCAGGACCCTCAACTGTATAGGACCCCTTCGCTCAGGGTAAAAGATTTGAGGAGCTCTTCCAGCTTATATTCGGGAGAATCCACCTCGTGGTATGCCACCGCGCCGCAGTTGAGGAAAAGAAAAACATCGTCCATTTTTTCCAGGCAAAAGTTGGCAAACCGGAAGGCATTCCAGAGGATTTCAGGATCCTTGGTCGAACAGACGATTCCCACTTTCATCTTCCCCGCCTCCTGTGAAATCCGCTACGCGATTTCGGGGCATAAGAAACGCCAAACTCTTCAATTGGCCTTCTTTTTACCGGTTTTCGACCGTTTCGAAGGATCCGCCTGGACATCCTGCGACCCTTCGACCGGAGTTCCCGCAGCCTTTGCCAGTCTTCGAGCCTCCATGTACTTTCTCAGGTTTTCCGGCACTCCTCTTTTTTTTGCAGCCTTGCTTCTGGCCTTAGTCAACGATTTTGCCGCCAAGGGTGTTCCCATGCTGAACCCGTGTTTTTTCTTGTATTCTTTTGCTGACATGCCATGGGATACAAGATGGAGCTTTGTAAGCTGCTTCATTTCGGCGCCGCATTCAAGGCAGATCACCTTATCGTCCTGAATGGAGTCTTCGGGCGCAAGTGCTTTAGGCTGAGAAGACTCAATTATTAGCGGTAGATCTATTTCCCCGGATTCGACCCGGTGCAGGTCATGAAGTGTGCCGAAAACCTGACGAAGAGAAGCCGTGATCTCGGGGGCCGTCATGGTGGCCCCCGAGACCTGCATTTGTACAATTTCCGATGCAATTTCGATTAGTTTTCTGCTCATTGGCGTTCCTCCCCTATTAACATGATGATTGATTTTGAAATTTAGAGCCCTGAATTTTGATTGTTCGTTTGAGGAATGCAATCATTTTCGAATGAACGGCGCGCAATTAGTTATGAAAAAAAACTCTTTTCGAGACGCCAGTGTCATGTTCAGAACTGTTCGGGTCATGATCACTCAGCGTTTTAAAGGTCGAATAGCGCGTACGATTGGCATCGAGTCTCGTGCCCGGGGGGCGGATATTTAAAGGCCCCGGCCGGCTTTGCTCCCGGAGTCGTGGGCGGCGCAAGACAACCCCGGGGGACGCAGAGAAGATCAAGATGTGATCTCGGGGCGCTCGCGCCCTCCCGGGGGGGGGGGCGGGGGGCGATAAAATGTTGCTTGGATTTATGAGCGGGATGTGCTACAAGGAACCTTCATCCGTTCCATGACCGGGTTGATCGGCCCTGGTGAACGGTTTGTAGGCACGTAGCTCAGTGGGAGAGCGCTACCTTGACGCGGTAGAGGCCGACGGTTCGAAACCGTCCGTGCCTACCATTACGGAAGTTTTCGTAAGGTTTCGGAGGTCTTTGACGCCAACCAGTGCGAAGCATAGGGCAGGTCGCAGCCGCGCATGGGCGCGGATCGAAATAAGCAAGCATTGGATTTTCCATTCGAGGCATCTTCCCGAACTGGTGGGGTGCCTTTTTTTGTTGCGGATACGCATCGGGTCCGGGTGAAAAATGTCTAAAGAAGTCGAAATCACTCTGCTGCCGGGTGGGGAAAAAGTGAAGGTCCCTCAAGGGGCCTTGATTTCCGAAATCCTTGGCAAGTCGGAAGCGGGCAAATCATGGGTAGCGGCAAAACTGGACGGAAAGCCGGTTGATCTGTCGGTCCAGGTCGAGCGGGACTCTTCGCTGGAAGCCATTGCCAAAGACTCCCCCGAGGCCCTCGACATTTTGAGGCACAGCGCCGCGCACATTATGGCCCAGGCGGTAAAATCGATTTTTCCCGAAGCCTTGATCGCCATCGGGCCGTCGATCGAAAATGGTTTTTACTATGATTTCGACGTGGCGCGGCCCTTTACGCCCGAGGATTTGGCGAAGATAGAAGAGCGTATGAGGGAGATCGTTTCCCGAAAGCTTGCCTTCTCCCGCCGGGAGTTGTCTCGTGAGGAAGCCACAGCACTTTTTGCCGGCCTTGGGGAAAAGTACAAGGTCGAGCTTCTCGAAGGATTCAGCGATCCCAGTTTTTCAATCCATCAGCAGGGCGATTTCATCGATCTTTGCCGTGGTCCTCACATCCCGCAAACCGGTTTTCTCAAGGCTTTCAAGCTTACCAGCGCAGCCGGGGCCTACTGGCGCGGTGACGAGCGAAACCCGATGCTTCAGCGCATCTACGGGACCGCTTTTTTCGATGTGGATTCGTTAAAGAAATATCTGGCTTTCCTGGAAGAGGCTAAAAGGCGCGATCATCGCCGGCTGGGAAAAGACCTCGATCTGTTCAGCTTTTCCGATGAAATCGGGGCCGGAATGGTTGTCTATCACCCCAAAGGGGCTCTGATTCGTCACATACTGGAAAATTTCGAAAAGCGAGAGCATTTGCTGCGCGGCTACCAGATCGTGGTGGGCCCGACCCTTTTGAAAACCGATTTGTGGAAAAAGTCCGGCCATTTCGAACACTACCGGGAAAACATGTATTTTACCGAAATCGACGAACAGTCCTACGGCGTAAAGCCGATGAACTGCCTGTCGCACATGCTGATCTACAAGTCCAGGATACGAAGTTACCGGGATTTGCCGATCCGCTACTTCGAGCTGGGAACTGTGCATCGGCACGAGAAATCGGGCGTTTTGCACGGTCTGCTAAGAGTCAGGCAGTTTACTCAGGACGATGCTCATATTTTGTGCACCCCCGACCAGTTGAATGATGAAATAAAGAGTATTATTGATTTTGTCAGCGAGGTAATGGGGATTTTCGGTTTTGAATTCGAAGTTGAAATCAGCACCCGGCCTCAGAACTCCATCGGTTCGGATGCCGATTGGGAAAGGGCGACCGCCGCCCTTACCCAGGCCCTTGAAGAAAAGGGGCTCCCGTATTTTATTTGCGAAGGCGAAGGCGCCTTTTATGGTCCCAAAATCGACATAAAGCTCAAAGACGCTCTCGACCGCCGCTGGCAGTGCGCGACCATACAATGCGATTTCACCTTGCCTGAAAGATTCGACCTGAGCTATGTGGGCGCCGACGGCGCCCGCCACAGGCCGGTCATGGTGCACCGGGTGATCCTCGGGGCGCTGGAGCGCTTCCTGGGAGTGCTGATAGAGCACTATGCGGGGGCCTTCCCGGTCTGGCTGGCGCCCGTGCAGGCGATGATAGTCACGGTTACCGACTCCCAACTCGATTTCGCCAGGGCCGTGTGCGCCGAGCTGCGGGGCCGGGGCGTTCGCGCCGAAGTCGATTCGCGAAGCGAAAAACTGGGCTTCAAGATCCGCGAAGCCCAGATGCAGAAGGTTCCCTACATGTTGGTGATCGGGGACAAGGAAGTCCAGGGCGGCGGGGTGGCGCCCAGAAAAAGAGACGGGACGCAACTTGGCCTAATGACATCTTTGCAATTTGCCGATCTGGTTGACAGAGAGTGTCTCGAGTCGAGCAAGGGGCGTGTTGGGTTGAACATCGTTTAAAAAGGAGATACGACGCTGGAGAAACAGACCAATGTGAACGATAAGATTCGAGCGCCCGAAGTCAGGCTGATCGGCCATGACGGCGCTCAGCTTGGGATCGTCGCCATCCGAAGGGCGCTGGAGCTGGCCGCTCAGGAGCATCTCGACCTTGTCGAGGTGGCGCCCAACGCGGAGCCTCCCGTTTGCAAGATCATGGATTACGGCAAGTTCAAATACCAGCAGAACAAAAGGTCCCAGGAGGCCAAGAAAAAGCAGACCGTGATCCAGGTAAAGGAGGTCAAGATTCGCCCCAAGACCGACGAACACGATCTGCAGGTAAAGATCCGTCACATCAAACGGTTCCTTGCCCAGAAGGATAAGGCCAAGGTGACCATTCTTTTCCGCGGCAGGGAAATCGCCTATTCCGATCAGGGGATGAAGGTGCTGGAGCGGATACGGGATGAGTTGAAGGAAGAGATTTCGATCGAGCAGCAGCCAAAGATGGAAGGGCGCAATCTGATCATGATTCTGGCGCCGAAATCTTGAAAATAAATCCACCTTAATTGTTGACTCTTGCTCGGGTCCCAAATAAACTATCTGTTTTGTGTCATAACGATTTGCTGTCCTCAGCGCGGGTGCACATCCGCTTTGAAGCGATCGAAGCCAATAGAGCCCCGCCGCTGGCGGGGCGCGGCAGGCGGCCAGGCCGCCGGGCCGAAAAATTTTTTTGACGGAGGAAATCCGCAATGCCTAAGATCAGGAGCAATCGTGCCGCCGCCAAGCGATTCAAGGTAACCGGGACGGGAAAGATCGTCAGGGCCAAGGCGAACAAGAGCCACATCCTGACCAAGAAGAGCCGGAAAAGGAAAAGGGATTTGCGCCGGAGCACGGTTGTCGACGCCATCAACGTGGGTTCGATAAGACGGATGCTGCCCTATTTGTAGAAGGTTCGGGGATGCACCGCCTCAGAGAGGTTTTAACACCATGAGAAGTCCCCGTTGCGAGGGCGCGAAAAGGCGCCGGTTGCCGGGGTTTTTCACACCAGGAGTTTTCGATGCCAAGAGTACGAAAAGCGGTCAAGTCGCGCGATAGGCGCAAGAAGGTCCTTGCGGCGGCCAAGGGCTATCGTGGGGGGCGCAAAGCCTTGATTCGCACAGCCACCGAAACGGTGGAACGCGCCCTGAAGTTTGCTTACCGCGACCGGAAGGTCAGGAAGCGCGATTTCAGAAGCCTGTGGATCATGCGTATAAACGCGGGGGCTCGCGAGCACGATTTGAGCTATTCCAGGTTCATGAACGGCTTGAAGAAGGCCAATATCACTTTGGACAGGAAGGCTTTGGCCAATCTTGCCGCCACCAATCCCGAGGCTTTCGCCGAGCTGGCCAAAATCGCCAAAGAAGCTGCATAGGAAATGAAAGAGGCTGTTGAGAATCTTCTTGAGACGGCCTGCCGCGCACTTTCCGAACTGGGGGAGGATTCGAAGGCCCTCGATTTGGCACGGGTGCGTTTTTTGGGACGAAAGGGCGAACTGGCCCAACTCTTCAAGGAGTTGGGGAAGGTGTCCGAGCAGGAGCGCCGCGAGGCTGGCAGGCTGCTAAACGAGGCCAAGGCGAGGCTGGAGACGCTGTTTTCCGAGGCGCTGGAAAAAAGGCGGGAACTCGATTCGGCGGGGCGTCAAGCCATAGATGTGAGTGTTCCCGGTAGGCGAGCGCCCCTTGGCCGGCTCCACCCCATTTCCCAGACCGCCGCCGAAATCTGCCGCATTTTCAACTGGCTTGGTTTCGAGACCGTCGAGGGGCCGGAAATCGAACTCGACTATTACAATTTCGAGGCCCTCAACATTCCCAGGGATCATCCCGCCAGGGATATGCAGGATACCTTCTACATATCCGAAGACGTTGTTCTTAGAACGCACACCTCGCCGCTCCAGGTCCGCACGATGGAGAAACGAAAACCCCCCGTGCGCGTCATTGCCCCCGGAAGGACCTACCGCCGCGATTCGGACGTCACCCACACGCCGATGTTCCATCAGGTCGAGGGCTTGATGGTGGGCAAAGAAATCTCCTTTGGAGATTTGAAAGGCATTCTCACCACCTTTGTCCACCAGATGTTTGGTAAAGGGGTTGCGCTCAGGTTTCGGCCCAGTTTTTTCCCCTTCACCGAGCCCAGCGCCGAGGTCGATATCGAGTGTGTGATGTGCCGGGGCAAAGGCTGCCGCGTTTGCAAGTCCACCGGCTGGCTCGAGATTTTGGGCTCGGGCATGGTCGATCCGGAAGTCTACAAATACGTGGACTATGATCCGGAGGAGATCACCGGCTTTGCCTTCGGCATGGGCATCGAAAGAATCGCGATGCTCAAGTTTGGCATAGACGACCTGCGGCTGTTTTTTGAAAACGATCTGCGTTTTTTGCGGCAGTTTTAGAGCGGGTTTCCGATAAACCTGACCAACCCCGGCGAGGAGTCCGTCCTTGCCGTCAGAGTG
The DNA here is from genome assembly GCA_021777755.1 of Deltaproteobacteria bacterium. Lineage (GTDB taxonomy): Bacteria > Desulfobacterota > Syntrophobacteria > Syntrophobacterales > Syntrophobacteraceae > SbD1. The sequence goes on from JAJYDE010000001.1 coordinate 160,837, forward strand.
ACCAATGCTGATTAGTCTTAACTGGCTTTCCGACTATGTTGACTGCTCGCTTTCCACCGAGTCGATCGCAGAGGGTCTGACCATGGCGGGCCTGGAGGTCGAAGCGATCTCGGTTCGCCACCCGCAGCTAAAAAACGTGGTGACCGCGCGCATCGAAGCTGTGGAACCTCATCCCAATGCCGACAGGCTGAAGATTTGCCTGGTCCGGGCGCATGCGCGGGGAGGGGAGCTTTTGCGGATCGTCTGCGGAGCGCCCAACGCGCGGGCCGGAGTGGTGGCACCCTTGGCCCTGCCCGGCGCCGAGCTTTCCGGCGGTGTTGTCCGGGAGGCGAAGGTGCGAGGCGAAGTATCCGGGGGGATGCTCTGCTCTCGTAAGGAACTGGGGCTTGGCGAGGATCACGGCGGTATCTGGATACTTTCTGCCGAGACGGCCGTTGGTGTGGCTCTCGACGAGGCACTGGGAATAAGAGACGTTCTCATGGAGATCGGAATCACGCCCAACCGGGGCGACTGCCTGTCGTTCATGGGCATTGCCCGGGAGGTGGCGGCCCTTTGCAAGACCGCGGCGAGATATCCCGCGAGCGCTGTCGAGGAAAGCGGTCCTCCGATCGATTCGCTCACCTCGGTTACCATAGAGGATGCGCAAGGTTGTCCCCGCTACGGCGCGAGGCTCATTTGCGGTGTCAAGGTCGGCCCTTCTCCCGACTGGCTCAAAGACAGGGTCGAGGCTGTGGGGGTCCGCTCGATCAATAACATTGTCGATGTGACGAACTACGTTATGATGGAGCTTGGCCAGCCGCTTCACGCCTTCGATTTCAACCGGCTGCGGGAAAAAAGGATAGTTGTTCGCACGGCCCGCGCGGGCGAGCGTTTTACGACCCTCGACTCGGTCGAGCGCGAACCTGGCGAAGGGACCGTAATGATTTGCGACGGTGTTGGTCCGGTGGCCATAGGCGGGGTCATGGGCGGGCTCAACTCGGAAATCGCTCCCGACACGTGTGACGTCTTGCTTGAAAGCGCCTACTTCAATCCGGTTTCGATTCGCAGGACCAGCCGCGCACTGGGTCTTAAGACCGAGGCGAGCTATCGGTTCGAACGGGGCACGGACCCCGATGGGGTGCCGAGGGCACTCGACCGGGCCGCCGAGCTTATGCGCCGGGTGGGTGGTGGAAGAGTCGCGGCGGGAAGGATCGATGTGCTTCCCCATCCGATCGCGGCTTCGGAGGTGGAGTTGAGGTGCGAGCGGGTGAACCGGTTGCTCGGGACTTCTCTAGCCTGCGACGAGATGAAGGAGTATCTGGAGAGTATTGAAATGCGGGTGGAAAAAACCGCCCCCGGTCTTTTGCGGGTGAGGGTGCCCGGCTTTCGAAGCGACATTACAAGAGAGGTGGATCTGGCGGAGGAATTGGCGAGGCTTTCGGGCTACGATCGAATTCCGGTGACCAGTCCGCTTGCTTCGGTCCATGCGGCCGACTGCGATCCGCGCCAGATGGTGCGCGCTCGGGCAAAAGAGCTGTTGATCGGTGCCGGATTTTTCGAGGTCATAAATTACTCGTTCATTGCCTCGGATGCGCTCGGCAAGCTTCGCTATTCGGACACGGACACGGTGCCGGCGCCGATACGGGTAAAAAACCCCTTGAGCGACGAGCAGGGGGTTATGCGAACCACCCTGATGCCGGGCCTGCTCGACAATGCGCGCCATAACATCGATCATCGGAGTGAAAATTTTAAGATTTTTGAACTGAGCAAGGTTTTTCTTCCCGCCGGGCAGGGCCCCGGGGCCGAGGAAATTCAGCATCTGGCCGGTATTATGGCCGGGAATCGCTCCCCGCTTGCCCTCTACGGCGAGGCCGAGGTTGATTTCGCCGATGTGAAGGGGGTGGTGGAGCAGATTTGCGCCTTTTTAAGAACCGAGGAACTGCGGTTTCGCGCCGAGTCTTTGCCGCCATGGCTGGAGCCGTCGGCATCGGCATCCGTTTATGTCTCCGGCCAAAGGGTGGGCGAACTTGGCAGTGTGCATCGCGACGTGCTGCAAGCCTGCGATGTGAAGCGGCCCCTGTTGGCTTTCAGGCTCGACTTTGACGGCCTGTTGGACCTGAGGGGACCTGTGCCGCTCTACCGGGGAGTGCCGAAGTTTCCGCCCGTTCCCCGCGATCTGGCGCTCATTGCCGAGGAGAGGATTCCAGTGGAGGAGCCTTTGGAGTTTATTCGCTCTCTGAAAGAACCTCTTGTGGAAAGCGTTGAAATATTTGATATATTTAAAAGCGAGCAGATCGGGGCCGGCAAAAAGTCCATCGGTTATCGATTCACTTATCGCGCCGCGGACCGCAGTCTAACCGACGAGGAAGTCAATACCGTGCACGGCCAGTTGATCGCAAAGGTGACGGCCCGGTTCGGAGTTTCGTTGAGATAGGGGGGCGGCGTGCCAGAACAGGAAGGCGCAAAAGAATCTCCAAACGGTAGGATAGCGCCCTGCAAGGTGAACTTTGTGGCGGGGGAAAAGAGCTTTTCCGGAACGAGCACTCATTTGAGTGAAAAGGGAATGTTGGTGCTGTGCAAGAACCCGGCGCCCCTGGGGACCAAGGGGAAAGTAATTCTCAAGTTTCCGAGAACGGCAAACCCTGTCGAACTGGCCGGCGAAGTTGTCTGGACCAACATCTACGGCGCCGGGGATTCGCTCTCTCCCAGGGGAATGGGGATAAAGTTCTCGGGGGTTGACAAGGATGCCGAGGGACTGCTTTTGGCTGAATCCGAAGTGTACGAATCGGTCGGAAGCATTTACGCCTGCTATTATACGTAAGTGAATCGGTCTTGCAATTAGTTCAAACGGCCCTTGTGGCCATGGCTCTGGGATGTGACGCCTTTGCGGTGGGAATGAGCGTCGGGGCCAGGTTCTGCCTGCCGAGGCAGACCTTCAGGCTCTCTTTCCATCTGGGCCTTTTCCAGTTCATGATGCCCATTTTGGGATGGGTGTTAAGCCGCCGGGTCCCCGCGGCCGGGAAGGTTTGGGGGCCGTGGATCGCTTTTGCGCTCCTGATTTTCATCGGCTCTAAAATGCTCATCGGAAGTCTTAAAGGCACGGATGCGGACGGGGCTGATTGCGCAGACCCCACACGGGGGCTCAGCCTGGTGATGCTGTCGGTGGCCGCAAGCCTTGACGCGCTTGGCCTCGGGTTTGGCATGGGGCTTATGGGGACCGCCATGGTCGGCCCCGCTGTCTGCTTCGGGGTGACCGCGGGGGCTATGACCTGGGTTGCCATGAAGCTGGGCAAACGGCTTACGATGAAGTTCGGCAGGTGGGTCGAGGCTGCCGGAGGGCTGGTCCTGATCGCGCTGGCCATTGAATTTGTTTTGTAAGTGGAGCCGACATGACAAAAAGACTTGAAACCGCTCTAAAACCGCATCTCTTTGATCCCGAGGGGGCCGGTCTTTGCCGAAGGGTACGCGATTACTTCGGCTGGCAGATCGGGGAGGCGCGTGTGATAAACATGCTCACTCTGGATACCGGCCTGAGCGAAGAGGAACTCGAAGAGGCGCGCACGGCGATTTTCACCAATCCGGTGACCCAGTTGTCCGCTTTTGCGGAGGGCGGGGGCGCGATAGTCGAAGATTTGTCCGGTTTTGACTGGGCGATCTGGGTGGGCTATCGGCCGGGGGTCCGCGACACTGCGGGCAGCGTGGCGATCGAAGCCATAATGGATTTGCTCGGCAAAGAACCCACTGCGGGCGAGGCCGCCTATACTTCCCGGCTGTATCTGCTAAAAGACGCCCCGCTTTCCAGAACACGGGTCGAAACGATAGCCCGCGAGCTTCTTGCAAACGAGATCATCCAGCAGTGGAAGGTCTACGCCGCGGCCGACTGGGCCGCGAGCGGGGGAGCCGACATTGCGGCCCCCAGGGTGCTTCTTGCCCGCGAGCCCTCGATGAGTGAAATCGCGCTCGAAAGCGACGAGCAGCTTGCCGAGCTTAGCGATGCGCGCAACCTCGCGCTCAATCGAAACGACATACCGATCATCAGGAATTATTTCCTGCGCCCGCAAGTGCTCGAAGAGCGGGCGAGGTTCGGCCTCTCGGCACCAACCGACGTCGAACTGGAAGCGATTTCCCAGGCTCGAAGCGACCATTGCAACCACAACACCTTCCGGGGAAAATTCCGCTACCACGATTTGCTAACCGGCGAGCGCTTCACGGTGGACAATCTTTTCAAGACCTGTATCCAGGCGCCAACGCTCAAGATTCGCGATCAAAAGGAGTGGGTGGTCTCGGTCCTCTGGGATAACGCCGGGGTGGCCAGATTCGATTCCCGCTTCAACTATTCGGTTACCGGGGAAACCCACAACAGCCCGTCCAATATGGAGGCTTACGGGGGCTCGCTTACCGGGATAGTGGGCATATATCGGGATATCATGGGAGTGGGAAAGGGGTCTCGGCTCATAGGGGGCCTCTACGGTTTTTGTGTCGGGCCTCGCGACTATGGCGGGCCGCTAAGACCCCATCTTCACCCGAGGCGCCTTCTGGACGGGATCGTTGAAGGAGTAAAGGACGGGGGCAACAAGCATGGAGTTCCCACCGCCTTCGGAAACCTGTTCTATGATCGCTCCTATCTTGGCAAGTGCCTGGTGTTTGTGGCCGCGCTCGGGATCATGCCCAAGGAGATCCATGGAAAGTCCTCGGAGCTCAAAACCCCGGGTGAAGGCGACCTGATCATCATGAGCGGCGGACGTATCGGAAAAGACGGAATCCACGGGGTCACCGCTTCGAGCGAGAGCTACGGCGCGGGCACTCCCGCCGGCCATGTCCAGATAGGCGACCCCTATACCCAGAAAAAGATGCACGATTTCCTCCTCGAGGCCCGCGATGAAGACCTCTTAAGCTTCATTACCGATAACGGCGGCGGAGGGCTTTCTTCTTCCATCGGCGAGTCGGCGGCCCTGGCCGGAGGTGCGCATGTGGAACTGGACCGGGCGCCCCTCAAATATGAAGGCCTCGATGTGTGGGAAATATGGGTCTCGGAGTCCCAGGAGCGGATGACCTCGGCGGTAACCCCGCAAAACCTCGACCGGTTCATGGAGCTTTCGAGAAAACATGACGTGGAGAGCACGGTTATCGGCAGGTATGAAAAAACGGGGAAATTGCGCCTGGACTACGGGGGGAAAACCTGTGCACTGCTGGATCTCAGCCTTTTTTCCGAAGATTTTCCCCAGTGGGAGTTCGATGCCGGATGGCTTGCGCCCGAACTTCGAGGACTTGTCGAACCGGTGGTTGGCGAACCCGAAAACCGCGGGGCGGTGCTCCATGCCCTTCTTTCCAGCCCCAACCTGTGCAGCAGGGAGTGGATTCAGCGACAATACGATCATGAGGTGCAGGGCGGAAGCGCCATAAAGTTCATGACCGGAAGGGACCGGGACATTCCCAATGATGCGGCCGTGCTCCGTCCGGTGCTCGATTCGAAAACCGGGCTTGCGGTCTCTCAGGCTCTTCTGCCGGCCTACTCCGAGATCGATACCTATCACATGGTTGCGGCGGTGATCGACGAGTCGGTGAGGCGCATCGTGGCGGTTGGCGGAAAGCTCGATGAAATCGGGGGTGTGGATAATTTCTGCTGGCCAAACATTCAGTACGATCGGGTTCAAAACCCGGACGGACCTTATAAGGCAGCCCAACTTGTGCGCGCCAATCTCGCGCTTCGCGACCTGTGTCTGGCGTGGTCCATACCGCTTCTTTCCGGAAAGGACTCGATGTACGTCGACGGCTCTTTGCCGGGCGTCTTTGGCGAAAGGCGCAAGGTGAGCGGCCTTCCCACCATGTTGTTTACGGCCACGGGAATCGTCGACGATGTCATGTATTCCCAGACCCTTGAGGCAAAGTGTGCGGGCGACCTGGTATACGTGCTCGGTTCTACGGGAGACGAACTTGGAGGTTCGGCCTATTACGATCTTTTGGGCTACACGGGGGCAAATGTTCCGAAGGTCCCCGGTTTTTCCGACCCCGATGCGCTTGATGAGAGTAAATCTGAAGCCCTTCTCGATCTTTACCGGGCTGTGGGAAAAGCGATCTGTTCGGGCCTTGTCGCTTCCTGCCATGGCATATACAGGGGCGGGCTCGCAGTCCACGCGGCCATGGTCGCCATGGGCGCCCGGCTCGGTTTGAAACTCGATCTGTCCAGGGTGCCCCGCCGGGGTGAGGGGTTAAGCGATGCCCGGCTTCTTTTCAGCGAATCCTGCGGGCGCTTTCTTGTCACGGTCCCCGCGGAGCTGGCCGCGGAGTTCGAAAAAACCTTTGCCGGACTGCCCTGCGGCCTTGTGGGCGAGGTGAGCGAAGAGCCGGAACTTGTCGTTATCGGAGATTCCGGGATAGAAGTAATAAAAGAGAACATTTTTTCACTTCGCCGGTCTTGGACGGGAGCGCTTTGATGCAAAACCCTCTGGTTGCGATTATTATGGGGAGCAAGTCGGATGTCCAGGTGATGGAGGGCGCGGCCAAGCTTCTGGATAAATTTGAAATACCCTACGAGATGAAAGTCCTCTCGGCCCACAGGACCCCCGATGCCGCGGGCGATTACGTGATGAGCCTTGAGGCGCGCGGAGTCAAGGTGTTGATAGCGGGGGCCGGCTGGGCGGCTCACTTGGCGGGGGTTTCGGCCGCCCGGACCACACTCCCGGTTATCGGGGTTCCCATAGATTCTTCACCCCTTAAGGGAATGGATGCGCTTCTTTCAACCGTACAGATGCCTCCAGGGGTTCCCGTGGCCACCATGTCCATTGGAAAGGGCGGGGCCCACAACGCGGGGGTCTTCGCCGTAAGAATTCTGTCTCTTTTGGACCCGGGGCTTGCCAAGGCCTACCGGGCCTTTATCGAAGAGATGGCCAAAGAGCTAATCGCCAACAGCGACCTGTAGTTGAGGGCGGGCCGCCATATTATGGATCTTGCCTTCTTGTCGGGCGAGGACGTCCCCGGCCGGACTTCACTGCCCTGTTCGGTGAGCGATGCCTGCACAAGTGCATTTTCACTGTAATTCAGGTATAATTCGGTAAATGGTAAAAAGCGTCTCAATTTTGTTTGAGGCGTTATCGGTGGTTGCCGCCGGGGCGGCGCCGTTGGATGGAAACCCCGGAGCTTACGAAATGGCTGAAATCGAGCTTTGCGAAAACTCGGAGTCTGTGTTTCCGGCAACTGCGGACGGGATTCACTTTTTTAATCTCCCCGAGTTCCGGTCGCGTATGGAAAAGAGCCTGGGCCCCTCTGCGGGCGGTAACGGGCTTTTTTTCAAGGCTATCGATTTTGCCTCCGAACTGCATGAGGGGCAGCGCAGAAAATCGGGCGCCCCTTATATAAGTCACCCTTGCGCGGTGGCCGAGATAATGGTCCGGGAAATGGGCTTCAAGGACCCGGTGCTGCTTGCCGGCGCCTTGCTCCACGATGTGGTCGAGGACATCCCCTGGATGTCGGTCGAAGATATCGATGCGCGATTCGGGGCCGGAGTCGCCGAGTTGGTCGACGGGTGCACCAAAATGGCCAGATTTCATCTGGACAGGGCGTCTCTAAAGGACCTTACCCACAGCAAGATATTCATCAGTGCAAGCCGCAGACTCGGGGTCCTCATCATCAAGCTTGCCGATCGGCTGCACAACCTGAGAACGCTCCACTATCTGCCCTTGACCAAGCGGCAGCGCATCGCCCAGGAGACCGTCGATGTCTACGCCCCGATTGCCGCCCGTCTGAATCTCTACCCTCTTAAAAGGGAACTCTATCACCACGCGCTGACCTTTCTCTATCCGAAAAAGAGCCGCAAGATCCTGCACGTGATGCAAGAGATGCGCAACTTGCCGGCCATTGCGAGCCTTGAGGCCTCTTTATCCCGGATCCTTTCCGATTACGGGATTCCGGCCGACATCCGCACCCGCTCGAAGGGGTTGGGCAGCTATTACAATCCGGTCAAACGGAGCCTCGATCTGGGCTTTCCGGAAAATTTCGTCGATTTCGCCGTCGTCCTGCACTCCGATGAGATATTCGATTGCTACAAGGCTCTGGGCTTGGTGAACAACAACCTTGCGGTCATCCCGAGGAGTTTGCGCGATTTCGTCTCCAACCCGAAAACCAACGGTTATCGGAGTCTGCACACCAGGGTTCATCTGAGCGGCAACAACTATCTGATCAAGATCCGCAACCGGGAGATGGAGAAATTGGCCGGCGGCGGGGTGCTGCGAGCCTGGGAATCGCAGGAGGGGCTCTCAAACGAGCACTGGCAGGAAATAAGCGAGTTGCTCCGCGATATCGGCGAATACGGCGGGGCCGCAACGCATCGAAAAGATCTCATAAGGCTGTCGGAATCCGAAGAAATCTATACTTACAGCCCGGCGGGCGACATTTACTACCTTCCCAAGGCCAGCATAGTGCTCGATTTTGCCTATCGCATCCATTCCGAAATCGGGGACAATTGCGAGGGCGCCCTGGTAAACGGCGCCTGGACTCCGATCACGGGACGCTTGAAGGATGGCGATACGGTCGAAATCCTCACCTCCTCCGAACAGATGGAAGTTGATACCGAGCTGGAGGCGCTGTGCAAAACCCCCAAGGCGCGCACCGCCATCAACAGGCGGTTGCATCAGAAGCGGCTGCTGTTCGCCCGGCGGGCGGGCATGGACATCCTGCTCCAGGAAATAGTGCGCCACAAGTTATCCGTCTCGGTCCTGGAAGGCGAGAGTATGCGGTTGATCCTGGAAGTCCTCAATGCAAAGGACCTCCAGGAATTGTATCTCAAAATCGGCCAGGACCTTGTTTCTCCCCAGGCTGTTCTCTATTATCTGGAGGGGCACAGGCCCGAGGAGGCCAAAAAGCCGGCAGGGGCCGGAGGGCAGGGGCGAAATACTCTCACGGTCTCGGGGTTGGACAGGGCCGTGTTCAAATTTGCCCGCTGCTGCAACCCGCTGCCCGGTCAGGATGATGTGCTCGCAACTCTTAGTGAAAGGGGAGTGACTTTTCACCACCGTGACTGCCGCGACCTGCTCGAAAGACATTCGCTTCTCGTGCAGCAGATGCTCCTGGTGCACTGGGAGATGGGCGCGCCCTGGCGTCACCCGCTTATGATCGACATCCAGATATTGGACAGCAGTATTGCGGACATGCTGAGAGTGCTTGCCGCCATTCCCGACGAGGTTCGGATCGAACAGATAAAAAGCGGTCTGGACAGGCACAACAGGGAACTGGTGGCCCTCAGCGTCACTTTTCACAGTTTTTCGGAAACAAGGGAATTCTTCAGGCGTATGCCGCCTGAAAAAACCATGGTCGAAGATTTCGGGCGTGAAAGAAAACGAAATGAAATGCGCAAGGATTGAAGGCAACTCGGGTTTGGCGCCGATTGGCAGGGCGTCAATGAAGAAGTCGGCTTTCCACGCTTTCTCCGAAGGCCTTGCGGGCAAGGTGCTTCAGTTTGTCTTTTTTGAGCCCCGCCACTTCCACCAGCAGGAATTGGATCCAAATGCCACAGAGAAAAGTGATCACGTTTTCATCGCTGATGAAAACCTCCTGGCGCAGATTATCATCCCCTATGGCTTCGATCGCAAGGCTGATGACGTCGCTTCGCAGCTTGCCCTCCCCCAGTGAGCGGATGGCCCTGCGGTAGAGTTTGTCCATTTCCTGTGCCTGGACTATGATGCAGCACGCTTTGTCGCAAGCTTCGATCAAGTTCATGGGGGCCTCCGCGGCGGGTCTTTGAGAGATTGATTTTAAACCGCGTCGTGATATTAATTGGTGCGGTAATTATGATTGTAACACCTCGGTCAGCGTCTGAAAATAGAAACCATCCGGAAAGGAGTCTGCATGCGTATTCATCGTGGAATTCCAGCAAAGATCGCCAGGACGGCCTGTTTTGTGGCCCTGGTGTGGCCTGTTTTGCTCTTTTGCAGCCCCAAGGCTCACACTGCGCCCTTCGAGGCCCCGGCATCTTTTGCCAATCTCGTCCAAACGGTGGAAAATTCGGTAGTCAACATTTCAACGACTCAAAAGACCAAGGAAACCCCCTTCCAGCAGCAGTTCGGAGGGTCCAATTCGCCGTTTGACCAGTTTTTCGGCCACCAGTTCAAAAACTTTTTCGGCAACATTCCCCGAGGGGAGGTTGAAACGCATGCCCTGGGTTCGGGTTTTCTCATCAGCGACCACGGCTTGATTCTTACCAACAACCACGTGGTGGACAAAGCCGATGAGATCACGGTAAAGACTTTTGACGGCAAGGAATACCACGCAAAGGTTGTGGGAAGGGACCCCAAGACCGATCTTGCCCTGGTGCGCATCGCAGCGACCAAGGGCGTTCTGCCCAAACCCGCGCTTCTCGGAGATTCGGATGCGATGCGCGTCGGTGACTGGGTGATAGCTGTTGGCAACCCCTTCGGCCTGGGCAACACCGTTACCGCGGGAATTATCAGCGCCAAGGGCCGGGTGATTGGCGCAGGCCCCTATGACGATTTTCTGCAAACCGACGCGGCGATAAATCCTGGAAACAGCGGCGGGCCGCTGTTCAATATGCAGGGCCAGGTGGTCGGAATAAATACCGCCATAGTTGCCCAGGGTCAGGGGATCGGCTTCGCCATACCCATAAATATTGCCAAGGGCATTCTTGGACAGTTGAAGACCGGCAAGGTCATCCGCGGATGGCTGGGCATCATGATCCAGAACATCACGCCGGAATTGGCCAAGTCCTTCGGGATCAGTGCAACCAAGGGCGTGATTGTGGCCGATGTGGTCAAACAGGGTCCGGCCGAGAAAGCGGGCCTCAAGCGCGGCGACATTATTGAGACGCTGGACGGCAAGGCGGTGGAAAATGCCGCCGAGCTTTCGCGCAAGATCGCCGCTCTAAAGCCCGGCACCGCGGTCGAGCTGGGTTTGGTTCGAAACGGCAAACCTCTGAGTGTGAAAGTGAGCTTGGGCACACTGCCGGGAAAATTGCCCAAGGCCGAGGCCTTGACTCCTAAAACACAAAGCGCATGGGGTCTTACGGTGCAGAACCTGACGCCCGAACTTGCTCAGACCTTCGGCCTAAGTTCCGGAGAAACCGGAGTGGTGATCACGAAGGTGCAACAGGGCTCCGAGGCGGCTACGGCCATGCTGCGCCAGGGGGATGTGATAAAGGAGGTCAACCGGCGGAAAATCCAGAATATCCGGGATTGGAAGCAGGCCATCGAAAAAGTCAAAAAGGGCGAACCTTTGCTCTTGCTCATCGAACGAGGCGGCAACACTTTTTATGTCGCCATAAAGGCCGCGCAACACTGAGCGTCGGCCACAAAGGTTGAAAGTGCCCATGGGGACTGAAATGAGCCCGTTTATCGCCTGTGTGGCGCCCGAGCAACTCCGCAGGGAAAAGGAGAAAGCCGCCCGGTTGCGCGCGTCCCAATGGTGGAAGCGGCAAATCGCCAAGGGTGTCTGTTACTATTGCCACAAAAAAATTCCCCCCGCCGAACTGACCATGGATCATGTCGTGGCGCTCGTTCGGGGGGGGAAAACCTCGCGGGGCAATGTGGTGGCGGCGTGCAGGGACTGCAACAGCCGAAAGAAATATCTGCTCCCGTTCGAGTGGGAAGAGTATGCGGGGCGGATGGCCGCCGAAAGGCACGCCGAGGAAAAGGAGCGCGCGGTCGCTGCCCAACGGCCCCTCGGAGCTCCTGAAGGCTGAAGGATTATAAGATGGAACAATGTAGGGATTGTGATCTGGCGATTTACTGTTATACCGATTCGAGTTCCTGGATTTTTAGAACCAAGCAGGAAATGGGAGAAAAAAAAGACGCGATCGCCAACTGCCCTTTGCACCGGCAGGTAGAGCGGGCGGTCGCGTCCCGGGGAACACAACGGGGAGGCGGGATCAAATGAGGCTTTGACGCCTCAGACCATCGCGTGGGAACTCGGGGGGTCTTCAAAACCCGATTTCCCGCCGCCTCCCGGCAACTTTAAGTAAACATGTTGATTTTGCAGTTCCGTGCGTGTTTGAGATATTCTTCGGCGGTCTGGATTTCAGCCCCTTCTATCAGATCTTCGGGTTTAAGCCCCATCATATCGATAGTCATCTTGCAGGCAACGAGCTTGACCCCCTCCAACTGGGCAATTTCCATCAGTTCCTCCAGGGTCGGGATCCCCGCGTCGTCGATTTTTTTTCTCATCATACGGCTGGCCACCGCGGACATGCCGGGAATGGCCCCCATGGTTCCCCCGGGGATGAACCGGGCCTTCGATATCCCGCCCTTGCGAATGAGGTTGATTCCCATGAAAGTGTAGAAAATGTTCGCCTCCATTCCAAGCCTTTTCGAATTTATCGCCAAAATGAGGGCCGGATAGGCGCCATCAAGAGTATCGCGGCTGCAGATGAAGGTGCAGGATACCTTTTCGGGTTCGGCTGCCGTTTGCGGTTCGCGTTCGTTTTGCTCAAGGACTGCCACTTCTGACATTTGGATTCCTCCTGTAAAGTTGGTGACTCACTCCACTTCCAATCCCGTTATTGGCCCACGGGGGCCGAACACGTCTCTGCTCCCGGTCCATGCCTTCGAACACATTGGATCACCTCGATGACGTTTTGGTTGGCAACCTGGTAGAACACCTGGTTGCCGCTTCTTCGCGAGGAAAGAATCCCCTTGGCCTTCATAAGATTCAATTGGTGGGAAATGAAGGGCTGCGGGGCGTTTAGACACTTGCAAATCTGCGCCACGGATTGCTCGCCCGATTGCAAAAAGTCGATGATTTTAAGCCTTGCGGGATGGGCCACCGTTTTGAGGATTTCGGCGGCGCGCTGGACGAGTTCGGAATCGATGAGCAGATAAGAGGTATTGTCTTCGGCCATAAGCACCTGTCATGGAAGTGGAGTGGAGGTCGGGGCGGCGAAAGAAGCCGCTGGATACATGCGGTAATCTATATATGCGGATAATCGCATGTTGTCAACCCTTTTTTCGGCTCACCCGGTTTTGCTGCAAGTCCGTTGGAGAGATTTTTTGGTGCGGACCGGGGAAAAGCGAGTTTTTATCGAGAACAAATCCCCAGTTTTTTCATGCGGCCCCGGAGGGTGTTGGGGTTTAGTCCCAGAAGCCGGGCGGCCCCCCGGGGGCCGCTGACCGTGCCGTTACAGACCGAAAGGGCGTGGAGGATGTGCTGCGAAACGAGTTGATCGAGCGGGGTGAGATTTCGGGGTTCACCATGCCGGACAAGGGAAGCCTCGGCGGGGCCGGGCGATTCGAGGTGGTCGAATGCCAGGCTCCGGTTGTTTTTCTTTCCCCGATTATGGATGAGGGCCCGTTCCACCAGGTTTTCCAGTTCACGCACGTTTCCCGGCCAATGATGGCTCTTCAGTCTTGCGACCTCTTGAGCGGAAACGAAGGGATGGGGATGGATTTTGAGTTCCTTGGATTTTTTTCCAACGAAGTAGTCGACCAGCGCCGGGATGTCCTCTTTGCGCTCGCGCAGCGGGGGGATGAGGATCGGAAAGACGTTCAGTCGAAACAGCAGGTCGCTTCTGAACCCGCCGGCCCTCACCAGTGCTTCGAGATCGCGGTGGGTGGCGGCAACGATTCGTACGTCCACGGCAATGGTGCGTGTCCCGCCGACCCGTTCGATCTCCTTTTGCTGCAGAACGCGCAAGAGCCTGACCTGGGCCTGCGGCGCCAGTTCTCCCACTTCATCGAGGAAAATGGTGCCGCCGTGGGCTCGCTCGAAACGCCCGAGCTTTTGGGCCACGGCCCCCGTAAAGGCTCCCTTTTCATGGCCGAACAGTTCGCTGTCAAGAAGGTTTTCCGGAATCGCCCCGCAGTTGACCTTTACGAAGGGGCCACCCCTTCTTGGCGAGTTATGGTGGATGGCGTTGGCAAGGACTTCCTTGCCAACGCCTGTCTCGCCCAGCAGCATGACCGGGCTGTTAAGAGGGGCCACCTGACCCACAAGCTCCATGGTCGATTTCAGTCCGTGCTCCACCCCGATGATTTCAGAGCTTGAAAAGCGACGCAGTTCGCGGCTCAGTTCCCGGTTTTCGGCGTCGAGGATATCCTTTAGTTTCACCACCTCTTCGTAGCGCAGGGCATTGGACATGGCGATCGAAAAAGGCTCGCGCAGAAGGGAGACGAGGTAGACGTGCTCGGAGGTGAATCTGCCCCTGCCCGGGGCCATTACCGCGAAGGCGCCCACTCTTTTGCCCTCGACCGAGAGCTCCATGACCAAAGAGCAGTGGTTTCGCAGGTCGATGTAGGGGCGAAGGCTCTCCACCACCCGATCGTGTTCGGCATAATCGATTATCCTCACGTCGCCGGCCCGTGCCCCGGTTTCTATCTGCTCGATGGCTTCCCTGGACATATGGGTGGGAGGCAGTGCCTGGTTGTTTCCGGCATGATCGACGAACAACAGGCTCCTCAGGGTCCCTGTGTCGCGGTCGAACATGCCGAGGGAGGCTTTGGAGGCGGGCATGAACATGCGAATGTATTGCAGGCAGCTAAACAAGGCCTTTTCAATATCGAGGCTGCTGCAGATTCGAAGGGTGGCCTGGCGGAAGAATTCATTCTCATCGACTTCCAAGATTTAGACTCCACAGTTTTCACCATATTCAACGAAAAAACGACAGATGGTGAATTTCTACCATATTTGGCGCACATTTGTCCGGCGAATTTTGCCAAGGGCTCGAAAGGAAACAAAAAGATGCGATGGCACAAAAATCGCTCTATTCACTTCGCGAGACTGCACGTATCGGTCCAGATGTTGCCGGGGCGCCCTCCTCGCCGGCCAGTGACCCCGATCCTCCTTTTTCGGGCGGATACGCGCAGTCTCCCCCCCCCTTTTTTTTTCCGTTTCGACCCCTTTGAATACCGAAGAACGAAAAGCCCTGTTTTCCCGCTTTTAGAGCATGAGAGAAAATTTGCGCGCACTGCGCTTGCAAATGGCTGAAAATTAAGGCAGGATAAGGTTGTCATGCTGCTGCAAGTTTTCAAATTCGCCGGCCAGAACGGAGGCGTCCTTCAGTGATTGCTCATCTTTCCCGCAAGAAGAAAAATTTATCCGGTGATTATTGGGTTGCGCTTTTCGGGTTTTCCCCGGTGTTTGTCGGGAGCCGAGGGTTTTTGCCCTCCGGTCATGGGTTTTCCATTGGACATGGGCGCTCGCTGTGAGGTAAAGGTGCAAGCGGTGTTTTGTTGGACTCGCGGTTGCGGGTTTTTTCGCTAAATTCTATTCAAAAAGGAAGTCTCATGGAGAGGACGCTGTCGATAATCAAGCCCGACGGAGTGGGCAGGGGGTTGGCCGGAGAGGTCATAGGGCGCATGGAGAAGGCGGGCATAAGGATTTGCGCCATGAAGATGGTGCGGTTGACGATCGAGCAGGCGAGGATGTTTTATGCTGTTCACAGGGAGCGACCCTTTTTCGATTCGGTGACCCGGTTCATGACCTCGGGGCCGATCATCGCCATGGTGCTCGAGGCGGAGAATGTCATCAAGAAGAACCGGGATCTGATGGGGGCGACAAACCCGGAGCAGGCCCTGCCGGGAACGATCAGAAAAGATTTTGCGAGCGATGTGGAAAAAAATATTGTTCATGGCTCCGATGGTCCCGAAACGGCAGCGGTGGAAATAAAATTTTTCTTCAGCGATCTTGAAATGCAGCAGTAGGAATTTTTGTCAACAACCCGCATGGGGAGAGGGCCGATGAGGGGCTTTGGTAAGAGGGGCAGGCTTGAGGCTGCGGCGGCGGCCTTGTTTGTTGTCTTTGTTGGAGGCTGCACGCCTTTGAATACTGCCGCTCCGGTAGGGCAGCCCTCTACGGAGGTCGGGGGGATGCGGTCCGGGCCCGTGGCGGGAACTGCCGGCGGGGTCGAAGTTCCTTATCTGCCCGCGCCAACGAGCATCGATTTGTGCGGGGAGCCCGTCCCCTTGAACAGGGAATCCGTCTACGAGCGGTTCGACAAGGAATTCACGCTGGTCGTCTATAATCATGCCCAGGTTTATCTCTGGCTAAAGAGGATGCAGCGCTATTTTCCGATGATCGAACAAAGGCTTCGCTACTACGGCCTGCCCGATGATTTGAAGTACGTGGCCATTGCCGAAAGCGACCTGCTGCCCACTGCGTGTTCTCCCAAGGGTGCCGCCGGACCGTGGCAGTTCATGTCCGGCACCGGCGCCGCCTACGGGCTCAAGCAATGCGGGACCGTTGACAACCGCTTCAGCTTCGAGCGGGCTACGGACAGCGCTTTTCTGTTGCTCAAAAATCTTGACGCCAAGTATCACAGTTGGGCTCTGGCCCTGGCGGCATATAACGCGGGCGATAAGAGGGTGCTTGATGCCATGCGGGTCGCGGGCACTCATGATTACTACGCTCTGTGCCTGCCTCTGGAAACCGAGCGCTACGTTTTGCGAATCCTGGCCATCAAGGCGGTTTTGAGCAATCCGGGCAAGTACGGATACAACCTTCCGGTGCGGTACGGATACAAGCCTTTGCGCGAGGACAGGGTGAGAGTGTCTCTTCCCGGGCCGGTGGCGATCAGAACGATCGCCGAGGCGGCCGGTACGACCTACGGCGATATAAAGCGTCTAAATCCGATTTTCCGCTCGGACCAAATCCCGGCCGGCTCCTATGAGCTCAAGCTGCCCGCGGGGACTCGGGATGCTTTCGAACGTAATTTCAAACCCGTGGCCTCCGCGGTGCTGCTCGCTCGGCGCGAGACGGCCGCGGAACGTGAGCCCGCCCGATCGGCGGCCAATAGAAGGACCGGTTCCGCCAGCACCGCCTCTCACGGGCATAAGAGCGCGGCGAGGGCAAAGAGTTCTCGCAGTCACGGGCGCATGGACAAGCACCCGAGTTCACCGGCCAAAGCGGCCTCGAGCCGGGGTAAGGGGAAAAGTAAACCCCGACGGGCCAATTCTTCCAAAGCCAAGCGGAAGGCGGGGCATGACAGACCCAAGCCTCACGGGGCGAAAAGGAAAGGGGGCAAGAGTCTGGCCAGGCGATGAAAAAAACGGGCATACTCTACGACGAACGATTTTTGCTCCACAAAACGGGCGAAGGGCATCCTGAAATCCCCGAACGGCTTTCAGTGATCATGCGCGGTATTGAAGAAGCCGGCCTTCTTTCCAAGCTTGTCGCGGTTCCGGTCTCCGAGGCCAGGATGAAATGGATAGAAAAAGTCCATTCTCCCAAATATATCCATCGGTTCGCAGAAGCCTGCATGCTCGATCTGGGTGAACTGGGCGACCCGGACAACCAGATATGCCCTCAGACCTACGATACGGCCCTGCTGGCCGTTGGAGGCATTCTCAACACAATCGACATGTTGATGGATGGCAAGATTGAAAATGCGTTCTGCGCCGTTCGCCCTCCGGGCCACCATGCCGAGATGATGGAGGCCTACGGGTTTTGCTTTTTCAATAACGTGGCGATTGCCGCCAGATATTTGCAGTACCGGTGGAACGTCTCACGGATCGGTATCATCGACTTCGATGTGCATCACGGAAACGGAACGCAGCACATATTCGAGCAGGATGCGGACGTCTTCTACTACTCGATCCACGAGCATCCCTCCTTCGCCTATCCCGGCACGGGGCGTGAATTTGAAAAGGGCACGGGGCCCGGATTGGGAGCGACCCTCAACTCGACCGTTCTTCCCGGACAGGGTGATGAGGAATATATGCACAAGATCACCCGGGACCTTCTTCCCGCCTTCGATCTGTTCAAGCCCGAGATCATCCTGGTTTCCGCGGGCTTTGACGCGCACGCCGCCGATGATATGTCCGACATAAATCTTTCCACGCAGGGTTTTTCCTGGATTATGGAAACGATTTGCGAGATGGCCGAGCGTTACGCCGGCGGACGCCTTATCTCTATCCTCGAGGGGGGCTATGCGCTGGATGTGCTTCCGGAACTTCTCAAAAACCACGTCAAAATTCTGCTTGGCCTGAAAGAGGAGCAAACTGAGCTGGAAAGGAAATCTCATGTTCATTGATAAATCGATGACCACGGATGTGATATCGGCAGGGCCCGAGATGAGCATTGCCGAAGCTCGGGAGATCATGGCCAAAAACGGCATCAGGCATCTGCCCGTGGTGAGCGAGGACAAGACCCTGTTGGGAATTGTTACCGACCGGGACATAAGAACAGCCATGCCTTCGGCCGTACTCGGGCAGGCGGGCGGTGCCGAGAATCGACTGGCGGACATCAAGGTTAAAGAGATCATGACCACCCGGCCGGTGACCGTTTCTCCTTGCCAGACGCTCGAAGACGCGCTGCTGATGATGGAGATGCACAAGGTCGGGGCCTTCCCGGTTGTCGACCAGGTCGGGAAACTGCAGGGCATCATTTCGATCCGGGATTTGTTGCGGGCCTTCGTAAACGTCCTGGGGCTTCGGGACCCGGGGGCATTGGTGGGCATTGTGGTCGAAGACAAGCCGGGGGGGATGAAAAAGATCGTGGACGCCATAAGCGAGTTGGGCGTCTCCTTCGGGAGCATCCTGGTCGTAAGGGTGTGGGAGGAAGGCAAGAGGGCCGTTTTCCCCTATCTTCTCACCACCAATATTGCGAGGGTGAAAAAACAGTTGCGCGAGAAGGGCTTTACGCTTCTCGACCCGATGGAATGGTGTCTGGACGAGGTGGCAAAAACGTGAGCGCACGGACCGTGCGATCCGCGCGCTCTTGCGGTACTTCGATCGGGTGTGTCAGACAACCGCTTCGCAACTCATGCGGCTCGCCTCATCGCTTCCGTTTCATCGTGAAAGGCCGGTGCACCCAGGCTTGCGAGATCGAAATTTCTAAAGATTCTCTGCCCGTCGACATCGACGATCCGCACAATGTCGAATTGCTTCAAGTCTGTCATGGTGACCGCATAATGCTGTCCGTACCGGGTTTTTACAATCTCCTCGGGAACTTCGAAAACGATATACTTGTTGATGCCTTTTTCCCCCAGGGCTTTTACGAACGCGGGGTCCTCGAGGCTGTCCGCCGAAGTCAGACAAAGTATTGTTCCACTTCCCGTGACTATGATTCCTGCTTTCATCGCCCACCCCTTTCAAACGCGCCCCGATTTCACTGTGGTTGATGCTTCCACAAGAGCGCATCGGCAAGTATAAAGTAATCAGGAGCCAAATGCGGGTCAATGCGGCCGAAGAAGACCGAGCTCCGTTAATTCCATGGGGGTTATGATTCGATGGAAATCATGGAATTTTTTGCACGATTGCTTGATCTTGCGCCGCCCTGGGAGGTGAAAACTCTAACTTTGGACGAGCGCACCGTGGACCTCCACCTCGATTGTTCGCTCCCCGCCCGAATGCGCTGTCCCTCGTGCGATCGCGACTGCCCGGTGACGGGAATTTCTCCTTCGATCAGATGGCGCCACGTCGACACATGCCTTAAAAAGACCTTTGTCCACGCCGCTCCTGCGATTGTCGCCTGTCCTGAACATGGCAGGCGGCTTTGCCAGGTTCCATGGGCTGGAAGATTTCCCGAAATCGTTGGCGGGAGCGGGACGGTGGGGGATCGGGACGGTTTTTTGATGACCGGGGGGTTTGAAAAGTGGATTTTGGATCTTGCCCGGACCGCGAAGGATTTGAACCATGCGGCAGGTTTTGCCGCTGTTGATCCCGGGGTGCTTCGCCGCCTGGTTCGATGCGAAAAGCGCCCGATCCTCCAGGCGGGAACTGCCGCCGGTGCTTCTTCGCAAGCGCTTGGCCGGGGGCGGTCAAGCGGTCAACTATCGCTTTTCGCCCAAGGGAACATGCAGTTTCTAAACGGCGGGATCAATGCCTTCGGCAACCTCGACCTGGATGAAGCCCTGGGACTTTTTAAAAAACATCAAGTTCATTATCCCAAGGGGTTCGACGTCTCCACCCGGATCAAAACTGTGGAATTTTTGCTCGACGGCCTTCGCACTCTTCCGGCAAAACCCGGGGAGCGAGCGGAATTTTTTTGCAAGCTCTGGGATTCGTTCGAAGATTTTTCCAAAGCCCTGGGGGCGGAGTGCGAGTCTTTCGCCAACAGGGCCAAAAGGGCCTATTTTTCCAAAATGTTGCGGGAAGTGTCGGCAGAGGGCGAGCAGTTGGAAAGTTGCCCCGTTGGATTCGCATTGGTGCAGGCGGGAATGTATGATGAAGCGATTCGAGTTCTCCAGGAGCACATCCTCAAGATGCCCGGGAGCGCGGTTCTTTACGGCCGGCTGGGGGACGCCTATTTTCTGCGGGGAGACCTCGCGATTGCCAGGCAGTGCTATCGGGAAGCCTGTTTGATCGACCCTTCGGCCCTCGATTGGCCTCATTTGGAGGACGCACGACTAAAGGAGTTGAAAGAGGACCTTCTGTTCGACTACGGTTCGGATCCCGAGTTGGCAGTCGAGTGGGTGCCCGCTCATGCCAGGGTGGATGGTTTGTTTGAACCAATAGAGATCCGCCTCAATGCCGGGTTGAAGGAGATTGTGGAAAGCTACCTTACGGTGGAAAAACAATGGCGCGGGGAAGAATCTCCCCGGCTCGGGGCCAGGCTTTTCGCAAGGGGGCTCGTTCTTTGCGACAACGCCCGTAATCTCAAGTTTATAAAGAAAATCGACCTTATCGAAGTTCGAAGATTGATGAAACGGGTAAATCCCTATTTATTCGAGGACTTTTTGGAGAAGATGTGAATCTTTCCGAGAATGTACAGCCGTTTTCCATGGCGCCCCTCGGGCCCGAACATGTGAGGGCGCTGAGCATGATTTTGTGCTCCATGGAGCCTTGGTTGACAATGGAGTATGTGCCCGAAGACTTCGAGTTCTACCTTTTGCACGCCGATCCGGGGCTTGTCCGCCATGTTGTGATGATATCCGGGCAGGTTGCCGGGGTGGTGGTGTTGAGAAACCCCTGGCTTTTCGGGCCTCTTATCGAACTTATCGCCCTTTTCGACGGGTTTAGGGGCGGCGGAGTTGGAGCCACGATCGTGGAGTGGCTGGGCAAGCGGTATAAATGTCGAAATCTGTGGGTCACTGTTGCATCTTTTAATGTGAGGGCTCAGAAATTTTACGAAAAAGTCGGCTTTGAGAAAAAAGCGGTCCTCGAAGATCTGATAAAACCGGGGTGGGATGAATTTTTGCTAAGAAAAAGAATGGCCCGGCCCGATAAAGCTTGAGGCAATAAAAAAGCCGGTGGAACCGCCACCGGCTTTTTTTGCTCGTATTGAAAATCGCAGCTTATTTCTTCAGGTGATGCTTGAACATGGCCTCACACCTGTCGGCGGCGGCTTCTGCTCTGCGGGCGGCCTGTTCGGCTCTCATGGCGGCGCTTTCAGCTGCCTGGGCGCTGGATGCGGACTGGGACGAAAGGGACTCGCACTTGTTGGCGTATCCTTCGCACATCTTGGAATATTTTTCGCCATAGGTCTGGGCGCAACCGCACAGCATGAATCCAAAGGCAACTGTAAACGCGATAGCTACTATTCTTTTCATCTTCTCTTTCCTCCTCGAAAAACGGTAAAAGTAAAAATTGTCTTGCAACTTCGAATACCTATTTCAAATTACAGCGACCCACCCCCTCTCGAATACGCATTAGTCAAAAAAATTTTCTGTAGCGAGTATCAGGCTACATATCGGCCTTCCCGAAGAAATAGCACTGTAGATGCTACGATACCCATTGTTCAAAATCAAGAAATATTTCGCTAAAATGTTGCCCTATATGACTTTGCCCGGCTACCGATTGCAGCCGATCGATCTGGCCGAAGCCCCCCGGCGCCCTACGGCAACGAGCCTCCCCTACCGGGGCATCTCGACGAGTTTCAGCGAGTCATCTTTGAAGTTGTCCTTGGTGACATCGGTTGGAACCCCGTTTTGAAGGCTGATGGCCACCATCAGTTTCTGCTGGTCCACATTCTTTGCAAAGGGGTACTGGGAGAGCTTAGCGAGAGCATATTGCGCGTAATTGTCGATCTTGTTGTAAACATCGGGATAAGCCTGGACGAATATCCTGCCGTTTCGCATGCCGAACTTTACAGGCTCGTAGATGATTTCAAGCTTTGTTTTGAGAGGCACCTGCGGATAGAGTATCCTGATGTTTTCGGGATAACAGCGAATGCAGCCGTGGCTTACCAGTCGGCCCACTCCCCACGGCATGCTCGTTCCGTGGATTCCGTAGTCGCCCGCGGAAAATTTCATGATGTAGTCGCCAAGAGGGTTGTCGGGGCCCGGCGGCATGGAGGTCATGCCATATTTGGCCTGGAGCGAAGCCGGAACATACCAGGTGGGATGGTCCGTCTTATAATTGACGAAAAAATCTCCCACCGGACACTCCCAGCCCTCGACGCCGATACCGATGGGATAGGTCTGAACGGTCGAATCGGCCTGGTTGAAATAATAGAGCCTCATCTCCGGAATATTGACAACCAGTTGGTAGTTTTTGCTCGGAGGAAGAACAAAGAAGGTTGGCACAAAAATCCTCTTGCCCTTCGGGGGAAGCCATGCGTCCATTTTGGGGTAGAGCAGTCTGATCGAATTGAAACCCAAATCGTTTCGCCTGGCTATATCCAGCAGCGTGTCCTTCGGTCGGACGGTGTAGGATACGGGGGCGCCGATCACGGTCAGATCGGGAACGCGGTAGGGATATTTGTGGACGGTGGCCGTGAAATCCTCGGCAAAGACTAAAGAGGGCAACAGGAGGGCTAAAAGGATGAAAAGAGAGACCCACCCGGCTTTTTTCGATCTCATAAGCTGTTTTCCCCGACTACTTGGCAGTTTGCGCGGCCTTGTGAGAGGCCGGTGATAAAGGTGCAAAATTTTAAGCTCCCTTTTGATACCTAAAATCTTCCACGTCAAGCCAAAAATGCGTTTTCATGCGAACACGGGAGGACGCGGGGAAAGTTTGCCCGCCCCGATCCGGGCCGCCAATGCCTTTCTTTTGACGCTCCGAGTGGCTAAATTGGGAGTCTGGTGCCGGTTTGAAGACATTTTGCGGTTGCGGGCTGAAAATGCTTGATTTTTCATCCGCAGTTGTCCAAACATTAAACATCAACGGCAGTGAGTAAAGATGTGCGGTTTGCCATGGAGAATCATTTCTTTCACTGGAGGAAAAGAATGAGCAGGAAAGACGCGGATAAGCGGCCGGAGAACGTGAAGGCGAAGTTCCCAAACAGCATTGTTCCCCTGGTGAACGGGCAGGCCCTGATAAAGGCGGCGAGAAAGAACAACGCCATGATCATGGCCACAAACATACGTTGCAGACTGCCGGTGGAAGGGATCGTTCTGGCCTCCATGGCGAGCGGGGCTCCGGTGATGTACGAAATCGCCAAATCCGAACTGACCTACACGGAGTTTACTCCGGCCACATTTGTGGCCTTCATAGTGGGGGAAAATGAACGGCTTGGAAACACGCGGGTGCCTTTTGCGGTTCACGCCGATCACATAACCGTAAAGAAACTCGAAGAGGTGGAGTCGATAAAAAAGCTCATGGCCCAGCAGCTCGAGGCCGGTTTTACCTCTTTTGCCATCGACGCTTCGCACATGGAAAACGACAAAAACCTCGAGGCGACCTCCGAACTCGCAAAGCCGATCGTTGCCGCGGGCCTCAACCTGGAAGTCGAACTGGGTGAGATCGGCGCCAAGAGCGGCAACGCCGAAGGGTTCACGCAGCCCGAGGAGGCCAAGTGGTTTATCGGCGAGCTTGACAAAAGGGGCGTACGGCCCAACCTGCTGGCCATTAACAACGGCTCCATTCACGGCACCTACTTCGGCGCCTCTCATGAGGGGATCCAACTCGACCTCACCCGGGCGATATGGGAAGCCATCCGGCCGTGGGATGTCGATATTGCCCAGCACGGCATCACGGGGACCTCGCTGGATAAGATTTCTTCCTTCATCCAGTATGGAATCCGAAAGGGCAACGTGGGGACCCTGTGGCAGAATATCTCGTTCGGTATGGCAATGAACCAGAACGGAAACTGTATCACCACCGCGGATAAGGATTACATAAAGCGCCCCTACCGGGGGATCCCCGACGAACTCTGGGGGGAAATGGTGGCCTGGGCCGCTGAGACCGGCAACCGGGGAGGCGACATCAAGAAGGCCAACGCGCCTTTTGCCCCGCTTTTCAACGCCCTCGATCCGGCTTACAAGAAGCGGATCAGCGGGCACGTCTACGAGGAAGCCGTTCGCCTCTTCGAGGCGACCCATTCCGCGGGAATCTCGGAAAGTGTCCGGGAGTTTTTATAGAAACACACAAAATCCACCGCATGGAGTGCTTGGCGGGCTCGATTGCATTGGCTGGCGCGCCTGCGCTTTGCCGGGCGGCTCTGTGCGGTGGACTTGAACTTAGTCGAGCAATTCAAGCAGTTCCATGGGATAAGCGATAATTCTTGCCGCCCCGCCGGCGGCAAGCTCGCCAGCTTCCCGAAACCCCCACAGGGCGCCAACGGCAAACATCCCGGCGCCATTAGCGGTTTTCATGTCCGTGGCCGTGTCTCCGAGGTAGAGGAAATCCGCGGGTTCGACGGCCATGCGGGCCGCGATCTCCAGTGCCGAAGCGGGGTCGGGTTTTCGGGCCACCCCGGGGCGCTCGCCAAAAACCAGCTCGAAGCGCCAGGCGGGAAGGAATTCATTAATCACTCTGAGTGCGAAGTCGTTGATTTTGTTGGAAAGCACGGCCATTTTGAGACCCCTCGCGCTCAATGCGTCGAGAAGCTCCGCTATGCCGGGATAGGGGCGTGTTTTCACGTTCCAATTAAGGTCGTAGAGGCCAAGCAACATCTCAAGACACTCGGAGACCTTGCGGGGGTCGCTTGCCGCGCTGTGCGGAAGCGCGCGCCTGACCAGATTTTCCATTCCGTCTCCGACAAAATATTTGTATTCTCCAAGGCCATGGAGCGGAAAGCCTGAACGCGAGAGCACGCTGTTCATGGAATCCGCGAGGTCCTCAATGGTATCGAGAAGCGTACCGTCAATATCGAACAAAATGGCTCTGAAATCTTTCGAACGCGGCATCAGGGTCTCCTTCAGGTCTTGATTGTAAACTTTGGCGCCGAGCTTAGCACCGACGAGCGTTTGATTCAAGGGCGGATGGAGCGCAGCCCGGCCTGGGTGGCCTCTGAACAGGGATTGCCCAAGGGCGAGGCGGCCGGCACAAAACAACTGGTCAATCCGGCAAAGAGATCGTATGGTTATGAGGTGTGAAACGGGATTGGAATGGAGCGGGCTTGCCCCTGAAGACCCTGATCTGAAAGACGGAGAGCTTCTACAAGTCATGGGGACGCGGCAACGTGGCCGATGCTTAGAGCACGCCATTCCATCCGAGTACCCTTT
>JAJYDE010000069.1 GCA_021777755.1 Deltaproteobacteria bacterium
ATGACATTTTCAAGATATTCCTTCGTGCGCTTGAGTTCGATTTCAGCCCGTTTCCGCTCCTCTATCTCCCGTTTCAAACGCTTGTTGGCCTTAAGCAACTCGGGCGGGGCGCCGCGGTTATCAATCCGCCCGGTTTCCGGAGGGTTTTGTGAAGCCGCGGCCGCGGAGCCGTCCAGGCGAAGCCGAAGTTCGCAAAGTTCCGCTATGAGCTGTTGCTTGGTTTTGTTTTCGTCTCTCACGTGTCTTTCTTGCCCGCTTTAGAGATCGATAAGCTTGTTGCGGATCGCGAAACGAGTCAGTTCGGTCACATTGCGAATACTTAGCTTTTTCATCAGGCGATACCGGTAGGTGTTTACGGTCTTGGCGCTCAATGCATAGGATTCGGCGATTTCGCGCACCGACCGCCCCATGGCCAGAAGCCTCAAGACCTGGACTTCCCTGTTGGATAAAGTGTCGAGGATAGACTTTTCCCTGTTGCCCCTGGCAAGCCTGAAGGCAACGGATTCGGCCGCCGATTCGCTCAGATAAAATCCACCGGCGTAGAGTTTTCTAATCGCGCTCACCAGTTGCTCGGGGGCCGATCGTTTGGACATATATCCCTTCGCCCCGAGCCCTATTGCTCTAACCACATACTGTTCCTCTTCGTGCATGCTAAGGACCAGAACCGGCAGCTGGGGGTATTGCGAATGCAGTTGCGAGATGACTTCGAACCCGTCGAGCTGGGGCATGGAAATATCGACCACCACGACATCTGGACACTCATCCTTGACTTTGCCAAGCACCTGGCGGCCGTCGGAAGCCTCGGCAATGACCGCGATCTCACCGCTTTCTTCAACCACCCGGCGCAGCCCGGCCCTCACAATGTCATGATCGTCGGCCAGGAGTACTTTTATCACCGCGTTTCCTCGATTCCGGTTGGAAGTCCCTATACTCTTGGCTTTACAGCCCCTATGACACAATCCATTCTTTCCGCGCTTCGAAGGAGTTTCACCTCGCCAAATCCGGCCCGCGTCAGCCCCTGCTCCACTTCCTTGAAGGTGTAGGTATCCCCGGCGCGGGTGTTTACCAGCATGTTGATGGCGAACAGGGCGCCCTGCGGGGGCCAGGTGCGCTCCTCGCTCATGATATGGTCGCGGATCAGCAGCATGCCGCCCGGCTCAAGCGCACTGTGGACCTTGCGGAACAGCTCGATATTTTGCGCGGGCCCGTTTTGGTGAATTATGGCGGAAAGAAGCGCAAGATCGCACCCCCCCGGCAGTTCATCGGAGTAGAAATCTCCTGGCCGCAGCTCGACTCGATCGAGCATCCCCTCGCAAGCAAGACGCTCGCGCGCCATCGGAATAACGTCGGCCAAGTCGAACAGGACCCCTCGCATCCGAGGATTTCGCTTAAGGAAGGCCATGGTGTAGGTGCCCGAACCGCCGCCAATATCGAGGAGAATTCGGTGGCCCCCGAGGTCTACGGAAGCGGCAACTTCCTCCGAGAGCTGCCTTCCGATAACGTGCATGGACCCGATGAACGCTTTTCTCTCATCCATGTCCATCGGTACGGCCGGCTTGGCCTGAGAATCGGCCCCATGCCTCACAACTTCAGTCAAACCGCTCCAGCTCTCCCACAATCGTTTCGCGTGGAGCAACATGGGAAGCGAGGAGGCCGGATTTTTCGATGACCAGCAACCGCTCTGGTCGGTGAGCGAATAGACCTTCTCACGCTTTTGAAGCAATCCGAAGGTTACCAGGCAGTCCATGAGACGCTCGAGAGCTCTTTGGTCCCAACCGAATTTTTCCGCAATCTTTTCGGCGCTGTCCCATGAATCCTCGATCAGGGTAAAAAGATCCAACTCGGCGGCGGTAAGGATAATCCTGCTTTTCATGAATCCCCTGACCGTTGCCATAAAATCGTCTTTTTGCGGTTCCATCTCCATCCCCCCGTATCGTTGCGTTTGAGAAAGGCTTCGCAAGTCTAACTCACAGAAGATCCATTTAACAGAAAATATCGGTCGGTCGAATCTGTCAAAGGGCGCAAAACCGCCAAACGATTCCAGCTTTCCCTCAGCTTCTTTGCATTGTCAATTTCGAAAGCCCCCTCCCCTGTTTCCATAACTGCCTAAATTTACAGACCGTTTCCGCATGAATCCCAAAACATGCTCGTTACCCTCACTTCGGAATCACCAAATCCCGCTTTACATTTTTTTAGAGTTGCATTAGAGGCGGGTTCAAACCGCGCTTTCAGCAAACAGGACTAATATGGGTCAGAAGACATCCCTTTCGTATCGCCCGGACATTGACGGACTAAGAGGTATTGCAATCCTTTCCGTCATTGCCTTCCATGCCTTCCCAAACCTTGTAAAAGGCGGGTTTGTAGGGGTAGACGTCTTCTTTGTGATCTCCGGGTTTCTGATTTCGAGCATTATTTTCAGAAGCAATGGCCGTGGAGACTTCAGTTTCGCCGAATTCTACACGCGTCGCGCCAGGCGGTTGTTTCCCGCCCTGGTACCGGTTCTTACCATGACCTTTGTTTTGGGATGGATTTACCTGGTTCCGGACGATTTCAAACAGCTTGGAAAACAGATCGCCGCAGGCGCCGGTTTTATCCAGAATTTCATCCTGAGACGAGATTCCGGTTACTTCGATACGGCTACGGAGCTGAAACCCCTGCTCCACCTCTGGTCGCTTGCCGTCGAAGAGCAGTTCTACCTGTTGTACCCGGTGGCCGTATGGGCGCTGTGGCCAAGGCGCATGACCCTGTTTCGCGCCGTGGTGCTGACAGCCTGCCTTTCGTTTGCGCTTAACGTAATCCGGGTTAAGGGACATCCGACCGAAGCCTTCTACATGTTGCACACGCGCCTTTGGGAGTTGCTTGCGGGTGGAATTTTAGCCTTCCTTCAATACAACGACAGTCCGGTTCTCGATTTGAGCGGACGGCAACGAAACGTCATCTCCGTGCTCGGCACGGCCTTGCTCATTTGCGCGGTGGTTTATCTTGGCAAAAACCAGCCGTTTCCCGGCTGGTGGGCTTTGCTGCCGGTCTCGGGCACATTCCTGCTCGTTTTATCCGGCCCCTCCAGTTGGATCAACAGGGTCGTTCTGGCAGCCCCCGCTGTCAATTTCATCGGAAGGATCAGCTATCCGCTCTATCTCTGGCATTGGCCTATACTGTCCTTCGCCCGCATCGAAAATCCGGCCCTCACGGCCTGGACACGTGCCGGAATCCTTGCCCTGAGCTTCTTTTTGGCCTGGATTACTTATCAGTTCCTGGAAAAACCCATTCGGTTTGGAAATTGGTCTCGGCGTGCATCGGTCGTTACCGCCGCTTCGGCCATGTTGGCAATCGGGCTGAGCGGGCTTTTCGTCTACCTTGCCGCGGGACTGCCATCGAGGCTCCCCGAACCGCTCAGAGCGATTGGCGCCTACCAATATGATTTCAAGACCGTCGCGGGTTACCATAAATGCTGGCTTGAAAGCAAACAACCTTACAACGGCTTTGCCCCGGCCTGCCACGGCAGGCTTGCGGAGGCCAACGGCGCGGGGACGGTCGTTGTCTGGGGCGATTCGCACGCGGCCAATTTGACTCCCGGAATCCGTTGGAAGTGGGGAGGCAAATGGAGTGTGGCCGAGTTCACCAGAGACGCCTGTCCGCCTTTGGTGGACTCCATGGTGGACCCCGCGTCCAACTGCGAGAAAGGCAATCAACTGGTCGCATCAATGCTGAGTAAGCATCCTTCGGCCACGGTCGTTCTGTTCGCATTCTGGGGCAGGTACTCGCGCGACTGGACAGCCGAGAGTCCCTACGGCAAAGCGCTTCTGCGCACAATTGACAAGCTGCATGACTCCGGGGTTTCACGGATCATAGTCATGGGGCCCGCTCCCCAGTGGAAAGGGAGCCTGCCCAAACTGGTTCTGATTTCTCTGGAAGCAAAAGGCGATGCCGGGGGCTTCAAGACCCCCTCTCGCATGAGAAGCGGTCTGCGCGCAGAGCCCGCAATCATCGACAGGCAACTGCGTGTTTTGCTGGCAAAATCTCCTGCGACTTATTTTTCAGTGCTCGATACGCTTTGCGGCGACAAAGGATGCCTGGTGCGAACCTCGCAACTGTCTAACAGTTTCACAACATGGGATTACGGGCATTTGACATACGGCGCGGCCCTTCTTGTCGCTTCCCGTCTCCCGCTCGGTTTTCCTTCAGCCGTTTTCTCAGACCGGGGCTCACACAAAGTCCAACAGCCCTGAATCGCCCCCCCTGAATCGGTCTAGCGCCGGAACAGGTGAGCCGCTCTGTCGCCCCAGCCGGAGATGATGTAGCGTATCTTGCGCAAAAATGTTCTTACGGGCTGCCGGGGATTGGTGATTATCTTATCGCGTTCCTGTTCGTCGAGAATCTTTTCAATCGGATTTCTGTAAATTTTCATCTTTTAAAAACTCCCGGAGTTTCAATTCGCCTGTGCCGAGGCGGCCCTTTCCTTTTCCAGCACCTTGGCGGCTTGCGCCACTTTATCCCGCATGGTCCCGACTCGAAATGGCTTGGCGATAAAGTCGAAGGCTCCCTTCAGGGAGGATTCACGCGCGAGGTCCATCGTCGCGTAGCCCGTAATGACGATGACCTTCGTGCGAGGCGATTTCGACATGACCTTTTCCAGGATCTGCATACCGTCCAGTTCTTCCATGAGGATATCGGTGATCAGAATGTCGAACTCCTTTTGCTCGAGGCGGGCCGCGGCCAGCCTCGAGCGAATGAAAACCTCGACATGATGGCCGTCCTTTTCCAGGGCCGTCTTCAGCCGCTGTCCCACAATGCTTTCATCATCCAGGATGAGTATTTCCAACTCGTCCTCCTTTGACACATTCAGGTCGGGGCCGGCCATGCGATCCGTTCGATCTTAAAAATTTGTTCTCAAAAGATGCGAAATGGCCGGCTTCATATCAAGCATACCGACAGAAGAGGGCATTGGTCCTCTCTGCACCCCGTATGGGAGCGGGAATGAATTGACTGAACAGCGGCCTGCATCGTCGCAAATATGTTCTGCTCACCAATTCGTCCATACAAACGGGTCCTTTTGATCACGGCCAAAACGTTTTCATTGAATCCGGAAAAGGAGATATCGTAGCCGGCGCTGCGAACCCGCTCAACGACCAGGGATAGAATTTCCTCCCCCGAGGAATCCATGTCGTTTATGCCGTTTGCCACGATGTGAATGTGCCGCAACTCGGCCTTGCCGGCCATCAGTTCGAAGATCCTGTTTTCCAGGTATCCGGCGTTGGCGTAAAAGAGACAGCCTTCGAAGCGGATCATCGCAATATGCCTGCATTCCTTGAGTCCGTGCTGTCTCGCGCTTCTGTAGGAACGATCCGGATACATTGCAAGGGTCGTGATTGCTGGCCGCATGCTCTTGTATAAGAACACCGCAAGGGAGAGCACTACCCCGATCGTAATGCCGATCTCAAGGTGCGGAGCCGTAATGAGGGTGGCCACAAAGGTGATTATGGAAATAACACCGTCATACCACTGAGCTTTCCAGGCGTGAACGAATCCCGAGATGTTTATCAGCCCGATGACGGCCATCATGATGACCGCGGCCAGGACCGACTGCGGCAGAAAATAGAGGTAAGAAGTGAAAAAAAGGAGCACGATGCCCACGCAAACACTTGTGAAAACGCTCGATAAACCCGTCCTGGCCCCGGCCTCCAGATTTACCGCCGAGCGCGAAAAGGACCCGGATACCGGATAGCTCTTGCTGAAAGCGCCAACGATGTTTGCAATTCCCTGACCGATCAACTCCTGGTTGGCATCGATGCGCTGGCCTGTTGCCGCGGCCATCCCCTTGGCTATGGAGATGGCCTCCATGAATCCGAGCAGCGAAATAATGGCCGCCAGGGGCAACAACTGGAGCATGATCTTCATGTCCATCCCCGGAATCCTAAGGGCGGGCATTCCCTTCGGGATATTGCCAACCACGCTGCCGCCTCCGACCATAAGCAGACTGCGCGGATCGAGCGGACTGTTTTTGATGCTGATTGTCCAGAGCCGGCCGTCGGTTCTTTCTCCTTGCACGCTCGTTCCCCTGAGATGGAAGATCGTTTTCCCGGAGGGTGCGCTCACGCTCGAAAACAGAAAACCGCGCAGCTCTGCCCTGATTTTTGACGAATGCGCATTTGCGTCCTCAAGTTTCATGCCGATACGCATCGCCTGGTGTTTAAGCTCCAGGGTCCTGAGGCTATGAGAGCCGAAGCTCTTTTCAGCCCTTGCCACAAGAGGTGACAAGGCGGCCCTTTCACTCTCCAGTTGCTTTATCTCCAGCAAAGCCGCATTGAATTTTTCTATAAGCTCGCGGACATTTCCGTCGGCGAACCGGTCGATGGAGACTTTAGCGTCGTGTTGAAATCCGATGGCCGAGGAGATGATTATGCTCACGACCACCGCCACGAGCACGTTCGGGATCCTTCGACTGATTCGCTTCAAGCCGTACATGAGGGCGAAGGCCATGATGCCCAGAAGAAGCGTCGGCCAGTGGGTGTGACGGGTTGCCGCGGCGATCACCCGCAGGATCGTCTGGTAATGGTGGGAAGCCTCGTCCACCGTGACCCCGAACAATTTGGACAACTGCGAGGTGGCGATGATAAGAGCCCCCGCGTTGACAAAACCGTTCACCACCGGGTGCGAAAGGAAATTTACGACCATCCCCAGCCGAAGTAACCCCAGGGCCAGTTGAAAAAGGCCCACCACAAGGGCCAGAAGGATGGCGTAAGCGATATAGGCGCTGCTGCCCGCCGTGGCGATGGGAGAAAGCGCAGCGGCGGTCATAAGTGACACCACTGCCACGGGCCCCGTGGCAAGCTGATTGCTCGAACCGAAAAGAGCCGCAAGCAACGGAGGAAACAGCGAGGCGTAGAGCCCGTAATAGGCGGGCAACCCGGCAAGCTGCGCATAGGCCATGGACTGGGGAATCAAAACCAGCGCCACGCTCAACCCGGCGATGAAATCGGCCTTAACCGTGCCAAGGCTCAAACTCTTCATCCAGGTGTAGAAAGGGAATAGCCGCGGAAGCAGGTTCAGCCACCAGTGTTGCGCACGCTGCGGCGAAATATCCATCTTCAGGCCTCCTGGTGAAAGCTGCTCGTCGGCAATCTCAAGAGGGGGATATGACTCACCCGTTCGAACCGGCCAGTGTCCTGCGAATTCCCGGTCGGTTTCATACATCCATTTGGCAATTCGCATGCCAAGGCGACCTTGGGCAGGGTATCGATTCGGGAAGCTAATCCGGAGGAATCGCGGGGACGGGTCCGCGCCTGTCTCTGTCATCACTTGGTGGTCAGAAGGGTTGAGAAAGTGTCACCGGAAGGAGTCAGCAGGGTTGCTCGCCCGCTGCCTGTTCCCGGGAAGCGACGATCGGAAGCCATAAGGTAAAAGTGGTCCCGGAACCGAGCCGGCTTTCCACCTCGATGCTCCCTCCGTGTCTTTTGACGATCGAATAGACAACGGATAGCCCCAGGCCTGTCCCCTGCCCTACTCCCTTGGTGGTAAAAAAAGGCTCGAAGATATGTTCCAAGGATTCCGGTTCTATCCCCGCCCCGGTGTCCCGGACCTTGAAGCGGACAAATCCGCTGGTATCCAGCTCGGCTTCGATGCTTGTCGAACCTCCGGCCGGCGTTGCCGCCAGAGCATTTAGCAGCAGGTTCATGAAAACCTGCTGCAATGTTCTCAGATTTCCGTAAACGGGAGGCAGTCCATCGGCAATTGCCAACTCGAGCCGAATCCCGGCGAGCCTGATCTGATTGTTTACAAGGGCCACGGTGCTTCGCACCAACTCGCCCGGCTCGACGGCCGAACGTAGTGTGTGATCGGTTCGTGAAAAATCCAGAAGGTTTCTCACGATCCCGCACGCCCTGTCCGATTGGGTAAGCACATCGTCGATAAGTGCCCGTTCCTCTTCATCCATTCGGTCCGAATACTGATCGAGAAAGACTTCCGCGGTAAGCGAAATATTATTTAGAGGATTATTGAGTTCGTGGGCGATACCGGCGGTGAAAGTTCCAAGAGCGGCCATCTTCCTGGCCTGCAGCAGGTGTTCCTGATTGGCCTCCAGTTCCACTACCGCCCGGTTGTAGGCTTCCATGAACCCCCGGATTTCGGCGGTAACCGGCCCCTTGAAATCGGCGGGGCTGTAATCGCCCCTGGCGACATTTCGAATAGTGGCTTGAAGCTCTTTTAACGGGCGAAGCAACCCCATCGAGACCAGCTTGATCACAAGGAGCATGAGCATGAAAAAGGCGCCCAGAAACGCGAGCGGAAGCACCGACACCCTCCGGACCGCTTTTCGGGTGGCCGACTGTTTCAGCCGCAGAAAGGTCATGGCTGAATCGGTCAACTCCTTGCCCTGGTGTCGAAACCGGTCGGGATCGACCGCTTTTACCCCGGGGCGGTCACGTCCATGTGTTTGCTTGTAACTGCCCAGAACACCCAGGAAATCTTTTGCGGTCCCTTTATCCGTCAGACTTGCCATGTCTGCCGAAAGCTCCTTTACCATGGAATCGATTTTGTCCAGGTAACCTTTTGCTTCCCGTATGGCCGAGGGGTCTTTGTAGAGAAGGTAATTTTTCTCGTACCGACGCACTTCGAGGACGTTGCTAAGAAGATCGTAGTAGCGGTCCTCGATCAAAAGATGCTGCCTCAAAGTCGAGATGTTCCAAAAATTTAGCGTGGTCAAGGCGCAAACCGTGATCAAGGTCAAGGCGAAGACGATGAATATCTGCCCCTTGATGGAAACAAGGAGCGTCCCGATGAGTGAACTCTTGAACTCCTGCGAATGCTGTCGCAGTCCAATTGTCATGGGCGTCGCTCCTTTTGTCGCAATTCCTTAGCAATAACCGGGCCGTTTTCCTGTCGATAGCGACAACGAGCAAAAAAGGCGCACTCAGTGCGGCCCACCCGCGACAACCCCCTTCCCGACGGTTGTTTTCCCCTTCATGAGCCTGCAAGACAGCATGAATATCAGAGCAATCGATGGACAAGCGAAGATGGATAAAACTTGCATAAAAGAAACGCTTGATGTCATATGAAGCCTGCGGTGACTAAGGCTTGGAGGCGTTTTTGAAAACCACGATGATCGAGGTCGGATATCCCGCGGCGCGTTTCGACGCACGCTCCAAAGTGAGCGGAGAAGAAAAATTCGCTATCGATTACAGCCGCGAGGCGATTCTTTGGGCCGGGGCCCGAAGGGCCGCAATGGCGCACGCCATGGTAAGGGGGATCGATACGTCCAGGGCCCGCGCCCTTCCCGGGGTCCATGCGGTCCTTACGCGCGAGGATGTTCCCGGAACCAACCGGCAGGGCATCATTCATAAAGACCAGCCGGTGCTTGCCGGAAGCAGGGTGAGACACTGCGGGGAACCGCTTGCGCTGGTTCTGGCCGAAGACCGCGATGTGCTGGAAAAAGCCCTGGGGATGATAGAGGTCGATTTGGAACCCCTGGAGGCGGTCTTTGACGCCGCGGAAGCCCTTGGCGCCGATGCGGTTCGGGTCCATGAATCCGGCAATCTGTTGCATAAGGCGGTCATAAAGGTCGGCGATGCCGGGGGCGCCTTCGACCGATGTGATGTTGTAATCGAGGACTCATTTGAAGTTCCAGGGCAGGATCACGCTTTTCTGGAGCCTCAAAACGGGCTTGCCTGGCAGCGGGAAGACGGTCGAATCAGTATGATCGTCTCAACGCAGGCGCCTTTCCGTGACCGGTTCGAAATCGCCCATGCTCTCGGGTTGGACCCTGGTGCGATCCACATCGTCAGTCCCTGTCTCGGGGGCGGATTCGGAGGGAAAGACGGCGCAACCGTTCAGTGCCTTCTTGCTCTCGGGGCCATGCGGGCCGGCGGACGCCCGGTCAAAATGGTCTGGGGGCGCGAGGAGTCTTTCAACGCCGGCTATAAGCGCCATCCCGTGCGAATGTGGTACAGGGTGGGAGCCATGCGCGACGGCACGCTTCAGTGCATCCACTGCAAACTGATCTATGATACCGGTCCTTACGCCCACCTGGGCGTCGAGGTCATGGCGCTCGGAATGGAGCACGCCTGCGGGCCCTACCGGGTCCCGAATACGCTGGTCGAAGGCTGGTGCGTCCACACCAATAATCCGGTCAGCGGCGCGATGAGAGGATTCGGAGTTTGCCAGGCAACCTTCGGCATAGAAAGCATGATGGACCTTCTGGCATCGAAGCTCGGGATGAGCAGGCTGGATATCAGGTTGAAAAACGCGCTGCGGCGCGGAGATAAAAACGGCGCTGGCATCACTCTGGTTAATTCCACGGGCATTCTGCCATGCCTTGAAACCCTTGGCGGCCACCGGCTCTTCCAGGAAAGCGAGCAATGGAAAAAACTGGCCGGGCCTTACAAGAAAAGAGGCGTAGGGATTGCGGCAACCTGGAACGCCATCGGCTATGGCAGAGGGCTTCCCGATTCGGCAATCGCCAGGGTCGAGTTGACGCGCGAAGGCAAAATTCGCATCTATTCCTCGGTTTCCGATATGGGACAGGGCAATTCGAGCGCCTTCGTCCAGATGGCAGGGCAAATTCTTACCCAGGATGCCTCGCACCTGGAAATCATTCAGCCCGATACCGACCTTGCGCATCCTTCAGGCTCCTCTTCCGCGGGAAGAACCACCTACACCTTCGGAAACGCTCTTATCGCGGCCTGCGAAGAGATGAAAGAAAAGCTTTTGCACCGCGCCTCGCTTTTGCTCATGCTCGATGAACCCGCCGGGCTGGCGCTTTTACCCGGAATCATAAAACACCTTCCTTCGGGAAGGGAGATCCCCTTCGACCTTCTGGGACGCCTTTTCCCCGAAAGCGACCGGATGGCGGTAAAACAGTTCGTAATGCCGGTTGCAAGGGATACTCTCGAGTCGGAAAATGAATTCAAACTGGGATTTCCTCACCTGCTCTTTTCATACGGCGCACACCTGGCCTATGTTGAAGTCGATGAGCTTACGGGCAAAACCGAGGTAAAAGAGTATCTGTGCGTCACCGAGGGCGGACGGGTCATAAACCCCGCCTGCTTCGATCAACAGGTGCACGGAGCTGTGGTCCAGGGGCTGGGATACGGCCTCATGGAAGAAGTCCTCACCAGGCAGGGGAAAATATTGAACCCCAATTTCACAAATTACATCATCCCCACTTCCATGGATGTTCCGGATATCACTTCCCTTTGCGTTGAAACCGAAGAGACGACCGGGCCTTTCGGAATGAAAGGAATCGGCGAGGTGGGCATGAACGCGCCTTTGCCGGCGATTGCGGGTGGAGTCGAGGATGCGCTCGGGTGCCGGATCAACAGGTCGCCACTCACCGCGGCGAGGGTGCTTGCGGCCTTGGACGCCAGGGGAGTCAACAGATGAAGATATCGTTTCATTTGAATGCAAAAGAGGTGTCCGTTGATGTTGCCGCGGACCGCAAACTGGTGCGAGTGCTGCGCGAAGATCTCGCTCTTACGGGAACAAAGGAAGGCTGCGGGGCCGGAGAGTGCGGAGCATGCACGATCCTGGTCGACGGCGATCCCCGTTTGTCATGCCTTATGACCGTGGCCCAGATTCAAGATCGGCATGTCACAACGATCGAAGGTCTGGCGGCAAACGGTGAAGCCCATCCCGTCCAGGAGGCCTTTATCGAAAAGGGTGCCATCCAGTGCGGGTTCTGCACTCCGGCCATGGTGCTCGCCTCCGTTGCTCTTCTCGACAAAAACCCGGACCCGACAAGGGGGGAAATCCGGGAAGGGTTGAGCGGAAATCTATGCCGGTGCGGCGGTTATGTGAAAATTGTCGATGCGGTGGAAGCCGCCGCCATCGCAATCAGGCGGGGGAATCCGAAATGAGGGACGTATTTCTGCCGCGGTCTTTGGAGAAATTGTGGACATACCTGGACGAAAGCCCCGGGGCGTTGGTGTTTGCCGGGGGCACCGATCTTCTGGTCAAAACCTTCAATGGTTTCCCGGAAGGCGAAGCCCTTGTATGCCTCGATCGCATCGACGAATTGAAGGAGATTTGCCAACAGGGGGAAAGCATTTGGATCGGCGCCTGCGCCACCCACAGCGGGATGGTCGCCTCGCGGCTTGTTCGAAATACGCTTCCGGCGCTCTGGAAGGCTGTCGGTGAAATCGGCTCTCCGCCGGTTCGAAACATGGGTACGATCGGGGGAAATATCTGCACGGCCTCTCCGGCCGGCGACACCCTTCCCCCGCTATATGCCATGAAGGCCGAGGTGGAGATCCTCTGCCGGGAGGGTGCGAGGCGCTTGCCCATAGCCCAGTTCATACATGGTCCCGGCGCCACGGGACTTCAAAAAGCCGAGATCGTTTCCGCGGTGCGCATTCCAAAACCTCAAGGATTGAATCTGCAGCACTTTGAAAAAGTGGGGCTTCGAAGCGCCCTCGCCTGCTCGGTGGCAAGCCTTGCGGCACTGGCGCGGCTTAGCCCCGACCGTGTCGTGGAAGAGGTTTCCCTGGCCTGGGGGAGTGTGGCCCCAACTGTTTTTACCTGCCCGCAGGCCGAAGAGACCCTTGTCGGCAGACCCCTGTGCGCCGCTTCACTCCGTGAGGCGGCCGAAATTGTGCGACACCGCGTCCGCCCCATCAGCGACGTTCGCGCCGACGCGGAGTATCGACGGACGGTGGCGGGAAATCTGCTCCTGCGTCTTGGAACATTGTCCTGATCGTGTAACCAGTGGCCAACCGACTCCACAGATCATATACTGTGGTTGGAAGGACACAAGGCGATCCTGCCTTACCGGTTGCCAGGGCGCCTTGGAAAGGAGAGATCGATGGAATGGCAAGAAGTCGTCGCCCACCCCAGCCTTCAAGATCTGCCTTTCAAGATCGAAACCAATCAATGGGGGCAAATCGTGATGACTCCGGCTTCGGGCAAGCATGGAAGGTATCAGGGACGCATCATCGAATTGTTTCTTCGCCTGGGCGAATGGGGGAGAGTCTTTCCCGAATGCCCCATAAAGACCCCGGAAGGAGTAAGAGTTGCCGATGTCGCCTGGGCAAGCGCCGAGTTTCTCAAAAAGTACGGTGCGCCTCTTTGTTTCCCCGAATCGCCGGAGATCGTTGTCGAAGTGATCTCCCGGTCAAACTCCGACGCGCAGATGGAACACAAAAGGAGACTCTATTTTCAAGCCGGCGCGAAAGAATTCTGGATTTGTGATGAATCCGGCGACATGCGCTTCTTCACTCCCGGGGAGGAACTGGAAAAAAGCGGGCTTTTCAGACTATTTCCCGAGCATGTCGACATAGAGATTTGAGCCCCTTGGCGCGCCCTGATCAAGCGATCGAAGGGCCTGTGACCATTTTGAAGATCATTGATCCTCAAGTGATCGTGAGCCGGGTTGGTCTGCGGGATGAACCCCGTCAAGCATCAGTTTGTCAATAATCCGGGTCGTGCTGTAGCCCTCCATAAGGGTTACAAGAACGACCTTGCCGCCGTTGCTCTCAACGACTTCCCGCCCGACAACCTGGCCGTGCAGATAGTCCGATCCTTTCACCAAAACACCGGGCCGCAACGCCTCGATCAGCCTTATCGGCGTATCCTCGTCGAAAAGGATTACGAAGTCCACACATGAGAGCGCTTTGAGAATCAACAGCCGGTCGTTTTCTGCAAGGATCGGCCTCTGTGCACCCTTGAGCCTTTTGACCGAGGCATCGGAATTAAGGCCCACTATCAATCGGTCACCCAGGTTTTTTGCTTCCTCAAGAAGATGGATGTGCCCGGGATGGAGCAGATCGAAACATCCATTAGTGAAAACAATGCTCTCTCCCCTGGCTCTCCATTCTTCCACCTGCGCCCTCGCCGTTTCCAGGGAACCCGATTTTCCGGGATGACGCTTGCCGTTTATCCCCGCTTTGTCCATCCGCAGGGCGTGTTGGAGCTCCGAAGCCGTAATCGGTCTGGTGCCCAGTTTGCCCACAACGATTCCCGCGGCAATGTTTGCAAGCCTGGTGGCTTCCGGGAAGGCCAATCCGCAAGCCACCCCGGCGGCAAGAACGGCTATAACCGTATCTCCGGCGCCCGAAACGTCATAGACTTCGCGGGCGATCGTGGGGATGATCAAGGGAGCGTTCCCCCGGCCCATAAGGCACATCCCTTTAGCTCCCCGTGTCACCAGAAGCCACTCGGCGCCGTATCGCTCCCGAACCTTTTCCGCCTCGCCAATCACTTCGACTTCGGCCCGTAGCGGCATACCGGCGACCTCTTCGAGTTCCGCCGCATTAGGAGTAATGCACGTTGCGTTGCGGTAGCGCTCCCACTCCTTGCCTTTGGGATCGACAAATACGGGCACACCGCGTGTTCTGGCAAGTGAAATCACCGACTGACAAAACCGAGGCCTCTGGAATATCCCCTTCCCGTAATCCGAAAGCACCACGGCGTTACAGCCGGCCAAAGACTTCTCGAAGCGGACCAACAGTTCGTTCGCCGCGTGGTCCGACAAAATCCGCGTCTGCTCCTCATCGAGCCTCAGAAGCTGTTGGTCTTTGGCAACGATGCGGGTCTTGGTTATTGTGGGACGCATTTTGTCCACGACCAGCATATCGCCCATGTCATTGCGAGCGCACAGCTCCCGCACAACCACCCCTTCCGCGTCTTCGCCTATAAGGCCCAGCAGAAGGGTTGCGCACCCGAGTTTGGCCAGATTATTGCCCACGTTACCCGCTCCCCCCAAGACTTCGTACTGTTCCTTTTTGCGAAGGACCGGGACGGGGGCTTCCGGCGAAATACGCCGCACATCGCCCAATATGTAGCGATCAAGCATTACATCCCCGAAAACGAGGATCCTTGTGGCTCCAAAATCCGGAAGGGCCACGGGCATTGCATGTCTCCATTTCTTTTGAACCCGAAGGTAAAGCCCCGTGATTCGACGATACGAAAACGATCCGGGGGCGGGCAAGAAGCTAAAGATAGTATCATCGGCTCCGCCGGCCGGGCAAACGAAAAGTGGCAAATGGTTTTATTGAGCGACTCCCCTGGAATCGGTGCCGTTGCTTGAGGGCCACCACCACCGCTCTTGACGGCAGCGGCTCAAGGTGGTTTGAAGGCTGCGTCTGGACACCGCCTCCGAGGGACCAACCCTCATCTCTCGCACAGCATTGCATCCTGTTTTAAGCCACTGGATGCATTCGTGGCACACATAAGCCCAAAACCGCGAAATTTTTGGAACGCTGTAAAATTTATAAGTTAGAAAAAGTTAACACTGGCCAGTATGGCCTCCAGATCGATCGGGTTCTTCCTGTCGCGAAACGCGTAATGCCCCAGAAAATGAATGTGCTGCCATGCAATGGGTGAGATTCGTTTGAGAAGGTCCAGGGCTTTCTGGTTACCCTCGGCCTGGCGCAGCCAGATCAAACCACTGCCCTTGGTGCCCTCGCGGATTGCGAGCAGTCTGTCGAGAGCGAGGCGATGATCATCGGATAGCGCGGTGGTCAATGCTTCATACTCTTGGCGTGTACCGAGCGTCACGGCTTCACCGCAGACTCGCTCGATGACATCGACCGTCGGCAGGATGACTCGCTGCCGCCGCAGCAACTCGGCGAGTGCTTCGGCAAGCACGATGCCCCTGTCGGTCTCCCAGGCCAGGTCGGCGAGTTCGTGGACGAGGGGAAGGTAGTTCGACGCTGGGAACATGGTCATGTCGAGCCATGTTTGCAGCTCCACCAGGTGCTCGGGCCGAGTTTGCTCACGCCGGCGTTACTCATCCCGGCTTTCGACTTGCAC
The DNA here is from genome assembly GCA_021777755.1 of Deltaproteobacteria bacterium. GTDB lineage: Bacteria > Desulfobacterota > Syntrophobacteria > Syntrophobacterales > Syntrophobacteraceae > SbD1. Next base: position 15,742 of record JAJYDE010000069.1, read on the forward strand.
TTTGAGCTGATCGGCAGCCAGTTTCAGTAGAGGCGGGAACGGCGACTGATCGACGCCGAGGATGATGCCGGGAAAGCGCGGGTGGCAAAGCTGGACGGCGAAGCCTAAACGGTTTGCAGTACGTCGATGTTGGCTGATGATAGACAGGTCTGCTTCGCTGAAGGTATAGTGACGGATTAATTCATCCTGAGTGCCGGGTAAAGCCAACAGGTTTTCCCGCTCGGCGGCGGAGAGGATCGAGCGACGGGGCATGCATACTCCTTCTTCTTATAAACGTAGGTTTCCGATAAGCCTCGCCGGGGTCGCTGATACGACATGTGAAATCAAGGCCTTCGCGTTCTCGAAAATAGTTCTTGAAATGCCATTCTCAATCACCTATCATTCCAACGAGTCTCGATAAGGAGAGACGCATGGGACAGCTTGATCGCATCACCCAACAGCCCGAAGTGATGGGCGGCAAGGCGTGCATTCGCGGCATGCGGGTTACGGTGGGCATGATTGTCGGCCAGATCGGCGCGGGTCACAACGTCGATGAAATCCTCTCTGACTATCCCTACCTGGAGCGCGAGGACATCATGCAAGCGCTACGCTATGCCGCGTGGCTGGCTGAAGAGCGCGAAGTGGTGCTCGCTCTTGGATGAAACTGCTGGTTGACGCCGGCATCGATGCGGCGCATTGGTCAACGCTCGGCGCATCCAATGCCGCAGACGCGGAAATCATGGCTTTTGCCAAGGCCAATGGCTATGTGGTGCTCACACACGATCTGGACTTCAGCACGATCCTGGCGGCCACGCATGGCGGCAAGCCCAGCGTGGTGCAAATCCGCTCCGAGGATGTCAGCCCCGATATGATCGGCGGGCCGGTCATCGGCGCCTTGCAGCAGATGTCCGTCGAGTTGGAAAGATC
>JAJYDE010000021.1 GCA_021777755.1 Deltaproteobacteria bacterium
GCATTTGCAAAAACATGGCACTACATTGAGATTTTTGGCTATGCTCCTCCTGAAATTACTGGCATTTTCTAACGCAGCAAGCGCCAAACGACCATTTCGGGATATCAAAATGTTAAACTTGGGGTAGCGGACGATAACTACCCGCCGTATATCTTTCGCGATTCCCAAGGGAAACTGCGGGGTATCCTGGTGGATCAGTGGAATTTGTGGGAGAAGCAAACCGGGATCGGTGTCAAACTGGTCGGGATGGATTGGGAAAAAGCGCTTCAATTCATGGAGGAAGGAAAAGCGGACGTAATCGATACGATTTTTGCGACGAGCAACCGGGAAAAAAAGTTCGATTTCTCAAAACCATACGCGACGCTGCGAGTTTCAATCTTTTTCCACAAAGATATCAGCGGAATAAGCGGTGTAAATACGCTCAGCGGCTTCACCGTGGGAGTCAAGCAGCGCGATGCCTGCAACGGATACTTGAAAAGCCACTCCATTACGACTCTTAAGGAGTACCCGAGCTATTCGGCGATCGTGGAGGCGGCAAAAGCCGGAAAAATCAGGGTTTTTTGCATGGACGACCCGCCGGCGCTCTATTACTTGAACGAGATGAACATCGCAAGACAATATCGCCACTCCCCGCCTCTTTACTCCGGACAGTTCCACCGGGCCGTAGCGAAGGGAAATGCGGCTCTTCTCAAGGTCATCGAAGACGGGTTTTCCAAAATTCCGGTCGCCAAATACTCACAGATCAATCGCAAGTGGATGGGAGCCATGGTTGGTATCATCGCTCCGACATATATCAGATATCTTATGTATGCATCATTAGGTACCGCATTTTTCATATTTATTTTGGCAACATGGAATTATTCGCTTCGAAATAAGGTATCCAACAGGACATCTCAGCTGCAGCGCACACTGGATGCTTTGACGGAGAGCGAAATACAGTACCGTGAATTGGTGGAAAATGCCAACAGTATTATATTGCGAATGAACACTTGTGGCGAAGTGACTTTTTTTAATGAATTCGCAAGGAGTTTCTTCGATTTCACTGAAAAGGAAATCCTTGGCAAGAGTGTAATAGGCTCGATCGTCCCGGAGATCGAGAGCACCGGTCGCAACCTTGCGTTAATGATACGGGAGATAGCGCTTAATCCGGAAAAACATAGCGGCAACATCAATGAAAACATGCGCCGAAACGGCGAAAGGGTGTGGATCGCCTGGACTAATACACCGATTCGTTATAAAGACGGGCAATTCGTCGAAATACTTTGCGTGGGCAATGACATTACCGAGCGAAAACGTGCCGAAGAGCAGCTCATGCTCAGCGAAAGGCGTCTTAAGAAGGCGGAGATAGCAGCCCGCCTGGGCAATTGGGAGTATATTTTAGAAACCGGTCGCGTGATCGCCTCAGAGGGCGCAAGAATCATCTACGGTGCGGATGACAGTGATTGGACCATGACGGACGTGCAGGCATTTACCCTTCCGCAATACCGTGAAAAGCTCGACATGGCGCTAAAAGGTCTTCTGGAGGAAAGCAAGCCCTACAACGTGGACTTCAAAATCCGCAGACAAACCGACGGGCGAATCGTCGATATCCACTCGGTAGCTGAATACTCACCGCAGGGCCGAAGAGTTTTCGGGATCATCCAGGACATCACCGAACGTAAGCTGGCCGAAGAGGCCCTCCAGCAAAGCGAGCGTAATTACAGGGAAATCTTCAATGCCGCAAACGACGCCATCTATATTCACGATGCCGATACCGGGGAGATCATCGACATGAACGATTCCGCCGTTCAACTCCACGGCTACAGCCGCCAGGAAACTTTGGGCGGTCTGCCGGGTGTCACAAGCGGCGGGGTCAGCCCCTACTCGGCCCTCGAGGCGCAACAGTGGATCCGCAAGACGATGACCAAAGGCCCGCAAATTTTTGAATGGCATGCGCGCAGGAAAAATGGCGAGTTCTTTTGGGTGGAGGTATCGCTAAAGAGCGCTCAGATCAGCGGGAAACGCCGGGTCGTGGCGGTGGTGCGCGAAATCACCGAGCGCAGGCGGGCAGCCGAAGGTCTGCTGGAAGCCGAGAGAAGATATCGCACACTGTTCGAGGGGGCCAACGACGGCGCCATGATCATAACGCCGGAAGGCACGATAACCGAATGCAACCAGACCGCCCTCAAGCTTTTCGGGCTGGAAAAAGCGGCCGACATATGCACATACACCCCGTGGGATCTCAGCCTCCCGACCCAACCCGACGGAGGAAGTTCGCGGGAAAAAGGGCTGGAAATGCTGCGCGCCACAGTCGAAGAAAAACCTCAGCGCTTCTATTGGCAACATATCAGAAAAGATGGAACCCCTTTTGACGCCGAGGTTTCCTTGAACTGCATCCGGTTAGGAAATGTGCTGCTCGTTCAGGCACTGGTAAGGGATATCACACGGATGAAAAAGGCCGAAGAGGAGCGCAGGAGCCTGGCCGAACGCCTGCAGCGGGCCGAAAAGATGGAGGCGCTCGGAACCCTTGCGGGAGGCGTGGCTCACGATCTCAACAATGTCCTGGGCGTCGTGGTAGGCTATTCGGAGCTGCTGACGCTCGACCTGGACGGCTCCCATCCCGCAAGAGCCAAGGCGATGCAGGTTCTTAAGGGAGGGCAGAGAGCGGCGGCCATTGTCCAGGATCTGTTGACCCTTGCAAGAAGAGGAGTATCCAACAGACGAGTCCTCAACCTCAACAGGATTATCGTCGAGTGTCAAAACTCGCCCGAATTCGCCGCGATTTCTTCCAAACATCCCGGCCTGACGATCGAAACGGACCTGGAGACCGATCTGTTGAACCTTTCGGGCTCTTCGGTGCACCTGGAAAAATCGTTTATGAACCTTGTCTACAACGCCGTTGAAGCCATGCCCGAAGGCGGCCGGATAAAGCTTGGCACAAGGAACCAGTATCTGGACAAGCCGGTTTCGGGCTACGATGAGGTAAAGGCCGGAGATTATGTTGTTTTCACCATTTCCGACACCGGTGACGGGATCCCGGCCGAGGATCTCAAGCGCATCTTCGAGCCGTTTTATACGAAAAAGGCGATGGGACGCAGTGGAACGGGTCTTGGCCTGGCCGTCGTGTGGGGAACGGTGAAAGATCACCAGGGCTACATAAACGTGGAGAGCACCGAAGGCAAGGGTACAACGCTCACCCTGTATTTTCCCGTAACGCGCGAAGAAGAGGAATCTGAAACATTGTCGGTCTCGGCCGCCGACTTCATGGGAAAGGGAGAATCCATCCTTGTTGTCGATGACGTCAAGGAGCAACTGGAGCTTGCCTGTCTCATGCTCAAAAAACTCAATTACTCCGTAACGGGCGTTCGAAGCGGGGAAGAAGCGGTCGAGCACCTGCGGCACAAAAGGGCCGACCTGGTCGTCCTGGACATGATCATGGACCCCGGCATGGACGGTCTTTCGACCTACGCCGGAATACTCGAAATCCAGCCCGGCCAGAAAGCGATCATCGTGAGCGGATTTTCCGAAACCCAGCGAGTGGCGAAAGCCCAGGCCCTGGGCGCGGGCACCTACGTGAAAAAGCCCTATATCCTCGAAAAACTCGGGACCGCCGTAAAAAAGGAACTCGAACGGAACTGATTCAGACCTCGATGTCGATATGCCCCGGGAATTGGCTGAAAAGCGTGCTTCTTTTCAATTCCCGCCGAGGAGTGAAAAACCGCATATTGCCGTCATCGTCACAGAACCAGACTTCCTTGGCGCCCATTTCAAAATGGAGCCCCGCTTTCCATTTCATTGCTCTTTCGCTCTCGCCCGATTCACATGAGCGCGCTAAGCAGGATAACCAAAAACATGGCAAGCGGATAATAGGTGGCCCTGTTGAACAGGGCGCGCGCGCAATCGGGGCTCTTTTGGCAATAGAGCTTCCAGGCGGGCAAAACCAAAAGAAACAGGGCCGCGGGAATCGAGCCGGCAAAATAAAAGGCACTGAGGCGCGCGGGTGTCAGCCGGAACAACACCATACTCATGAAGACCGCCACCGCCAGGCACCACGAAACGATCCGGGCCGACCCCTCGGCTCCGAACCGGACCGGAACCGTTACCGCGCCCGTACGCACGTCCTCCTCCATGTCGGCCCAATCGTTGGGGATGTTTTGACCTCCGATTTCCCAGAAGAAAAACCACAGAAAAAAGCCGATCACAAAAGCCGCGGAGGTCTTTGGCGAAACGGCGTAGATCGCGGCCACCCCGCCCGCGCTCTTTACCGCTCCGCTCACGAGCGTTCTTGTCCAACTCAGGCGCAACATCAGGCAGTAGATCGTTTCCGCAACGCATCCGAGGATGAAGATGACCGCGCAAGCCGGGTTCAAAAGCCAGGCCCCAAGAAGAGCAAGCGCGCCCCAGGCCGCCGTCCAAATGATTCCGTCTCCAAGGCTTAGCATGCCGAGCGCCAGAGGATGGCGCACATAGACCGCGTCCAGATCTCCGGGCAAACATTTAAGTTCTCCGCACTCGCCGATCTTGCGACGATCAGACCTGTAGTCCACAACGTCATTTAGAGCATACACCGCGGTATAGCCGGCAAAAGCGGTGATCAGACCGATAGTCACCACATACAGGGACGGAATCGCCCCGAGCCAGAAAAGAGCCGCAAGCGCCGGGGCGGCCATGTCCAAAATGCCGTGGGGCGTTCGCGACAAGGCCATAAAAAGTTTTATGCGCGATGGATTGGATGCGGTCGAGGCGCCTGTTTCCATAAGAACTCCACTGTCATGAACGATCACTGACCTATAACGACCGTCTTTATGTTGACGAACTCTTTAAGTCCGTAATGGGAAAGCTCCCTGCCAAATCCCGATTTTTTAACTCCCCCGAAGGGAAGGCGCGGATCGGATTTGACCATGCAGTTTATGGCCACAAACCCGGCGTCGATTTCGCGGGCCAGTTTGCGGGCCTTCTCGATATCCCTGGTCCAGATCGCCGCGCCGAGTCCGAGTTGGGTGGCGTTGGCCATCCTGATCATTTCCCCCTCGTCCGCGGCGGAGGCCAGAACGGCTATGGGGCCAAAGACCTCCTCGGTCATGACGAGCATGTCGGCGGTTACATCGGTCAAAACGGCCGGGCGAAAAAAACAGCCCCTCTCGGGAGGCTCGGGCCCCCAAAAGACGCTCGCCCCTTTTTTGATCGCATCGCCCAGTTGTCTTTCAAGGATTTGAAGAAATTCTTTTCTGGCCACCGGCCCGAGGTCTGTGGAGCAGTCCAGCGGATCGCCCACTTTCAAACCGTTTAGCGCTTCGACAAATTTTTCTCTGAAGGTCTCGAAAACCGACCGGGCCACTATGATGCGCTTGGCCGCAATACAGCTTTGGCCCGCATTGCCCATTCTGGACTTTACCGCCACTCGGGCGGCCTTCTCCAGGTCGGCGTCGGCAAAGACCATGAACGGGTCCGAGCCGCCGAGTTCGAGAACCGATTTTTTGAGTTTGCTTCCGGCCAGCGAACCGATGGCCGAGCCCGCCGCAACGCTTCCAGTGAGCGAGACCCCGTCGACGAGGTCCTGTTCGATGAGCAGTTCGGCGCTACGCGGCCCGATCAAAAGGGTCTGAAAGACATGCTCCGGGAAACCGGCTTCCAGGAAAATTTTTTCCATCTCAAGGGCGGTGAGCGGAACATTGGAAGCATGTTTGAGCAAACAGACGTTGCCAGCCGCCAGGGCCGGCGCCGCCCAGCGGGCGACCTGCCAGAAGGGGTAATTCCAGGGCATGACACCGAGGATGACGCCAAGCGGGTCGAAGACCACGTAGCTTTGGGACGCCTCGGTCTCCATGGTCTCGGGTCTAAGAACCTGTTCGGCGCTCTGATGATAATAGTCGCAAAGCAAGGCGCATTTTTCCAGTTCAGACTCGGCCTGCCGAACGGGTTTCCCCATTTCCAGCGCCGCAAGACGCCCGAATTCTTCCTTTTTACGCCTTAGAATCGAGGCAAGCTTTGCCAACGGTTTGATCCGGTCGGAAACCGGGAGCTTTTTCCATTTTGCCAATGCCCCCCGCGCCTTTAAAACAGCTTCACGGCATGCCTGGTCGGACATGGGATCGAACTCGGCATTGAGTTCGCCGGTGAATGGATTGATCGATTTGAGCTTCATGGTATTCCTCCACCTCAGAGTTATGATCAGCAGAGGAGAAATTTACAAGGGAAATGGGCTGCTGTGCAACCCACTTATTCACTGAGACTTTTCCGGGAGCCGTTTTTTTATCTCGCGCTTCATGAAATTGATCGATTTGGTGACCGGGATGCTTTTCGGACACACCCGGGTGCATTCGAAATGATTGACGCAGGGCCACACGCTGTTTGGCTCGTTCAACTTCGCAAGCCGGCTCTCAAAGGCGCAGTCCCTGGAATCGTAGAGATACCTGTAGGCCCACACCAGGGCGGCCGGGCCGACATAGTCGGGATTTTCACTCATGACCGGGCAGGCCCCCGTGCAGCAGGCGCACAGGATGCATCGTATGACGTCCTCCACTTTCGTGTGCTCCTCGGGACTCTGGAGGCTTTCCTTTTCCGGAGGGGCTCCTTCGCGAACCAGGTAGGGACGCATGGAGCGAACCCTGTCAAGAAAATCCTCCATGTCCACCATCAGATCTTTTCGCACCTGGAAAAAGGGCAGCGGCTCCAGGGTAATTTCCCGCGCGTCCGCATAGTCCCTCACCAGCTTCTGGCACGCCAGAGCGCAGACGCCGTTTATGCGCATTCCGTCCGAGCCGCAAACCCCGTGGGCGCACGACATCCTGTAGCCCAGGGTCCCGTCCTGCTCCCACCTGATCTTGTTCAGACAATCCAGGATACGCTCCTCGGGTTTGGCATCGACCTCATAGGTCTTGTACCAGGGCTCTTTGTCGGACTGGGGATCAAACCTGAATATCCTGAATTTGAGCATCGGTCTTTTCCTTATCTCAGTATGTTCTCGGTTTGGGTTGGAACCGGGTGATGGTCACCGGTTTTGCGCCGATCAACACGCCCTGGTCGGTTTTTCGGATCAGCGAGTGCGCCAGCCAATGCTCATCGTCTCGTTGCGGATAGTCCTCGCGGGAGTGCGCCCCGCGGCTTTCCGTCCTGTTAAGCGCCGAAGCCGCGATGGCTTGGGCAAGAGGCAGCATGTTGAGCAGTTCCAGTCCGTCCATAAGATCCGTATTGAACCGACCGCCCCTGTTGTCGATGGAAATGGAACTCGCCCTTTGCTCCAGTTCCGCAATGGTTTGAATGGCCTTTTCGAGCCCCTTTTGCTCCCTGAAAACCGAACAGCAATCCATCATGACCTGCTGAAGCTCGCGCCGGATAACCACCGGACGCTCGCCCTTACTGTTTTCCAAAAGCCGCCTTATGCGGTCCGCCCAGTCGCGTTGCGGGGCCTCGGGCGGGTCGATCCAGGGCAGGCGGTCGAGATTTTCGAGAATTTGTTTTCCAGCGCGCCTGCCAAAGACGACCAGATCCAGGAGCGAATTGCAGCCGAGCCTGTTGGCCCCGTGGAGCGAGATGCAAGAACATTCCCCGGCGGCATAGAGGCCGGGCACGGGGCTGCCTGTCTCATCCTCCACCATGCCCTCGGTACTTACCGGTATGCCCCCCATCATATAATGGCAGGTGGGATGCACGGGGATGGGCTCCTTGGCCGGATCGATCCCCAGGTAAATCTTTACGAAGGAGGAAATATCCGAAAGCCTTTCGGCCAATTTTTTTTCACCCAGGTGAGTGAGATCGAGGTGGACGCAGTCCTGGCCGTCGATGCCCCGGCCCTGGGCAATTTCGGTGTAGATGGCCCGCGAGACCATGTCTCTGGGGGCCAAGTCCTTTATCGTGGGCGCATATCTTTCCATGAAGCGTTCGCCCTCGGAATTGCGAAGGATCCCGCCTTCCCCCCTTGCCGCCTCCGTTATCAGCACGCCCAGCCCCCGGATGCCGGTCGGATGGAACTGGACGAATTCCATGTCCTCCAGGGGCAGCCCGCGCCTGTAGACCAGGGCCGGACCATCGCCCGTACTGGCAAAGGCGTTGGAGGTGACCTTGAAGACCTTCCCGAATCCACCGGTGGCAAGCAAAATGGCCCGGGCCTGAAAGAAGTGAACTTCCCCGGTGGCAAGTTCATAGGCGACAAGGCCTGCAACCCGCCCGTCCCGCAAGACAAGATCGAGCACGTGGAATTCCGGGTAAATCTTTATGCCCTTCTTCACCGCTTCGAAATAGAGGGTATCCATGATGACCCGGCCCGAGCGGTCGGCGGCGTAGCATATGCGTTTGACGGGCGCTTCTCCGAAATTTCTGGTGTGGCCGCCAAAGCAACGCTGGGCGATTTTACCTTCCGGCGTGCGATTGAAAGGAACCCCCATGTGCTCGAGTTCATAAACAGCGCGTATGGCGTCGCCGGCAAGTATTTGGGCCGCGTTCTGGTCGGTGAGATAATCTCCGCCCTTGACCGTGTCGTACATGTGCCATTCCCAGGAATCGGGCTCCTCGTTTTCAAGCGCGGCGGCAATGCCGCCCTGTGCCGCCCCGGAATGGGACCGGGTGGGGTAGACCTTGCTAAGCAGGGCCACATCGGCCTTGCCCGCGACCTCGGTGGCCGCCCTCAGTCCGGCGAGCCCGGCCCCTACGATCAAGACATCGTGTTTAAAAACCATGCAGGTTCTCCTGTCGGGAAACAGCGATGGAATGGAAGCTTATCAGCCCCTGGCGTCCATGGACTCGTAGGCGCAGCCCACCGCTCCGCAATAGTTGCCGACATATTCGGCTTCCGGTCTGTAGAGGGCGGGTTTTTCCTGCGCCTCGGCGAATTTTTCCTCGATGATGTGCGCGCACCACCCGGAGATTCTCGATATGGCGAAAATCGGGGTCATGATGTCGACAGGAATTCCCATGGCGGAATAGACCGAACCGGAGTAGAAATCGACGTTGGTGTTTATGCCGGGTTTTCCCCGGGCGGAGAACTCCTTTATGCCTTCCTCCTCGATTTTTACCAGGTACTCGTACCATTCGGGATGCCCGGCCTCTCGGGTCAGCCGGCGAGACATCTCCTTGAGTATTTTGGCCCTCGGATCGAAGGTCTTGTAAACCGCGTGCCCCATGCCCATGATTTTGCGGCCCGAGTCGATGGTATTCTTCACCCAGGGACCGACATCATCGACCGAGGCGAGTTCGGATTCAACCTGGAGAAGCATTTTCATGACGCGCTCGTTGGCCCCGCCGTGCAGACTCCCCGAAAGCGCACCCACTCCCGCGGCCACTCCGGCATACATATGGGCGTTGGTAGACACCACCTCGCGGCAGGCAAAGGTCGAAGCATTGAAGGTATGATCGGCGTGCAGGACCAAACAGATGTCGAGGTCCCGCGCGATCTCCTCCGTCGGCTTTTGGCCGCTCAACTGCCACAGAAAATTGGCCGCATGGGACAGGGCGCTCTCGGGGGGCAGGGGCTTTTGCCCGTTCCGGATCCTGTTCCAGGCGGCAATCGTTGCCGGGATGCGGGCTATCAGCCTGATCGCCTTGCGGACATTGGCTTCCCTGGAATCGTCACTTAGTTCGGGATCCGCCATGGCGAGCATCGGTACGCAGCTTTCGAGCACATCCATCGGGTCGGTCCGCCGGGGGAATTTCTCCATGCTTTCCAGGATGAACCCGGGCAACTCGCGCGCCTGCAACACCCGCTCTTCAAAACGTTCCAGTTGACTCTTGTCGGGAAGCCGGCCATTTAACAGAAGAAAGGCCGTTTCCATGAAGGTCGACCGCTCGGCCAACTCTTCTATCCTGTAGCCGCGATAGATAAGAACCCCGTTTTCGCCGTCTATATAGCTGATTTTCGTATCGGCGACGGTAACTCCCCGCAGCCCGATGTTTTTGAAGCGGACCATCTCAACAGCCATTTTTGCCTCCCGATGCTCTCAAATAGCCGGTATCCATCCGGAACCCCGTGTTACCGGGGTATCGGTCATCCAACCACCTTCGCCGGTTCCATCTCAGCCCTTCTTGACCATGTTGAGCGCTCCGCCCTCGATCAGCATGCGGCGCATTCTTTCCGACACGTTCAAAAAGGCTCGTATCCGTTTTCCGTCAACTTCGACCGGAAGTTCCAAAGCCCCGTCCATGATAGTGCGCCGAATATCCCGATAGACCACGGCGACCCCGGGTTTAAACAAACTGTAGTCATCGGGGTTGGCGAACACCAGCGGAACTATGCCGTTGTTGCACAGATTGGCCAGGTGAATGCGGGCAAAGCTTTTGGCCAGCACCGCCCGCACGCCCAGAAACCGCGGAGCCAGAGCCGCGTGTTCCCGGCTCGAGCCCTGACCGTAGTTTTCTCCACCCACGATGGTCACAGATCCGGCCTCTTCGCATTTGCTGGCAAACTCCTCGTCGAGGATGGAAAACACAAAGCGGCTTATGGCCGGGATATTGGATCTTAGCGGCAAAACCCTGCTGCCCGCCGGCATGATGGTATCAGTTGAGATATTATCTCCCACCACCAGCACCACCCTGGTTTCAAGAGAGTCGGGCAGGGCTTGGAAAACCGGCAGAGGAGCGATGTTGGGTCCGCGAACGACTTCGGTTTTCCTCAGCTCTTCGGTAGGCTTCAGAATCGAAAATTCGTCCACCATGTACTCTTCGGGGTCTTCAATTTTGGGGTAGGACATCTCCGCGCCCAACTGGCAGGGGTCGGTTATAACGCCCTTAAGGGCTGCCGCTGCCACCGTTTCCGGCGAACAAAGATAGACCTGGTCGTCTTTTGTGCCCGAGCGGCCGGGGAAATTTCTGGGCATGGTTCTGAGGCTCACCTGGCCGGTTCCCGGCGCCTGTCCCATCCCGATGCAGCCAAGGCATCCCGCTTCGTGTATTCTCGCCCCGGCCCTAAGAAGTGAGAGGACCCCGCCGGCGGCGGCCACATTTTCGATCACCTGCCGGCTCCCCGGATTGACATTCAGAGCCGTCCAGGGGGCCGCGTGCCTGCCTTCGACTATCCGCGCCACGACCATGAGATCGCGAAACGAAGAGTTGACACTGCTGCCGACGATTACCTGATCGACTTTAAGGCCTGCTACTTCACGCACCGGGACCACGTTTCCCGGCGAGCTCGGTTTGGCTATGAGCGGTTCGAGCTTGGACAGATCGATCTCCTCGTATTCGTCATATTCGGCCGAGGGGTCCGCGCTCAAGGGGATCCAGGCGTCGCCACGCCCCTGGGCCCGCAAATAAGCTCTCGTGTTTTCATCGGAGGGGAAAATCGAGGTGGTCGCCCCCAGTTCGGTCCCCATATTGCCGATCGTCTCGCGGTCGGTGGCCGAAAGGCTCGCCACCCCCGGCCCGTAATACTCGACGATCTTGCCCACACAACCCTTCACGTCGTAGCGCCTGAGCATTTCGAGGATAAGGTCCTTTGCGCTCACCCAGTCGGGAAATTTTCCGGTAAGCTTTACCCCGAGCACCTTGGGGCATGGCAGGTGGTAAGGGTGCCCGGCCAGGGCCAGGGCGACATCGAGGCCGCCCGCGCCTATGCCCAGCACCGAAACTCCGGCCGCCCCCGGCGTGTGACTGTCCGAGCCGATCAAGGTCTTGCCGGGAATACCGAACCTTTCCATGTGAACCTGGTGGGAGACCCCGTTTCCCGCCGGACTGTAATGGAGCCCGTATCTTGCCGAAGCACTCTGAAGATAGACATGGTCGTCGGCGTTCTTGCTGTCGGTTTGTATGATATTGTGATCGACATATTGAACCGCGAGTTCGGCCTTTATACTGTCGATTCCAAGGGCCTCGAATTCGAGCATGGCCATGGTTCCAGTAGCGTCCTGGAGAAGGACCTGGTCTATACGGATGGCGATTTCCCGCCCCGGCACCAGGTTTCCTTCGATCAGGTGGGCTTCGAGTATCTTGTGGGTCAAATTCTTGGACACCGCTTCCTCCTGCGCCTGCTCCAGCCCGCCCATTCTTCGTGGCTGCGCGGCTTCCTACGAGTTCATCGAGCAATTCGAGTTGATCGATCGGCCCCGGGATGGCTCTCCGATCGCGCGTAGGACCCGTTTTCAAAGCTTTTCCGCAAACGGCCGGATTTCGGGGCGAACTGCGGCCCCACGCGGTCCACAGCCCCGCTAAAAACTAAGGGTATGGCCTGATAAAGTCAATTGCCGATTAGTGACCGAAGTAGACCCGGGACTGTAAAGAAAAAGGAAAGGGACCGCAGTCGATCCATTTTGCACTGACAGCCCCTTCCGAATGTCATATCGAAAGAGCGGACGTGGATATCTACTTGACTTTTTCGCTGAGGGTCTTGCCAGCCTTGAACTTGACAACTTTTGAAGCAGGGATTTTGATTTTTTCGCCGGTCCGGGGATTACGCCCTTCGCGCTGGGACCTCTCACCGATGCTGAAAGTGCCGAAACCAACCAGGGTGATCTTGTCGCCATCCGCCAAGGCGGTGGAAACCGCGGAAACGAAGCCGTCAACGGCCTTTTCGGCCTGAATTTTCGTTATCCCGCCTTCGTTCGCAATCTTGCCAACCAATTCGGCTTTCGTCATTTCTTTCCTCCTCGAAAGTATTAAGTAATAAAAGAACCTCCTCCTTAACTGCCCTCCCCGAATCGCCTGTTCTTCATACCTCCTTTGATCAAAAAAAGTGTCTTTACAAGCCCGTTAAACCAGTCGATTTGTCGCCCCTTCGGGCGAACATCCACGCGACCCGCATCCACACACGTTTTAGCTAAGTTAGGTTCTTATATCTGGAAAAATTCATTTGTCCATAAAAATCGCCTGCGGGAGCAAGAAAAAATGGCGCTGACGCCTGTTCAGGGACAATATGGCCGGAAAATGAAAAGCGCAAGAGAAATGTTTCCTGGCCGGGCATCGCTCATTCCATGGATCTTTGAACTCTGTAGACGCCTCTTTCGCTTTTGAGGGCCGACATGACCCGCTGCAGATGCTTTGAATCCTTGACCTCGATTCTCAGGTGACAAACGCTCGAGGTGTCCGCATGACGATCCACCCGCAGAGTCATGACATTCACGTCCATATGACCCAGCACCGCGTTCAGGGCGGCAAGCACGTCCCTTTCCCCCGAATAGACAACCCGGATATCCACCGGAAAAAGCAGCTCTTTTCCCGAATTCCACTGGACGTCTATTCTTCTTCCCTCGGCGTTTCCCCGCTGAAGGTTCCTGCAAGAGGCCCGGTGCACCGTAATCCCCCGCCCCCTGGTGATGTAGCCCATCACCGGTTCACCCGGAACAGGGTTGCAACACTGGGCCATTCTGATGAGAATGTTATCGAGTCCATCGACCTTTATGCCCTCATCTGAAACGGGGGGCTTTTCCTTTTTTACCACCTCCTCCCTGGGATGTTCGACTTCGGGGGGAAGTGCGGCAAGTTTTCCGATGACCTGATTGGGGGTGATCTTGTGATAGCCGATGCCCGCCAGCAGATCATCGACGCTTTTGAGGGAAAATCCTTTGGCCGCTTCGGCCAGTTCGGTCGAATTGAGATAATTGTTGAAATTGAGGCCCTTTTTCCTGAATTCCCTTTCGCAGATCTCCCTGCCACAAGAGATGGACCGCTCCCGTTCCTCGGTTTTGAACCAGTGCCTGATGCGGTTTAGCGCCTTGGTGGATTTGACCTGTTTCAGCCAGTCTTTACTGGGCCTGTGACTGGCAGAGGTAAGCACTTCGACCGTGTCCGCGTTTTGGAGTTCATGGCGAAGGGGAACGAGTTTTCCGTTCACCCTGGCGCCCACACATCGATTGCCCACCTCGGTATGGACCTCGTAGGCGAAATCAACCGGAGTGGCCCCCTTCGGGAAAGCCTTGACATCTCCGGCGGGAGTGAAAACATAGACTTCATCGGGGTAAAAATCGACCTTGAGGGCTTCGATGACCGCTTTGTGATCGCCCTTGCCTCCCGCCAGGTCGCGGCCAAGTTCCATTACCTGGCGGAACCAGGAAAAGCGCCGGGTTTCGGCCTGATCGACCTGGCTGACCGGTTTTCCCTCCTTGTACATCCAGTGGGCCGCTATGCCCTCATCGGCCACCCGGTCCATCTCCCGGGTGCGGATCTGGACTTCCATGCGTTCCCCGTAAGGACCGATGACGGTCGTGTGAAGCGACTGGTACATGTTGTTTTTGGGCCTTGAGATGTAATCTTTGTACCTTCCGTCCACGGGCTCCCAAAGCGCATGAATGAGGGCCAGGGTCTCATAGCACGATTTCACCGAGTCCACGATCGCCCGGAAGGCTATCAGGTCGTAGATGCGCGTCAAATCGAGTTTCTGACGTTCCATTTTGAGGTAGATGGAGTAGATGTGTTTGGGACGCCCGTAGATGCGGCCATTGATGCCGAACTCGCCCATCCGCTCCTTGAGGAGCTGCTCGACTTCCTTGATATATCGGAGCCTGTCCTCCTGGTTTTTGGCAAGTCCGGCTTCTATCCGCGCATAGGCATCGGGATAGAGGCACTTGAAGGAGAAGTTTTCAAGCTCCTGCTTCATCCAGTCGATTCCGAGCCTTCCGGCGAGAGGGGCATAGATGTCGAGGGTTTCACGGGCAAGGCCCGAGCCGGAGCGATCCCCGCCGCAAAGCGTTCCCCCGATGCCGTCCAGACGATCGGCAAGCTTTACAAGAACCACCCGGACGTCACTGGAGATGGCCATGATCATCTTGCGGATGTACTCGGCCTGGCGCTCCTGGCGATTACTGTAGGCTATCTGGGTGAGTCGGGCCACGCCCTGCACGATCCGGCAGACATCGGGGCCGAACATCTCGACGAGTTCTTCGGCCGTGGCGTATTGCTTTTCGAGCGAATCATGGAGCAGCCCCGCGGAGATACTTTCTTCGTCAAGGCGCATTTTTACAAGAATGGCCCCGATGGCCAGCGGATGAGACAAATAGGGCCCGTCGCCGCCAATTTTTTTGTCCCGGTAGGCCTTGGAGACAAAAACATAGGCTTTTTCCAGAAGCTGTGTGTTTGCCTGCGGCATGTAAGCCAAAATGGCATCTATCAATTCATAGAAACGCACACTAACGCCTCTCGATCTTTTCTCCCGTCATAAGTTCGACCTCGGATAAGAGCCTTTCGAGCAGTTGAGTTTCGGCAACCTTTTCCACCCGGCTGCCCTTTTTAAAAAGGATCCCCAGACCTCTGCCTCCGGCAATGCCCACATCGGCCTCCCTGGCTTCCCCCGGCCCGTTCACCACGCATCCCATCACGGCAACCTTAAGAGGGGTCTTCACCTTTTTCAACAAGGTCTCGGCCCGCTCCACCATCGAAATCAGATCGATTTCAGTGCGTCCGCAGGTGGGACAACTCACCAGTTCCACCCCCCTTTGACGCAGCTTGAGAGCCCTCAGGATGGACCAGGCCACAAACATCTCCTCTTCGGGCGGCGCGGTAAGCGAGACCCGAAGAGTATCGCCGATCCCTTCGAGAAGCAAAAGACCTATACCCAGGGCCGATTTCACGGCCCCGCTCACCACCGTGCCCGCCTCGGTCACTCCCAGGTGAAAGGGACAGTCGGTCTTATCGGCCAAGAGCCTGTAGGAACTGATCGTTGTAAGCACATCGCTCGATTTTAGCGAAACCTTGATGAGACCGAAGTCGTTATCTTCAAAAAACCTTATGTGCCGAAGAGCGCTCTCCACCATGGCCTCGGGGGTCGGATGGCCGTATTTGGCCAAAAGGTCCTTTTCCACCGAACCGCTGTTGACCCCGATACGCACCGGGACCTCGCGCTCTTTTGCAACCTCGATGACTTTTATAAGCTTTTCCGGGCCGCCGATATTGCCGGGGTTGATGCGAATCGCGTCGGCCCCGGCCAGCATGGAGCCTATGGCCAGGCGAAAATCGAAGTGGATGTCGGCTATAACGGGTATGCGCACAGACTTTTTTATCCGCCCCAGGCTCTCGACAGCCTCCTCGTCGGGAACGGCGACTCTTACGAGTTCACAGCCCGCCTCCCGCAGCCTTTCGATCTGGGCGACCGTGGAAGGGCAGTCGCGCGTATCCGTGTTGGTCATCGACTGGACGCAAACAGGCGCGTCCCCGCCAATGGGAACATCGCCTATGCGGATTTGCCTGCTCTTGCGACGCTTGTTTTCCAAAATCAGCCCCCCTGCTTGGTCAAAAACGATACGATTCATAGTTATTTTAAAAAAATCCCGGCGCATTTCCAATCACCGGAAACCGGG
This sequence comes from Deltaproteobacteria bacterium, assembly GCA_021777755.1. Lineage (GTDB taxonomy): Bacteria > Desulfobacterota > Syntrophobacteria > Syntrophobacterales > Syntrophobacteraceae > SbD1. Next base: position 16,191 of record JAJYDE010000021.1, read on the forward strand.
ACAAAGGATTCAATCACATTTTGCCCGGGTTGCCGCGACCACCCGAACCACGGCCCGAAAACACGGAGTTGGGTGTTTAATATGTACCCGAAATGATGTAAATGGAAGAATCAATCGCGCAGACTCGGCCCACGGGCGAGCGAAATATTTTCCCACTGTCCCGGATCAAACTCGAAGAGGATCCAGCTTGATGCAAATTCTTTTTTGCACTTCCGAAGCAAGCCCCTTTGCAAAGACGGGGGGTCTTGCCGATGTGGCCGGCTCACTGCCCGAGGCACTCCATGAGATGGGCTGCGACGTGAGGATTTTCATGCCCCTCTACCGGTGCGTGCGTGAAATGTCTTTTGCCCTGGAGCCCCTTGGCAAGGGGGCCACAATCGCAATAGGGGCCCACGACTATCATGTCAATCTGTGGCAAAGACGCACCCCGTCGGGCATCCCGGTCTATTTTTTGGAAAAGGACGAATTCTACGACAGATCCTTTCTTTACGGCACACCGGTCCGAGGCGACTACGAAGACAACGCCGAAAGGTTCATCGCTTTCAGCCTCTCGGTCCGGCATGTGTGCGAGGCGGCGGGCTGGTTTCCATCAATTTTCCATTTGCACGACTGGCAAACCGGGCTGGTAGCCCCCCATTTCAAGACCAACTGGCGCTATGATCCACGGTTCGCCCGCTCGGCCACCGTATTCACAATCCACAACATTGCCTACCAGGGGGTGTTTCCGGCCGGATTTTTCCCCCTGCTAAACCTGCCCCCGAGCGAGTGGTCCTTCCAGGGAATCGAATACTGGGGGCAATGCAATTTTCTAAAAGCCGGCATCACCTACAGCGATTTCATCACGACCGTCAGTCCGCGCTATGCCCGGGAAATTACCACGGGCGATTTCGGCTTCGGACTCGAAGGGGTCCTCAAGGAGCGCGCCAAGAGCCTCAGCGGCATACTCAACGGGATCGACACGAAACTGTGGGACCCCCGCACCGATCGCTACCTGCCGTCCAATTACGGCAGCTACGAGCTTAGCGGAAAAAAAACATGCAAAGCGGCCCTGTGCAAACTGGCCGGCTTTGCCCGCGATTGCCGGGAGTTTCCGCTAATCGGCATGATCGGCCGTCTTGCCGCCCAAAAAGGCTTCGACCTGCTCGAAAAAATTGTGCCCGAACTGATGAAACTCGAGGTCAACCTGGTGATTTTGGGCACCGGAGATGCGTGGATCGAAGAGAGCCTTCGAGCCATGCAAAGCCGATTTGCCGACCGGCTCAAACTCGCCGACCGCTACGACGAGCAAATGGCGCACCTGATCGAGGCGGGGGCCGATATTTTTCTCATGCCCTCGCGCTACGAGCCCTGCGGGCTGAACCAGATGTACAGCCTGCGCTACGGGACCATCCCGGTGGTTCACGCCACCGGCGGGCTGGATGATTCGGTAATCGACGTGTTGCGCCACCCCGATTCCGGGACGGGCTTCAAATTCTACGAGTACACGCCCCGAAGCTTTCTGGAAAAGATAAAATCGGCTCTGAAGCTCTTTGGAGACCGCGCCAAATGGGAAGAAATCCAAAGGCGGGCCATGGCCCGGGATTTTTCCTGGGCCATGTCCGCAAAACAGTACCTGGGGGTCTACGACAAGGTGATCGCCCAAAGACGGCTCTAAATTTCCACCATGCTTTCCTGCAAGAGTTCGATGTCGGCTATCTCCTCTTCGAGGTAGGCCTTGAGCTTTTTTTTGAGCCTGCTTTCGATCTGGCGCACCCGCTCGCGGCTGATTCCGAACTTGTCGCCTATTTCCTGCAGCGTCATGGGTTCTTCGGTAAGAAGCCTCCTGTCGAATATCACGGCCTCCTTGCCCTTGAGCTGCTCTTTGAAAAGCATGAGCTTGTCATGCAGGATGGTTTTGGCCTCCTGGTCGGCTATCTGATCGTCAACGGGCAGATCGTCGGAAGGCAGAAAGGACTTGTGCGTATCCTCCGAGTCTTCCTTCAAGGGGCTGTCGAGCGAGATCTCCCAACTGTTGAGCCTCTGGTCCATTTCGATTATCTCGGACTCTTTCACATCGAGGCGGCGGCTGAGCAGTTTGGGGGAAGCTTCGATCCCCTGGGCCTCAAGCCTTTCCTTTTCCTTTCGAAGGTTGAAAAAAAGCTTTCTCTGCGCCTGGGTGGTACCGATTTTGACCAGCTTCCAGTTGTCCATGATGAACTTGATAATGTAGGCCTTGATCCAGAAGGATGCATAGTAAGAAAATTTGTATCCCCGGTAGGGATCGAATTTTTTTACCGCCTGCATAAGTCCCACATTGCCTTCCTGGATCAAATCCATGAGGTTTTGCATCCAGTATCGCTGAAAATCCATGGCGATTTTCACCACCAGCCTCAGATTGGCGGTAATCAGCTTATAGGCCGAATCGATATCGCCCTTTTCACGATAGCGAATCGCCAGCTCCATTTCAGCTTCCCGGCTAAGGAGCGGATAGCGCTTGATTTCGTCGAGGTAGAGACGAAACGGGTCGAAGGAAACCGGCTGATGCCTGTCCGAGTTGTTGCCCGAACCAACTCCTTCGCTTTTGCGTTCGTCTCCGGAATCTTTCCTCTCAACGGCTGAAGACTTTTTTGCTTTAACTTTTTTAGGCATAAATCCATCATCCCTGTGAAGGCGGGAAAAGAATTATGGCGGCTCGCCAGAGCCATTTGCTTACACCTGATGCATATTATAACATGAGCGGCCGCGATGCAATTTTTTCCTCGGAATGCTTGATTTTTCCACACCTTTTCATTATATAACGGCAGCAAAAAAATAAGAAGGGACATCGACCCGCACGCTTATGAAACCCTTTGTCGCCGAGCACATCGCCAACATAAATCCCTACCCTCCCGGTAAGCCCATTGAAGAGCTTGAGCGCGAATACGGCATAAGCGGTTCGATAAAGCTTGCCAGCAACGAAAACCCCCTGGGGCCGTCGCCAAAAGCGGTGGAAGCCATTTTGGGGGCAACCTCCAAGCTGCATCGCTACCCGGATGGAAGCGGTTTTTATCTGCGCAAAAAACTGGCGCAAAAGTACGACCTCCCCTTCGACTCGATTCTTCTTGGCAACGGGTCCAATGAAATCATAGAGCTTGTCATCAGGGCCTTTATGAGCCCGGGCGATGAGGTGATGATGCCCTCGCCCTCCTTTCTTCTCTACCGGCTGGTGGTTCAGTGGATGGGCGGAAGGCCGGTGCCCGTGCCTCTGAAGGCGGACCTTGGAATAGACCTGGAGAAGATGGCCCGGGCGGTAAGCGATAAAACCAGGGTCATTTTCCTTACCAACCCGAACAACCCAACCGGGAAGGTGATCGCCAAGGCGGATTTTGAAGCCTTTCTGGCCGCTTTGCCCGAACAGGTCACGGTCGTCCTGGACGAGGCCTACATAGAATTCAGCACCAGCGCGGATACGCCCCGAGGCTTTGATTACCTGGGCGGCCGGGGGCCGGCCGTAATCGCTTTGAGAACCTTTTCAAAGGCCTACGGCCTGGCCGGGCTTCGCATCGGCTTCGGGGCCATGGACCCCGAGATCGCCGGTTTTTTAAACCGTGTGCGCCAGCCTTTCAATACGGGGTCTTTAGCCCAGATCGCCGCCCTTGCGGCCCTCGATGACGAAGATTTTTTCGACCGGACCCGGCGGATCACCTGGAGCGGATTGCAATTCCTCTATCGGGAAGTTGAAAAAATGGGCCTCGAATACGTCCCCACGGAGGCAAATTTCTTTCTGATAGACGTCGCCTGCGAGTCCAAAGCGGTCTATGAGGCGATGCTTCGCCGGGGAGTGATCATCCGATCGATGGCCTCCTACGGCCTGGAGCGCCATATTCGAGTAAGCGTGGGACTGCCCGAAGAAAACGCCCGCTTTATCGGCACCCTCAAGGAGGTTTTGGGGCAAATCGCGGCGGGTCGGCAGGGCAAGCCCCTTTCCAGTGGAGCTCCCCAATGATAATCGCCATCGACGGTCCAGCGGGCGCCGGCAAGAGCACGGTGTGCCAGCTCCTGGCAAGACGACTCGGCTACGTCTACCTCGACACCGGCGCGATGTACCGGGCCGTGGCGTGGGCGCTCGAAATCGCCCCCGGCGCCCCCGGAAAAACCGCCGGGGCCTTGGACGACGAGTCGGCGGGCAAGGCTCTGGAGCGTATGGAGCTTCGATTTGCCATAGAAAACGACAGTCTGCGAATTTTTTACGGCCAAATGCCACTCTGCGACGAACTTCGCGGCCCCGGGGCCACCGAGGCCGCTTCAAGACTCTCGCGACTGCCCGCTGTCAGGCAGTTTCTGGTCGCATGGCAAAGAAGGCTTGCCGGGCAAGGCGGGGGCATAGTCGCCGAGGGACGCGACACGGCCACGGTGGTCTTCCCGCAGGCCGAGCTCAAGGTCTTTCTTACCGCCGATCTCAAGACACGGGCCGCAAGGCGCTTCGAAGAATATGCGGCAAAGGGCCTCGAGGTGTCGCGCGAACAAATCGAGCGGCTCATCGCCGAGCGCGACCGGGCCGATTCGAATCGGGACCACTCCCCCCTGCGCCCCGCGCAGGGCGCCTTCCACCTCGACACCTCGGGCCTTTGCGTGGAGGAGGTGGTGGAGCGTCTGGCCGGCAAGGCTCGAAATCTGGCTTAAAGCCGGTTATGAGGGCTACGCGAGGAACTTTAAGATTGCTTATTAACATTGTCTTTGATAGAGTTCATTTTTTAGGCGAAATGCCAAAAATCAGGTAAGGGGGCAAGATACGATCGATGACCGTAAAAGATGAAAACGAAAAACAAAACCTTGAACCGGATTCCATGTTTTCTTCCGACGAACTCGACTTCGATGAAGAAATGGATTCCATGCACGACCTCTATGAGGACAGCTTCCGCAATTTCCAGGAGGGCGAGGTGGTTCGCGGCATCATCGTCCAGGTCAGCGATGACTTCGTCATGGTTGACATCGGATACAAGTCGGAAGGCCAGATCCCCATCCATGAATTCCGGGATGAAACCGGAAAGATCAGGGCTGTTATAGGCGACGAGATCGACGTCTTGCTCGAGTTCCATGACGACGATGACGGCACGATCCATCTCTCCAAGGAAAAGGCCGCCAAGATCAAGGTATGGGACGACATAAGCCGAATCTACAGCGACGACTCCATTATCGAGGGCAAGGTCACAGCCAAGGTAAAGGGCGGTCTGGCCGTCGATATAGGGGTACAGGCCTTCTTGCCCGGCTCCCAGGTCGATTTGCGGCCGGTTAGAAACCTCGAGTCGCTGATAGGGCATACTTTCGCCTTCAAGGTGCTAAAATATAACAAGAAAAGAAGAAACGTCGTTCTATCTCGCCGGGCGCTTCTGGAAAAAGAGCGCGAGGAGATGAAGTCCACCACTTTGTCAACGCTTGAAGACAACAAGGTGGTCGAGGGTATCGTCAAAAATATCACCGACTACGGCGTCTTCGTCGACCTTGGCGGTATCGACGGTCTTCTTCACATCACCGATATGAGTTGGGGCCGGGTTGGCCATCCCTCCGAGATGTTCCAGATCGGCGACAAGATAAACGTAAAGGTCCTGAGCTTCGACCGGGCAAGCGAAAGAGTTTCCCTGGGGCTCAAGCAGCTCATAAGTGATCCTTGGACGAAGGCCGAGGGCAAGTACCCGGTTGGCGCCAAGGTGCAGGGCAAGGTTGTGAGCCTGACCGATTACGGTGCCTTCATAGAAATCGAAGAAGGTGTCGAAGGCCTCATCCACGTCTCCGAGATGTCCTGGACCAAGAAGGTGCGACATCCCTCCAAGTTCCTCTCGGTTGGCGACGAGGTCGAGGCGGTGGTGCTCAGCATCAATCCGGAGAGCAAGCGCATCTCCCTTGGCATGAAACAGCTCGAATCCAACCCCTGGGATGTGATTGCCCAGAAATACCCGGTTGGAACCACAATCGCCGGCAAGATCAAAAACATCACCGATTTCGGCATCTTTATCGGCATCGATGAAGGCATTGACGGCCTGGTGCATATTTCGGACATATCCTGGACAAAACGGGTCAAGCATCCTTCCGAGATCTTCCGCAAAAATCAGGAAGTCCAGGCGATCGTGCTAAATATCGACAAGGACAACGAAAGATTTTCCCTTGGCATCAAGCAGCTCGAATCCGACCCCTGGGAAAGCATTCCGTACCGCTTCCCGATCGGAAGCATGGTCTCGGGTCCCATTACCAATGTGACCGATTTCGGCCTTTTTGTCGAACTCGAGGAAGGCATCGAAGGGCTTGTCCATGTCTCCGAAATCAGCAAGGAGAAGGTCAAGTCTCCCGTCGGGCAGTTTAAACCCGGGGACAGCATAACGGCCAAGGTGATCAATATATCGTCCAAGGACAGAAAGATCGGCCTTTCGATCAAAAAACTCGAAGAGCAGGATGACCGGTCCAATTACGACGAATACATGAACACCAGCCGGGCGGCAACCTCCAACCTTGGAGAATTGCTCAAAGAAGAACTTGAGGCCAAGGCACAGAGTGCGGCCAACGCGAACCCGGATAAGAGCTGATCGCCTTATTTGCGGGCGAAGGTAAAGTGATGAAAGTACGCGGCTGCCTGCTTGGGCTTGTAATCGGCATTGTTTTGACAACAGTGATCGCCTTGCTCTCTTCGGGCTCGGAAATGTTCAAAGGCAACCGTGTGGGGGAAATCGACATAACGGGAACCATTCTTGGTTCCCGTTCCACCCTCACAGAACTCAAGAAGTTTAGAAAAGACTCCTTCGTCAAATCGATTTTGATTAGAATCGACTCGCCCGGAGGGGCGGTCGGACCATCGCAGGAAATCTTCAGGGAAGTTCGGCGCACGGTAAAGGTCAAGCCCGTTGTGGTATCGATGGGCAGTGTTGCGGCCTCGGGCGCCTACTACATCGCATCGGCGGCATCTCGCATCCTGGCCGACCCTGGCACCCTTACCGGCAGCATCGGCGTCATAGTCCACATCCCCAATATGGAGGGGCTGTTCAACAAGATCGGCTACAAGACGGTAACCATCAAGAGCGGACCATTCAAAGACATCGGCGACCCCGGCCGGCAGATGACTCCGGCGGAACAGGCGCTGCTCCAGACGACCATAGACTCCACCTACAATCAATTCGTGCGGGATGTTTCGCGCGCCCGCAACCTTCCCGAAGCCGATGTGCGCAAGGTCGCCGACGGCCGCGTAATCATCGGCGAAGACGCTCTTAAGTTGAAGCTCATCGACCAGATCGGCAATTACGAAGATGCCATTTTGGAGGCGGGGCGACTTGGAGGCTTAAAGGGCGAGCCCGAAGTGGAGAGGGCCAAAAAATCGAAGTCTTCCCTTCTGGGTTTACTCATCGGAGGCAAGGCCGACCAGAGGCTCGAAGAATTGATGGCCGACTCTTCCTCCTGTCTGATGTACAAACTTCCGGGTTTTGGCCCCAACCCTTGACAGAGCCTTTCGCCCCTCTAGACCCTGAAGGGCGAAACATCGCCGGCACCTTCCCGAAGGATCTCCGGCACATCGTTTACAAGGGAGATGACGCTGGAGGGCACTCCAGCAACATTGCCCCCGTCCACGATGAGATCGATGGCATGGCCGATTTTGTCCTGAATTTCCCGCGGTGTGGACAAGATCTCGTTTGTTTGCGGATCGGTGGCGCTCGTGCTGATCACGGGGTGGCCGAGAGCCTGGACAATGGCCAGGCAGACGGGATTGTCGGGCACGCGAATACCCACGGTCTGCCTTTTGGTGAGCATTATGCGGGGCACCATGCGGGAGCCTTCCAGAACGAAGGTGTAAGGCCCGGGCAGATGCCGCTTCATGTTTTTGTAGGCATAATTGGTCACCTGGGCGTATTCGCTCAGATTCTTGAGATCGCTGCAGATGAAACTGAAGGGCTGCTGCTTGCTGCGGCGCTTGAGAAGATAAATCTTTTCGATGGAAGCCTTATTTAACAGGTCACAGCCGATGCCGTAATAGGTGTCGGTGGGGTAGGCGATTATTCCGCCCGATTGCAGAACTTCCACAATTTTTTTGATTTTTCGAGGCTCGGGGTGGTTCGGGTTTATTTCCTGGATCATCCGCGGTCATCTCCTGCGTAAGGTTGATCGAACATAATGACAACCCAAAGCCGATGTCAAGCAAGGAAAACAGTCGAGCCCGATTCCGGGACAGAAAACCTTTTCGCGGCCCTCGACATCGGTTCTCATACAACGCGCCTTTTGATTGTTCGAAAATCCGGGCGGGAACTCATACCGGTTCGCGCGGAGAGAAGCGTCACACGGCTTGCCGAGGGGTTCCAGCGGGAGGGCGCGCTAACAGAAGAAGCTCAAAAGAGAAACATCCAGGCTCTAAGGGAATATGCCGACCTCCTTGGGCGATTGCGGGTCGAGAAAGTCCGCTGCGGGGCCACGGGGGTCGTAAGGCGTGCGCAAAACCGCGCCTCGGCCCTCCAGCGCATCGAGGCCCAAACGGGTATCGAGTGCCGGATTTTATCCGAGCGGGAAGAAGCCGCCTTAGCCGCGAAAGGGATCCTGAGCGTCATTGACACCGGGGCAAAAGAGCCCCTCCTGTTCGATATCGGCGGAGGGAGCACGGAATTCGTCCTGCCCGGGGCCCGGGGACTTCTTGCGTGCGCCAGCCAACCCCTGGGGGCGGCCACTCTCAGCGATTCGTTTCTACGCGATGACCCGCCCGGAATGGAAGCCGTAAACCTGGCCGCGGCCGCCGCCAGGCGGCAGATCGATTCGGCAAGGCGCCAGCTTTGTGAAGAGGCTCGCTCTTCATTATCCCCGGACACACTCGGCCTGGCGGGAACGGCTGGTACGATCACCACCCTTGCGGCCATGAAACTCGGGCTGAAGCATTACAGCCCCTATCTGGTAAACGGAGAGATACTGTTCGCGGAGTGGATTTCAAGCCTGATCGGCTCACTGGCGCGGATGCCCCTTGCCGAGCGACGCCAAATGGAAGGCCTGGAAGCCGGACGGGAAGACATCATCCTTGGCGGGGCGGTTATACTTCAGGAAGTCCTCCTGGGTTTTGGATGCGACAGGGTTGTTGTTAGCGATGCCGGCCTTATCGAGGGGCTGGTGATCGAGCTGGCGCAAAGTCAGTCCGGACTGCCCGGGGAAGGTGGCGCCCGCCCTAGAACGGACTTGACATGGCGGCTCCCGAAGAGATAATGGCGCTGCGGCGTATCCCCGCCCGCGGCTTGCCAGACACCCATCCGCCCGACCGGCCGCGACGCCGGGCGGATGGGTCGCAAATTTCATCGTCTTCAAGGCGGTTTAATCGCAAGACCTTTATTTGACTCGGAGAAAATTGATGGAACCCAGGACCCCTTTCGAGATACCCGAAGCCCTCACCTTCGATGACATTTCACTCGTTCCCGGCTATTCCGAGGTGCTGCCCGTCGAAACAAATGTCGAGACCACGCTGACCAGGGAAATCAAGATGAAGATTCCGCTGGTGAGCGCGGCCATGGATACTGTGACCGAAGCCGATACGGCCATCAGCATGGCCCGGGAAGGCGGGATAGGCTTTATTCACCGCAATATGAGCGTCGAAGCCCAGGCCCAGGAGGTCTACAAGGTCAAAAAGTCCGAAAGCGGCATGATAGTCGATCCGATAACGGTGGACCCCGACCAGCAGATCGGAGATGTCTTGGACCTCATGTCCAAATACCGCATTTCGGGCGTCCCGGTGGTGAAGACAGACCAGTTGGTTGGAATCATAACCAACAGGGACCTCAGGTTTGAAACCGACAAGACGATAAAGGTGGCCGACATCATGACCAGGGAAAATCTGGTCACAGCCCCGCTGGGAATATCTCTGGACGACTCCAAGAGACTTCTTCAGAAAAGCAGGATCGAAAAGCTGCTGGTGGTCGATGAAGCCGGGCGTCTGCAAGGGCTCATAACCATAAAAGACATCATGAAGATCAAGCAGTATCCCAACTCCTGCAAAGACCAGTTCGGAAGGCTGCGGGTAGGGGCGGCCGTTGGCATCGGCAGGGACATGATGCCCCGGGTAAGGGCTCTGCGGGCAGCGGGGGCCGACCTCATCGCGGTCGATTCCGCTCACGGCCATTCCCGTAACGTCCTGGAGGCCGTAAAAGCGATCAAGGCCGAATTTGGCGACCTGCAGCTGCTGGCCGGAAACGTGGCCACCCCCGAGGGGACCCAAGCCCTTATCGAAGCCGGGGTTGACGGCGTCAAGGTCGGCGTTGGCCCGGGATCGATCTGCACGACCAGAATCGTGGCCGGAGTGGGGGTTCCGCAGGTGAGCGCCATAATGGAGTGCGCTCGGGTGGCTCGGGCAAGCGGGATACCGATCATTGCCGACGGCGGGATAAAGTACAGCGGAGATGTTGTCAAGGCGCTGGCCGCGGGCGCGGATTCGGTCATGATCGGGGGCCTTTTCGCGGGCACCGACGAAAGTCCGGGCGAGTCCATTTTGTACCAGGGCCGAAGCTACAAGGTTTATCGCGGCATGGGCTCTCTTGGCGCCATGCGCCAGGGCAGCAGGGACCGCTATTTCCAGGACGACGTGTTCGAGCCCAAAAAGCTCGTTCCCGAAGGAATTGAAGGCAAGGTGCCTTACCGCGGGCCGGTCTCCGATATTTTGCACCAACTGATCGGCGGGCTTCGCGCCGGAATGGGTTATCTCGGGTGCGCCACGCTGAGCGAGCTTCGCGTCAAATCGCGAATGGTTCGCATCACCAGCGCGGGCCTTCGTGAAAGTCACGTCCATGACGTCATAATCACCAAGGAAGCGCCCAATTACCAGGTGGATTTAAAATAGAAAACCACAGGAACGGACAAGACATGCTGGACAATTTGCACCAGGAGCGGGTACTGATCCTCGATTTCGGCTCGCAGACCACCCAGTTGATCGCCCGAAGGGTCAGAGAAAGCCACGTCTATTGTGAAATCCACCCCTACAATATGACGGCCGAAAAAATTAAAGACTTTCATCCCAAGGGGCTGATCCTTTCGGGCGGGCCGTCGAGCGTCCATGACGAAGGGGCGCCCATGGCCGCCCCCGAAATCTATACCCTGGGCATCCCGATCCTTGGCATCTGCTACGGCATGCAACTGATGGCCCTCCAACTGGGCGGGGCGGTCGAAAAGGCGCCCATGCGCGAATACGGCCCCGCCGAAATCGACATCGACCTTCCGGGAGATATTTTCAACGCCATCGAAAAAGTTGGCTCGCGGGTCTGGATGAGTCATGGAGACCGCATCCTCACCCTTCCGCCGGGTTTTCTCACAATGGCCCGCAGCGGCAATTCCCCGGCCGCGGCCATGGCAGATCCCAACCGCAATTTCTACGGCGTGCAGTTTCACCCCGAAGTGGCCCACACGCCTTGCGGAAAAGACATCCTGGAAAATTTTCTCTTTCGCATCTGCCGGTGCCGTCCCGCCTGGACAATGAAATCCTTTGTCGAATCCGAAATCGACGCGATTCGGCAAAAGGTGGGAGACAGGCGGGTAATTTGCGCCCTGAGCGGAGGCGTGGACTCCTCTGTTGTGGCCGTGCTTCTCCATAAGGCCATCGGCGAGCAGCTTCACTGTATTTTCGTAAACAACGGGCTTCTTCGAAAAGGCGAGGCGGAAACCGTCCAAAGGGTCTTTCAGGATCATTTCGAGATAAACCTGATCTATGTTGACGCTTCCGACGAGTTTCTCGGCCGCCTCCATGGCGTAACCGACCCGGAGCGTAAGCGCAAGATCATCGGAAACCTCTTTATCGAGGTCTTCGAACGCGAGGCGGCAAAAATCGGCGGCGCTCATTATCTTGCCCAGGGAACCCTTTACCCGGACGTTATCGAATCGGTCTCCTTCAAGGGCCCTTCGGCCACGATCAAGACCCATCACAATGTGGGGGGGCTGCCCGAGCGGATGCAGATGGAGCTGATCGAGCCCCTTCGCGAGCTTTTCAAAGACGAAGCGCGGCTGGTTGGACGCGAACTCGGGCTGCCCGAGCGGATCATAATGCGTCACCCTTTCCCGGGCCCGGGCCTGGCAATCAGGATCATCGGGGAACTTACGGCAAAAAACCTCGAAATCCTTCGAGAAGCCGATGCGGTGATTCAGGAGGAGATCGAGGCCTCGGGCTGGTACGAACACGTATGGCAGGCTTTTGCCGTGCTGCTGCCGGTAAGATCGGTGGGCGTCATGGGCGATGAGCGCACCTACGACCAGGTGGTGGCCCTGCGAGCCGTCGAGTCCGTGGATGCCATGACCGCCGACTGGGCAAGACTTCCCTACGACGTGCTGGCGCGGATTTCAAACCGTATCATAAATGAAGTCAAGGGCGTCAACCGGGTGGTCTACGACATTTCCTCGAAACCCCCGAGTACGATTGAATGGGAATAGGCAACTACACCGAAACCCACCGTTTTTACCGCTACCAGCATCGAAGGCCGCAAGGCTGGGAGACCTTCCGGGTAAAATTCAGGGAAACAGACCTCTGGATCCGGGCACGAAAAAACCTGGAAAAAGAGGCGATGGAGGCGGTCCTCAACTCCCGGCTCCAACTGGAGCGATACATAGCCTCGAACGAAAATTTCCTGCGCTCCCTCACACCCCTTCCCGACGACCCTCTCGCCCCGCCCCTTATCCGAGGCATGCTCGATGCCGCCGGCAGCGCACAAGTTGGCCCCATGGCCGCTGTGGCCGGTGCCGTGGCCGAAGCGGTGGGAAAGGCCCTCGAGCGGTTTTCCGATTCCGTGATTGTCGAAAACGGCGGCGACTGCTACCTCAACCTGCCCGGGGAGACAACCGTTGGCGTCTTCGCCGGCCCCGCCTCCCCCTTTACCGGCAAGATCTCCATCAAGCTTGGTCCGCAACGCTTTCCGCTTGGCGTTTGCACCTCTTCGGCAACCGTTGGCCCCTCCTTGAGCTTTGGCCGAGCCGATGCCGTCGTGGTCCTTTCGAAAAACACGGCCCTTGCCGACGCCGCGGCAACCCGGCTGGGAAACATGGTCAAAACTCCGGCCGATATCGACTCCGCACTGGCACTCGCCCCCTCCATCGCCTCGCTCGAAGCGGTGCTGATCTTGATCGGAGACAAAATCGGAATTTGGGGAAACGTTGAAATCGCACCCCTTTGATTGTTGCCCTACCCTGGAAAAAGTTGAAAAATCAAGATGTCTTCGAACACCGGCGCGATCAATGATCGCCGCAAGGCCCGAATTCCGCGGGGATCAAATTCTTCGACCCTGTGATTTCGACGAGGAATTCCTGTTGGTTTTTTTGAGTTGTTTGCACTATCATTTCAAGTCGATATCAATTCATGCATTCTGAATCATTCGCGGCTCTTGGCAGCGGAGTTGTCCCCCGATGAAACGGGTGACAGGTGGATGGTGAAACCGGTTCGACAGTCCTTTTCTTCCTATTTGTTTTTCCCATCAATTATGGCGGATTATGAACAACAAACTCGAAGTTTCCGATGCGAATAAGTCGCGTGAAAGCCATTTGCCGTCGATCCGACTGGCACTTTACTTCGGCCTCGTTCTGATCCTTTATTTTCCGGTCTTGGTTTCACTGGTCCATGACTGGCTAAACGATCCCGACTTCTCCCATGGTTTTCTGGTTGCTCCGATAAGCCTGTACCTGGTATGGCAAAAAAGAGAAAAGCTCAAGGCGCCGCCACTTCCAAGCAACTGGGGGCTGCTCTTTCTGGCTTCGGGACTGCTTTTTTTCCTGCTCGGCAAGATCGCCGAGGAACCCTTTCTCCAGCAGTTCTCGTTTCTGATGGTGATCGCGGGAATTATCCTTTTCGTCCTGGGAAAGGATCATCTTAAGACGATCGCATTTCCCGTCGCATTTCTTATCTTCATGATTCCGATTCCAACAATCGTCATTCAGAAGATAACTTTTCCAATGCGGCTCTTTGCATCACGTTATGCCTCGGACATTTTGGACTATCTGGCGGTCCCGGCCATTCGCAAAGGCAACGTGATCCATCTTCCGAACACGGCGCTCAATGTGGCGGAAGCATGCAGCGGAATACGCTCCATAATCTCGCTTCTGACCATCGGCACACTCATTGCCTATTTCAATAACAAGACCTTGTGGCAAAGGCTCCTGGTGATTTTGACAACCGTTCCGGTGGCCATTGCAGTCAATGTTTTCCGAATTTCGCTTACGGCCTTTCTCGTTTTCAATTTCGGCCCGGAGGCGGCCAGGGGACTCTTCCATGAATTGATCGGAGCGGCCCTTTTCTTGGGGGCGGCCGCCTTTTTCTATCTCTTTAGCTCCATACTTTCGCGGCTCGTTCAGGTCTACAAAGGAAAGTTTGAAAAAAGGGGCTGACAGACAGGGGGCAGGGGCGGCAATGCCGACGCCTTCGCACGTGGACATTAGACCGATCGCGGGGATATCGCCCGCAAGGTGGAGGAGCAAAACGAAAGCCCGGCCGCGTGGAGTTCCCTTGCCGGCGAGCGCCACCGGCTATGAGAGCCATGCACCGGAGCCGCGCAACTCCGCGAGCAGATCGCTAAAAAGCGGGCCACCCCCGCGGAGCTTACCAGGCGCGGCGGGCGGCTGTGCTTTGCGCTCAGCTCGAACCGGGGCGTTGAGCACGGCACTCCGCTCCACATCCGGATCGGCGGTTACATTCCAATTCAAGAACGCCGTAAGGACCCTGGCTTCGCAAGCCGCCGTGCTCGTTCCCGACGACCCCGATAGGGCCATTGAGATCTTTTCTCAGCTTCTCAAAGCAATCAAACGAGTCAGGTACTACAGATCGGAAATTACCAGGGCCTCACAGCCCGGGATCACCCAAAGACCACCCAATAAATGGTGTTCCGGGAGGCAGGAGAAGCTCAAAAATGCTTAATTCAACAACATCGGCCCCGGGGCTCGGCCTGATCGATCACAAAACCCGGGAACGGGGTGTTGCCGGCCTTCGCCTGGCCAGTGGCCAAGACGGCGTCTTCCGCTATACTTTCTTTAAAGCCATGGCCTTTAAATGAAACACAGGATACCACGGCAGAGATGGACGCAAGATTTTGAAGAATGCTTCAGTGATCGGAGTCGGACTGCCGCGCAGTTTGCACCCGAGCCTTTCCGCCTGCCAGCAATGCCACCGGAAACCGGGCGAATATACGGTCCAAGGGAATATTTCCTCCCTCTTCGACCCCTTCCAGCGTCTGCGCGGTAAAGACATCGGTCCATGAAACGGGAGCGCCCGAAGGAACATTCAAAAAACCATCTTTCCACACGCTTTGGCCGATGGGCGCGCCCGGAGCGACCAGACCGGCCGTAAGCCTTGGCACCGCCACCAGCGCCCATCGGTCCTCTTTTCTCCTCATGAAGGCGACCACGTTGTTTTTTCTCGTCCCCGAGCAGGACAACGGAAGGTATTCGCCCTCCAGGAAAAGCTCCCGGTGATTCCTGCGAAAGTTTAACGCCTTGCAGGTCACGTAAAGTTTCATCCGTCCGTCCTCCCAATCGGCCAGAAGCTCGGGCACAAGGGTGTCGGGGTTTTTTTGTTCCCTCTTCCTCAGGGCTTTGAGCAGGCGCACCCGTTTCCTGAACTCCACCGGGCGGCGGTTGTCGGGATCGACCAGGCGGAAGTCCCACAGTTCGGCTCCCTGATAGAAATCGGGCACACCGGGCGAGCCGATTTTGAGAAGAAGCTGGGAAAGCGAGTTTAGCGCCCCACAATAGGCCAGGCGTAAACGGGCCTCAAGGAAATTGTCCAAAAACTCATTTTCGCCCGTATCGTCGAGAATGGACTCGCAAAAGCTTAGCAAAGCATTCTCATACCCGGTGTCGGGAGCGGTCCACATGGTGTGCGCCTTGGCTTCCCGCGCGGCCTTGACAATATAGGCCCTGAGGCGCCTGCGAAAAGCGGGGACCTCGTTTGCCTGAAGGGGCCAGGCGCCGATAAGCGTCTGGTATAAAAAAACCTCCTCGTTTGCGTCCGGGATCTCCAATCCGGCCACCCGAACCTTTTTGGGCGCATTCAAGCGCCTCCATCGCTCGAGCCAATCCTGCCATTCCTCGGCGATTTCGGAAAGTGTATTGATGCGGGCGCGCACATCCTCGCTTCGCTTGGTGTCGTGAGTCGACGAGGCGTTCATGGCATGTGGCCAGTGGTACTGTCTTTGCCTGTTGAATTCGTGGAACGTTTCCACGGAGACGGGCGTGAAATTTGTCCCCACCTCACTTAACGAAATCAGCGGATTGTAGATGTAGAGCGCGGTGTCTTCGAGCCCCTTCGCCATTATGGGGCCGGTGAACTGCTGCCAGCGCATGACGAAATTGAGCCGTTCGCTCTTTTGCTCCTCGCTTAGATAAGCCGGAAAATCCATGAGCAGCAAACGACGCAGGAAGCAAACCGCCATGGGATTTATGAACGGGTTTCTGCTGTCAACCTCGGCCAGGGCCTGCTCGATTATCCGCCTGTCACTTGCGCAAACCTCATAGCTGTTGATATAGGTCCTGTAGACGGGCAAGCAGGCGGTAGCCTCCACGAGCGATTTTGTCATGTCTTTGCGCGACACGTCCCGGGCCAGCCTGTCCTGGTTGGCCAAAAGCCCCAAATAGAAGCCCAGGTTTTCCACCTCTCCGCCGAAAAGACTTTCCATGACCGCCGTCTTGCTTTCATAGACAATGTCGCTGGCCTTGGATTCCATCGCGGTGAAAGAAGCATAGAGCTTCTCAAGCTTTCGGTAGCCCGTCTCGTCAACAAACAAGCCGTTCACCATGTTGAGGTGATCGTATCCGGTGGTGCCCGATACCGGCCAGCCGTCGGGCAGGCTCTCACCCGGGGCGAGAATCTTTTCAACCACTGTGTAATGTGAGGCCAAGCCGGTCGGGTGCGAAGAATTATCAGTCGTTCCGGCCCGCAGGCGCTCAAGGTATTCCTGCGGATTGTAGAGCCCGTCTATGTGATCGATCCTTGTCCCGGTAACCTTGCCCTCCCGCACCAGATCGAATTGGAGGGCGTGGTTGAGGCCTTCGAAAACCTTCGGATCCTCGATCCGAATGCCGATCAGATCGTTGATGCTGAAAAAACGACGATAGTTGATCATCTCCAGGGCCACTTTCCAGAATGCCAGGCGGTAGGGCTGATCGCAAAGAAGCCTGTCCAAAAGATCGAAGCTCGCAGGGTCTTCTTTTTGGCCATTGTAGATTTTCAGGTTCCCGTCGAGGAAATCCTTTACCGCGGGTGCGTCCCGATAGAGCAGCCAAAGGCTTTTCTTGATGATTTCCTTGAGGCGCTGCCTTTCCCTCAACTTCTTGCGGCTGCTAAGCGAGCGCCCCGGAAGGTGCTCGCTCAGCGAAACCAGCCCCTTTAGCCCCAAGACCCCCGGGTCCTCTTCTCCCAGGGCTTCTTCCAGTTCGCTTAGCCGCCGGGAAAGAATTTCCCCATAGGAATTGGGGTCCAGAGGAAAGCTCAGGTCGAAATACCTGATCGAAAATCCGCGTTCGTCGATAAACAGCTCGAACTCGCCCCCTTCGAGGACTTCATTGTAGTGTTTGCCCAAAACAGGCAGGAGAACTTTTCCTTCCAGGACCTTGCTCGGCGGGTGCCAGTCTATGTCGAAAAAGACCGCGTAGGGGGACCCCGGCCCGCTTTCCAGCACGTCCTCCCACCAGGGATTGTCCCGGCTGAGGGCCATGTGGTTGGGGACAACGTCGACAATGAGTCCCATACCGCGCGACTTGAGCCTTTGGGCCAGGGAATCGAAGGAAGCGCGCGAACCCAGCACCGGATCGATTTCGGTCGGATTGGCCACCGAATAGCCGTGAAGACTTCCCCTTCGGGCGTGGCAAATAGGAGAGGCGTACAAGTCCGAAATGCCCAATTCGTGGAGGTAGGGCACCAGGCTGCGGGCGGAGCTGAAAGTGAAATTGCGGTTGAGCTGGAGGCGGTAGGTTGCCGATGGAGGCCTCAAGGCTTTCATTTCGGCTCCCGCTCCTTTTGGCTAAAGCACGACCGTCCGGTCGGGCCGACCCCGGTCGCCCGCACTTCGGAACAGGATCATCATGGAGAGGTAGTCTCTGAGGTTTCGAGTCACCAGGAAATGGTTGCGGACAAATTCCCTGGCAAATTTACCCATGCGTTTTCCCACGTCGGGATGCCTCAAAAGATAGCGAATTCGAAGAGCGCAGCCCTCCGGCGAGTAGACAAGAAAACCGGTGCGAAAATTTCGGAGCTGTAGCACTATTCCTCCGGCGGCCCCGCCGATTACCGGTTTGCCTTTCCACATGGCCTCGGTCACCGTCAGCCCGAACCCCTCGCGCACCGACTTCTGCACGATGATATCGGCGGCCCGCTGCAGGGCGTTGATTTCATAGTGGCTCTCCGGGGGAAGGAGCAGAAGATTGATGTCGGCTAGTCCGTGGGCCGCTTCCTGGACCTCGGCATAGATCCTGGGACCCTCCGGATCGTCTGTGGCCTCGCCTCCCACAAGCACCAGCCGGCAGGGTGTATGGGCGTGCACCATTCGAAACGCCTCGATGACCCCGAGAGGATCCTTGAAGGAATCGAACCGAGATACCTGCAAGATGATCGGTTTGTCTCTTTCGATCCCGAGCCGGTCCATCACCGCGGTAACTTCTTCGGCGGAAAGCTCGCGGTTTTTGTCGCTTAGCGGATCAATCGAAGGGTAGAGCAGGTATTGGGGGTGGGGCAGGTTGCGGGCAAAACCGGGCATTGAAAAAATGGAGGCATCGTATTGCTTTACCGCCTCGCGCAAAAATCTCCACACTTTTCGATCGGGCCGCGAAGCATCTATGTGACACCGCCATATCCATTTTTTCCCCCTCTTACGCATGAACTCGATCAGATAAGCCGGCTGGGGGTCGTTTACCACCACGAAATCGGCCTCGAAATCAAGCTCTTCGGCGTTGCGGCGATTTATCTCGATGTAGTGATCGAGAAGCGGCTTTCCCAGATTGGCCCTGAAACCCTGCAGAGCGTTGTGCATCGCCTTGGTGACTTCGAAAAACGCCTGGTCGCCCTGGATAACTTCCCAGCGCGCATCGATTCCCAGCTCGTTCCAAAGGGGAATGATCCCGTTTAGCAATTCGGCCACTCCGCCGCCGATGCGGGTGGAATTGATGTGCACCAGGCTCATGGGCTTCAGCCGCTCGGCCATGCGGCGCAACTGGTCGATAACCATGGAACCCGCGATCGGATCGAGTGCTTCCAGGCGCGTGGTCACGGGGCGCTCTCCACATAATGGTCAATCAGCTCCAGGATGGTTTTTCGAACCCCTTCGAGGGTGAAAAACCACACATCCATGCCATGGAGGGCCGACACCAGTTCGGGCAAACCGAAAGAGTCCCGGATCCAGTTGGAAAAATCGTCGGTTTTCATCTCTCTTAGCCGCCAGCGCGCATCCACGAAGTGATAGTAGATCGAATCGATCCCCGCGTCGGCAAGCCCCGAACGAAATTCGGCCAGCGTTCCGGCCACTATGCGCGGGCGGACCAGCACGACGGTGGAAGCCTCGCAGAAGTGGAATTCGAACCCCGGTCTTGCCCAGGGCACCGATGGAAGATTCCACATGTACTCTTCGATGATCTCGGCCAGCGCCTCCCGGACCTCCTCCATATCCTCGAAGACGAAGGGGTCGATAACGCTGAGCTTTTCAGCCAGCCGACCGTCCTGCAAAGAATTGGCGGCCCAGGCGGCGAAGTCGTTCGGATATTCGACCTCCGGATGAGCGATGGCCATGCGCGATTGCCACAAGTGATAGGACAATACCGATGGATCGACCTCCCGGACAATTTGCAGCATCTCCCGCAGGTTTACCGCGGTTCTTCCCGTGGGCATGGTCAAAATGACGCATTCATGAAACAAAAAAGGGTTCAGAGCGGGCTGATTGGCATAGACCATATATTTATCGTCCTGCAGATTTGGATGCGGCCGATGACTATTGGGTCAAATATAATCAGAAGAAGGCGGTACACAAGGGCGCAAGGACGGGACCGGGTCGGTTCCCCCTTGGTTGGTCCACTAGTCACTGGAAGAGCGCGGTTTTAAAAAAGCGGGATTTTTCCCGGCCGGGTCCGTTTTTTCGGACCCGCGCCGGAAAACAATGGCTTTCAGTGCAGATTGGAAAGCCCCAACCTGTTGCCGTTAATGGTGAGAGCCCCTTGCTGGTATGAGGCGCTGGCTTTAAAGGAGCCGGAGGCGCTGACCATGTATTTGGCGGAAATAAGGCGGTCGGCTAGCTGCCGGGCGTCGGTTTTCGCCTGGTCCAAACCGGATTTTTCGTCTTTGGCAAGCATATTTTCGGCAACGAAGAAAAAGAGTGCCTGCGACATGGACAAGTCCGTGCTTGCATCCACACTTGTCAGGATCGCCAGGGGGTTGTGCAAAAGATCCTTGCCTTGACTGTCAAAAGCCAACCTGGCTTTGCCGTTCAGATCTCCCTTGCTTGTCCTGAGGTCCAATTGCTTCAGCTCAAACACCGGGCGCGCGGCGATCAGGTCGTTTCCGAGTTTGGCCAGGGATTTCATGAGCTTGCCGCTTTTGGAATCGTTTTTCAGCAATTTCTCCCCTTGCAGGGCCGGAGCGAGTTTTTGAATTTTGGCGAGAACGGCCGCATCGAGATTTTTAAGCTCCATATCCATGGTGAAAGGTCCCATTGCGATCACAGCCGTATCGATTTTTTTGAAGCCCATTCGGATGGAGCCGTTTATTTTCCCGCCATCAAGCCCGGATTGAGCCTTCATGTCCAGTGACTCCATCTTGAAGATGTTTTGCCCGTTTTGAACGGCTTCGATATCGCGTATCGAAAAAACACTGGCTCCCACCCCGAGTCCTTTCATCCCGGCATGTGAATCAAAACGTCCCCGCATGCCGTCCATCCGCACTTGACCATTGCGTCCGGTGATAAGCAGCAAAGGGCAGTCCATGACTCCGGAACCGTCTCCCGACCGCCCTCCGAGATGGAAATTGCTGGTGAGACCGCCCCATTTGATCTCTATGGGTTCGCCCTTTCGGGTTGTGAACTTACTTTGAAAAGAGGGTATATCGACATGGGAGACGACGCCGCCGCCGCCGAGCGACAGTACTGTCAGCATCTCGGAAGATGCAAGCGCCGGGACTTTTTCCAGCGCTTTTTTCAAACCGGGGTCGTCGGGCGCAAGCTGTGTGCGGATGACCGCCTTGACGGGCGTGAGGCCGCCTTTAAAAAACTTGTCATGCAGGAAAACAAAGGGCCCGTAGTAGATCGTATCGACCACATTGAAACTTATCGAACGGTCATGCCGCAGAGGGAAAAGCGTCAGTTTAATAAGCGCCCTGGAGCGGAACAGACCTTGGTTGAAGCTTACGACCGAAGCCTCCAGGTCGTTTATACCATTGAGTTGCGTAACAGCCGCATAGTGGAACTCGAGCGCCTGCTGCCCCGCATAGTAGCCGGCCCCCAAATAGGCGAGAATCAGCACTAAGACAACGGGCAAACCAATCATCAAGGTTTTCTTCATGGGAATTCCTTTCAGGACTCGAAAAGTACCTTAAAAGCGGGCTTGAAGCTCCCCGCTCACTGCTTGTAAGGCCTTCGGGAAACGAACAATCAATAGCCGAAATCAAAGAGGAAGGAAATCAAAATGATAAGACCGCGGATGGAAGGAAGTGAAATGATTAAAATCATTGACTTGATTTGGCTGGTAAAGCAAAAAGATGACTTTAATGTTCTTTTTTGGAGGACGATCCGCCATGAGGCGATTGAAAAAATCCATTCCGGTAATCTTATTGGTCGCCGGGTTGCTGCAGTGGACTCAGATGCCCGCAGCCTCTGGCGCTGCAAGACTTGGACGCCCGGAGCTCACGGCTCAGCCCGACTCAAGCCGCGATGAGGCCGGATACTTCATCGACCCGGCCAGGGAGCCGCGCCTGTCGCGAAAAGCGCTCGTACGACTGCTTCGCAAACGGATCAAATATGTGTTTGTCATTTTCAATGAAAACCACTCCTTTGATAATGAATACGGTACGTTCCCTGGCGCCAACGGCATCTACTCGGACGGCCTGAAACGCCGCTCTCCCGAAGCCACTCCCGGCTTTACACAGACTTACACGGACAATCTCACCGGCCAAACCGTTACGGTACGCCCCTTTCGCCTGGGCCCCGGGCAGAATTCGACCGTTGTGGACAGCGTCGATCACTCGAACCCCGGTATGATTGCAAAATTTGACGTGGTAAAGGGCGTGCCGCGAATGGACGGATTTGCAAAGCGCGAATACCAGCGGTTCGCCGGCCCTCCCGGCTCGACTCCCACCCCCGCAAGGCAGGAGGAAGGCACGCAGTTCGCCCGCCTTGTCATGTCGCACATAGACTGCGACACCATTCCGTTTTTCTGGTGGTACGCGAGCCGCTTCACCCTGTTCGACAATATCTTCGCAACCGAAGACGGCCCCTCAACCCCGAATGCCATCGCGATGATCTCCGGCCAAGTGGGCCAGACCCAATGGGTGAAGCATCCTTCCAGCTCCGGCGGCCTGGCGGCAAAAGTCGGCCCGAATTCGGCAACATTGAACGGAGCCCCCGTCACAAAGGATTGCCAGCCCTTCTGGGGCTCCCAGTTCGACACAACCCGAGTTGGCAGGCAACCTGCCGGGACAATGGAATACTACGCAAACGACAACATCTCCATGAATCTCACCTTTGCCACCCTGCCTCTTACCTTCCAGGGAAAAGAGGTCTTGAAGACAATGCGGGGAAATCTCAACCCCCGGTCCGACCTTTCCGATATCCGGCAGGACATCCCTTACATCGACCATGTGGGAGCGGCTCCCGTAAACTGGGGCTGGTACCAGGAGGGCTACGACCACGAGGCGAGCGACCCCCCGGGGGTGGCCTCGCACCGCTCCTATGTGAGCCATCACAATGGGCCGCAATACTTTGGCTATATTTCCGATACGCCGGCAGTGAGCGCTCATATGCATGGCCTGACGGATTTTTTCGACGCCATGGCGAACAACTCGCTGCCGCGGGGTGGAGTATTCTACATTCGAGGAGGCTATGCCAACCTGACAGGAAAAAAACCTGTGATTACAGATCCGAAGACTCCCGCCGATGAAGTCGCGGTGATCCGGGGCGCCAAGGCCGGCGACGACGATCATCCCGTCTACTCCGACAGGCAGTTGAGCGAAGCCATGGCGGCCCGCGTCATAAACGCCATCGCCTCAAATCCCGCCATCTGGGGCCAGTGCGCCATCATCATCACATACGACGAATCCGACGGGCAGTGGGATCACGTCCCGCCGCGCATTCTTTCCTACGGTCCAAACGGGTTGATTTCGCGCGGAGCCCGCGTTCCACTTATCCTCATTTCCCCCTATGCCAGAACCCATGCGGTTTCACACGTGGAAGGCGATCATAATTCAGTGATCGAAACCATCAACTCCATCTTCGGGCTACCCGCCCTTGCCAGCCTGCCCGATGAGGCCAGTGCGATGAAAAAGGGCAATTCGCCCCGCTTCAACCGGTTTGCTCCCGCCGGGTTCAAGCAAAAGCACCTGGGGCCCGATGACATCGAGTCGCCCATATCCGGCAGCCTGCTGTCGGGTTTTGATCCCCTGCGGTTGACCGCAAAGGCGCCGCCCCTTCCGGCCTCCTTTGCCCTGATTGACGAAAAGGTGGTGAACTCTTTTCCGCACTACAACGGTCGGGGCTGCAAGGCGATCGGAGTTGTCCCCGAGGATGTCCGGCAGGCAATCGGAAACAAAATTCCCGAGGGCTTCAACCCTCTGCCCGCCACCTGTCCGGCCACCTCCTATCCGGACGTGGAAAGGTATTAGAGAAAATGAGATCCCCAAAAAGGAGGCTACCGATGGAGCCAAAGAATGAAAAAGCCCCGGTTTCAAGTCTTGAAACCGGGGCTCGCTTATAGTCTGTGGCGGAGAGAGAGGGATTCGAACCCTCGGTAGAGGTTTACCCCCTACACTCGCTTAGCAGGCGAGCGCCTTCAGCCGACTCGGCCATCTCTCCTAAATATGTCAATAGCTGGCGGAGGGAGTAGGATTCGAACCCACGGTTCCGCTACTAACGGAACAACGGTTTTCAAGACCGCCGCCTTAAACCACTCGGCCATCCCTCCAAAAAGGGAGTAAAATCTCCGACCAGGGTAGCCTACTTTAGCGTTACGCCTCTCATCTGTCAAGATGAGACCTTTTGGAAATATCCATTGCTGAGCGCAAGCTGGAATTTTATAATCACCGGCGTCATTCCCGTCATGCTTAGATTAAAACCGAAGGAAAAGGAATTATGGCCGATAAGCCTTCTCACATAACAGGAAGCCTGATCACCATAGGCGATGAAATCCTGCTCGGGGACATACTCAACGGCAATGCCAGACATATTGCCGCGGAACTGCGCGCCCGGGGCTTTCTCCTTGACCGGATCATCACGGTGGGAGACATCGAGGATGATATTGTCGAAAATCTTGGCCGGTGCCTTAGCGGGTCTCGTTTCGTCATTGTAACCGGAGGACTTGGCCCCACCGACGACGACAGGACGTGCGCCGCGGTTTCCAGGGCCATGGAAAGGCCTCTTATCCGCAACCGCGATTACGCGCAATGGCTGAGGGACCGTCTGGGCGAACGGGGCCTCAACTGGTCGAGCGAACTTGAAAGGATGGCCGCACTGCCCCAAGGGGCTGTCAAGCTGGGGATGGATTCGGCGGGCTTTTCGCTCGTCCACGAAGATATTCCCTGCTATTTTCTTCCCGGCGTGCCCGAGGAAGTGGCGCTGCTGCTGGGTAAAGAGGTAATTCCCGACCTGGAGGCGAGATTTCCGAACCGGTGCGCCTACCTAAAGCACATCATCCGTATCCAGGGTCTTCTGGAGGCGCAGATAAACGAAAGACTGCGGTCCCTTGCCCCCGTCGCCGGGGTGGCGATCGGCTATTACCCCCAAGGGGGGGAAAACTGGGTGTCCATATTCGTAGCGGCCCGAAACGAGCGGGAATGCCTCGATCTTATAAAGAGCGCAAAGGACGAGGTGGTCGCCTTGATCGGTACGCGCCATGTAAGCGGCCACAATGACGACTGCCTGGAAAAAGTCGTCGGGCGCCTTTTGCGCGAGCGCTCATGGAAGCTCGTTCTGGCCGAATCATGCACCGGAGGCCTCCTGGCCAGAAAGATAACGGGCATCCCCGGCGCGTCCGATTATCTCGACCGGGGCCTTGTCACCTACAGCAACCGGGCAAAAAGTGAACTGCTGGGGGTATCCGAAGATCTTCTGAGCGCTCACGGCGCGGTAAGCGGGCAGGTGGCGCGGGCCATGGCCCGGGGGGCCGCGAAAAACGCGGGGGCCGAAGTGGCCGTGGCCATCACCGGGATAGCCGGTCCGGGAGGTGGAAGCGCCGAAAAACCCGTTGGCACCGTTTTCATCGCCTGCGTGACACCGACCGGGGAAAAAGTCGAAAAGTACTGCTTCGGGACGGGGACCCGCGAACAAATCCAGGAAAACTCGGCCCAGGCGGCCCTTGCGATGCTCTGGAAGCTTCTGGCCGAAAATGGGCCCCTTGTTTGTGATTAGCCCCGTGTCCCCGAAATATCTTCTTTGAGGGGAATACTTCCATGGAACCGTCCATCCGCTGCTTCATTGCGATCGATCTTTCGGCTTCGGCTCGCGGGCAGATTGAGGCGCTCGTCGAGGAGTTGAGGAAAAGCGATGCCCGGGTTTCCTGGGTGAGGCCCCAGGCAATCCACCTGACGCTCAAATTCCTGGGAAATGTGGCACAGGAACTCATCGAGAGGATAAAGCCCGAGATTGTGCGGGCGGCCGGGCAAACCGGCCCCATACACATCGAGCCCGCAGGTTGCGGGGCTTTCCCCACGCCAGGCTCTCCCCGGGTGATCTGGGTGGGGCTTGGCGCCCGAAGCGGCCCGCTTTCCGATCTCGCCCGGACTCTCGAAGAGTTGCTGGTTCCGCTCGGTTTCAAACCCGAGGAGCGGTCCTTCAAACCCCACCTCACCGTTGGCCGCGTCAAAGGCAAAGCGAGGCTGCGGTCGTTGCAAAATATGCTCCTTTCGCATTCGCACTTTGCCGCCGAACCCTTTGACGCCTCTGAAATTGTATTGTATAAAAGCGAATTGAGGCCGGATGGCGCTCGATATACTCCGTTATTTAAAACGCCATTCTCGGGGAACCCCGCCACAGCGGACGAATAACCTTATCCCTCGTGTATTGACCATAATCGTTTAGCAGGGAGGCCCCTTAATGGGACTTGAAGACGACCGGCAAAGAGCAATTGACGCAGCGGTTTCCCAAATAGAGCGCATGTGCGGCAAAGGCGCCATCATGCGGCTTGGGGAAGGCGCAAACGTGGAGGTTTCAGTCATATCGACCGGGTCTTTGTCGCTCGATATCGCGCTGGGAATTGGCGGAATCGCCCGCGGCCGCATCATCGAGATATTCGGCCCCGAGTCTTCCGGAAAGACCACCCTGGCGCTCCATATTATCGCCGAAGCGCAAAAGCTCGGGGGGCTGGCCGCCTTCATAGACGCCGAGCACGCCCTCGATACCATGTATGCCCGAAAACTCGGCGTGGTGGTCGAAGACCTGCTGGTCAGTCAGCCCGACTACGGCGAACAGGCCCTGGAAATCGCCGAGGTCCTGGTAAGAAGCAACGCCATTGACGTTATCGTCATCGATTCGGTTGCGGCCCTTGTCCCCAAGGCCGAAATCGAAGGCGATATGGGCGACCCCCACGTCGGACTCCAGGCGCGTCTTATGAGCCAGGCGCTTCGAAAACTTGTCTCCGCGATCAGCAAATCCAAGACCTGCGTGATCTTCACCAACCAGATCCGAATGAAAATCGGGGTGATGTACGGTTCGCCCGAGACCACGACGGGAGGAAACGCTCTAAAGTTCTACTCCACGATGAGACTGGACATTCGCCGGGTCGGCCCCATCAAGGAGGGCCAGGACATCATCGGAAACCGCACCCGGGTGAAAGTGGTCAAAAACAAGATCGCCCCTCCCTTTCGTGAAACCGAATTCGATATCATTTACGGACGCGGCATCTCCAAGGAAGGCGAGATTCTCGACCTGGGGGTGGAATCAAACATCATCGAAAAGTCCGGGACCTGGTATTCCTACAGTGGAGAACGGCTGGGGCAGGGAAGGGAAAATGCGAAAAATTTCCTTCGGGAACACTCTGAACTGATCGCCGATATCGAGGCGAGGATTCGGTCCTCCTGCAACCTCAGGCCTTCTGCCGCAACCGCGGTGGCGGCGGATTGAAGGAGTCGGAAGCCTTGACGGCGTCCGGCGGCCTCCGATATCCGATATGGAGATTGTATTGATGAAAGCAAGTGAAATCCGGCAGGCATTCCTCGAATTTTTCAAAAAGTACGGCCATACCATCGTCAAGAGTTCCTCGGTAATTCCCCGCGACGATCCGACCCTGCTTTTTACCAACGCGGGCATGGTGCAGTTCAAGAGGACCTTTCTCGGCGAGGAAAAACGCCGGTATTCACGCGCCACAACGAGCCAGAAATGCATGCGTGCGGGCGGCAAGCACAACGACCTGGAAAATGTCGGGCGCACCGCCCGGCATCACACCTTTTTTGAAATGCTCGGCAATTTTTCCTTCGGCGATTATTTTAAAGAGGATGCGATCAGGTTCGCATGGGAGTTTTTGACCGGTGAGTTGGGTCTGCCCGAAGACAAGCTCTACGCCACAATTCACGAAGGCGATAGTGAAATGGGCCTTGGCCCTGATGAAGAAGCGCGCGGCTTCTGGGCGAGATATCTTCCCGATGAGCGGATTTTGACCTTTCCCACCAAGGATAATTTCTGGTCGATGGGCGACACGGGTCCCTGCGGACCCTGCTCGGAAATCATTATCGACCAGGGGCCGGGCATAGGGTGCGGGCAGCCCGATTGCCGGCCGGGCTGCGACTGCGACCGTTATCTGGAACTGTGGAACCTGGTGTTCATGCAGTTTAACCGCTCCGGTGAAGGCACCCTTGCACCCCTGCCCAAACCCAGCATCGACACCGGAATGGGGCTCGAAAGAATCGCGGCCGTGCTTCAAAAGGTGCCCTCAAATTACGACACCGATATCTTCTCACCCATGATGGCCTCGATCGAACAACTGACCGGCTGCAAGTACGGGGCTTCGGCCGAAAAGGATGTTTCCTTCAAGGTCATTGCCGATCACAGCCGCTCGGCGGCTTTTCTGATCGGAGACGGCGCCCTGCCGGGAAACGAAGGCCGCGGCTACGTCTTGCGGCGTGTTATTAGGCGCGCCCTAAGGCACGGCCGCTTCCTTGGCCTCAACCGGCCCTTTTTGTCCGAAGTCGCCCGGTCGGTCATGGAATCCATGTGCGACGCTTATCCCGAACTCATGGAAAACCGAAGCTTCATAACCCGCGTCATCCTCAACGAAGAAGAACGTTTCAATGAAACGCTCGATAACGGCCTGAAACTCCTGCAAACCGAGATCAAACGGTTAACTGACCAAAATGCCCGCGCAATTCCCGGCTCACTCATCTTCAAGCTCTATGACACCTACGGCTTTCCGATCGATATTATCACGGACATGTCCAGGGATTCGGGTTTTCAGGTCGATGAGGCCGGTTTCCATGAATTGATGGAAAAGCAGCGCGATCAGTCCAGGGCCGCGTGGAAAGGCTCCGGAGAGCGTGAGGTGCCCGAAGCTCTTCGCCGGATTTCCGCCAGAGGCATGAACATGGATTTCCTGGGGTATGAAACCACACAAGCCGATTCCGAAGTTATCGCCATGATCAGCGGCGGTGAAGAAATCGGCTCGGCCTCCGATGGAATGGATGTCGAACTGATCGCTTCCGCCACACCCTTTTACGGCGCCTCCGGCGGCCAGGTGGGCGACAAGGGAGTGATCACCGGACCGAGTGGCAAAATCACAGTTTCGGATACCTTGAAGCTGCATCCCAGCCTGATCGTTCACGTCGGCAGGGTCGAAAGTGGAACCATCCATGTCGGAGATCCGGTGAGCCTGACAGTCGATGCCCGGCTTCGAAAAGACACCGAAATTCATCACACCGCAACCCATATTCTCCACGCCGTTTTGCGCACGGTGCTCGGAGACCATGTCAAGCAGGCGGGCTCTCTGGTCGCCCCCGATCGCCTGAGGTTCGACTTCACTCATTTTAGCGCCTTGAGCGCCGAGGAACTGGCCACTGTCGAACAGCTCGCCAATGATGAAATCCGAAAAAGCCTGCAACTCCACGTTCGGGTGATGGAGCTGGAAGAGGCGCTCAAAACGGGCGCCATGGCCCTTTTTGAAGAAAAATACGGCGATCGCGTGCGCATGGTCGAAATCCCGGGCTTCAGCCGAGAACTCTGCGGAGGCACCCACACCAGGGGAACCGGCGAACTGGGGCTTTTCATCATCTTGCAGGAGACCGGAATTGCCGCCGGGGTCCGAAGGATCGAAGCTCTGGCCGGCAGGCATGCGGTGGCATACATGAACAAACAGAGGCAAGCTCTAAGCCGGGCCGCCGCCGCCCTTCGCGTGGGGCCGCTTGAGGTTGGAGAAAGAGTTGAAAAAATTTTACTCCAGCAGCGCCAAATGGAAAGGGAAATCGAGGCACTGAAGGCCTCCGCCGCAGGCAGACGATCGGCCGATCTCTTCGACCAGGCCGCAGAAATAAATGGCGTTGGAGTTCTCGTCGCCAGGATCGAAACCGATGATCCCAAGGCGCTCCGGGAAATAAACGACAAGTTCAAAGAAAAATTTGCAAAGGGAGTGACGGTCCTGGGCGCGGTTTCGGGCCCCAAGGTCTTTTTGCTCGTGGGCGTTACCGGTGAACTCACCGCCCGATTGCACGCCGGAAATCTGATCCGGGAGATCGTAAAAGAGGTGGGCGGCTCAGGAGGTGGCAGACCCGATATGGCTCAAGCCGGTGGAAACAGGCCCGACAAGATCGAGGACGCCCTGCGGTTGGCCGAAAAATTGATCCGCGAAAAGCTGGAGTCAACCCCTCGATGAGGGGTTGACTCAAATCTGGTCCACACGGCAAAAAGATAGCTCTCGTTCTATCTCGTCGGTGAGTTCCTCGCGAAAATCGTAGATGCTGTATGTCGCGCCGCATTCCCGGCAGCGCAGGGAGGCCGTGCGTCAGCCCTTCACTATTTCGACCTCTTTGTTGCACTTTTTACAAAGCAATTTTGTCACTCCTTAGGTCCGGACGAAATATCGTTATTGGATTTATATCCAATTCGGGCTTGAATTCAAGACCAAATCCCGTCAGGCAAGGGACTGCGGGGCTAATTTTTCCGGCGGGCATGGCAATTTACTCTTAGAACAGCAAGCGTCAGTTATTGACTAACCGCCTTAAATATCTTAATTTATTTAATGTTGAAGGCTGTCTCTGCGAGCTGCGTAAGCTCACGGGATGGCTGGCATTTTGCATATGGCCGGGGCGGGGGCGGCAGCAGGCCGACATTCCCGGCTGCCGCAATTAAGGAGAATGAAATGAAATCGTACGGCTCTGAAAAGTGCCTTCCGCTGGAATATTATTTTAAGAAGCCCAATTCGGAGGAAGATATTGAAAGCCTTCTGCAAGGGCGGGCAACAGAGGGCCGTTTTGAAAGAACCGAGCTCGATCTGGAGCAAATCGACCGGGAAGCTTCGGACCGGGAAGCTCCGATTCCGGCCCTGGGCGAAATGGAAGTCGACGAAGAAGACGAGCGCGCTGAGACTGAGACCGCTTCGGCGGCCGTGGAAGACTTCGAAGAAGACCACATCACCTGTTACCTGAAGGAAGTGTCCAGCTATCCACTTCTTACCCAGGAGCGGGAAACCCAGCTGGCACAGATAATCAGGCACGGCCAGGACGAACTGGTGCAAATCATCTGCGAACACGTCGATCAGGCCGGGGTAGTGGCCGATCTGAGCGAAAAAGTTAAAAAGCTCCTCGAACACGAAAAAACCTTTCCCGGAGTAAGGGACAAGGTGCTGAAGGTCATTGTGCGCACCCTTGAACGGGCCGTTTCCGACCATCCCGAAAACCCGCTTTTCCCGGTCATGCTGAATAGGGTCAGGGCAATCATGAGGGCGGTCGATACGGCAAAACAGGAGATGGTCAGGGCCAACCTGAGGTTGGTCTTGAGCATAGCCAAACGCTACAGGGGCCGGGGGATGACTTTCGACGACCTCATCCAGGAAGGAAACCTGGGGTTGCTCAAGGCGGTGGGGCGGTTCGACCACACCAAGGGCAACCGCTTCAGCACCTACGCCACCTGGTGGGTTCGCCAGAGCATCATTCGCGGAATTTACGACAAGACCAGAACCATACGCTTGCCCGTGCATTTTATCGAATTGAAGAACCTTTTTTTCAAGGTTTATTACGAACTGCTAAAGGAACTGGGACGCGAACCGACGGCTGCCGAAATTGCCGAACACTCCAAGCTGCCCGTGGAAAAAGTGCAGATGGTTCTTACCCTGGCCGCCCAGCCCATATCCCTCGAAACTCCCGTAGGCGAGGATGAGCAGAGGCTGGGAGATTTTCTCGAAGATGAAAAGGCGCTCTCGCCTGTCGATGAATGTTCGGACCGGGAATTGGCGGAGGTGACCAGGGCGCTTCTTTCCACACTCCAGCCAAGGGAGGAAAAAATTCTGCGGCTAAGATTCGGCCTTGACGGCCAGCCGGCGGAAACTCTCGAAAAAATCGGCAAGATTTTTAACGTCTCGAAGGAAAGAATACGCCAGATTGAGAAAAAAGCGCTCCGAAAGCTGAAAAACCCCAACAGGCAGGCATGTTTGAAAAATTTTATCGACTAGCAAATGGTCCCTTCCAGATCATAGTCGTGCGAAGCGGTGATGCGCACCGGCTTTATTTGCCCCGCCTGCCCGTGGCCATCGGTGATTATGACGCATCCATCGACCTCCGGCGCCTGGGTGGCCAGGCGCCCGGAAGCAAGAAGATCGCTTTCGGGGTGAGGCCCTTCAATCATAACCTCCAGAGTGCGGTCCACCAGCTTTTGCAGTTTTTGTCTCGAAATCTCCCGTTGCAGTTCCAAAAGGGCCGCGCGTCTGCTTTGTGCGGTCTTCGGGGCTGGTCTTTCGCCCAGACGGGCGGCCCTGGTTCCGGGCTCGGGCGAAAAGACGAAGACCCCCAGGTGATCGAAACGCACTCGCTCGACAAATGCGAGAAGCGATTTGAAATGAGCCCTCGTCTCACCGGGAAATCCCACAATGATCGAGGTGCGAAGGGCAATTGCCGGAACCATTGAGCGGATTTTATCAATAATCGGCTCCGGTGAACGGGCCGGACGCCCCATTGCCTCAAGCACCGATGGAACACAGTGCTGGATGGGTATGTCGAGGTAGGGAACGATTCTCGCCGAATGGGCCATTACATGGAGAAGCCGCTCGGAGATGCGCTCCGGATAGGAGTAGAGAAGCCTTATCCAGGCAGGCGGCCGGGGCATTCCGTCGAGCTTTTCAAGAAGGTTTGGCAGGGCCTGCGGCTCGCCCCGGTCAACTCCAAAGGCGGTCGTGTCCTGGGCAATGAGATTGATTTCCTTTATCCCCAGGGTGACGAGGCGGTTGGCCTCGGCGAGTAGAGCCGATTCGCCGACGCTTCGTAGAGGTCCGCGCAGGTGGGGGATGATGCAAAAACTGCAGGAATTGTCACAGCCTTCCGCAATTTTCAGGTACCCTGAATGGGCTCCGGTTGAAATCACCCGTCCCGGCCCGCTGCCGGAAAGCGCCGCCGGCCTTCCGATCCAAAGCCGTTTGGGATTTCCTCCCAGTTTGGATTCCACCGCGGTACGCAAAGCGTCGTAATGTGAGGTCCCCAGAAAAATGTCAACCTCGGGCAGTTCTGTCAGGAGCTTTTTCCCATACCTTTGCACCATGCAACCGGCGGCGACGAGCAGGGAGCACTTACCGGCCACCTTTTGCACGGCCGCCTCGAGGATTGCCTCTATGGCCTCGCCAACCGCGTTTTCCAAAAATCCGCACGTATTGACAACAATGAGATCGGCCTCGCCGCTCTCCCCGGTCATCCGGTAGCCCATCTCGGCCAGTTGCCCCACCATGGTCTCGCTGTCCACAAGATTTTTTGCACATCCCAGACTAATCAGGCAGGCCTTTTTCATCAAAAATATTGCATCCTGTTTCCACTGTGAATTATGATCGGAACGGATTGTAACAGAGCAAGAGAACTGTGGCCCTTAAAAACTTGAGTCATCTGGAATTGAGATCGGGACTTTCCGCCAACCGGGGATGACCCTCAACGCAAAACACGGTTTCCCCCTCGACTCCGCTCTTTTCCCTCGGTCCACAGCCCCCAACCCGCCGTCTTGGAGGAAAACAACGCAATGTTAAGGTTATCGCCAAGTGCTCTGCGGTTAAGAAAAATGGTTGCCCGCGGTGAGCTTACCATTATTCCGGTAGGCTTTCGATGTCACACGAAAATCGAATTGTCAAAACAACTCGGGCTCAAGGGAAAAAGCCTTCCTTTTGACAATGGTTTTTTTCCGCCTCAATCGGTTGCCAGCATTATGAGAAATCCACAAATCAATTTGCATTCAAATCATAGAGTTTGCATCAAATATGAATCATATTCCGATCCTGCACATGGAAACGGAATTAAATTCGAGGGATCTACATATGACGAAATTGACGAGTTTGCAACAGATCCAAATAATAGCGACATAAATATGTATCTTGATGCGACTTATGGATACTATACCCGCGATTTAACCCATAACTTTGTCCTGGCCCATTATAATTGGCATAAATTCGCGGATGCCAAATATCACCGCCACATTGATGAAAGATCAAACGTAATAAATGATATCAACGATGTGCTGAATCGAAGAGTAACCAGGATGTTCGAGGCATGCAACGCTTCGCGCCATATTATTTTTGTATATGCGGAATGTCAACAGTACAATTATATGGCCGTTGACAATATCCATCTGGATCTGAAAAACCTGGCCGTTATCAGGACCGAGGTAGATCGCATATTCCCTTCAAAGTCCCTTGTGGTCAATATGGCTGATGTGGACAGCCCCAAAAAAATCTTACGGCTCCTTAATATTAAAGGTATTTGTAAATAGACTGGGGGATGTAGTAGCGCCTCTTGTTGAGAACGACTCCCAGGATATTTCCGCCCACCCTGGCAATACTGTCCCTCATGGTTTTGACCGCCTGCCACCTGGTTTTTTCGGCCTCCACCACCAGGACTATTCCATCGACCTTGGCCGCGATCGCAAGGCCGTCGGGGGAGATCAACAGGGGCGCCGAATCGATTGCCACCAGGTCGAACTGACCTCTGAAATCGCTGCACATATGCTCGAATTTTGAATTGAAGACCTCCGGGGTGGAAACGGCGGAGTTGCAGCCGGGGCTGATGAACAGCTTGGAATCGCCGACGCGGTGAAAGGCGTTGCCGCTGGGCTCCCCGCTTCTCAAAGCCTCCAACCATCCGATTTTATCTTGAACATCAAAGAAATTGACCTGGCTCGGATGATGGCGATCCGCATCAAAAAGGAGAACGGAAAGCCCTACCAACTGCGCGCAGACCCTGGCGAACTCGCGAATTATCGTGGAGGTTCCCTCCCCCTCTTTTGCGCCGATGAACTGGATCACGCGCGATTTCTGATGGGGCAGAAGGGTCTCGATAAGCTTATAGAGGCTTAGCATTTCGTCTTCGAGTCCAAACCCGGACGATCCCGCGGCGGCAAGGGGCGCCAGCACGGGCGCGGTTACCAGAGTTCCTCCACCTTTTTTCTCCTGCTCTATATTTTGCAATGCTTCGTAGAACTTGCTCATGGCTGCACTCTTTTTCTTTAGAAGGTCTTGGGCAACTCGAGCTTTGCCCGATTAAACGTCATTTTCAATCCGCACCCATGCACGCGAGGAGAAATGATTTCTACCGCGCAGAAGGCTCAACCCGCGGAAGAAACACTTTTCCCCCGGCCTCGATCTTGTTGATGTCCTTGACTTGAGGATTAAGACTCCGGAAAGAGGCCAAAATGTCCCGGTTCACCTTGCCGTAAACATCAAAAAGCAGCTTGCGCACGCTATCGCCTTTTTTAACCACGAGAAAAAACGAGGGCCTTTCATTTTGTATGGTCTCGACGACAAGAGAGTTGCCGGGAGATGACGAACTCCCGGCTTTTTTTTGCAAAGCGGTTTGGGCTCCAGCCGGGGGAGCCACCACGGCGGCAGAACCGGATTTGACCGCGGGCCCACTCGAGCCACCGGAGCCCGGCTCAGAGCCTCCCCGCATCTTTTTTCCCAAAGGCGCGCCGGCTGCCCGAACGGCTTCTGGGGCGGTGGGCGCGGCTTTAAGGGGGGCAATCGGGGCAACGGTTTTTCCTGAAGCGGCGGCAGGAGCGGATTTGGCCATGGGCGCCCCCGAAGCCTCCGGCCCCGGATCGACGCCTGCAGCCTTCGTTTTTCCCGAAGACAGGCTGCTTGCCGAAACTGCTTTTTCCGCCGGCGGCTCTTTTGGCACCTTGGCCACGAAACTTTGCCTGCTTGAGGCGGTGGTTTCGATCCGGGTCGAGACCTTCCGGGCTACATAGACGGCCATCAGCAGACCGGCTGCCAGGGCGGGAATCCAAACTCTTCTCCACACGAAGCCGGACCGGGGTTGTCCTCCCCTGAAATCTTTTATCACCTCTTTTACGATCATGTGATCCACGGGCTTGCGCTGATATCCGAATGCGGTAACAAGCGCATTGTCGCACAGTATGTTAATCGTGCGCGGAATCCCTTCGGCCTTTTTGACGATCAAGGCGAGCGCCTTTTTGGTGAAAACCGGATTATGAAAAAGCGAGGCCCGCATCAGCCGGTGGTTGATATAGGCCAGGCTTTCCTCGTGACTAAGGGCCTTGATGCGCGACCGAATGGCAATCCGCTGTTTCAATTGGCGCAATTCAGGCAGCTCGAGCCTGGCATCGAACTCGGGCTGGCCGACAAGAACTATCTGAATCAGCTTGTCCAGGGAGGTCTCAAGATTTGAGAGCATCCTCAGCCGCTCGAGGGTTACAATCGGTATATTCTGCGCCTCGTCGATTATCAGGACGACATTGCAGTCCTTCTTGTATTCGGCGATAAGAAAGTGGAAAAGCAGCTCAACGAGTTCCGAGGGGCCTTTTCCCCAGGACTCGATGCCAAGCTCGGTGCAAATTTGCTTTAAAAGCCTGTGAAAGGAAACAGCCGTATTGAAAATATAGACGATCCTGATCTTTTTCGGGTCGGTCCCCTCCAGGTAGGATCTCAAAATAGTCGTCTTTCCGACTCCGACTTCTCCGGTAACGGCGATGAAGCCCTTTCTGGTTTCAATGCCATAGAAAATCGAGGCCGAGGCCTCCTTATGGCTCGGACTGAGAAAAAGGAAATCCGGGTCGGGCGTAATATGGAAAGGACTTTTCTTGAATTTGAAAAAGTCGAGGTACATCGCCAAACCTCAGTCCTTGATCGGGATCGTGATCAGCACCGGGAGTTCCAATCGCTTTTCCGCCTCCATGGGTGTGCTCATCACCTGTTTGTTACTTTCCAAAACGAAGGCGATCCCGAGGCTGGCAAATAAGGCGAAGCAAATGGTCACGGCAAACAAAAGGAAAAGAGGCTTGGGCGGGTTTGCCGGCAATAGCGGGGCTCCCGCCGGTTCGATCACGCTCACACTGGTCATCTTGTCGCGACCAAGCTCATTATAGACATTGGCCGCTTCAAGTTTGCGCTGGTAATCGGCATATACTTGCTTATTGGAGGATACGGCGGCCTCCAACATTCGGTATTGGTTTTCGTTGGATTCGAAGGCCTGAAGTTCATTGTTCATTTCAACAAGTTGATTCTGTTTATCGGTAAACCTTACACTCAGGGCGCTAAGTTTGGCCTTGTTGGCCAGGACCTGTTTTTGAATTTCCTGATATACCGGGTCTGCCGGAGCTGCTTTGGGATTATCGGACGAATTTGTCTTTATGTAATTTTCAACAGTGGCGATTTGAGCGCGCACACCATCAATCAGGGGATTATCCCCCTTGTACTTGGCCGTCAACTGCTGTTCCTGAAGACGAAGCCCGAGCAATTTGGAGTTCGCGTCTCCCGCCCGATCGGAAGCCGCCGCAGTCAAAACCGACGGAGGAATCGCTTTCAATTCCTTTTCCAGTTCGGCCATCGACTGTTGCACTTCCTGAATTTCATTCGAGGTGCTGCTCAGTGCGACCTTGAGGTCGGAGCGTTGCTGCAAGAGCATGTTTCGCTGCTTATCAAATTCAATTATTTTGGTCTTCTCGGAAAAGGCCCTCAAATTGTTAAGCGCTTCGGCAAGTTTCTGTCGATAGTAATGGACTTTGTTTTGGAGAAAGAGCGCCGACTTGGGATCCTTGTAAATCTCGCTGCGCTTGTCGATGTAGTCGCTTACCAGCTGATTGACCACCGCGGCGGCGCTTTGAGGATTGTCCCCTTCGAAGATGACATTGATAATGCCGCTTCCCGCAACCGGCGTCACCTTCATGGATTTGTCAAGAAGCAGCAGCGCCTCGTCATATTTGCTGATGCTGGAGGGCTTCCCGGTGGCAAGGCGGGGGAAAATGGCCTCCGGGGTCAAAGCGCTGATGACTTTCTCCTTAAGATCTCGGCTTTGAAGAATGCTGACTTCGGCCCCAAGCATCTGGGACTCATCCACGGCCGGACTGTCGCGTTTTCCAAGCGAGGGGTCCGGATAATAATTTTCCCAGCCGAATTTGACCAGAATGGAGGACTTGGCCTCGAACTTCGGGGCGTAGAGAAATTTCTGGTACACAACGGCCAGAACGCACCCCAAAAAGCTCAAAACGCAAAAGGCCACGAGGATGGTCTTTTGATGCTTGAAAAATATGGATAGATAGTCTCTAAGGTTACTTGCCGGCCGAATCTCCCGCACCAAAAGCATCCGCTCGGCCAGAGGCGCCGGCGCAGCGGCCGCATTGGAAACAGCCGGAAGGCCCGGATTCGGATTTTCAAATTCGCTCATGTCAAACTCTTACTGTTTAAGATAATAGTACATTATAATGTCATTGCCAAAAGCACCCACCGTATCGCCAAGGTATTGCTGCATCCACAGGTCGACATTGGCGATGTTGCTCCTGGGCACGATCACCATATCATAAGGCTCAAGGTAGATATCCTGAGACATGTCGGCGCCCTTCATCGCTTTTTCCGCATTCAGCGCGATTTGGAACGGTTTGTTATTTGCGCCCCGGCGAAGAACGATCACCTCGTCAAGCCGGGCGGTGGGCAAAAAGCCTCCCGCCATATCCACCGCCTGCAAAACCGTTGTGGGGCCGTTTAAGACTTCCAGTGCGGGCTTGCCCACCTCCCCGCCAACAAAGACCTTGTTTCCAACAGCACTCACCACCACCACGGAAATCTCGGGTTGCTGCAAATACTTGCCGTAGTCCTTGGAGAGCCGCTTTCGCAGTTGCTCGCTTGTCAGCCCCGAAGCCTTGACCTCATGCACCAGCAGAAGGGAGATGTTCCCGTCGGGTTGCACGGTGACCTCCTGGTTCAGGTCCGGATTATAAAACAACTTGACGCTGAGCTTGTCTCCGATGTCGATCCTGTATTGGTGGGGCGAAGGAGGGGCGGTTGTGCCCGGCGAGCCAACCTTCACGGCGCTCTTGCTGTAGGGTCCGCAACTGCAAAGACACAGCGGAATAAGACATACGATCAGAAGCCTGTTTTTCATTTTCTCCTGCCGGTAAGCTGTTGCAATATTTAAAAATATTCCTCAAACAAATAGAATTTCAATGCCCTGGCGTAATGAACCCAAACGGGAGATGGTAGGCATATCCAATACCGATCGGGCTGACCGCCGATTGGCTGAAAGTCGCCCATTCGGAGGTCTTGCTTCCGGTGCGGAGCCGCACCGACCAATGATAGCAGGTTTTAGGCTTTAAAGGTTTACTGATTTTGAAATAATTTTGGCTGACAGCCTGGACATAATATACCTGCTTGCCCCATTTTCTGGGTTTTATCGGCGTTCCGGTTATGGATTCATCGGGCGCCTCGGAGGGCGACTCCCAGACGGCCACAT
This sequence comes from Deltaproteobacteria bacterium, assembly GCA_021777755.1. GTDB lineage: Bacteria > Desulfobacterota > Syntrophobacteria > Syntrophobacterales > Syntrophobacteraceae > SbD1. The sequence continues at coordinate 55,201 of JAJYDE010000021.1, forward strand.
CATAGGTTTGGCCTTCGGACTTTATGTCACTCCAGCGCAGGACCGGGGTCAACGTGTCGATGGTCTGATAAAAATTGCTCACCGAATCGCCAAGCTTCGGATAGAGCGGGCGCACCTTCGTGCTGTAACTTTTGGGAAGCGACACGCACCCGGCCACGCCTGCACAAAACGCCAGCCATATAATCAACCCGAGCTTGCCCACTCTCATTGCAGCACCCGATCACTTTCATTTGCCCAAGCCATTTGCGCGCCATCCGCCCGCGGAGCCGTCTTCGGCATTTCAGCCCTTATCCAGCCTTGCGCCGCATTGGTAGAATGACCGCCAGGGCCAAGATAAGCAAAACCAGACTGGAAGGCTCGGGAACAGTACTGTGCTTTCCACCCGGTCCGCCCCCGCCGCCGGGGATGTAGAGCAGTGGGGGAATGAACGCCCGGCTGGCAAATCCTCCCACCGAGGCAAACGGGGCGGGAAAAATCGCGCCTTTTACCACCGGCGGCTTTCCTGCCGGGACTTTGAATTCCAGAAAAAGCGGCTGCTCCTTATGCACCGACGCACAGACAACAGCAACAAGATCTCCCGCGGCCGGCGTGTAGTCTTTTCCCTTGAGATTGGCCTCTCTTAGAAGCCGAGCCGCCCCGGGGCTGATTCTCCTGGGTTCTGGGCTTTTTGCCAGCCGCCAGATCGCCTCCTGGAGGTCGAGCTTGGAACCCTTCTTGTGATTTATCAGATAGTTGATCTTGCGCCATTCCATCTTCTTGAATTCAGGCGGCAAATTGGGATCTGCCGTGTTGTACACTCTTACTTGGTGAGTCGTTCCGCTGGGCAGGGGCAAACCCTTTCTCAGGCACCATGCATTGTAGAATTGGAAATCGGACAGATCATAGCCGTATTTGACATTGAGAAAGAACAACTCGAAGCGGCTGCTCGTCCCCTGCCTGACATACATCTGGACGGGAAACTTGGGAAGCTTGGCCACCCCGGTGCTCGCTCCAGACGCCTTTATGATCGGATCTTCCGACGGAACACTCGAAGAGGCAACAGCTGCCGGAGAGGCCTTTCCCGGCGGGGTGGAAGCAGCAGGACCCGAGACGATCAATACGGAATCATTATTTGAAACGACCGATCCGGGCACTGAGCCAAGCGGTGCGGCCAAACCCATGCAGGACGGTCCCAAAACCAAAAGGAATATCAAAACGGTAGTTGCACGCATCGTCTTTAGCTCCAGGCAGCACCCGCAACGGCTATTGCAAACCCGTCAGGGAGCCGTCAATTCATTTTGCATGCTATACTCAGGCGTCAAATTGAAGTCGGAAAACCGGGATCGCCAACCTCCCGACAGGACGCGTCCAAAATGCAAGCAGCTCTGGTGCTGAATTTCATTGAAAAAAATGGCCCTTTCGGGTAGGTTTTTTTCAGTCTCGCGGGCTTTTCCCTTTTTTTAAAACCGACTTTCGAAAACTTTTTGAAGGAAAAGCCTTTTGTTCAATCCAGGACCTTTTCGCAGCGTTATTTTGATCTTCGCCACTCTGCCGTACTAATATTAGAATAAATATTGAAAAAGCAAGAAGAAAATCGCAGCCTCGAAAAGGTAACCGCCATACCCAAATCAAGGTTAAAATATTGAGGTTACCAATGGTTGTGTATCTAAAACAATGAATATCAAAAGTGAAAAGCTCCCCCCAAAAACTCATTTCGCCGAACTCGACCCGTTTTCCACCATCGAGAGGGTTCCAGGGGAAAGCGAAGCCACTTTCGACCTCAAAATCGTTTTCCCTCGCTTCCGCGGCCTTCGGGACCGGTGCCCGGGGTTTGCTTTTGCCGGTGTTGAAATGCAATGGAAGTGGACAATTTGAATTTTGAGCCTAGATTGTTTCCATCTCAAAGTAAACTGATAAACCAAAAGGTGAGCCGGGCAAAATATGGCCGCAATATCAAAACTAAAAAAAATCTCGGATACGGTTTGGGAAATCCCGACCGACTACAAGGAGGGAATGCGTGTTCCAGCGCGCATCTACGCCACCGAAAAACTGGTTTCGCAGATGGACGAAGGGGTCTTTGACCAGGTGAGCAATGTCGCCACTCTTCCCGGTATTCAAAACTATGCCCTTTGCATGCCCGACGGTCACTGGGGATACGGTTTCCCGATAGGAGGGGTGGCGGCTATGGACGAGCGCTCCGGAGTCATCTCCCCGGGTGGAATCGGATTCGATGTGAACTGCGGCATGCGGCTTGTGCTCACAAATCTGACCCATGACGAGATAAGGCCACATTTGAAAGAGCTGGTCGACCGGCTTTTCCAGCGGGTGCCCGCCGGGGTGGGGGCAAGCGGCTTTGTGAAGATCTCTCAGGACGAGTTCCGCACCATGGTCGAAAAGGGTGCCCGGTGGTGCATCGAGAAGGGCTACGGGTGGGAAGAGGACCTGGAGCGGACGGAAGAATTCGGCCGGGTGGAGGGCGCCGACGCCTCCAAAATCAGCCGCAAAGCCGTAGAGCGCGGCTACAGGCAAATCGGTACCCTGGGCTCGGGCAATCATTATCTCGAAATCCAGGTGGCGCGGTCCCGAAACATCTTCGATCCCGATCTTGCCAAGGCTCTGGGGCTGACCATCCCCGACCAGGTGGTCATCATGTTTCACTGCGGCAGCAGAGGTTTTGGCCACCAGGTCGCAACCGATTATCTGCAAACATTTTTGAAAGTGATGCAGTCCCGCTACGCCATCCGGGTGCTCGACCGCGAGCTTGCCTGCGCTCCTTTCTTATCTCCCGAGGGGCAGGACTATTTCGCCGCCATGAAATGCGCGATCAATATGTCTTTTGCCAACAGGCAGATAATTTTGCATCGAGTCCGCGAAGTGTTCTCGGAAGTGTTGCGAAAGGACCCCCTCGATCTGGGGATGCACCAGGTCTACGATGTGGCCCATAACACGGCTAGACTTGAAGTGCACAACGTCGAAGGACGACCAAAGCGTTTGCTTGTCCATCGCAAAGGCGCCACAAGAGCCTTGGGGCCCGGCGCCGAAGCCCTTCCCGCCCTCTATCGCCAAACCGGCCAGCCGGTAATCATTGGCGGAAGCATGGAGACCGGTTCCTACCTGCTGACGGGGGTAAGCTCGGGCGAGCAGACCTTTTTTAGCACCGCTCACGGCAGCGGCCGCGCCATGAGCCGGCATCAGGCAAAGAAATTGTTTCGCGGCAAAGCGCTCCAACAGGATATGGAGCGCAGGGGCATCTACGTTCGCACCGCTTCCCTGGCGGGTCTTGCCGAAGAGGCCGGCCCGGCCTACAAAAATATCGACGAAGTGGTGCAGGCCACCGAAGAGGCCGGTCTAAGCAGAAGGGTCGCGCGCTTTGTTCCGGTGGGAAACGTCAAGGGATAAAAACGATGCCCTTTGAATATGTCGATGAAATCGCCATGGCCGACGTCGCGTTCAAGGCCCGGGGGGAAACCCTCGAAGAGATGTTCATCGCCTCGGCCGATGCCACGATGAACACCATGGTCGCAGCCCTTGAATCCATCGAGGCCCGGCAGAGCCGCCACATCGAGATTCGCTCCGAGGCTCTGGACATGCTCCTGTTCAACCTGCTCCAGGAAATCATTTTCTTTAAAGACGCCCAACAACTCCTGCTTCGAATCCAAACCATCCAAATCACATCCTCTCACGGCGAGTTTGTCGCCACGGCGACCGCCCGGGGTGAGCCAATCGCCCCCGACCGTCATGAAATGATCGTCGACGTCAAGGCCGTCACACTCCACAGATTCCTTGTGCAACAAACTCGGCGCGGCTGGGAGGCCTTTGTGGTCCTGGATATCTAATCCCGCCTTCCTGGAACTTTTCCACATTAAATTAGTGACAATTTTGTTCATATTTGTTATGAGCAGCTTTTCTTGCAAAAAACAGATGCACTACAACATCGACACAGGTTGACCATGCCCGATGATTTTAGCCTGATTGAGCTCAGGGCCCTGCATGATATAGCCAGGGTCCTTTGCCGCTCGAACGAATTGAAAGATCAGCTCCAGCAAACCCTCGACGTTCTAAGTGCGCGTCTTGGAATGGAAAGAGGCATGATCTCGGTGCTGGATTTGCAAACCGGCGCTGCCTGGCTCGATGTGGCCAGGGGAGTCGATTTTGAATCCGGTCAAATCAGCTACCGCCCGGGCGAAGGCATTACGGGGAAAGTGGCCCAAACCGGCCGCCCCATGGCAATAGCCAACCTGGGCAAGGAAGCCCTTTTTCTCGACCGCACGGGAGCGCGAAAATCTTTAAACAGGGCCGAACTGGCCTTCTTGTGCGTTCCGATTTTCTACCAGGGCCGCTGCGTGGGGATTCTTTCGGCCGACAAACTTGCTCACCAGGTCGAAGAGATCGGCCAGGAGCTGGCCATTCTGAGTGCGGTTGCCGAACTGCTTGGCAAGGTGGTCCATTTTCGCGCGGTCGAAGAGGAAAACAGGCGGTTGCGACGCATGCTGGCGGAAGCCAGGCGCCCGACCACCAACATCATCGGCCGATCGAAGGTGATCCAGGAAGTCTTGCGCCTCATAGACCAGGTTGCCGATTCGAACACCACCGTGCTCATATCGGGTGAAACCGGCACGGGCAAGGAACTTGTTGCCAAGGCGATTCACGAAAACAGTCGCAGGGCTCGAGGGCCCCTGGTGCAGGTAAACTGCGCGGCAATGCCCGACACGCTTTTGGAAAGTGAGCTGTTCGGCCACGAAAAAGGTGCCTTTACCGGGGCGATAACCCGGCGACGGGGCCGATTCGAGGAGGCCCAGGGCGGCACCATCTTCCTCGACGAAGTGGGGGAACTTTCCCCGATCGCCCAGGCGAAGCTTCTGCGCGTTTTGCAGGAAAGGGAGTTTCAACCCCTGGGCTCCTCGCGGACCGTAAAGGTTGACGTGCGGGTTATTACCGCCACCAATAAAGATCTTGAATCGGAAATATCCCAGGGCGCCTTCCGCCAGGATCTGTTCTACCGGCTGAATGTGTTCCCCATATACCTGCCGCCGTTGCGCGAACGCGGCCCCGATATCCTGCTTCTCGCCGACTACTTCGTCCTCAAGTATGCCCGGGAGTTCGGCAAGGATATAAAAAGAATCACCACGAGCGCCATCGACATGCTGATGTCCTACCATTGGCCCGGAAACGTTCGCGAGCTTGAAAACTGCATAGAACGCTCAGTACTTCTGTCGCAGGAAAACTCGATAGATTCCTGGCATCTGCCACCCACTTTGCAAATGAAACCCGAAGGCAACCAAAACGTCAGCCGGGGAAAACTCGAGGCCCTTACCAGCGCCTTCGAACGCGATCTCATTACCGACGCTTTGAAAGACGTTCGCGGCAATCAGTCCCAGGCCGCCCGCCTGCTGGGGACCACCAAGAGGATTGTTCAGTACAAGGTGGAAAAATACGGGATAGATCCGAGAAGATTTCGGCTCAAACAGCCGGCGTGATGTTTTTCGGCCCCCGTTGGGCCTCGAAAGGATTTGGATGTTTACAGCCATGGGAAATGGCGCAAGAAGGAAATTTTCCCGACCTTTTCCGATTGCTGTTTTCAATGGCTGGACTTAAAAGGCGATATGGGTAATAATTTTAATTCTGGCGCAAGCGCGTGTGTGCCTTGACGGCTGCCGGGCAGAAAGTTGCAATCTCCCGATAGCCGTGAAAATTGTTTTATCAGGAGGCTTTCCAATTGAGTCCATTTTATAAGAACCTGGCTCTCTGGCTGGTCATCAGCCTGATGGTCATTCTTCTTTTCAAGATGTTCAACCAGTCCAAGCAGCCGAGCACCGAGACCACCTACAGTCAATTCATCAGTTCGGTGGAAAAGGGTGATGTGGCAAAGGTGACCATCCAGGGCCAAAACGTGGCGGGCGCCTTCACCAGCGGCGCCAAGTTCAAAACCTATGCCCCGCACGACTCCGGCTTGATCAAAATCCTGAGGGATCACAAGGTCGATATTCAGGCCAAACCGGCGGAAGAATCCCCCTGGT
>JAJYDE010000070.1 GCA_021777755.1 Deltaproteobacteria bacterium
GAATGATACTAAAAGGGTCTCACAATGTCAACAGAAAAGTATATAAGACATCGACATTTTGAACTATTTTTAGTATGTCGCAGTAAAAAAGTGGGGGCTCACGGGTGGGCTACGGTTAAAGGCTTGAATTTACAGGATTAAATTGCCGAAAAAGGCGCAAACCCCGAAACTCCTGTCGAAACCGCGACGCCCCCACCAGTCGTCTCAATGAGAACCGGTTTTCAGCAACCATGGTTGATTGGACTTTTCAACAATCCGGGTATGTATCCGTGTAAAATGGCCAGCCTATATCCTGGTCATAAAGAAATGGCAAAACTTCCATTATTCTGCTAATGATCCGGGCAGAGGAGTCGATAGTTGTTTGCGGTTAACAGGCCAATCGGATTTCAGGAGGCGCGCATGACGCTACAGGACAGGGACCCGGCCGTCGAAAAGTTGCTGGTATTCGCAAAAGATGTCGTTTCGGGGGCCGGAGAAAAGGCCCTAGGCCTATACGGGAAAGGCAATTCAGCGGTCAAATTCGACGAAGGGCTTGTGACTTCGGCCGAGCTTGAACTTGCGGACTATTTCAGAAAGCGGCTCAATGCGGTTTTCCCCGGCCACGGGATCTTCGGGGACCCGCTGCCGGAAGAAGACTATGTCCACGGCGAGAAGAGGTATCTCTGGATATACGATCCCCTGGACGGAGTTGCCAATTTTCAGGCCGGAATTCCCATCTGGGGGATATCGCTCGCACTGCTTGAAAACTTTTGGCCGGTATTCGGGGTGACTTTCATGCCCGTGACGGGCGATCTTTTTTATGCCCTCGCGGAACGCCAGGCCTATTGGGGCGAGCGGGAAATAAGGATTCCCGATACGGGAGAAATGAGCAATGAGAGCGTTTTGCTCACTTACTCCCGGTTCCACAATCACTACCGTTCCAGTTTTCCGGGCAAGATCCGAAATCTTGGTTCGACCGCGGCCCACATTATCTATGTGGCCAGGGGACGAGCCGAAGGCGCCCTTCTTGCCAATGTGTCCTATCGAGACCTCGCGGCGGCCCAGATCATTTTGGAAGCAGCGGGCGGTAAGATTCACCGCATGGACGGCAGGCAATTTCATTTGAGCGATTATCTGGGCGGGCAGCACATCGAGGAACACCTCATCGCCTCCCCGGAAGGTTCCTTCGAATCGATTCGCATGTATTTGAACGAGATCGGCCGGAAATAGCCGTGCGTTCTTGAAGGCGGATCAGAAGGGATATCTCAGACCGGACATAGCCGACAAAGGTTGAGGATTCAACCCTTTGGAGGCCATGTCCTCGGCCCCCCGGCTCATTTCGAATTCAATCAACTGAAGGCGCCGGGGCTCCCGCCGGCATCCAATGGCCCATGCACGCGCCGTGATTTTTCTCGTACCTCGAACATCCTCATAGCAATGTTACGTTTCAGCGACAAAGGTTTTCCACCTTCCCGGTTGGCCTGATTGTCCTTCCATTTTGGTCCCGAAAAAGTTTACATATCGCGAAACTCTTTGGTTTGCCCGCAAATCATCCCCTTTGCCCCGCAGGCAATGGGAAAGGTCCTGGAGAAAACAGATGGCTAAGACTTACGTCCTGGATACAAATGTTTTGCTTCACAACCCCGAGGCAATTTTCGCCTTCGAAGACAATAACGTGGTGGTCCCTTTCGCGGTAATCGAGGAGATAGACAACCAGAAAAAAAGACAGGATGAAATTGGCAGAAACGCCCGGGTTGTTTCACGGGAGCTCGATACCTTGAGGGAATCCAACAGGCTCTCGGAAGGAGTTGACCTGCCGGGCGGCGGACGCCTGACCATAGAACTCAACCATTCCAGCCCCGCGAAGTTTCCAAAGGATCTGGACCGGGAAAAATATGACAACCGAATCCTGGCCGTGGCCTATAATCTGAGCTTGCTCGACAGCGAACCGGTAACGCTTGTTACCAAGGACCTCAATCTGAGAATCAAGGCCGACGTGCTCGGAATCAGGGCGGAGGATTTCTATAATGACAAGGTCGACTACGATCAGTTTTACTCCGGAGTAGGCGAAATCCAACTATCGGCCGGCGATCTCGACAGCTTCTACACGGACGGAAGACTCGACCACCCTCAGCACAATGCGGCGCCCAATCAGTTCATGCTCCTCAAAGCCGGCGCAAATCCCTCCCAATCGGCCCTTGCCCGCTACTTCCGGGGCGCCCTTTTGCGCCTCACCCACGGGGAGGCGAGCTGCTGGGGCATCAAGGCCTTGAACAAGGAACAAAAATTCGCCTTCGAACTCCTTCTAAACGACCGGATAAAGGTGGTGACCCTGGTTGGCCGGGCGGGAACGGGCAAAACCCTGCTCGCCCTGGCGGTGGGACTTGAAAAGGTGCTCGAAGAAAACGCATACAGCAGGCTTCTCATAACGCGGCCCGTCATTCCCATGGGAGACGACATAGGGTTTTTGCCCGGAACGAAGGAAGAAAAACTGCGTCCCTGGATGCAGCCGATTTATGACAACCTGGAATTTCTTTTCCGAAACTGCCCCGAACCGCTCGATTCGCTCCAGGACTTCATCCGCAAGGGGGTGCTCGATCTGGAGGCCCTGACCTACATACGGGGGCGAAGCATACCGCGCCAGTTCATTATTTGCGATGAAGCCCAAAACATGTCTCCCCACATGATCAAAACGCTCATCACCCGGGTCGGGGAGGATACCAAGATCGTTCTTACCGGAGATCCCGAACAGATCGACAACCCCTATCTGGATGTGAGCAGCAATGGTTTGACCTACCTGGTGGAAAGGATCAAAAACGAGGAGATTTCCGGCCACGTCGTCATGACCAAGGGCGAGCGCTCAAGGGTTGCCGAAATGGGCGGCAAGTTGCTCTAAAGGCTGAAAGCAAGAAGGGGTGGGCCTCGAAAAGGCCCACCCCTTTTATTTTCTGGAGGCGGCAAGCGGATTTGAACCGCTGTATAACGGTTTTGCAGACCGCTCCCTTGCCACTTGGGTATGCCGCCTTTGACAATCAAGCATATTTACTCGAAAAAACTCATCACGTCAAGCGACAACAGATGAGGCCGGCAACAAATGAGCGCCGGGCAGCTCTTCTTCCCCGCCGCAACCTCAGCCCTGAACCAGCTTGAAGCCCGCCAGCCCCGCATAGCTGCTAGATTCGTCGAGTTCTTCCTCTATGCGAAGCAGTTGATTGTACTTGGCCAGCCTGTCGGAGCGCGAGAGCGACCCGGTCTTTATCTGGCCCGATCCGACTGCTACCGCCAGATCGGCTATGATCGTATCTTCGGTCTCCCCCGAGCGGTGCGAGATCACCGTCGTGTATCCCGACCGGTGGGCCATGTCGATGGCCTCCATGGTCTCGGTGATCGTGCCGATCTGGTTAAGCTTTATCAGGACCGAGTTGGCGATTCCCTCGGAGATGCCCTTGGCAAGGATATTGGTATTGGTTACGAAAATATCGTCTCCAACCAGTTGAATGTCGCCTCCGAGCCTGTCGGTGAGAGCCTTCCAGCCCTCCCAGTCGCCTTCGGCCAGCCCGTCTTCGATGGATATGAGCGGGTAGCGCTCAACCCAGGCGGAGTAGAATTCCACCATCTCCAGCGCGCTTTTTTTCGGCTTGGCCTCGGCCTTCAGTTCATAGAGCCCGTTGTCGAAAAACTCGCTTGCGGCCGCGTCGATGGCGATGAAAATATCTTCTCCGGGCCGGTAGCCCGCGGCCTCGATGGCCTGCATGAGCACTTCCATCGCCTCTTCATTGGAGCCAAGGCTGGGGGCGAAGCCGCCCTCGTCGCCAACCGAGGTGTTTAGGCCCTTGGACTTTAGCACCTTCTTCAGGCTGTGAAAAGTCTCCGCACCCATGCGCAGAGCCTCCCGAAAGCTTGGCGCCCCGGCCGGAACTATCATGAACTCCTGGATGTCGAGGTTATTGTCCGCATGGGCCCCTCCGTTCAAAACGTTCATCAACGGCACGGGCAAAAGGGTCGAAGACACTCCTCCCAGGTAGCGGTAAAGAGGCATTTCCCGCTCGGCGGCCGCGGCCCTTGCCACCGCCATGCTGACCGACAGGATGCTGTTGGCGCCAAGGCGTCCTTTGTTTTCCGTTCCGTCCAGATCGATCATGAAGCGGTCTATGCCCGTCTGATCGCTTGCTTCCATGCCGATTAGCTTGGGGCCGATCTCATCGTTTACATTGTGCACCGCGCCAAGGACCCCCTTTCCCATGAACCGGTCGGGGTCGTCGTCTCGAAGCTCCAGGGCCTCCCTGGAACCGGTGGAAGCTCCCGAAGGCACCGCGGAGGTTCCCGCAAAGCCGCTGTCCAGCAACACTTCGGCCTCGACGGTGGGATTTCCCCGCGAATCGAGTATTTCTCTAGCCTTCACCGAAAGAATCTCACTCATGTACTTCCTCCTTTTTATTTAAGAGAGGTCAAAGATGCAAAGTTGAACCGAAACTGGATTGACCATTTTGTGAAATTACGATTATAATATCAAGTTTAAATCAAAATAACAGCAGGAAAGGATCTCCCACATGGCCTCCATTCTCACCGCCGGTGAACTGCGAAAGGGCGTCAAGCTCGAAATAGACGGCGAACCATACCTCATCGTGGATTTTGAATTCACAAAACCTGGAAAAGGCCAGGCGCTCTACCGGTGTCGTCTGAAAAACATGATCACCGGGATTCAGTTCGATCGCACCTACCGCTCGGGGGACAAGTTCAACTCCGCGGACCTCGAAGAACAGGAAATGCAATTTCTTTACAGTGACGGTCAAAACTACCACTTCATGAACATGTCGAACTACGAGCAAATCGAGATGACCGGTGAGGCCGTAGGGGATGCTTCGAACTTCATGTCCGAAAATCTTCTGGTAAGCGTGCTCCTGTTCCAGGGGCGGCCCATCGCCATTACCGTTCCCAATTTCGTCGAACTGCAAATCGTCTCCTCGGCCCCCGGCATCAAGGGCGACACGGCCTCCGGGGCGACAAAGCCCGCGACGCTGTCCACCGGCCATGTCATCCAGGTTCCTCTTTTCGTCGAAGAAGGCGAAATCGTTCGAATCGATACCAGGTCGGGCCAGTATGTGGAGCGCGTCAAGGGCTGATGCAAACAGATGAAAAAAGAGTCCTCGGCGGCAAGAAGCGCTTCCTTGAGATCGGCTGCCGGGTTCACAGACTCATTCGCGCCTTTTTTGAAGGTGAGGGGTTTCTCGAAGTCCAGACGCCCCTTCTTACCTCCGCTCCGGCCCCCGAGGCCCATATAAGCCCCATTGCGGCCGGCCCTTCGCTTTTTCTTTCCACCAGTCCCGAACTTCACATGAAGCGGCTGCTCGCCGCCGGATTCGAAAAAATCTTCCAGATAACCCGCGCTTTCCGAGCGGGCGAACAAGGCAGATTCCACCACCCTGAATTCACGATCCTCGAGTGGTACCGCTCCGGCGCAGATTATAAGGACTTGCAGCAGGACTGTCAAAACCTGGTGCGCTTCACCTGCCGGGGGCTCGCCCCGGGCTCGCCCCTTCGTTTCAGGGGCGCGGACCTCGACTTCGAGGGCCAATGGGATCGGACCACCGTTCGGCGGGCCTTTAAAAAATTCGCCGGCTGGGACCCGGGGGCACAGCCCGACGAAGACCGCTTCGACCCGGACATGTCTTTGAAGGTCCAGGAAAACCTCGGCTTTCCAACCCCCTGCATCCTCGAAGACTACCCCGCAAGTCTTGCGGCCCTGGCCCGCATAAAACCGCAGGACCCCGAGGTCGCCGAAAGATTCGAGCTTTTCTGGGCGGGGGTCGAACTTGCCAACGGCTTTAGCGAACTTACCGACCCGCGGGAGCAAAGGGAGCGTTTTCGAGCCGTGATCGAGACCAAAAAACGGCTTGAGGGGATGGAATATCCGATGCCCGAACCGTTTCTTGAAAGCCTCGAACACCTTGGCCCCTGCGCGGGGATCGCCTTCGGGGTGGATCGGTTCGTAATGCTTGTTTCGGGGGCCGAAAGCATCGACGACGTCGTGGCGTTTTGAACGGCAGTAGCGGGTAGCGAGGCGAAAAGGTGCTTTTCGTGTTCTGTTACCCGCTACGGCTCTTAGCCAGCCGCCAGCCGCTACTTGCCAGCCGCCACCCGCCCTTTCCCACCCGCTGCTTGCCACTTGCTCTTGGCTACCTGCCACAGCCTTTCCCCCTGGCGCGGTTCGAACCCGATGATTACTGAAAAGGTGTGCGAATCGGCACAAAATCGGATAATATGAAAGAGGTGTCATCATGGAAGACAAAAGGCGAAAAGCAAGCAGGCTTGACTATACGACTCTGCGCGATCTTGCGCGCTCACGCAATATCACATATGTCGAGGCGCGGGGCCTTGATCTGAGAAGGGGCGTGCGCTTTAGCAAGGACGGCCGCGATTGGATCGCGGTGGATTCGGACTTGCCGGTCGGCGAAAAAATAAGGGCCCTCGGGTTCCTGCTGGAAAATGAACCGGCGGCGGTGGCCGAAGCGATCGGGTTCAAAGACAAACTGGAGCAAAGCTCAGTTACTCCGGTTCTCACCATGTGTTGTTCCTGAACGGGTACGCGGCGCGGGATCGGCCCCGAAAAGGATTATCCGATGGCCAAAGTTACGGGTGGTCAACTTGTAGCGAAATTTTTGAAGGCCGAAGGAACCCGCGCCATTTTCACCCTGTGCGGCGGGCACGTGATGGACATCTACAACGGGTGCGTCGCGGAAGGGATACGGGTAATCGATGTCAGGCACGAGCAGGCGGCGGCCCACGCGGCCGATGGCTGGACGCGCCTTACCGGCTCGGCCGGGATTGCGGTGGTGACAGCAGGCCCCGGGGTGACGGATGCTGTGACAGGAGTTGCAAACGCCTTCAGGGCCCAGGTGCCGATGCTTCTAATAGGCGGCCAGGCCCCCGTCGGGAATCTGCTAAAAGGCGCGCTGCAGGAACTGAGCAACGTTGAAATAATGAAGCCCATCACCAAATTTTCGGCCACGGTTTTCGAGACCGAGCGTATCCCCGAGTATTTGGCAACAGCCCTTCGCGAAGCATTCAGCGGCCGCCCCGGCCCTTCCTTTCTCGAAATCCCCTCCGATATCCTGGAAAGGCAAGTCGAGGAGTCTGTGGTGCGCATCCCCGCCCGCTACAGGGCAACGGGCCGGCCGTGCCCCGACCCGGCCGATGTCGAAACGGCCGCCGCATTGATCCAAAGGGCTCGAAGGCCTGCCATTCTCGCCGGAACCCAGGTGTGGCTCTGCCGGGCCGTGGAAAGCCTGAAGGGGCTGGTTGAAAGAGCGAAGATTCCCGTTTATCTCAACGGGGGCGCAAGAGGGGCACTGCCACCGGAGTCGGAGTTTCTTTTCGCCAGGTCCCGCAGCCTTGCCCTTAGCCGGGCGGACCTGGTCATTGTAGCCGGAACACCCCTTGATTTCCGCCTTGCCTACGGAGACCGGATCGGAAAAGAGGCCGCGATCATCCAGCTCGATCTCGATTATTCCGAACTCTACCGCAATCGATCGGTCGATGTCGCCATGAACGCCGACATCGGTTCGGCCCTCGAAGAGCTTGGCCGAGCAGTCGGCGCGGGCCCGGACCGAAACGACTGGCGCCGCGAACTGAGGGCCAGGGAGATTGAACTGCTCGAACAGGAAAAACCCTTTCTGACCTCCGAGCGGGTTCCCGTTCATCCCTTAAGGCTTGCCGCAGAGATAAACGAGTTTTTGAGCGAGGAGGCGATCTTTATCGCCGACGGCGGAGACGTGGTCACCATTTCAGCCAATGTGATCAAGACGAAAAAACCGGGCAAATGGCTAGACCCCGGCCCGCTGGGTACGCTCGGAGTGGGCGCCCCCTTCGCCGTGGCCGCCGGAGTCGCATTCCCCGGAAACGAAGTGGTGGCTCTTTTTGGAGACGGCGCCTTCGGGCTGAACGGCTTCGAGTACGATACCCTCATCAGGTTCAATCTGCCCATGGTGGGAATTGTTGCAAACAACGCCGCATGGAACCAGGTCCGGTTTCTGCAACTGGCCCGCTACGGCACCGGGGGACAAAACCCGGCAAGCGACCTGACCCCTCTTAGATATGACCGCATAGTTGAAGCCATGGGCGGGCACGGGGAATACGTCACGCGGCCCTTCGAAATCCGCCCGGCGTTGGAACGGGCAAGGGCTTCGGGCAAGCCCGCCTGCGTCAATGTCATGGTGGACAGGGACGTCTTCAGCACCAGCACGAAGAGCATGTCGATTTACAGCTAAAGTTGTGTGATACCCAATTCACAATAGTTTCCAAAACCGGGGGAGGCATCGGATGGTGGATAGCAGCCGTTCCATTTTGAAGCGATGTGGCTTGGTCCTCATCGTGGCGGGGGTGATCGATATCGGCCTGATGGTCTGGTGCATAACACATCGGGTCAACTACTCATCGTGCCTCAATATCTTCGCGTTAATCGCCGGAATCCTTCTGGTAAGAGGCAGCCTTAAGACCGCAAGGGTTGTTGCCCTTTTCGCAGCTTCTTTAATTTCATGCTTTGCCGTTTTGATTGCCACCGCCCCTTTCCTGATTCCCTTCGATTTTCTAAAAACTTACATCGGGCTTGCCCCCGAAAAGGCGCTACTGTTCCCGATCCTTGCGGGCTCGATTTTGTCTTTGCTGGTATGGACCTACCGGCAGTTAACCTCGCCACCGGTTCAGGCCGCGATCCATGAAGCCGGTCTTTACACCGCCTCCGGCCTGCGAAAACGGCTCAGGCCTTCGACGGGTTTTTGGATTGGCGGGATTCTTTCCGCATCTTTTCTGCTCGTCATTTCTTTTGCCACTCACGGGGCAACGGCCGAAAAAGCCAGGCACAAAGCCGCGGCTATTTCCGGCCCGGGCTACAGGTACTTCGTAACATCTCTGAACATGACCTCGGGCGGCGGAGGCAAAAGAGTTCAAGCCAACGTCACAGCTTACAACGATAAGGAGATAAAACAGATAGAGGTCAAATGGTCGGTGCATGAAGGCCGAGGTGGAACCGGCGGTAAGGCGGAGCCAAACGACGCTGCCGGGATGAAATGAAACTCCTTGAAATCTTGTATCCCCGGTTATGCAATTATCGCCAATCCGGCGAGATCCTCCTGCTGATTAATTGAAAAATTTATTTTTGTTCATTTGGCTATCATGCGGATTTAACGTGTTTTTCAGCTTTTTTGGGTAAAAAATAACAGCATGAATAACAGCACGGGAACAGCATGGGAACAGCGAAGATAACAGCATGGATAACAGCATGAGTATCAGCATGGGAACAGCAGTGGAACAGCATGGGGGAAAATGGCGAAAAACGAAGGGCGAAGACCGACGCGCGTAAATGGGCGATAGAAACGGGGGGCGGATGAAAATCAGCGTTTCGGACGCGCGCCGGGTGGACGGGGCGCGCCCCGAGTAAGGCGAGGCGGGAGGGCCCGCGGCTCCGTTGTCCTCACGGCAAGGATTTTCCCATCGAGGCGGGATGAGCAGAATCGGATATTTGGTTTTCAAAGAACCATGTTATCGGGTCCTGGGGTGGAAAGGCCCTGGCCGGTCGACAACGGTGGAATCCACGGGATTTCATAGCACGAGGGGTTTGGAAGGGCAAAACGGCGACCTGAAGCGGCAAATAGAGGCGGCAATACGAGAGGCAACCAGAAAGGGAAAAAGTGGTGGGATTGAAAGCGGACTTTTTCTTTGCACCCGGGCAACAAAAGGAGGTTGCCCGGGCCACCCGCGACTTTTTCACAAGTTTTAGCACATGCTCGCCAATCTATGCGTCCAGGTACTGCCTTACGGCCTGGAGCGCCGCCTCGTAATCGGGTTCCTCGCCGATCTCTTTTACCAGTTCCAAATACCGGATCGTTCCGCCCCGATCGACCACGATCACGGCTCTGGCAAGCAACCGGAGTTCTTTTACAAGTAGTCCGTATCCAAGCCCGAAGGAGGCCTCCCGGTGATCGGAAAGGGTGGTGAGGTTGGAGACCCCCGCAGCCCCGCACCATCTCTTTTGGGCGAAAGGAAGGTCCATGCTGACCGCAAGCACGGCGACCCGCTCGCTCAACCCGGCGGCCTCGCGGTTGAATCTGCGGGTTTCCAGGTCGCAGACCGGGGTGTCCAGGGAGGGAACGGAAACAATAACGACCACCCTGCCCTCATAGGCGGAAAGGCCGACCGGGGCAAGGCCGTTGTCCAATAGCACGAAACCGGGGGCCTTGTCGCCGACCCGGACCTCATTACCAACCAATGTGAGCGGCTTTCCCTTCATGGTCACCGCATTCGCTCGTTCAGCCATAATCCTCCTTTGCCTCAAATTCTTGCGTGTATATGTTAAAGGGGTTCTAAGCCCAAAACCGCGAAATTTTTGGAACGCTGTAAAATTAATAAGTTAGAAAAAGTTAACACCGGCCAGTGGGGTCTCCAGATCGATCGGGTTCTTCCTGTCGCGAAACGCGTAATGCCCCAGAAAATGAATGTGCTGCCATGCAATGGGTGAGATTCGTTTGAGAGGTCCAGGGCTTTCTGGTTACCCTCGGCCTGGAAACGTTTCAGAGGCCCCGAGAGCAGAATGGAGTTGTAGGCGATTATGACGTTTGCGACCAGACGTCCACACTGGTTGCTGATCGCTGCGTCCAGATCGGTACGCCCGATAAGTTCCTTCCTGCCGCTGACCTGAGCGATCACGGAGCGCAATTGGTGATACTCCTCAATGCGGTTCTGTGAACGATGGACATTGCGCTGCAGTTGCGGATCGCGCAGATAGCGAAGAGTGTAGATGCTGCGGATCAGTTTGTCGAACTCGAAGATAGCCTTGCGCGCAAGATCCTGTTCGTCGGTGCTCACTCGAAGGTAGATGCGAGCAACTTTCACGGTCATCTCCAGCCAAAATGGGTATACCTAACTTGGCTACTATAGACCAGGTGGCCAAGAATTCCAAAACCCAATCTAAATTGACCGCATCTTTTTTGGCCATCTATTTTGGCCACGCGTCAAGAGGATGTTCGTCTTTGAGGGAATGGGTATGGCAGTGAAAAGTTGGTGGAGTGCCAGAAATGAGCGAGAAGAGCATGCAGTGCCCACGGCGTTTTCCGTAAGTAGCTGTTTTTTAAGGAAACGTACGAGGTCTTGGGCCTGCAACCCCAGTGGAATATAGCACTCGGGGACCTAGGCACCTATGCCTGCAAAGGCGCCATAAGTGGCAACAGGAACGGCAAACAGACGAGGAGACTGCGCGGTGCACTTCAGGTCCCTTATCTGGTGTATCTGGACGGAATAAAACAAAGATAAGCCAATATCAGGTAGAGTATTTACCCTTAACCTACCCCTCAAAATTCTTCTTTACACAATTCAATATTCATATCAAAAAGACACAAATCTCTACAACCTTTGGAACAGTGCCGATAAGACAGAGGATCGAGAGGTTGAACCTCGGGCAGGCGAATTGCTTTTCGCGAATCGAGCTCGGAGGTATTTGACTATGTATTCGATTCGGCAACACTGATTCAGTGATTGCATATCAAAACAAATCCGGGGCCTATGCCGCGTTGCGAACATGCGAAGTCGCGCGGTTGCAGCGGGCGTTTGTGAAAAAAAGGATGAGGGAGAAGTTATGGCGGTTGAAGATCGGCGGCTTTTGCAATAACCATCTGTGGCCTTTTGACGTCCCTGTTGGGAGCGACTACAGGCTGGTGTAGTGGCAAGAAGCACGCGCCGGCGCCAACAGTTTCAATCGTGGCAAACCCGAGCCAGGTGATCCAGGGAGGATCGGCCACGCTGACCTGGACATCGCAATATGCCAAGAAAGCGAATATTGATCAGGGCATTGGTAACGTTGCCGTGTCGGGTTCCACAACCGTAAGTCCCTCGGTGGACACCACATATACAATCACGGTGACAGGCGGGGGAGGGACGGCTTCGGCGAGTGTCGCGGTGACGGTGATCCCGCCTCCGGCCACTGTGAGCGGGACCGTGACGGACGCATCAACCTCCCAGCCTGTCGCGGGCGCGACCGTCACCGCGACCGAAAGCAGCGGGAGCTGGAGCGCGCAGACCGATTCAACGGGAGGCTACGCGATCGACAACATTACTCCCGGCACGGTGACCTTCACTTTCTCCAAGGACGGCTATGAGCAGAACTCGACGTCGGATACGCTTTCTCAAGGTCAGAGCTATGTTTTGAACGCGGTCCTCACTCCCGTTCCGACCTCGGCCACCCTCGAAGGGACGGTGACCCTGGCCTCGACGGGCCAGCCTGTTTCCGGAGCGACGGTCACGGTCAAGGATTCCACGAGGACCCAGTCCGCGCAAACCGCAGGCGACGGCTCCTACACGATCACCGGCATCGTTCCAGGGACCGTGCAGGTGAGCGTATCCTACGGGAGCATGTTCCAGACCGCGCAATACACCCTCCCTACCGCCGCTACATATTCGCAGAATTTTTCCATGGTCGGCTATGCGACCGTGACGGGAACAATAACCGACGCCACGACAGGCGCCCCCATCGCGGGCGCAACGGTTACTGTCACGGACGCGACAGGCGCGCATACGACGCAGACCGCGAGCGACGGGACCTATACGGATGCCGGCATATCCATCGGGTCTGTAAGCGTTACGGCCTCCGCGACCGGCTACGCCTCTCAAACGGGTTATCTAATCGTGGTCGGGGATCAGCCATACACCTTTAACAGCTCTCTCTATAACCTCAATGCAACCTGTACGGTGCAGGGTGTCATCACCAACGCCAAGACCCTCCTTCCTGAACCGGGAGTCTCCGTGACGCTGGAGGGAACCAGCAACTCGACCGTGACGGACGCCAACGGGGCCTACACCTTGCTCGCCATTCCCCTGGGAAACCAGACCTTCCATGTGGAAAAGGACGGCCTCGTGGACGTGATGGAAACGGTCTACCTCAACACGACCTCATACGAGCTGAACCTGATCGAGCCCAACGTGGCGGGGGCGCCCAACCCGCCCCGGATCGGGACGAGCACGTCGGGTTGGGTCACAGACGCGGTGACCGGAGCGCCTCTCCAGGGAGCCATCGTGAGGGTGGACGGGACGAATATCCAGACGACGACCGCATCGGACGGGTCTTACACGCTGAGCGGGCTTCCGTCCGGCGCTGACGAGATTATCGCCGAAGACCTCGACCACCAGGCCGAAATCATGTATCCCACTGTCGTTTCGGGAGGATCGGGCGGGTGCTCGTTCGCTCTTCCGCCGACGACAAGCGGAACGATTAATGGAACGGTGACTGACGGTTCGACCGGCCAGCCCATCCGGTACGCGACGGTGAGCGTCGGGAGCGGCAGCCTCCTCTCTGCTAGCACCGAAGCGGACGGAACCTTCACCATCACCGGAGTCCCGGCGGGGACTTACACGGTAACGGCGCAGGGACTGGAATACCTCGCCGCGTCGCCCTCCTCCGGCGTCTCCGTGACTGACGGAGGATCGGCCTCGGTCAATTTCACGCTTACCCGCAGGCCCATTACGGGTTCCCTCCAGGGAACGATCGTGGACGATCAGACGAATGCGGCCATAGCTGGAGCCGTCCTCACGGTGACCGACAACGGCGCCACGGCCACGACCGACCAGTCCGGAGCGTTCAGCCTTGCCGGGCTTCCAGCCGGTCTTGTGACCATCTCGATAAGCGCGGCGGGATATCCGACGACCACCAGGACCACGCGTGTCATGGCGGACCAGGACCCCTCCACTCCGACCGTCACCACCGCGGCCTTGCAGTTGGATTCGACGAACCCGGTGCCTCCGAGTTCCAACACCAAGATCATAACGGCCGCCCAAGGGGGAAGCATTGAGACGCCCGACGGCCGGTTCACCCTGGTCATTTCTCCGAACGTTCTCAGCGCGGACGCCAGCGTCACCCTGCAAAATCCCGTCAACGGCCCCTCGGTTACGCCGGGCGCCGCGCTCACAATGGATCCGGCCCTCGGCGTAAGCGGCGTCGTGGCGCTCGGGAATCCGACGGAACTCGATATTGCTCCGTCTGTCCCGGGAGGGCCGACCCCGACCCTTTCCGGATATGTCCTGATCCTGGGCCAGTATGCCCAGTCCCAGGCCGACTCCTCGGCCGTTTCGGAAAGTACCGCCTATCCCTACTACTGGGACGGCCAGGAATGGACGGTCCTTCAGACCATGCCCGTAGACACCGGCGTCGATCCGGTAAACAACGTCAGCATGGCCGTCGTGAACCTCTCGACGACCGAGACTGGAAGCTCCACAGGCTTTTCCAGCGTTGCGAGCTCCGCCGGGGTTTCCAGTGCCGCGAACTCCACAGGTGTTTCCAGCGGAGGGACAGCCTTCTTCGATCTCGGCGCACGTCTTTCGGCTGATGTTGTCATCCCGCCGACAAACGTCCAGATCAATTACGGTACTGGCACGACGAATGGCCTGGACGCCGTTAAGTCCGCTTCCATCGCTAACAAACCGAGCCCCAACGCGCTCCCGCTCGTCATTATCCCCGGATGGAGCCCCCTGAGCATGATCCAAAATGAGGGGACCGATCCGAACACCGCAGCGAGATACAAACAGATATTACTGGACCTGGTAGCTCTGACAGACGGAGTATATCAGCCTGTATTCGCGAGTTACAACTCCCGCGCCAGCATCGATGCTACCGGAGCCGACATCGCCTCGACGCTCGCCCCGATGTTCGGACAGTCCGGCTCGATCAGGGGCAATTCCGATCCATATTCAACGAACAATGGGGTCTTCCCCTATGTCGACACCTTCGGCTTTTCCATGGGAGGACTCGTTTCCCGAACCTACCAATCGAATTCGCGAATGGCTAACAACATGGTGATCGTGGGAACGCCCAACCACGGCGCCTTCGGGTTCGTGAACAACCTGGTTCTTCCGTTGTGGGCAGCCGCCGAGCCGGTTAAGCTGATCTCCCCGGGGACCGAGGACCTTTTGGGCTACAACGACAACCTCCCGTGTTGGTTGTGTGGAAACCCGAGGCTGTGCGAACTTAACCAAGACCCCCTATGCAACATGCCCAGGGAGAAGATGACCCTTATCGCGGGGACGGCTGGAACATTGGGTTTCTACGGGGACGGCGGCTACCCGGATGCCAACGACGGCGTTGTTCCGGTGTCCAGCGTCCTCTGCACCGGGAGTTGCACGCCGCAGGAGTACCAGGACGATCCGACCTGGAGCCTTTTCCCCTCGCAGAACATCAGCCAGACGAACTTCACCGGGACCTGGGAATTCCCGTTTACTCACGTGGGATCGGGAGAGTTTGGCGACGGCTATACTATAGGCAATAATCCCCCTCTCCAAGCCGACATACTCCAAGGGCTCTCCGACTGGACGGTGGCGAAGCTGAATCCGACTACTGCCAACAATAACAATCCCTATGCAATCACATACCCCACAACCAACTCGCAGGGCTCTGCCTACTGCAGCGTCCTCGTGGATTTTAATTGCCATGGCACGGACATCAACCGGGTCGCCCTCGTAATTTACGCGCAGGACGTCACGGGAAATTGGAGTATCGCGGCCGGAAACGGTGTTTTGACAAACGGCGCCGTCAGCGGGGCAACAGCTGTGTCCGGCACGTCCAACATCTCTGATCAAGTACAGCTTACGGCCTCGTGCGTGTTTCCGGTGATTGATCCCGATAACCCGAGCACCGACATCACGAATGTGCAGGCCGAGGTGGTCCCTCTGTATCCCGGACAAACTACGGTCTCAACGAGCCCGTATAGCACATATGGTTTTGAAATGTCAGCACCGTCGCAATCGCAGGCAACGGCCAGTGCTGTTAAAACGGGCCGCAGTTCAGGCGGAGTGCGTTTGGCACTTCCCGATCACCATGCTTCGCCGTGGCGACCGGGGGTGGAAAGCAGGAGGAATTTCCGATAATGAGAAAGCTTGTCCTGTTGTTTGTGTTACTGCTGATGCCCGCCTGCGTTTGCGCGGCTTCGGCCTGGAAATTCGTATCTCCGATGCCCAATCCGAGATACGCTCACGCGGCATGCCTTGGCCCGGACGGAAAGATCTACGTGATGGGCGGTCTGGTGGTCGAAAACCGGGATCCTCGCTTTTGCCATATGGACGGACTGCTCTCCAACCTCGTCTACGATCCGAAGACTGATAAATGGA
>JAJYDE010000071.1 GCA_021777755.1 Deltaproteobacteria bacterium
GGCGCCGAAATAAGACCGGACGTAAGTATCAGAAGCCGTCGCCACCGCCCAGCCCCGAAACTCGCAACAATGCGAAAGGACAAGTAATTCTCTTAAGTTAATGGCATTGGGTCCGACCCCGTACGGACCCCGTACGGTACCCCGTACGACGTACCCCGTACGAACGATAGGCACTATTCGGGCCACCCGCCTTTTGGACCTTGAATAAATATAAAATGTAAAGGGCGTCCCCTATTTCACTAACGCCTTTTGGACCTTGAATAAATATAAAATGTAAAGGGCGTCCCCTATTTCTACTATTTCTAAAGGGCGTCCCCTATTTCACTACTATTTCACTACTCTCCATTGAACAAGCCATCGCTCGCGGGTTCTCTGGACGATCCATTTATTCCCAGGGTGCAGCTTGACGACCTTGTCCGCCAGCGCGTTAAATTTGTTGGGCGAAAGTCTTATGGCAAGCTCGCATGAATGAAATATAAGCTCATCGTCAAAAGTTTGCGTGGCTAATCGGTCTATCACGAGCCAGAGATTGCGGGTCTGGTGTTTGCGGATGAACGCCAGGGCCAAATTCGCCTGTTTGATCTGTCTATCGACGAATTGGTCAGGAGTCATCCCTACTAGGGCCATGCTGTTGGGGAGGTCTCTGTGACCTGTTGCGTTGAGAAATTTCCACAGGTGAAAAAAAAGGCGCTCGTCTGGACCTATATAGCGCCGAGAGCGAACTTGATCTTCGAATGATCGCCAGGAGGTCTGCGACTGGCTCGATAGAAACACGTCAAGGGGATTAACACTGGCCGCACGCGAGGCCGGTATGCGGGCCGAGCAAATGCAGACCGGAAACAGAACAGCGAACAACAGTATTGACCGAACTGAGTATCTTTCCATGATCACTCCTGAGCGGCCAGTCCACTCAGGCGCGGCGCTCACCGAGACGGCCCAGCGTCGGGCGCTTCGTAGAATCTGAAGAGTCTAGGCCGCACTCCCTGGACTGGCCTGGGTTCGTAAGTTGCTGCCCAACCGGGTCTGAAATTGGGCGTGTTGAGCCCTGGAGTCTCCTCAAGCCCGCCCCCAACGTCATAACCGTGGGTAGGCTGGCCTCGACGAGGCATGCTCTGGGGGGAATAGAAGTTCGTAGCGCCGCCGGTATTATCAGAGGTTGCTCCTGAAAGGAGGTCCCTTGCTAGCTGTCTGATCTGTGGAGTGGCGGTCTGGTTGTGAGCGTATGCGCCCCACACGTCAGCGACACCCGTGGTATTATCGCGCCTCATCCTGTTAAGGACGGTCGAACCGACCGCAACCTTTTCATTATAGTTACCTATCGATGCCTCCGACATAATGATGCTGGAAAGGTTGTCGATGTTGCTCGGAGTGGCAAGGGGCGGATCACCCTGCGCATTTTCGTTCCCCGTCAGAATGCTTGATGCGCTTGAGGCGTACGGCACATTTGAATAACCTGACCGGCTGGGAGGAACTGCCGATAAATTTGAAGTGGGAGCACCCATAGGTTTTAACCTCCAATTTTTCGAATGGCCGACCCAAACGCCACGCGGACGCTCTTGAACGGGGGAAGCCCCGCGCGCCTTCAACCGTAGGTACAATACGACAGCCCGGCTTCGACTGTCAAACAGCAACCAGAAGCGGCAACCAGAAGTGGAAATGACAAACGGCAACCAGAAGCGAAAAAAAGTGCAAGGCAGGATAAAGTGAATCACTAAAAACCCGGACATCCCTGAAGAAATTTTCGAGATTGATCCATAGAGTTCCTAGGTGGAAGCGCCAACCTGCCCTGCCCCACATAGCCTATGATCATCCATGGAGGATGTAGTTTGTAAACGGCTATCCGCGCCGTCCCCGATGGTCTCAGACCATAGAATATCCCTCGCCCATTTTCACCTGATCTTCACCTGAAGCACACCACCCGTGGCGTCCTACGTGGTTTCAGGCATCGAGTATCCCTCGGGGGGGCCGCCGCAATGATCTTGCGAGCCAGGACGCATGCCGGAGGCGGCGGCCAACTCGGAGACCGTGAAAGACTGGATTTCCTGCACAGCTTCGAATGTAAAATATAAAGGGCGTCCCCCATTTTACTGCTATCCCTCGGGCGGCCATGAAACCGTTCCAAAAGGCTTCGAGGTGACCGCCAAGACTTGTAATGCGTAACATAACATGATACATTTCGTGGTTATGGTAAAAACATTCGCGCAGACCTGGCTCGAAGATTTCTGGAATGAAGGAAGTCACAAACATGTGCCTTCAGAACTCAGTCAGAGGCTGATCCGAAAACTCGACATGCTTAACAGCTCAAAAGAACTCAAAGATTTGGCTGCTCCGCCTTCAAACCCTCTTCATCCTCTACGCGGAGATCGCCAAGGGCAGTGGGCAATATCGGTAAGCGGCCCCTGGCGTCTGTGTTTTCGCTTTGAAGATGGGGAGATCTTTGATCTGGAACTTGTCCAATACCATTGAACGGGAGGTGACTATGCTACCTAAAAATAGACGCCCCACGCCCCCCGGCGAGATACTTCTGCATGAGTTTATCGAACCCTTGGCGCTCACTCAGAAGCAATTGGCCGATGCTTTGGGGATCACACGGATTCGTGTTAACGAGATCATCCGCGGAAGGCGAGGCGTTACGCCCGACACCGCTTTCCGGCTTTCCAAATTCTTTGGAACGACAGTCGATTTTTGGATGGGACTCCAGGTGGATGTCGACATGTGGGACACGTTAAGCAAACACGGAAACGAATACGAGCGGATCAAGCCCATCTCTCGCGCAGCGAACGAGTAATGCGCTCTCGAATTTCCAGCCTGACACATCCCACATGGTCCCGGATCATGTAGTACCCCTTGGGCAACTTAGTGTGGAAACGGGGGCTGTGGCATTCTCCATGGTTTCAGTCACGTAGTATCCCTTGGGCGGAGAGCCGTCCCGAAGTAGAGGTGGAAGTTTCGGCCTTGCGGCAGGCCACGTTGAACGGGAATTTCGGTTGTAATCCCAAATCCTTAACTGGCAATTACCTCCAGGTGAATCCCCTCGCGATCTTGCAGGAGGCGAATAACCTGGAACAGGTTGCCCGCGCGCGGATTACCTTTTGGGCCAAACATTCGCATCAGGCTTTTAGCGGGAATGTTCGTTGCCTCCGCCAGTTCACCGAACCCGACGGCCGCGTTTATGTAGTCTCGTAAAATAGCTTTGCCCGTATCAACGTCGCCAGCCAATAATGTATCGATTCCCTCTTTGAGAATGGCCCGTCGAAAATCTGCGTCCTGCCTTGCTCTGTCAAATAACGTTGTCCGAAATGCTCTCGTAAGTGTCATTGGATCTGCTCCGTCCGCTTCCGTCTCTTGTAATCCTTCCAGCAAGACATGGCGGCTGCTATATCCACAGCTTGTCGCTTTTTTGATCCGCCTCCGAGCAGGATGACCAACTCTTCGCCATCCTTGCCGAAATAAATCCGATAGCCGGGGCCGAAATCGATTTTGCATACAAAGATGCCACTGCCGACTCCTTTGACCCTGGAAAAATTTCCCTTCTCCATCCGATAAAGGGAGGTTGCAACTTTGGCGGCAGCTATGGCATCCAGCCCTTAGAACCATTGTGCGAAGGGGGAGTCTCCCTTTTCGTCCACATATTCACGGATGGTTTTAATCATGGCCTAAAGTAACACAAACGTTACCAATGTCAAGCTTGGCGCCGTCAGCACAATTTTCCGTTGCTCAAATCACCATCCGAGGCATCCCACATGGTCCCGGATCACGGAGTATCCCTTGGGAGGTTGGGGGGGCGGGCAACGAGGGTTCCATGATCAGAGCGGGCTTGAGTGGCTCACGCGACCTGCCGCATCTGATTTGCATAATCGCGCCCGGATGTCCCCGGTGGAAGTGGCCTGCCCTCCATGCGATACAACTCGATTGCCTCATCGACTATTTGGCACAGTTCCTCGAAGACCGCCTTTTCGTCATCGCCATGGGTCCCGCCGTAAATCAAACCCGGCGCGCCGCCCACATAGCAATGATCCTCCTCCGACCACTCGACAATTTTTGCATACCTGGCGCTGTCTTTCATTTTCTAGATTGCGGACTTCACGGCCCGAAGCTGGTATTCTTTTGCGTCATCGGATAGCTGTCCGGCGATTGTGACGGGCTTTGACACCTTAGGATGGACGAAATTTCAATGACTTCCTTGCCGCCTCTATTTACAAATCCCGCTCGTTCAAGTTGCGCTATCATTATCTTTTACTTTTGGCGGCATTCTGATTTCCCCTCGTCATAGCTGAAGCCTGTCAACTCTCGTTGTGGAGAGTCGAACCGCTCTTAATATAGCACATCCACGGTGGATCCGGAGCAAACCTGATTTCTTCCAATGCAATCGGCCAGCCACGGCAAAATACCCACTGACCCGGATATAGGCATGTTTCCAGGGGCTTACTGTAGGCGCCGACTTTTACGCCGCCGACGTGGGTGGATTGCTGAATGAAGGCAGAACGTCCCTTAAGATTTACCTGCAATCTTGTGAGGAGCGCGGGATTGCCCCCTTCGAGCAGTACTCGGGAAGATTCAATGTCAGGATTTCCCCGGATTTGCATGCGGACATCGTGAGCGCTGCCGAGGCGTCAGGAATGAGTCTGAATCAATGGGTGGAAAAACCACTTTCGCAGTGCGCGCATGATTGAAGGGCATATCTTGAAGGGGCAGTGCTCAAACCGCCTGAACGGTACCCGAGGGATATTCCATGACTGAAACCATCGGGGAGGTATCGGGCAGGCGATTCCACACCAGACAATTCGGACACCCCCTGATGGTTCCCCGATGGTTGCAGACCATGTAGGAGGGAGCAGGCTGACCTTGGGTGATGAAAATCATTGGACTTTGCTGAGGGATGCCCGATGATGGAGGCCGCCTGGAAGAGGTAAGGACGGTGTTCCCAAACGCTTGTAAAGCTTATCCGAGGCGGTACTGTCGGGCTTTTTGGTGTCATGATGCACCCCTTGACCCCGCACCCGGGGCCTTCGGGATAATGAACGGTTCGGGCAGAAAGAGACCATGTGCGGAACCGCCTACGTCAACGAGCGATTGTCTCGTTGCTGAAAACAAACGATAGCCCTCCAAAAATCCTTGCCTCCCAGCTCTTCTTCCTCTTTGACGTAGAACCCCACATAGAAACCATCACCGACGCGATATGACAATCGAAAACGTCGTAGTGGCGGTCGGAAACATTTTGTACGCCAAACAACGGCTCCAGGAAGACGTTCATGCCCGGGCGAAGGAGCTGTTTCAATCGACAGGGCTTCCTTTCCACGTTTCCTCAACCTCCGGCGCCCACAAAAAATCACCCCCGGAAAAGAAACCCCCGGGGGGCGGAATCTTAAAGCTGGGTGGGGGAATTTTGGACCATCGAGGCGGGGGAATTTTCGGTTGTCATTATGAAATGGTTTTCGGCGAGATCGAAAACCATTCATAGGAATAATCAGCCTTTGGCTTTTTAAGCTAAAGGAAAACTTTATAGCTAGTGTTAAGCGCCTTCGCGAGTCTTTTTGCCGTTTCTTTCCCAATGGGACGTTTTCCATTCTCCATCTCGGAGATATGACGCTGCGGAATTTCAGAAATTTCCGACAGTCGTTCCTGGCTTATCCCTTCTCTTCTCCTGGCAGCTCGAAGAGATATCCCGGGCAAGGCCGCATCATCAACTTCCGGGAATGCCTCTCGCCAAGGGATGGACGAAGTATCCACAAAACCAAGCGTTTCCATGATGGAAAGGGCCTCCGCTTTTTTCTCGGCCGGTCCCGTAAAGCAAAGTTCCACAGCATTAACAAGGTGCTTTTTCGTGAGTGCCCGCATAAGTGATCTCCACGATTCTTACGTTTTTATCTCTTACTTCCCAAATGGCGACATAAGTCGGCTTCCCCTTCCTCAGATGGCAATGATGGCGATTTTTGGCGAGTTTCCCGTAATTTTGCCAATTGCCCCTGCCGGGTCCCAAGGTTTCGATTTCTCGCGACAAGAAGATAAGTTGCTCCACAACCGCTTCGGGGAGAGAACCTATCGCCTTTCGAACCTTTTCGCTTATGTTGACAGTCCATCACATGGGATGATTAGCATACTAAAAAATGGTATGATGATCAAGGATCATCCACGTGGAAATTTCTGTTCGAGGCATCCCGCATGGTCCCGGATCACGTAATATCCCCCAGTGTGACCGTATTAAGGGCTGTCGGTTGCGTTCATTCTCACCTCTACCGAGTGTTCCCGATGGTCGTCAACGAGGGGAACAGCCTTGTCGTGTTGTTCGACGCCATCAACCGCGACACTCATTTCATCATTACCCGCGCGTGTTCGTAGAACGGCAATATGGTATACCGTCTCGCGATACCGGTAGTGCATCTTGAATCCATCCCAATTCGCGGGGAGGCAGGGCGTAATAAACAGTTTGTCGGCTTCAAGTCTGAACCCCAGAAGTGATTCAACAATCAGCCGGTACATCCAGGCGGCCGAGCCCGTGTACCATGTCCAGCCGCCTCGGCCGGTATGAGGTGCTACCCCGTAGACGTCGGCCGCGACAACGTATGGTTCGACTTTGTAGGTGGCTTTCTCCTCGGTCGATTTTGCGTGGTTCACCGGGTTGATCATGCCCAAGAGTTCCCACGCGCGCCGGTTGTCCCCCAGGCGAGCGAAGGCCATCGCCGCCCAGATTGCCGCGTGCGTGTACTGCCCCCCGTTTTCCCTGACGCCGGGGACGTACCCTTTGATATAGCCGGGATTCAAATCCGATTTGTCGAAGGGTGGGTCCAGGAGTTGAACCAGCCCGTGCTCGCGGCTAACGAGGCGCTCATTCAAGGCTTCCATGGCCATCCGTGAACGCTCGGCGTCTCCCGCACCCGAAAGAACGGACCAGCTCTGCGCAATAGAATCAATCCGGCATTCGGGATTGACCGACGATCCAAGCGGAGAACCATCGTCGAAGTAAGCACGGCGGTACCACGCGCCGTCCCAGCCATGCTCTTCGATATTGTGGCGTAGTCGGGCAGCCTCCTTCAGGCAACGCTCAGCAAAAGTCACGTCACCATGCGCGCGGGCGACCTCAGAGAAGCGCATGAGCACTTCGTAAAGGAAAAAGCCCAGCCACACGCTTTCGCCTTTGCCGTGTTCGCCCACCAGGTTCATGCCGTCGTTCCAGTCCCCGGAGCCGATGAGCGGCAACCCGTGTTCACCGAATTTGAGGCCGTACAGGATGGCTCGAACACAGTGTTGGTAAAGACTCGCCTCCTCCTCGGATCTTGCGGGAAGATCGTAATAAGAATCTTCATCCTGGTTTACCTGGCGGCCCTGCACGAAGTGGACGGACTCATCCAACACGCCCGTATCCCCTGTGCTCCGAACATAGCGGCAGGTCGCAAGCGGCAGCCAGAGGTAGTCGTCGGAACAATGAGTACGCACACCCCGCCCCGTTGGAGGATGCCACCAATGCTGAACATCTCCTTCCTGAAATTGGCGCGACGCGCAGAGGAGCAGGTGGTCGCGCACGAGCTGCGGCCTGGCGTGTGTTAGAGCCATCACATCCTGCAACTGGTCGCGGAAACCGAAGGCCCCTCCCGACTGATAGAATCCGCTTCTCGCCCAAAGGCGGCACGCCAGGGTCTGGTACAACAGCCAGCCGTTAGCCAGCACGTTTATGGACTGATCCGGTGTTTCAACATTTACCGCGCCGAGGGTATGAGTCCAGTGGCGCCACACCACATCGAGGGCGCCGCGCGCGGCGGTTGCCCCCCGAAAGCGACCGACCAGGTTTCGAGCATCATCGGCTCCCCCCCCCACGCCCAGCCTGAAGACGATCTCACGTTCTTGCCCGGCGGCCAGGTCAAAGTTGACCTGGAGCGCGGCGCATGGATCAAGGGCCGCCCCCACCCTGCCTGAAAGGCGCATGCGCTTCATGGCCGCGGGAGAGCTCAGCGTGCCGTTGCGCCCCAGGAACTCGGTCCGATCTCCGCTCACACCGCGAGACGGTTCGTCCACGTCGAAAAAGGCGGTCCGGTCGCGAAACTCCGTGTTATACGGGTTGCGCGCGAAGAGGGCACCGGTCTTCCGGTCGATTTCGGTGATCACGTGCATGCTCCATTTCGACCGCAGGTCGCCAAGGACCCACTCCGCATATCCGGTGGCGGAGAGCCGGCGGGATCGTTCCGACTCATTGCGCACTTTCAGCACTGAAAACTTTACCGGTGCGTCCAGGGCCACGTAAACCCACAGCTCGGAGCGGATGCCGCGCTCGGTGTGCTCGAAGACACTGTAGCCGAAGCCGTGGCGGGTGACGTAAGGCGTCATTCCGCGGCAGGGCATCGGAGTGGGTGACCAGAAATGGCCGCGCTCCTCATCACGGATGTAAATGGCCTCACCACTCGAATCGCTCACGGGATCGTTTCCCCAGGGCGTGAGGCGGAACTCGTGGGCATTCTCGCTCCAGGTGTAGGCAGGGCCGCTCTCCGATATAACGGTTCCGAAGTGCGGGTTGGCCAGCACATTCGCCCACGGCGCCGGGGTAACCTGCCCGTGCGCCGTGGTAATAACGTATTCTCGCCCGTCCGGGGTGAAGCCGCCCATGCCGTTGTAAAACGTCAGATCGTGGCGAGGCAGCGGAGCGACCGCCGGGGGGGCCGGGCGGTTGATCCGGGTCGGTGCAAGGAGAGGCACGGTTACTTCCACCTGGCTGCGACCGTTAATCTGGTCCGCCAGCGATCCGAGCCTGTCGGTGATGATGGCGCGCGCGACCGTTTGAATAAGGATGCGGTCCTCCTCCGCTATCTGGTCCGAAGGTCTCAGGAAAATCCCGCCTGGTCGATCCGTCACGTTGGCATCCGAGCCCGCGGCGATGAGTCCCATAATCTGGTCATGGAGAAGTTGCCGGTAACCCGCGCGATCTTCATTCCAGATCACCAGGTCCACCGCCAGTCCATTTAGACGCCAATACGCGTGGGCCTGCACAAGTTGGCGCACCAGATCGATATTGGCCGCATCTTCGATCCGCAGCAGCACAATAGGCAAATCGCCGGAGATGGCGTAGCCCCAGAGACCGGATTGCCCCCGGAGGTTCTTCATGAGGACGCTCGGCTCGGCCCGCAACGAAGCGTTGGCGTAGATGATCGAGCCGGCAAGGCGGCAGTAGAGCTGCGCATCGGCCTGCGTGGCATTGATCTGCCGCAGGACCACCTGACTATGTGTCCATGCCAGATCGAAGACACGATCCGCGAGGCGCCGGTCCTGGTATTTTTCAACGAGGCCAAGGCATGCGTCGCGGTTTTCGCCAATGCCCGAGACCATGTTTATCGTTGCCGATTTTTCCGGATCGAGCGTTATTCGATATCGAATGGCGACGATAGGGTCCAGCACCGAACCCTGGCTGTCCGAAAGCGCCTCTGAGGGACCGCGCATCGCTTGGGGATTGGCGACGGCGTTTCCGCGCCCTATAAACCGCATCCTATCGGTTTCGTAAGAAATCTCCCCGATTTTCGCCCCATGCACGGCCATCAGGTGAAACATCCATGGGGCGTGTTCTTCGATGGAACGGGGCCGTCGAGTGCAAAGAATCGCCCGCTGCCGCCGGAGGATCTCGGTTTGAACGAAGAGGTTGCTGAACGCCGGATGCAGCGCGTCCGCGGCGGGCGGCGCAAGGACCACTTCAGCATAACTCGTCACCTCGATCTCTCTGCCCTTCCGGGTGCGGTTGGTGAGAGTGATCCGGCGCAGTTCGATATCATCTTCGGATGAAACAACCACCTCCGTGTAGGCGTCGATATCGTCGTGGCGGCAACGAAACTCGGCTCGCCCTTCCGAAAAAATGGTCTCAAAGTTATCCGATTGTTCAAGCACCGGCTGATATGTTGTTGACCAGAAACCGTCGCCGGCAACGTCGCGGATGTAGCAGAACGCCCCCCAATGGTCGCGGGTGCCATCTTCGCGCCACCGTGTGACGGCGATGTCTTTCCAGCGACTGTACCCCCCGCCGGCGTTCGTGAGCATCACGTGGTATCTACCGTTTGATAACAACTGCACTTCGGGAACCGGGGTGTCCGGGCGTCTTAAAACACGCACCGACGTCTCAGCGGCATTGGAAGTCGCCTGCTTTTCGGCAAGCCCGGTAGTGTGGGCATAGAATGCGGTAGCCTTTGGAACCCGTTCCTGAAGCAGCAGCAAGGTCGCCTGGAACAAAGGTTCCGACTCGAATCGTTTCTGCATCGGACGCCCCAGGAGCAGGTAGGCCAAAGACAGAAAGCTCATGCCCTGGTGATGGGCCATGAAGGAGCGAACCACGGCGCTCGATTGTCCACGCGGCAGGCGCGAAGGGGTGTAGTCAACAGCTTCATAAAAACCGAATATTCCTTCAAACCCTTCAGCGGCCAACCGCTCGAGATTAAGACACGCCTTGTCCGGCGCTACCATCAGGGCGAGGGCCGAGGCATAGGGCGCAATCACGAGATCCTCGGAAAGCCCTCGTTTGAGCCCGAGGCCGGGCACGCCGAATGCCCTGTATTGGTAGTTGAGATGAACATCGATTGCATTGTAGCCGCATTCTGAAATGCCCCAGGGCACCCCGCATTTTCTCCCGTATTCGATCTGGCTGGCCACAGCCGCTTTGCAGGTCTGGTCGAGCAGCGTGTTTTCGTAGGTCGGCATAACCAGGAGCGGCATGAGGTATTCGAACATCGACCCGCTCCATGAAAGGAGGATCGGTTCTCCACCGGCGATAGTGAGCAGACGTCCCAGGGCGAACCAGCTATCCTGAGGCAACTCTCCTTGAGCGATCGCCACGAAACTGGAAAATCTCGCTTCCGAAGCTAACAGATCGTAGTAGCTGGAATCCCGCCTGTGTTCGTCCACGTTGTAGCCGATTGCCAGTTGACGACGCGTCTCGTCAAAGAGGAAGTCATATTCCATGCTGGCAAAGTCGTAGGCTTGCAGTGCAAGGTGTTCGACAAGCGCAATCCTCGAGGCCGCGCGGTGGCTTGCCTCTATGACAAGAGGCCGAAGCCCCTCAAGCCACGCCTTCTCCCCGGAGGCGGTCTTCATGGCAAGCCGCCGCTCGATTTTCGGCAGGAGCTCCACCTCGAGGAGGGACAATTGGCGAAGCGTCGGGATCTGGTCAACACCGTCGAAATCCAGGGGTCTATCCGGTGAAGACAAAAGCCGTGTCCACGGCGCGAGAAACACTATCTCATCGAGGGCGTCCCGGCACTGCCGAGCCAAAGAATGGGCCCACCACTTCCATTGGGCGGCGTCCGCGCCAGGGCCTCCGGCTGACTCGCTTGAGGGCTCTGCACGCTCCGCGAGGCGGGCGGCTTCCTCGGCGGAGGCTCTCAGAGACTCCAGGCACAGCCATGCCTCCGTGAGCGAAGCAGGTTGGGAGGTAAGTGCGAGAGCCAGGTTCTTTTGAAGCCGGTCAAGCTGAACCGGAGCGGAGCCTCCCGCCATGTCCGCGAGGACCTTGAAAGTGTCGTCGAGCCCGTCGAGAAAGCGTGCTCCCAGGATTTTGTCCTCGGGCAGAAGGAGCAGACCCTGCCGAAATGCCAGTAGATGGCCCGCGAGATTTCCGCTGTCAACGGACGAAATGTAGAGGGGCAACAGCGGCTTCAAAGATTGTGTGTCGTACCAGTTGTAGAAGTGACCCCGGTACCGTCCCAGAGCTTGCATGGCGTGGAAGGTATTCGCTGTCCGCTCGATCAGTTGTCCGGCCGAAATGTAGCCGAAATCATATGCGGATAAATTCGCAAGCAAAGCAAATCCCATATTGGTCGGTGACGTGCGATGAGCGACCACGGCGGTGGGATGCTCCTGAAAATTATCGGGCGGCAACCAATTATCCTCCGGACCAACGAATGTCTCGAAAAACGCCCAGGTTTTCCTGGAGAGTTTTCGGAGGAAGCGGGTCTGCTCAGTCGTAAGCCTTGCTTCATGGTGGTCGAGTGGTTGGTCGAGCCACCAGACGACAGCGGGGGAGGCAAACCAGAGGGCCAGGATGGGAGCAGCCACAACCAGTGCGGCAGGTCTCAATAGCGCGAGGGCAACAGCCGCGACAATGGCGATGACCGGGGCGATCCACATAATAAGGTATGAGCCGGAAAGGCCTGTGGTGCCGCCACGGTCAGGATTATTCGACGGGTTCCATTCGAGAAGCCGCCTGTGGGTGATAAACAGGCGCCAGACCGTGCGGAAAATCGCATCCAGGCTGAAACAGGCCTCGTAGGGCAGACACACGAGCGCGAATCCAGCCTGAGCAAGGCTGCCACCGGCCGAGCGCACCGTTGCGGCGAAGTGCCGCACCAAGGCCACATCGCCGGACTTTTGAAACAGATCCAGGACAGCGCCGAGCAGAGAAGGAATCAGGATGATTGCGATTACCGACAAAGTCCATAACCAAGCCGTCGGCAGCACCGTCCAGCCCAACAGCAACAGGAGTGTCAAAGCCGCGGGTGCGACACTGCGTCTCAGGTTGTCGAAGATCTTCCATCGAGACAGCATCGTGAGCGGGTTCTTTTGCAGGCGCTTACCGGGGCCGGGAACGCCCGGCGTCACCCACCGCGCGATCTGCCAATCCCCTCGAATCCAACGGTGTCGGCGGCTCACGTCGGCGCTGTAGCGAGACGGGTATTGCTCGTATAACTGTACATCGCTCAACAGCCCGGCCCGCGCGTAGCAACCTTCCAATAGATCATGGCTCAGTATCCGGTTTGATGGGAAACGACCTTCGGTCGCCCGCTCAAACGCATCAACATCATAGATCCCCTTGCCAATGAACGAGCCTTCACCGAACAAATCCTGGTAAACATCGGAAACGGCGCGAGTGTAAGGATCGATGCCGGAGTCACTTCCGAACATGCGCGCATACCGAGACCGATTGGCGCCGGGCAGGCTCACCGCCACCCGCGGCTGAAGGATGCCGTACCCCTCACAGACTCGCTGTTTGTCTTGGTCGTAGTGCGCACGATTCAGAGGGTGCGCCATGGCCGCCACAAACTGCCGCGCCGAATCGCGAGCCAGTTGAGTGTCCGTGTCGAGTGTGATCACATATTTCACATTCGCCAAAATCGCAGTTTCACCGGCGATGAGCGAAAAACGATCTCCGAGGTTGTCATCGGGCCCGGCGCGCAGCAGCCAATTCAAGTCCGCGAGCTTCCCCCGCTTGCGCTCGTAGCCCATCCAGATCTGTTCCTCCGGATTCCATCGGCGCTGGCGATGAAAGAGGAAGAAGATATCGCTTTCCGAATTCCGGTATTTTAGATTCAGCTCTTCGATTCCGTGCCGAGCCAGCAGCAACAGCGGTTCGTCTTCCTGAAGCGTTTCTTCCAGGGCGTCCCGAAAATCAGTCAGCAGGCCGAAGTGCAGATGGTCGTCTCGATTTGCCAAGAAGCGGATTTCAAGCGCATCGATCAAATCCTCGATATTTTGAGAGCTTGTGAGCATAGTCGGGACTATCACCAAAGCACGCGACTCAGGCGGAATCCCTTTTGAAAAATCCATTCGCGGCAAGGGATGGGGCGTCGCCAGCAAGGTGGCCATCCAGTTCACGATGGCTACCGCCAGTTGGCTTGCACACAGAAGCGAAAGAATCCCGGTCAACGCGAGCAGCCAGCCACGCAACCCGGCGCCGTGCGCCTTGAGGACCAAGAACCCGGCGAAGAGCACCGAGGCCAGCAGGATCGCGCCTCCATAGAGCAGCAAAGGATAACGGCGGCTGAATTTGCGAAGAGCCTCGCAGAGTGATGAACGAACCTCCGCCGTTCGTTCGAGCCGTGCATATCCCTTGTCGATCAGGTAGAAGCCGACATGTGCGGTGGAATCGTCGCCTCCTTTCATGGCCGCGCCCTCGTGGGCCAGTTGGATTGCCTGGCGCGCCACCTCGCGCTCGGAGTGCAAGCTGTTCTTTGCCGTCTTCTCAATAACGTGACGGTAGCGATCACGGGTTGCAAAATCCATCCGGCGGTAGATGTTTCCCGGATCATCACCCAGGGTCCGCTCGACAGTGCTCTGCGTTTCAACGAACTCGCGCCAGTCCATGGCACTCAGAAAACGGAGGCTACCGATGCTGTTGCTCATGGAAACCTGGTCCGCGGCTTGTTGCTGGTTCTCCGAGCGCACCAACTGTTCGATTGTCTCGCCGGACTCGGACAATCGCTGTTCAATCCAGGTGAGCGGCAACACCAGGGCGGGGCCCTGTCCCTGCAACCGGCGCGCAAACTCCGAGACAAACGAACTAACCATCGGAGGGCTCGACCGCGCCATATCCGCGATAACCAGGATCAGGCTCTTCGGGTCCTTTCCCGCTATCTCCGTCATCTGGTCCGCCCAATAGTCGGCAAGGTTTCGGTCGGTCCTGTCGGTGGCGATCCGGGTCCCCACTCGCCGGAGGTTTTCGATGAGCGCCAGGCGCAACATAATGGGAATCGCCCACAACTCGCCCAAGGTCAGGTCGGTTACCGTCTGGTAGGCGGCCAGGAAACTGCCGAGGCCCTCGGCGTCCACGCGCCCATCGCCATGCGAGATCGTTTCCAGCGCGATGTCATAGACCCGCGGAAGCCCGGCGGATGGTCCGTCCAGCAAGCGCGGCAGTTCCCGGCTGTAGCCCTTTGGCAAGTGACGCTTGGCTGTGCGTACCTGCTCTTCAATCAAGTAGAAGTTGTCGAGCAGCCATTCCCCGGCCGGAGTAATCCGGCGGTCCGCCTTGACCGCTTCGGTCAGCAGGATGTGAACTGAAAGCAGGACACTTTCATTGTCGGCCAGTCGCTTCAGAAGCCGGCCCCGAGGACATCCCGGGTTCAACCTGTGCCAGCCGGCAAGGGTCTTGCCATGAAGCTTCATCTGATCGGCGCTGAACAACTCGGAGCGCAGCGGGGGCTCATCGGCGGCATGCTTTTGTGTCGCGCAGCTTCCTCCCGGACGTGCTCTAAAACGAAGCAAGGTTTGGCGAATTGTCCCGCCGCTCAATTCCATCTACTTCCACCTCTTGACC
The DNA here is from genome assembly GCA_021777755.1 of Deltaproteobacteria bacterium. Taxonomy (GTDB): domain Bacteria; phylum Desulfobacterota; class Syntrophobacteria; order Syntrophobacterales; family Syntrophobacteraceae; genus SbD1. The sequence goes on from JAJYDE010000071.1 coordinate 14,996, forward strand.
TTCTTGGCCGTATTCTTCCTTCGCAACTCCCGTGTACCGGGTTCGGCCTTCCGTTTTGTATGCCCCATATCACCACTCTTACCGCCGCCTTTGTTGCTTCGATCTTTATTGCTCAGCATTATCTGTAGTTCCTTTTATTGAAACGGTGACGATCCACTTCACCTCGAAGCCGCCCATCTCACGATTATCCCGGCAACCTTCTCAAAGGAATGCTCCTTCGCCAGATACCAAAAATCGGGATAGGTGCGCCCGTACTCCAATGAGTCAGTCATTCCAACGATAAATGAGACGGTCTTCCCGCCATCATCGAGATAGAGATCCCCTTGCACACAGCCTCGTGCCTGTGCGATAGCTTTGCGAATTGAAGATTTTGAAATCATGGCTTTTATCCTTTGGAATTGCCGCATACCCGGATTTCAAAACACCGGCCGTCTTCGCGAAGGCTACGTTTGATCCGGCAACCAAGCGTTAGAGTAACATATTCGTCAACCAAGATGAAAACTGCTTTACGCCCGAGGGAAATACGTTGCGGTATATTTGATCAGATATAGAGTCTGGTTGGAACCGGTGAGAAAGTGGGATAAATGCCCCGCCTCGCAAGAAGCTGAGTGCCGAGTTGACGCGGATCGAAGTCTGTAAATCCGCATGAATACCGGGTCTATTTTTTCAATGCCTCAAAATATGGTGCCACGGAACCGGTCGCTTTAGCTTTATTTCATGCTGTATCGCATGGAATTTTCAGCCGATCATAGACCCTTGTCCATCTCATTAATCATGCAGGCTTGCCGGAAACTCACTTTGAAATCGAATTTTGACAAGATCAGTCTTTTAGCTAGTGTCCATCCGGAAACCCTTATTTGACTGAATTATTTGGCAAAATAGCGATTTTGGTGTTGTATTTTTGCTGGTTTTCTGGCATTCTATTTTGGATAACACCTGGATTTA